>JACPTQ010000002.1 GCA_016192705.1 Deltaproteobacteria bacterium | reverse complement strand
GACCGAGGTTCGCGCGCGGATATTGCATCATGCACGGGCGTCGCGGCGCTATGTGCTCGCGGAGCGGGCGGTGTCGGATGAAAGCGTTTTGGTGGCGTCGGGGTGCAACGAACTCGATCTGGCGTGCGTGAAGGCGTTTCGCGAGCAGCGGCGCGTCGCGCGGGTGATCGGCGCCGAGGTGAAGGGGTCGGAGATCCGGTTGACGAGCGTCGAGGGCGCGGTTGCGCGGGGCGGCGAGTGGAGGCGGTTGCCGGCCGATCCGTCGGCGCGAATCGATGTCATCGACGCGTGGGTCGCGGAGCTTTTTGACGCGTACGGCTGGGTCGTGGTGCGCGTGCCAGCGCGCGTCGAGGGCGTGCGCGTGATGGTGGGGGGGAAGGCGTGCACCACGAGAGGCGCAGAGAAGAGGACTATGGGAAGAGAAAATCGCCGCAGCGGGAAGCGGATGCGGGCAGCCGGAGCGGGCGCGGGTGCGGAGGCGGGAGCGGGTGCGGGCGCGGGTGCGGGCGCGGAGGCGGGAGCGGCAGCGGCTTCGGAAAGCGGGCAGCGGGTGCGGGCAGCGGGAGCGGTTGCGGATTCAGGTCTCGTCGCCACCGACGGCCCCGGCCGTTTGCGTCGGGGCGGCGACCTTTTGCCCGATGCGATTCACCGTTGCCGCGCGCGCCCCGGACGCACCATCGTCACCGTCGAAGCGCCCGGCAAAGTCGCGTTTCGCCACGAGCTCAAAGTTCAGCCCTGGGTTGAAAACGAAGTCGTCGCATCGCTCGTCGACATCGCTGGCCCGGTCGCGCCCCCGCTTATCGCTAAGCGCATGACCCGGACTCGCCGTGCCCCAGCGCTCCTCTGGACGTCCATCGGCCTCGGCGCCGCGGCGTTTGGGCTTGGGGTTGTTGGAGCCGTCAATGGGGCAAATGCGGCGGGATGGGCTGACAAGTTCAATGGGGCGCAGGGTGCATTAACGCCGGATGCGGAATTGGCGCTGATCCTTAAGCGCGATCTCGATTTACAGCGCCGCGACATATTTTGGGTCGCCTCGGGAGTGACATTCGCGGCGTCGATTGTGACGGCGATTGTTTACGGTGTCGGCAAGAAGTCTGTGGTCGTTGTCCCCTCGGCTGCCGGACTCACGGTGATGGGCGGGTTTTAGAACTTCGGAGGATTGTGGAGATGAAGAGTTTCGTTCGGCTGGCTTCGTTGTTCGCGCTGGTCTTGGGCTGTGGCTGTTTGACGGAGGTGGGTGGGACGCCGTGCAACACCGATTCCGACTGTAACGGCTGGGAGTACTGTGGGAGTGCGTCGCGGCGGTGCCTCGCGAAGTCTTGCACGAACGATGCAACTTGCGGCGCTGGGGCGATTTGCCAATCGAACGGATTCTGCGCGGCGGGCGTGCGGGATGCGGGAGGGAACGGGGGCGCGGATGCTGGAGCGGATGCGGGTGCGGTGGCGGATGCGGGCGCGGGAGGAGACGCGGGTGCGGACGCAGGCGACGCGGGGCCAGTGAACGGGTGCGTGAGCGTGGACGCGGGGGAAGAGCCGACGGTTACGAGTTACTGCGTGGGGCAAGACGCATCGACGTGCTTAAACGACGGGCGGTGCGACGGGACGGGGAGTTGTCGGAAGTGGGTGTTGGGGACGGTGGTGATAACGTCGAGTTGTCCTGGAGTGAATACCTATCAAGGAGCGAGCACATGTAATGGGGATGGAGGCGTCGTTGTGCCGAACGCCGTGTCATGTGGATCGTACAGTTGCGTTGCGGACGCGGGGGCGTGTCCGTCGTCGTGTGGCGCGGACAGCGCGTGCGTGAGTGGAGCATTCTGCAACGACGGGAACTGCAACTATCGGCAGGATGCGGGGGCTGTGTGCGCGGATGCGGGGGCGAATTCGTGCGTGACGAATATTTGCGCGCAAGGGGTCTGTTGCAAGACGGCGTGTGGGGATGCGGGGCGATGGTGCGAGGGGTGTGAGGTGGGGAGTGGCGATTGCAAGGGGCGTGGGGTTGTGGGGTGGGAGAAGCGGGTGTCGACGCTGGGCGGGGCGACGACGCGGCCGAGTCTCGTCGCGGTGGATGGAGGGTATGCGTACGCGGCGGTTTCGAACGGGACGAGCGTCGTGTTTTTGCGGATGGACCGGGATGGAGGGGCGGTGAAGGCGGAGACGGTGATCGTGGATGGGGGATTTCCAGTAGCGGCGACGCGTGGGCCGGTGATGGTGGCCGGTGGGGTGAGCGGCGGCTTCGAGACGTATTACGTGGGGTGGTGGTCGACGATGACGAACAGCGTGTACGTGACGACGGTGGCGGTGGAGATCGATGGGGGTGCGTTTGGAGCGGCGGAATTTCGGTACGACGACGGAGGGGAGACGTCGGTGGACGCGTGGGTCGGGTACGGGAGGGCGAGCGACGGGGATGCGGGGGTGATGGTGGTTTGGGGGGATGATGAGAACGGGGCGGTAAGAGACATCTTTTTTAGGGATGGGGTTGGGGTGATGGAGAGGTGGCCGGGCGGAGGGGGGGCGGGGACAAGGAATTTTGGGGGGGGCGCGGCGCGGAGCAATCCGAAGCTCGGGTACGACGGAGAGCGAGGGGAGTATGCGCTCGCATATGAGGAAGGGCCGACGGTTTACCTGCAGCGGGTTGGGCGTGAGGACGGGGGTGTTACGGGCATTGGCGGCGCCGTGAACGTGAGTGTCGTGAACACGGCGAGCGAGCCGAGCGTCGCGGTGGGCTTTGGCGAGGTGGCTGTGGCGTGGAGGGATACGAAGGGGGGCGCGGGGGGGACGGATGGGGAAATCTATTTTAGGCGAGTGGACTGGGATGGCGGGCTGCGGGGCGACGAGGTGAGGGTGAGCAATCTTAATGATGGAGGGGGGGATGGGCAGATATCGGAGGCGGCGTCGCTCGTTTGGAACGGCGATGGATACGCTGTGGCATGGCACGATAGGCGGAACCTAGCGAACAACGAGATCTACATGACAGCGTTATGGTGCGCGCCGTAGACGTGCGGTTAGCGATCTTTCCTGGACCTGGACCTCGACCTGGACGTGGACTCCTGATGGTCCAGGACCAGGACCAAGTTTAGGTCCAGGACCAGGTAGGAGTGAGAGGAGACGCAATGAAACTATGGGCGATAGCGGTGGCGGCGCGGTGCGGGTTTCGCTTGAAGGGGTTGCGTGCTTGCTTCAGCCCGCGCTGGGAGCCGTCCGTGGGGAGCGGAGGCCGTCCCGTGGGCACACGGGAGCCGGCTTTCGGTCGGGACCGCTGTTCGTGGGGCCACGGAAGCCATTTCTTGCGCAGGAATCGCGTCCGTGGGGCCACGGGAGGCGCTTTTTTCATGGAAACCGCGTCCGTGGGCCCACGGGAGGGAAAAACTGAGAAAATTAGCTATCGAGGCGTGCAGTTATTGGCTGGCGCGGTGCCGGCCGGGCCTGTCGACGCGGCCGCCGCCGTCGCCGCCGCCGCATTCGACGAAAACGGCGACGCGGCCGACCCCGTCTTGCGCCGGCGCTCACGCCGAATCGCATAGGCGCTCCTAAACTTCGCCAGCCGCGACGAATCGGCGTCTCGCCGAAACGCGAAAAGCCCCGCCGCGCGAACTTCATCGACCGCATCGTCGAGATGCGTGAACGCCCGGTCGCGGATGCTCTTCGCTTCGGTTGACACCTTTTTCGTCGTCGCCGCGGCGTGCCCCGTGAGAACCTCGGTTGCGAGCGCGCGCGCTCGCTTCGCGATTTCAAAATCGAAGTCGATTCGGTCAAACTCGGCGCGGTACTTCTCGGTGAGTGCCGCAAGATCTTTTAAGTCTTGGCAGATGTCGGCCACGCCTTCGCCCTCTTGAATGCGCGAAACGATCGCCAGCGCGTCGCCGTCGTTTCGAAGGGCATAATGCGACGAGTCGACAAGGTCGCGGCGAACCACCGTCGCGGCATCGATGGTCGCGTGCAGCGCCGCTGGGAAGCCCATCTCGCGGACGTGCGTCCACTCGGTTTGCGCGGCACTGAGCGCGTTCGCGTGCGTGACGATGCCGTCGAGAAGTTCGGCGGAGACGCCGACCGCGAGCAGGTGCGGCCGATACTGGTGCGCGGCGTTCGCGAGTTCGTACGCCTCCTGGACGATGATCCCAACGGGGCGATCGGGCTCGATCACCTTGTCCGCCGGGATGGCCTTTAGAATCGGCAGCAGTTTCTCAAGATCGTTTTTCGCTTTCACGTGTTCTCCTTGGTTTGAATCGCCGTGCCCCCTCGGCACGACGCGCGAGGGTTACCGCACGCGGTCTTAACCCGTCAAACGATTTCGCAGAGCTCCGTCGGGATGCCCAGCCGAGCTCCGTGCCGTAGACGCGAACGCCGCGATCGTCGATCTTCCCGATTTTCACCATTCGCGATAGGGTTGCGATCGAGGAGAACGCGAAGTGAATCTGTCGCCGGTTGAATTTTGGCTTCGACGCGTGACGGGCATCGGTGCGCTGTTTGTCGCTGCGGTGTCGGGGCTCGCGGAGTATCACGTCATCGCCCTTCGCGTTGCGCATCCGCTCCTTCTCGCGTGGAGCGTCGCCGCCATCCTCTGGAGCGCCTTCTATGTTCGCGCACGGCGCGACGCGTGGGCGAGCGCGCTCGGGACCGCCACCTTCGCGGGGCTTCCCGTGGTCGCCATTGCCATCGAGTCGCTTCTCCCAACGTGGGACCGGGCGCAGCAGGCCGTTTTCCGCGCAGCAACAGCATTTGGCGTCGCGGTGTTTATCTTGCTCGTTGGTCACATCGAGCGCAGTCGATTCGCGCGGCACGGCTCCCTCGCGCGGCCCGCCTATCGCCGCTGGGAAAGAGGCGTTCTCGTCTGGATCCTCGGCATGTGCGCGTTCACACCGATGCAGATGTTGATGGCCGGGGTGTGGCGCGAAATTCCGGCGGTCGCGGCGGCGCTTGTGGCGGCAACGCTCGTCTTTATTGGCGCGGCGGCCGGTGTTCTCTTTAAGCGGCGCATCGGCACGGTGCTTGCGGTTATCGCGGCGTTCCTCACTTATCTCTGCGCTGGCGCCGCATTCATCGCGATCGCGCGCGATCGTGGCTGGCTTTCGTTCCCGTCTCTTGCGTTGCCCACGCTCGTCGTTCTTTCGTCGTTTGCGAGCGGCATTCTTTGGCTTCTGCCGCGCGGTGAATCGACAGCGTCGCAATAACCGGATTTACGCCGTACGCACAAACTCGTTCATGAACGCGACGAGCGTGTCGATCCACGCAAGGCTCACGGCGTTGTACGTCGACACGCGGATGCCGCCGACGCTGCGGTGCCCCTTGAGGCCGATCATGTTTTGTTTTTTCGCCTCGGCGACGAAGCGTTCCTCGAGGGCCTCGCTCGGCAAACGGAAAACGACGTTCATCACCGAACGCGACGCCTTCTCGACGGGGCACCGGAAAAAATCGGCGTGCGCGTCGATCGCGCCGTAGAGGCGTTCAGCCTTCTTGCGATTCTCGGCCTCCATCCACGCAAGGCCGCCTTGCGATTTCAGCCAGTCGAGGACGTTTCGCACCATGTAGACGCTGAACGTCGGCGGCGTGTTGTAGAGCGAGTTGTTGTCGGCGTGTGTTTTGTACTGGAAGATTTTTGGGATTCCCGCGGGCGCCGCGGCGATGAGGTCTTTGCGCGCGATGACGACGACGATGCCGCTCGGGCCGACGTTTTTTTGCGCACCAGCGTAAGCGAGCCCGAAGCGCGCGACGTCGAACTTTCGCCAGAGAAAGTCGCTCGACATGTCGCAGACGATCGGGATCTTCCCCGCGTCCGGGAAGGCGCCTTCAGGCGTCACGCCGAACTCTACGCCATGAATCGTCTCGTTACTCGTGAGGTGAACGTACGCCGCGTAGGGGTCGACCTTCACCTCGCCCGCGCGTGGAACACGGCGATACGCCTTCTCTTTGCCGTCGCCTTCGCCGGTCGACGCCGCGACGCGCACGCTGCCGCCGACGAGCGCCGCGACGGTTTGCGCTTCTGCAAACGCTTTTTCGCCCCAGGCCCCGGTCAGCACATAGTCGGCCGAGCGCCCACGCGCGAGCAAGTTCATCGGCACCATCGCGAACTGCTGCGACGCGCCGCCCTGCAGGAAGAGGACGGTGTGCGAATCGGGGATGGCGAGCAGCTCGCGAACGAGGGCGAGCGCCTCGTTGTGGACTTTTTCGTAATCCTTGCCTCGGTGGCTGTGCTCCATGACCGACATTCCGGTGCCGGCGAAATCGACGAGCTCGTGCGCGGCGCGTTCGAGCGCCGGGAGCGGGAGCGCTGCCGGTCCTGCGTTGAAGTTGATGGCGCGGTTCATGGTTCGCCTCCTTGCGCGGCTTGAAATGAAAAAAAGTCGCCGCAACACCAAGACCCTTATCGCCTCAGACGCGTGGGCGCAACGGCGCAGGGAGAAGGAGAAGCGGGCGCGGGAGCGGGTGAGTACTTCCCCTTCGTGAGCGGTTCGATTACAGATGGGGCGTGATCAGCGTCGTCGTCAAGAAAGGCCGCGCGCGGCCGCTCTGGTGCGGGCACCCGTGGCTCATGAGTGGCGCGGTCGCGCGTGTCGAGGGGACGCCGGCCGATGGCGATGTCGTGCGTGTCGTTGATGCGGACGGGCGCGCGATTGGGCTTGGGTTTTACAACGCGAAATCGCAGATTCGTGTCCGCCTTTTGGGGCGCGCGCCAGAAGCCACAGGCGACGAACCGTCCATCGCGAAGCTCATCGGCGCCCGAATCGAGCGCGCTCTGTCCCTTCGGCGTGCCGTCGGATTGCCGTCACCTCAAACCACGGGATTCCGCGTCGTGAACGCCGAGGGCGATGGCCTTCCCGGCCTCACCGTCGATCGGTTCTCGAACGCCGTCGTGGCGCAGGTTACGTCGCTCGGTTTGTGGCGCGAACGTGCGGCGATCCGCGATGCATTTCCAGACGCGAACCCACTTGTTGTCGTTGCCCCCGACGACGCCGCCGAGCGCGAGGGAATTCCCGCGCCGCGTCGCGAGGTCTTTGTGCCCGGTCATGCGCCCGAGCTCGATGGTGCGCCTTCTCGAACAACGTTTTTCGAAAATGGCCTCACCTTCGTCGCGGAGCCGGGACGAGGCCAAAAGACTGGTTTCTTCTTCGATCAGCGCGCCGCCCGCAGTCTCGTCGCAACAGTCGCGAACGGCGCACGTGTCCTTGACCTTTTCACGCACACCGGAGCCTTTGCGCTTTACACGGCCCGCGCTGGCGCACGCGATGTAACGGCCGTCGATTCTTCCGGGCCTGCGCTTTTACTCGCGCGCGAAAACGCGAAGCTGAACGGATTTGAATCGATCGCGTGGGTCGAGGACGACGCGCTCCGATTCGTGATGGAACGCGGCCGCGCCGGCGACGCCTATGACGTTGTCATCGTCGATCCGCCGAAACTCGCGCGACGCGATGCCGACGTCGATGGCGCGCTCGATCGCTTGCGCCGACTGGTTGCCGAAGCGATGCGCGTCGTCCCGAACGGATGGCTTCTCGTGTCATCGTGCAGCGCCGCGATTTCGCGCGACGCACTCGAGCGCGCGGTTGCGATTGCGACGAACGACGCCGCGAGATCGGCCCAAGTTGTTTGGCGTGGTGGCGCCGGCGCCGATCACCCGGTGATTGCGGGACACACCGAGGGCGATTACCTCAAGTCACTTTTTTTACGGGTGACACGCCCTTAGCGGGTGACACGCCCTTAATTGGTGTTGTTTCGCGGCACTTGAGCGGCCGCGCGGAACGTTGTACATCGTTCCCATGCGGGTCGCAGAGTTCCTTTCGGAATCGAACGTCATTGTCGACCTCGCCGCGACCGACAAGGACGGCGTCCTCACGGAGATTGCCGCGGCCATCGCGAACGGCGCTGGCACCGACGCGTCGGATCTTGCGCGCGCACTTTGGGCCCGCGAAAAAACGGGGTCCACCGCGATCGGCGAAGGTGTCGCCATCCCACACGGCCGCGTCGCCTCGGTCCCTGGTATCATCGGTTGCTTCGCGCGCAGCCGTTCGGGCATTCCGTTTGACGCACGCGACGGCAAGCCATCGCAACTTTTTTTCGCGCTCGTTGCGCCGGAGTCGAGCGCCGCGCAGTACCTGAAGGCGCTCGCCTGTGTCGCGGGTGTGTTCAAAAAAGGCGTCGTGCGCGACCGTCTTTTGTTGGCGACATCGCGATCGGAAATCTATTCGCTGTTGACGACCGAGGAATCGGCGAACGGATAGGGACGTGCACGACGGCTCGCGAACTTCAATCACGGTTGGTCGACTCCTAGAGCCAGACGCCGCGGCCCTCAGTCTGAGCCTCGTCGCCGGACAAGCGGGCCTTGCCGGGCGCCTCACCGTCCCGCGCATACAAAAGACGGGGCTGGCGTTCACGGGCCACACGTCGTTTCTGCACAGCGACCGGCTCCAAGTTTTTGGCGCCTCAGAGATCAACTACCTCGGCACGCTCGACAAAAAGCTACAGCGCTCGGCCCTCGAAAAGATTTGCACGCACCCGGTTGCCGCGATCGCCGTCACCAAAGGGCTCGCGATTCCCGGGAGTCTTTCCGAGGTTTGCGAGAAAACGAGCGTGCCACTTCTCGCGACTCCGCTTCCGTCGTCGCGTTTTTTTCGCCTTGTCACCGAGTTCCTTGAGCGGCACTTGGCCCCACGGACCAGTATCCACGGGGTTTTCGTCGACGTGATGGGCGTTGGAATTTTGCTTCTTGGAAAAAGCGGCATCGGAAAAAGCGAATGCGCGCTCGATCTCGTGCGCCGCGGACACCGTCTTGTCGCCGACGACATCGTCGAGGTGCGAAAACGAATTCCCGACACGGTCATCGGCGAATCGAGCGAGATGATCCAGCATCACATGGAAATCCGCGGCCTCGGCATCATCAACATCAAGGACATCTTCGGTATTTCGAGCGTGCGCGAGCGCAAACGGATCGAACTCGTGGCGAACCTCGTCGAATGGAACGAGCGCGACGAATACGATCGCTTGGGCCTCGAAGAGCGGTTTTATTCGCTTCTCGATGTCGAAATTCCGATGGTCATCATTCCGGTCCGTCACGGTCGCGACATGGCGACGCTCATCGAAGTCATGGCGCGCGACCACCTCCTTCGGGTTCAGGGACACCATTCGGCGCGGGTGTTCCAAGAAAAACTGGCGCGCGCGATCGCGGCCGGCGAGACGCGAGCCGACGAAGCGGGTGAGGTCGAATGACCGTCGCTTCGGTCACGCGGGGCGTTGAAATTGTGAATCGGCTCGGCCTACACGCGCGAGCGGCGGCGACACTCGTCGAGCTGACAAACAAGTTCGAAGCCGAAATCACGATCGCGAAAGACGACCTCGAGGTAAACGCAAAGAGCATTATGGGCATCTTGATGCTCGCCGCGGCTAAGGGTTCGACGATTCGCGTGCGCGCCGATGGGCCGGACGCCGAGGCCGCGGTCGCCGAGATTGCTGCGCTCATCGCAAACCGTTTTGGGGAGCCGGACTGACGACATGACCGACGGGGGTCCTTTGGCAGTTGAAACCATCGTCGACGGCGTTGCCGGAGCGCCGGGCGTCGCGATTGGCCCCGCCTTTCTTGTCGATCGGCGACGAGCCCAGTTGCCGCGATTTCATTTGGCGGCGCACGCCGTTCTGGCGGAGCACGATCGCTTCATGGCGGCGCAGCAGCGCGCCCTTGTTGAAATCGACGAGGTCCACGCGCGCATGGAACAGCTCGGCAGCGGCGAGTACCTCGCCATCCTTGAAGCGCACAGACTCATGCTGCGGGACCCGATCCTTGTTGATGGCACGAAGCGCCGCATCGCCACCGACCTCGTGAACGCCGAGTGGGCGCTCGCCCTCACGTTGAAAGAAGTGAAGGCCGTGTTCGACCGCCTCACGGACGATTACTTTCGCGAGCGCCGCAGCGACATCGATGTCATCGGCGACCGGTTGCAGCAGGCTCTCATCGGCCAAGAAGCACCGGTCGCGACGCCTCCCAGCGCAGGCGCGGTTCTGGTCGCGCACGACCTTTCGCCAGCGGACGCCATTCGCCTGCGTGACGCCAAGGTCGCGGCCATCGCGCTTAACGTCGGCGGCAAAACATCGCACACCGTCATCTTGGCGCGCGCGCTCGGATTGCCCGCTGTCGTTGGGCTTCAGCGCATCACAGAATCGGTGGGACGCGGCGACATCATCGTCGTCGACGGCGACGCGGGCCGCGTGACGCTTCACCCGAGTGAAGAGACGACGCACACCGCCACCGAACGTCATCGCGTATTTCGCGAAAAGATGCGGCGTCGCGGGCGCCCCGTGTCGGGGCTCGTCCGCACGAAAGACGGCACAGAAATTGAGCTGCAAGCCAACGTTGAATTCGCGCAAGAAGCGGTGTCGGCAACGCGACTCGGCGCACATGGCGTTGGCCTCTATCGCACCGAGTACCTCTATATGAGTCGTCCCGACCTTCCGAGCGAGGACGAACAGGCGACGGCTTACACGATTGTCGCGGAAGCGGTGCGACCGCAACGGGTGGTTTTGCGAACGTTCGATTTGGGCGGCGACAAATTCGCGTCACCCGTCAAACTCGGAACGACGTTCGACACAGCGAGTGGCCTTCGCGCGATTCGCTTCGCCATGCGCTTTCCCGACATTCTTAAGACGCAACTTTCGGCGATGCTCCGCGCGAGCTCGAGCGGCGAAATCGGCGTGATGATTCCGATGATTTCGAGCCTCGAGGAGCTGGCGTTTGTGAAAGAGTTGATGGCGGCTGCGCGACACGACGTTGTTTCGCGCGGATTCGTGGTCGCCGAAAAAGTTCCCTTGGGCGTGATGGTCGAGCTTCCGGCGGCGGTCATCATCATCCGCGAACTCCTCGCCGAGTCCGACTTCGTGAGCGTCGGGACCAACGACCTCGTGCAGTACACGCTGGGCGTCGACCGCGTCCATCAAATCGACAGCGGGCTCTACCAACCGTATCACCCGTCGATTGTGCGAAGTCTCGCCACGATTGCGAACGCCGCGCGCGAAGCCGGAAAGAGCGCGTCGATCTGCGGCGAGATGGCCGCCGAGCCGGCCTATTCGGCCCTCCTGCTCGGTCTCGGATTTCGTCGCCTGTCGATGAACCCGATTGCCATTGCGGGTGTTCGTGCGGCTCTTCGCCGAATCAATGCGCGCGATGCAGCCGCCTTCGCACAAAAGGTCCTCGCGGCACGGACAACCAACGCGTCCCGCGCGGAAATCGATTCTTTCAACCGGGAGCACGAAATCGATGTTCACGCTTAGCCTTCTACTGGTTTTTGGGGCGACGCTCGATGCGCCGACGGTCGATGCGCGTTCGCCCCTCACCGTCGACTTATCGGACGGATGGGCTTTCGAGCTGGATGGCTCTTCGCAGGGCACCGAGCGCCTCCCGATTCGAAAAGAGCTGCGTCGCAAGGGGCGTGCGCGGCTCGCGAAGTCGTTCGCGGTGTCGAAGGAACTTCTCGCGTCAAAACCACGCCTCGAGCTCGGCGCGTTCGCGGGAAAGCAAGTCGTCACGCTGAACGGCGAGCCCGTCTTGGTGTCAGGCGGCAAGGCGCGTGGATACCCGCTTGACCTTGACGCGCCCAAACTTCGCGAGGGCGAGAACCGCGTCACCATCGACATCGAATTCTCCGATTGGCACGGCGGCCCCAAGAGCCGCGGTACGCCACGCCTCGGTCCCGCAACCACGCGCACCCACGGCCTTTTTTTTCTCAAGCATCGCTCCAGCGCGGACGACACCCTTCAACCGTATGCCCTCTACCTTCCGCCGACGTTGAAAGATGGCGAGAAGGCGCCCCTCCTCATCGTGCTTCACGGCTACAGCGGCGATGAAACGTCATACCTTTACACCGCTGCCTTTGATTACGCGGATCGCGACAAAACGGTGCTTGCGTTTCCGCATGGACGCGGGCGAAGCCTCTACGCGGGCAAAGGCGAAGACGACATCCTCGATTGCCTTGACGACGTAAAGCGACGCACGGCGATCGACGCCGCGCGCGTTTCGATCACCGGCGCGTCGATGGGCGGCGCCGGGGCGCTGTCGGCGGGGTTTCACCATCCACATCTTTTCGCGGCGTCGGTGAATTTTATGGGCGACAGCCTTTACACGGTTTGGAAGCAGTACATTCGATGGCATTTTAAAACGATGGAAGAGGCGGAGCGCTACAGCCCGCTTCTTTATGCGGAGAATGGGATTCATCAGCCGCACCTATGGATTCATGGGACGGTCGATCACGTTGCGCCGCTCAATCAGGCGCGCTGGATGGAGCAGAAGGCGCGCGAGTTGTCGAAGAAGCTCAAGATGAAGTTTCCGATCGAGTTTGACTACGCCCCGGGGTACGACCACGAGGAGCGGCTGCTCCACGACCGATGGGAGAAGGTGTTCACGTTCATTCGCGAGAAGCGCGTCGCAAACCCCGAACGCGTTTTTATCGTGGCCAATTCAAACGGCGTGCGCCGCGACCGCGCTGGGAAAATTCGACCCGGTCAGTGGAATCGCGCGTACTGGCTCGAGATGCAAGTCAAAGCAACGGGCCAATGGGGTCGAATCGAAGTGGTTCGAAACGCCACGACGGGAAAGCTCAAGGTTGTGCGACGAGAGAACGTCAAGGCGTATCGAGTCGTGGGAGATTAGGCGAACGTTCGCCCAAGCACCGCAGCGATTGTTTTCAAATCCTTGGTGAGCGCTTTGAGTTGGTCGGGGAGAAGCGATTGCGCGCCATCACACAGGGCACGGTCGGGATCGTGGTGCACCTCGATGAGCAAACCGTCGGCGCCGGCCGCGACGCTCGCGCGCGCCATCGGCGGCACCTTATCGCGAATTCCCGTGCCGTGGCTCGGATCCGCGACCACCGGCAAATGCGACAGCGACTTCAAAACCGGTATCGCGCTGATGTCCAACGTGTTGCGCGTAAAATTCTCGAATGTTCGAATCCCGCGCTCGCACAAAATGACGTCGCGATTTCCGCCCGCCAAAATGTACTCGGCCGACAACAAAAGCTCTTGAATCGTCGCACTCATTCCCCGCTTCAGCAATATCGGCTTTCGCGTCTGCCCGAGCGCTTTCAAAAACGTGTAGTTCTGCATGTTGCGCGCGCCGATTTGCAAAATATCGGCGTACTCTGATACCAGCTCGATTTGCGACGCGTCCATCACCTCGGTCACAACCTTGAGCCCGTTTTTGTCGGCCGCGCGTCGAATGATCTGCAGCCCTTCTTTCCCCATGCCCTGAAAACTGTACGGCGACGTCCGCGGCTTGAAAGCCCCGCCCCGCATGATCTTCGCGCCCGCGGCCTTAACGAGCGGCGCCAACGTCTCGACCTGCTCGAGGCTCTCAATCGTACACGGCCCCGCCATCAGCACCACTTCTGGACCGCCAATCGCCACATCGCCAAGTCGCACAACCGTGTCTTCTTGCTGGAACTTGCGCCCCGCGAGTTTGTACGGCTCGGTGATCCGAACGACCTCGTGCACACCTGGCAAAAGCTGGTACTTGCGCGGGTCGACCTCGACGTTCACGCCAACCGCACCAATCACGGTGCGTGATTTTCCGTCCGACCGGTGCGCCTCGAAGCCGTCACCCCGTAGGACCGCCACCACATGAGCGACGGTTTCCTCGCTCACCCCTTCCTGCATCACAATGACCACGATTTACCTCGATATCTTTGAGATGGTGTCCTGTGCCCGCGCGAGAGCCACGGCCGACAGCAGCTCCGTCGCCTTGGGGAATCGCGCGAGCACCGCCATCAACTTCGCGCGTTCAAACCGCACGACCGAAACCGGCGTCAGCGCGCGCACCGTTGCCGTCCGTGGCTTTCCCGACAAACTCCCAACCTCGCCAACGAAAGCACCGGTCTTGAGAATGCCCAAAATAATGGGGTGGCCCTTGGCCGCCGTTGTGACCTCGACTTTCCCTGACGTGATAATAAAAAACGAATCGCCCGCGTCACCTTCGCGAATGAGCACAGCGTCAGCGACAAAGGTCTCGGCGGCTCCGATCGCCCGAACCTCCGCACGGGCTGCGTCATCCAGCGATCGAAACAAGTGATGGTTCGAGATGATTTCGTCGACGCCACCCGCACGTTCGCCGCTGTCTGCGTTGCCCGAATCGATGACCGTCACCCCTTCTCAGAATCCACAGCGATTATAAGGGGCGCCCTCGCTCCGCGCAAACCCACGCGGGAATGTGTGGGTCTTGTCCCCGATCCCCGGTTAAGCGGCCAGGACCAGCGTTGGGCGGTCGGGTTTTGGCTCGCTCCGGCTCGCGGAAGTCCTCGGGTCTGACATGAAATGTGAGTCTGCACAGATTGAATCAAACATCATGAGAACGGCAATTCCACGCCCCATCGGCACCTCATCCCCTGCGGACGCGAGCCTCCGCTTGCCCAATCCCGGCCCGCCCAATCAGAAGTCGGCCGTTTCCCTGGAACGGCGCTTGAGAGACTTGCGGGTCGATCGATCGTCAGCCGATACCCAGCGGGTGAAACCTTCGTACCGCCCTCAAGCCCAGAAAACACGTCTCCGGAAAGCGGTCCGCCTGGATTCGCGTAGGGTCGGCAGGGGCGACGCGCAGGCGCGCATCCGCAGGGTCTGCAGCGCGATATCGGCTGGGCCCTCCGAGCTTTCGCTTGCCTCTGAACCTTGGATTGATCGCACGTCTTAAATCAGACCCGAGGACGTCGGCGCGCCGAAGCGGGCCCCTGTCGACCCTCACGCTTGAGAGCGAACGAACCGCTTAACCGGGGATGAAGGGGTCTTGTCAATCGCGGGGCGCGCCCATATCCTTTGCGCCGATGGGACCTGTTGAAAAGTTCGTCAGCGACCTGTTTTCCGGTGCCACGCTGCCCGGTGTCATCGTCAGCGTCGCGCTCATTCCGCTGCTCGTGCTCGCGCGGCTCAAGACACAAAACGATCGCATCGCGAAAAAGCTCGCGCGCGCCATTCTCGCGTTCGCGCTCTTCCTCATCCTCGCAATCGTTGATTCGCTCCTGCCGCACGCGGGCGACCACCACGGCAAGGTCGACGGCAAACTGACGCCGTTCGAAGCGGCGATGATGTTTGTTCTCGCGTACGCCGCGCTCAAGGCGTTTTCGTCGCTCTTTCTCGATTTCTTTTTGTCGCATCGAAAGAAGATTGAAATTCCATCGATTTTTCGCGACATCGGAATGTCGGTCGTCTTCATCGTTCTCGTTTTCGTCATCCTCGGCAATGCGGGTGTCGATGTCACGCAGCTTTTCACGACGTCCGCGATTCTCACCGCCGTCATCGGCCTCGCGCTTCAAGACGTTTTGTCGAACGTGATCGCGGGGCTCGCGATTCAGATGGAAAAGCCGTTCGAAATTGGCGACTGGGTGACGTTTCAGGGGCGCCTCGGGCGCGTCGAACAGGTTTCATGGCGGGCGACGCGGCTCATCACGCGCGACAACGAGCGCGTCGTCGTCCCGAACAACCAAATCAACCGCGATGTGCTTCAAAACCACACAAAACCTGGGCCATCGATGAAGCGGAAGATTTACGTCGGCGTCGATTATGGCGTGCCTCCCAATCGCGTGCGAGACGTGATTCTCGCGGCCGTGGCGGATCTCGAAAACGTCGTAAAGGATCCGCCGCCCAAAGTCATCGCCGATAAATTTGGGGATTCATCGATCGAGTACCTCATCGAAGTTTGGATCGACGAGTTCCGGCGCTATCACGACGTCGAAAACGCGGTGCGCACGGCGGTTTGGTACAACTTCAAACGCGCGCGAATCGAGATCCCGTGGCCGATCCGCAACGTTTACATGCACGAAGTGAAATCCGAGGAGGAGATTTTCGCGGGGCGCGTGCAGGCGCGCATCAAGGCGCTGAACTCGATCGACTTCGTGAAAGTTTTGCCCGACGAGGAGATTCACGCGCTTGCGAACTCCGCACGGCGTCTCGTTTTCGCGCGGGGCGAGGCCATCATTCGCGAAGGCGACGAGGGCGAGTCGTTCTTCTTGATGTCCGAGGGGAAAGTTGAAGTGCGCGTCGGCGGCGCGGTCGTGGCCACGCTCGGCCCGGGAAATTTCTTCGGCGAAATGTCGGTCATGACGGGCGAACGGCGCACGGCGACGGTTGTGGCGGCGACCGATTGCGAAATGATCATGATCGGCAAGGAGCCGTTCGCGGAGCTGTTCCAGAAGCAGCCGGATATCGCGGGTCGGATTTCGGACGTTATCGCGAAGCGACAGCTTGAGCTTGCGGGGAAGCGGGCGGAGTTGGGCGCCGCAGGTGACGACGCGCTGCGATCGCATTCGTCGTCGCTTTTGAACAAGATCAAGAAGTTCTTCAATTTTTAGCTTGGAATAAAGCAACGGAAGTCACGGGTTAACACGAGTAACAGCAGAAAATCCTGGAGGTTCCCGAATGCCTGAAGCGATCGAAAGCGCGGTGCGAAGTGGTGGAATGATGGGCGACGTACGTTCGTTGAACGAGATGGTGCGAAACGAAAGCGCGTTCGTTGACCGGTTGCTCGCCGAAGTGTCGAAGGTGATCGTCGGGCAGCGCGCGATGCTTGAGCGCGTGCTGATTGGGTTGCTCACCGGCGGGCATGTGCTCCTCGAAGGCGTGCCGGGGCTCGCGAAGACAACAACGATTAAGACGGTCGCACAGGCGTTGCAGCTCAAGTTTCAGCGGATTCAGTTCACACCCGATTTGTTGCCGGCGGATCTTGTCGGCACGATGATTTACAACCAGCGCGAAGCGACGTTTTCGGTGCGAAAGGGGCCGATCTTCACGAACTTCGTGCTCGCCGACGAAATCAACCGCGCGCCGGCGAAGGTGCAGAGCGCGCTCCTCGAAGCGATGCAAGAGCACCAGGTGACGATCGGCGAAGAGACGTTCAAGCTCGAAAGCCCGTTTCTCGTCATGGCGACGCAAAACCCGATTGAACAGGAGGGGACTTACCCTTTGCCGGAGGCGCAGGTCGACCGGTTCATGCTCATGATTAAGGTTGGGTACCCGACGAAGGACGAGGAGCGCGAAATCATGGACCGCATGACGAGCGGGTTTGAGCCGCGAATCGATGCGGTGGTTGGGCCTGCGGAGATTGCGCGGGCGCGCGAGGTGGTCGGGCAGATTTACCTCGATGAAAAAATTAAGGACTACATTTTGAACATCGTGTTTGCGACGCGGCGGCCGGCTGAGTATGGGCTAAAGGAAATCGAGAACTACATTCAGTACGGGGCGTCACCGCGCGCAACGATTTACTTGAACATCGCGGCGCGGGCGCATGCTTTTTTGCGGCACCGTGGGTACGTGACGCCGGAAGATGTGAAGGCGATTGGGCCAGATATTTTGCGGCATCGCGTGATCTTGACGTACGAGGCGGAGGCCGAGGAGCTGACGAGCGAAGCGATCGTGAAGCGGATTTTTGAGAACGTCGAAGTGCCGTGAACGAAGAAAAGAGGAACCACAGAGACACAGAGCGAGGGAGCCCGAAAGAGAAACTTAATGGTTAAGAAATGTTTTTTCTCCTCAGAACTCCAGAACTCAGTGACTCTGTGGTTTCTCTTCTATAGGTAGGTCGTCGCGAATGGTTACAAAGGAACTGCTGAAGAGAATTCGGAAGATCGAGATCGTCACGACGCGGCTCGTGAATGAGCAGATCGCGGGGCAATACCACTCGGTTTTCAAGGGACGCGGGATGTCGTTTTCGGAGGTGCGCGAGTACCAGCCGGGCGATGACATTCGCGTCATCGACTGGAACGTCAGCGCGCGCATGAACAACGCGTACGTGAAGCAGTTTGTCGAGGAGCGCGAGTTGACGGTGATGCTGCTCGTCGATGCGAGTGGGTCGCAGTGGTTTGGGACGCGCGAACAATCGAAGGCCGAGCTGATGGCCGAGCTGGTCGCGCTGTTTGGTTTTTCGGCGATGAAGAATGGCGATCGCGTGGGGCTCATCCTTTTCACGGATCGCGTCGAGAAAGTCGTCCCGCCCAAGAAGGGGTCGAAGCACATTCTGCGCACGATTTCGGAAGTGCTCAATCACAGGCCCGTGAGTCGGCGCACCGACTTGAACGCAGGGCTGTCGTATCTGTCGCGCGTGTCGAAGCGAAAGAGCGTCGCGTTTCTCATCTCGGATTTCATGGCGACGGGGTACGAGAAAGCGTTTCGCATCGCTCACGAAAAACACGACCTCATCCCGGTGATTTTGGCGGACAAGATTGAGGAGGAGTTGCCCGACGTCGGGCTGTTGACGGTCGAGGATGCGGAGACGGGTGAGCTCGTGCAGATCGACACGAGCGATGCGGGTGTGCGCGACGACGTCGTGCGCGAGGTCAAGCGGGCGCGCGAGGCGCGGGACCAGCTCTTTCGCAAACTCAAATGCGACACCCTCGATTTGCGCACGGGCGCGCCGTTTGTGCAGGCGATCGTCGGGTTCTTTTTGCGACGGGCGCGGCGATGGTGAATCTGGCGCTCACGTTCGCGCTGGCCGCCGCGGTTTCCGCAACCGCAACCGCTTCCGCATCCGCAGCCGCTTCCGCAACCACTCCGGCACCCGCATCCGCACGGCGCAAGGCCCCCGTTGCACCGTCAGCCGTCGTGCGCCCCGCGTTGTCTGCCGACAGCGTGAAAATTGGCGACGTCATCACGCTCACGATTCCGCTGAAACACGCCGCTGACGCCGCCTACATTATGCCGCCCGAGGTCGCCGGCGCCGAAAAGTGGGGTGACTTCGACATCCTCGAGCGCAATTTCGCGAAGACGCCGGATGGTTCAACGTTTACCCTCAAGATCGCGGCGTATCGATTGGGAGCGTTTTTGACGCCCGAGCTTTCGCTTCTCGGACCCAAGCCCGTCGCGGTGCAACGCGTGAAGATCGCGGTTCTGCCAACGATCGGCGCCGATGTTAAGGACCCGGCGCTCAAGTCGCTCCGACCGCCGCTCGATCTTATCGAGGAGAATTGGACACTGCTCTACGTCGCCATCGCCCTTGGCTCGCTCCTCCTCATCGCGGGAATCGTTCGCGTTGCGTACCGCTTGGGTCGAAAGCGAGGTGCCGATCTCGCGCCCGCGCCGCCGCCCCGACCTGCGCACGAAATTGCCTACGAAAAGCTCGACGCCATCGAGCTCGAGAACCTTTTCGCGGTCGAGCGGGTGAAAGAGTTTTACGTTCGCGTGGGCGACGTTTTCCGCGAGTACCTCGGCAACCGTTATCACTTCGAGGCGCTCGAGTGCACGACGCGTGAGCTTTTGCGCGCCGTGGCGGCCCTCGGTGCACAGCGCGGGCTCCAAATGGCAACCGTCGAATCGCTGCTCGGGGAGGCTGACCTCGTGAAGTTTGCGAAGATGAAGCCGACCGCGGCCGATGGGGCGGCAACGATCGACGAGGTGCGCGCTTTCATTGAGGCGACGCGCGAACTCCCGGAACCTCCGGCAACTCAGGCGAACGCGTCGCCGGCCGATCGGCCGCCCACGGGTGAGTCCCCGGCGTCGCCGCCGCCACCACCACCGCCAACATCGCCCGAAGGCACCGCCGCGAGGGGACTGTGAACGCGCGTGCCATCTACCGAGAGCCGCAGCGAGCGGATCCTTTCGCGATCACGCCGGGGGAAAGGCGCCTTGCGTGCGGTGAGGAGATACGGGCGTGAATGTCGCCGCGAAATGGCGGAGTCGACTGGCGTTCGACGAAATCGCGCGCGCCCGCATTCCGTGGCTGAAGCCGGCCGCGATTTTTCTGCCGTTCGTTTTGTTGCTCATCGCTTGGGCCGCCGGGCTCGACGCGATCGTTCGCGATGCGTTCGGTTTTCGCTTTGAGCGCGAAGCGGCGCTGCTCCTTCTGCTCGCCGTCCCGCTTGCGCTTTGGGTCACCTTCTCGCTTGAGCGCGAACGCTCCGCGCGGCTCAAGTTTTCAAGCGTCACCGCACTCTCTGTCGCGCGTCGTTCGCTTGCGCAGCGGCTCGCCTTCATGCCAAAGGTTCTTCGTGGCCTTGGTCTCGCAGGCCTCGTTTTCACGCTCTCACGTCCACAAACTTCCGGCATCGAGCGAAAATCCGACGAAGGGATCGACATCGCGCTCGCACTCGACATCTCGGGCTCCATGCAGGCACCGGATCTCGTCGACTTGACGCGCACCGGTGGCTTAACACGCAAAGACCGTCTCGACGTTGCAAAGGAAGTCATCGCCGCGTTCATCAAGGATCGTCGCACCGACCGCATCGGCCTCGTCGCGTTTAACAGCGAGGCGTACCCGCTCTGCCCGCTCACGCTCGATCACAGCGTCTTGCAACGCATCCTTAGCGATCTCAAGATGAGCGACATCCTCGGGCGCTACAAGGCGGGCTCGATGCGCGACGGCACTGCGATCGGCGCGGCGATCACGTCGGCCGTCAATCGCCTGCGCCCCAGCGATGCAAAAAGCCGCGTCATCGTTCTCCTCACCGACGGCGAACACAATTTTGGCGAAGCACCTGAGGGCGGCGCGGATCGCGCGAAGATGTACGGCATTCGCATCTACTCAATCCTCGTCGGAAAGGGCGACGCGCTCGGCGCCGACGTGGCCGCAGCGCGCTCGCCACTCCTCAAGCTTGTGAGCGAAAAAACGGGCGGCGAGTTTTATGAGGCGCAGGACAAGAGCGCGCTCGAGAAGACGTTTCATGACATCTTGAACAAGCTCGAGAAGACGAGACGCGAGGACATCGCGAGTTACCGCTGGTCGGAGCGGTACGTCTGGTTCTTGTTCCCCGCGCTCGCGCTTCTTCTGTTGGAACAGCTCATGCGGCTCACGCGCTGGAGGACGTTTCCGTGAGGTTTGAGTACGAATGGGTTCTTCTGGGGCTGTTGATTGTTCCGGTGTTTGTCGGAACGCGAATTCTCGACTCGGCGCGACGAAAGCGCCTAACGGCATCGCTTGGAACCGCACGGCTGGTGGCCCCGCTGCTCGCGTCGGTTGACGAAGGGCGCCGGCGACTGAAAACGGTGCTCCTTTCGATAGCCCTCGCGCTTCTCGTTCTCGCCGCAGCGCGCCCACAGACTGAGGGCGAAAAGAAAGTCCTTGCGCGACGCGGGATCGACGTCGCGATCGCACTCGATTTGTCGCGCTCGATGCTTGCCCAAGACCTTGCGCCCTCGCGGCTCCAGTGGGCGAAGCACGAGTTGCCGCGCCTTCTCGACATGCTCGAGGGCGATCGCGTGGGGATTGTAGGGTTTGCGGGCGATGCCTACGTCGCGTGCCCGTTGACACTCGATCAGCACCTCGCGCGCCTTTACCTCGACACGATGGATGTTGGCGACGCACCGACGCCCGGGACGTCGCTCAGCATCGCGATCAAAACGGCGACGGAGCTGCTCGAGAAGGGGCGAAGTGACGCGGCGAGGGAGCCCGCGACCAGCGCCGAGGCGGATGACGAAGGACGGCGTGCGCGCGTCATTGTGCTTGTGACCGACGGCGAAGGGCACGACGAAGACCCCGTTAAGGATGCGGAGGCGGCACGTAAGCGCGGAATTCGAGTTTTCGCGGTTGGGCTTGGAACGGAGGTTGGTGGACCGGTGCCCGAAACGCTTGAAGACGGGACGCCGGCCGGGGTTTTGCGCGACAAGCAGTCGAACGAAGTCGTGATGACGAAGATGAAGACGTCGACGCTCGCGGGGATCGCGAAGGTCGGCGCGGGCGACGCGTTTTTCGTCGACCCCGTGAAAGGCGTTGACCTCGCGGCGCTTGATGCGCGCTTGAAGCAGCTCGCGCGCGGCGACATCTCGGATCGACTGGAGACGAGGTACGAGGATCGGTTTCCGTTTTTCTTGTTCCCGGCGTTTTTTTTGTTTTTGCTTGATGCGGTGATGAGGGAGAGGAGAAGAGAAGAAAAGAGAAACCACAGAGACACACCCGAAAATGATCGAGAACCCAGCGCCGAACATGGAAGTGAGTTGCACGAATCAAATTGGTGTCGCGGCAGTGCCGCGCAGTTGGGGAGGTCGGAGGAGGAAGAAAAAGGGGGTAGGAAAAAAGAATCGGCGGTTGCGGGGGCGGCTCGATGAATCGGAATGGCACAAGCGCGAGGTGTTTGTTGGTGCTGCTCGCAGTGCAGGCGATGGCGTGGGATCCGTTTAAGGGGCCGAACAGCGACAATAAGGATGGGAAAGAGCTCGTCGCGAAGGGCGACCACGCGAAGGCGCTCGAGGCGTTTGATCGCGCGGGCGTGACGCACAAAAACAGCCCCGTCGTTTGGTTCAATCGCGGGATCGCGCTCGCCGGCCAAACGCGCTTTGAGGAAGCGAAGGACGAATTTGCGAAGGCGGCGAATGCGTTACCGGACGCGGCCGACCGAGCGAACGCGACGTTCAATGCGGGAACGACGCTCGTCAACCTCGCTCGAGTCGCGAAGAAAAAAACGGCCGAAGGGCAGGAGACGCCGGTCAGTGCGGCGGATCGGTTGAAGCACATCGAGCGCGCCATTTATGAGCTTTCGAAGGCTCTCAAGGCGCGACCAGACGACGGCGACGCGAAGTGGAATCTTGAGGTGGCGCTCCGCGTCGAGGAGATGTTGAAGCGCGAGAAGGAGCGCGAGGACGACGAGAAGGAGAAGGTCGAAGAGGGCGAGTGTCTCGCGGGGAATTTGTATGTGTCACCGGCGAACGGTGCGGACGAGGTGAAGAAGGCGCTCGCGAATGCGCCGGAGCCAGCCGAGAAGACGCCGCTCGCGCAGGCCCTTGGGTTTATCGCGGGGTTGAAGACGACGGCGAGCAAGGCGCATCGCACGGCGGTCGTTGTGGTCACCGACGGGATGGACACGTGCGGCGGCGACGGGAGCGCAGCGGTCGAGGCGCTTGGGCGCGCGGGGGTGCCAACGCTCGTCGTTGGGTTCGCGAAAGGCGCGGACCCGGCGAAACTCACGGCGATGCAAGAAAAGGGGAAGATTGGGTGGCGCGCGGCCGACCGGGTTTATCGCGCGGCGGAGATCGAGGAGATAAAGGCGGCCATTAAGGAGTTAGCGCCGGTGGAGGGAGAAGAAAAGAAAAAGAGTAACCACGGAGACACAGAGGCACGGAGATCTGAGGAGAAGAAAAAGGGCGATAAGAAAGAGGAAGCGGGGGCTGTTGCAGATGCGGGAGCGGAAGGCTCCGCGGCGCCAGAAACGACGGGGATTCCGCGCGATCGGTTGCCGGTGCAAGTCATCGTCGCGGTCGATCGATCGCAGTCGATGCGTCATAAGGAGAAATGGACCGACGCGAAGGCGCTTGTCACGGCGCTCGTCGATGCGAAGTGGTCCGACGGCGTGTCGATTGGGCTCATGCTTTTCCCGTGGGACGATCGCGAGAAGGAGTCGGGCGAATGCGGGCCCGCGGAAGTTGTTGTGGAGCCGGCGGAAAAAACTGCGGCGAAGATTCGTGAAGTTGTCGCGGCGCAGAAACCCGCGGAGAAGACGGCTCTCGGCGCGGCGCTTCAGCAGGCGGCCGGGATCAAGGCGTTTAAGAATCGCGCGGAGCGGTCGGTTGCTGTGCTTGTGACAGATGGAGTCGATACGTGCGGCGGAAAGCCGGAAGAGTCGATTCAGGAGCTGACGAAGTTGGGCGTTCGGACGGCGGTCGTTGGATTTACGGGGGCAAGTGACGAACGGATGCTGGCGAAGCTCGCGGCGCTCGGAGGATTCAATTCGAAGCCGCTTGTGGCGGGCGAGGAGACGCCGGATCTTGCGGGCGCGGTTAACGTTGTCGTCGTGCTCGACCGAAGCGAGAGCATGCAGCGGCATGGGCGGTGGGAAAAGGCAAAGGCGACGGTCGAGGCGGTTCTTGCGAAGTATGGCGATGCGGCGCGGATTGGGCTCGTCGCGTTTCCGTGGGGAAAGCCAGAGGATAAAAAGGACGACAAGAAGGACCAAAAGAAAGACGAAAAAAGGGACCAGAAAAAGGACGATAAGCAAGACCAAAAGAAAGACGATCAGAAGACGGAGCCAAAACAAAACCCGGTGGATAAGAATGTCCCCGAGCAGGCGAAGAAACAGCAGGACGCCGCGCAGAAGGCCGAGCGGCCGATGAAACTCGCGCCGCTGCGCCCGCCCCAGAATGGGCGCCCGACTTCGAAGTACACGTGGTAGTTAAGAAATGTTGGTGAAATTGTCATGGAGACAGGGGGATTCCGAGAAAGGATGGCGCGGAGAATCCTCCGTGAAACCTCGGTGCTTCCGTGTCTCCGTGGTTTCTCTTGCTTTCTTGTTTTCAGGGTCCGCGAGCGCCGCGACTCTCGCGCTTCGCAGCGAACGTAACGCTGTGCAGGTCGGTGAGCAGTTCGAGGTTGAGTTCGAGATTTCGCGAGACGCGAACGAGCCGCTCGACCGCGTCCGCGCGCCCGACTTTCGACAGGGCTTCGATTTAATCGGTTCGCCGTCGACGTCGTCCGGTTACAAGATCCAGATGGGGATGGGCCCAACCCTCAACGTTCACACGCAAACCCACACTTACTCGCTTCGCGCCAGAACGCCCGGAGTCCACACCATAGGTCCCGCGACCGCGCGCGTCAGCGGGCAGCCGATTCGAAGCAACATCCTGACGATCCGCGTGGGGCAGCCGCCGGCCGGGGGCGCTATGAGCGGAGGCATGGGAGGCGTTGACGCGCCGACGTTCGATCGCCAGCTTTTTATGCGAACGGTCGCCTCCAAGACGGATGTCTTCGTTGGGGAGGCGATCACCGTCGAGTGGCAGCTCTTCATCAACGTTACGACAGGGATCACGGAGCAGCCGGGCTTTCCGCAGATGCCCGTCGCGAGCGATTTCCTCGTCGACGAGATTCGCGTTCCGCCCGACCGGACCAGCTCTCAGCGCATCGTCGAGGGACATCGCTTCAACGTTCACATCGTGAAGCGCCAAATTCTTGTGCCCCTAAAGCCGGGCGACTTGACAATCGGGGCGATGACGGTCGATACGGCGGTCTCGCTCGGTTTCTTTCGCGCCAAGAAAATTTCGCGCAGCTCGCGCCCTGTGACGATTACGGTGCGGCCGCTCCCCGCGGACGGCCGCCCATCGGGATTTGTCGAAGCCAACGTTGGCCGCCTCAAGTTTGATGCCGAATGGCGCGACCCTGCGCTCAAGGTCGCCGCGAACACGCCCCTCGTTCTTCGCGTTTCGCTGTCTGGAGAAGGCGCCGCACGGCAAATCGATATTCCGGCGCCCGCGCAAACCGCGTCCTTCCGCGTTTTTCCGAAGGTCGTCGAGGACAACAGCGGAACGCGCGATTCGATCGCCTTTCGGAAGGTCGTCGACTTTTCGATCGTCCCGACGCATGGCGGACTCATTGCTCTGCCGTCGGTTTCTTTCCACTGGTTCGATCCCAACGCGCGACGCTATCAATCCGTTACGACGCCGCCACGAACGATCGAAGTCGAAGGTGGGCCGGCCGCAGCGGCGCCGAGGTCCGCACCCGCGCCTTCCGCTCCCGCACCGGCACCCGCGGCACCGGTCGTTGATCCGATGAACGCGCTTCGCCCTATCCACACCGAGCCCATCGCGCCCGAGGGAGAGGCTGTCTTCGCGTCGCCAAGTGTCCTTCTCGCCGTGGCGAGCGGTCCGCCTGCCGTCTATCTCGTCGTCCTCATCGCACTCGCCACTCTACGTCGTCGTGCCGCGCGAGCACATGTCACCGCGCAGCGTGGAGCCGCCCGAGCGGCCGAGCGAGCCCTCGCGCGTCTGGCCCGGGGAACCGACCGCCCCGCAGAAGTTTGCGCGGCTGTCCTTCGCGTTGTGAACGAGTTTGTCCACCATCGCGCGGACCTGTCGCCTGTTGCCCTGACACGGGCTGAGCTTGAGCAAGCCCTTATGGACTTAGGCGCAGCTGCGGCCAGCGCCGCGAAGCTTTCGCGCGTCATTGAGGTGTGCGAGTCCGCCCGTTTCGCGCCGGGTTCCGTTTCAGCGGATGTCGTCGCGACAACGGTGCAGCTCGCGTTGTCCGCGATCGCGGATCTTGCACGCGAGGTTCGCCAACCATGATGCCCGCTTTTTTCGTTACGCTCGGCTTCGTTGCCGCGGCCGCCGGTGCGCCATCCTTTGAATCGGCGAATCGCGCCTACCTCGCCGGAAATTACCGCGACGCGGCCACCGAATACGAAGCGCTCCTCAAAAATGTCCCGAACGCCGACGTCGCTTTCAACTTGGGCAACGCGCATGCAAAAACGGGCGATTGGGCACGCGCGCGCGCGGCGTACGAAAAGGCGCTTCGGATTCGCCCACGGCATGCGGACGCCGCACACAACCTCTCTTGGGTCAAAAAGGAGCTTGAGCGGAGCGCGTGGTCGGGCGACGAGATGCGCGAGGAGGTCGTTCCGTTTTGGGTCGACTTTCCGCTCCGATTTTCACCCGCGGAAAGCGAAATCCTGCTGCTGGTTTCTTCGCTGCTGCTCTTTGGCCTTCTCATCGCACTTCGTTTCGTCGTGCGCCGTGGCCTGCGTGTAGGTCTGTTTTTTGGCGCGCTCGTGTCGCTCCTTCTTTTCGTCGCGGCGTTCGCGCTTTGGGGTGGCCGACGTTACGCCGAGAGGTGGAACCGCGCCGCGATCGTCGTCGCCCGCGAGGCAACTTTTCGCCTGGGCCCCTCGGAGCGCGAGGATGCGGTGGCCGTCGTTCGCGCGGGCCGGAAGGTGCGCGTGATTGAAGCCCAAGGCGACTGGTTCCGGGTTCCTTGGCCGGGCGGACTTTCCATCTTCGTGCGTCGCCAAGATGTGGTAGGGTTGTGAGCGGTTATGGCTGGACACGATGACATGGGGGCAACGGGGGCGGAAAATCGGGGGCGCGCCAAGCAGGGAAAGGACGATCCCTCGATTCGCAATCGGATTGAGGCGCTCGTCCCCGAAATCGTTCGCCGCGCGTTCCTCACGGGGCTCGGCGCCGTGTTTCTTACCGAGGACAGCGTTCGCCGCGCCGTGACCGACCTTTCGCTTCCCAAAGATGCCGTGGATGCCGTCATCGATCGCTTGGGGCACTCGAAAGATCAGGTTGTTGAAACTCTCGGCCGTGAACTGCGCGCCTTTCTTGATCGAGTTGACGTTGGGGCGGAAGTGCAAAAGCTTCTCACGAGTCTCACGTTCGAAATTAAAACGGAAGTTCGATTCGTTCCGAGCCATGACCGCGTCAAACCCAAGGTGGACACAAAGTTCCGAATCAAGCGGTCGGAACCGATTGTGCGAGACGCCAACAACACGAAGTCCGATTCAGAAAAGTAACCGGAGGTAATAATGGCCGATAGGGTCCCAATGACCGTCGAAGGTCATCAACGATTGAAAGACGAGTTGAAGAGATTGAAGGAAATCGAACGGCCTAAGATCATCCTCGAGATCGAAACGGCGCGGGCGCACGGCGATCTGTCAGAGAACGCGGAGTACCATGCGGCGAAAGAGCGGCAGGGATTCGTTGAGGCGCGTATTCGCGACCTCGACCACAAATTGGGACACGCCGAGGTGGTCGATACGACGAAGCTGTCGGGCGAGAAAGTTGTCTTTGGTGCCCGCGTACGCCTGGCCGACACCGATTCTGGCAAAGAGGTTGCTTATCGAATCGTGGGCGTCGATGAAGCCGACCTAAAGAACGGCCTCATTTCGTTTTCATCGCCGGTTGCGCGCGCCATCATCGGGAAGACGGCTGGCGACGTTGTGACGGTTCAAGCGCCGAATGGCGCACGCGAATACGAAATCCTAGACGTCTCGTTCAGCTCCTAAGTCGCCATCGAATCGGTTCGGGCGGAATTGACCGGCCAGGTAAAAAAGTCCCCATGGGGTGTGGATTTGTGACCCCTAAGTGCGCCGCGGCCTGTCAGGACGCGGGTTTCACGCGCTGATTTCACAGAGGTTTTGCAGCGCCTCGGTTTGGCATCTCGATTGCTTTAGTCAATAGGTCAGATGGAATCGAATAAAATACCCCACCCTTCCTATCGCGTTTCCCGTCGGCACCGGCGCTTCGGCGTCATCGAGTTGATCCTGGTTCTCGCAACGTTCGGGCTCGTTTCAAGTGTCGCCATTCCCGCGCTCGCCCAATACATTGAGCGCCAAGAAACCCTCGACATTCTTCAGAGCGTCCCGCGACCCGCTGAATGCCAGGTCGCCGACGACGAGCGATAGCCCGTCAATCGTCTCGCATTCGCACGAAGCACGCGGGAACCCCAGCCACCACCGAAAACGGCGCCACGCTCCGCGTGACGACAGCGCCCGCACCAACAATCGCGCCGGCACCAATCGTGACGCCGGGCAAAATCACGGCGCCGATCCCAACGTCGCAACCGTCCTCAAGCGCGACCGGTGCAAATGTGAGCGGGCCGTGCATGACCGGTGTTCCGCGCGGGGTCTCCTCGTGCGCGCTCGTCAAGATTCGTACGTGGGGCGCGATGCCAACGTCACGCCCGATCGTCACGCCGCCTGCGCTGTGGATGAAGCACTGCTGGCCGATCCAGGTGCCGTCGCCAATCCGCATCGTGTTTTTGTGGTAGCCCTTCAGGATGGCGTAGTGACCGACATAGATGTTGTCGCCGAGTTCGATGTTCTCGGGGTGAAAGACGAGCGAGCCAACTTCGAAAATGACGTTTGTTCCGATTCGGCGAAACCGCGCGCGATCGACCGTTCCGTCGCCGTGAGATCGATGCATGAGCGAATTGTCGGTCGTTGTGCGAGGAAGCGCAAGCACACGGAGCCCGCGGGCACCACGACAATCTAGAACGACTTCAAGTTCTGAAGAATTCGCTTCGAGATGACGATGCGCTGCGCTTGGCCCGTCCCCTCGAAGATGTCGTACACCTTAATGTCGCGAAACCACTTCTCGACGAATCCGTCGCGTGAAAGCCCCGCCGCACCCATGACTTGAATCGCGTCGATGCACGCTTTCGTCGCGAGCTGCCCCGCGTACGCCTTCGACATCGACGCCTCCTTCGTGTTGGGAATCCCCTCGTCGGCCATCCACGCGGCACGCCACACCATGAGCCGCGCCGCATCGATGTTGCGCGCGATCTCCGCGAGCTTATCGGCGATGACACGATAGCGTGCGATGGGCCGCCCCGTCATGTAGTTCTCTTTGAAAAAATCTCGCGCTCGTTCGTAAGCCGCGCGTGCAATTCCTGTTGCCATCGAAGCAACAAGTGGGCGCGTCAAATCGAACGTCTTCATCGCGCCCATAAACCCCTCTTTGCTCGCGTAGTGCGCTTCGCCGCCCAGCAAATTGTCTTGGTGGACGCGACAATCCTCGAGAATGAGCTCCGCCGTTTCCGACGCGTGCATCCCCATTTTTTCCTCGATGCGCCCGACGCGAAATCCAGGCGTTCCTTTCTCGACGACAAACACGCGATGCCCCGCGCGCCCCTTCGATTTGTCGATGGTCGCAAAGACGACGTTCCAGATCGCCTTGGCGCCGTTCGTGATGAAGCACTTGACGCCATTCAAGACGTAGTGGTTCCCGTCCTTGACGGCCGTCGTTGAAATCGCCGCCGCATCGGACCCCGCGCCCGGTTCCGTCAGCGCGTACGCGCCGTAGTGCGCCGTCTCGAGATCCTTGAACGGCGCGAAAAACCGCTCGCGTTGCTCTGGTGTTCCCATAAAGCGAACCGGTGGCGCCCCGAGCCCCGGCCCCGGAATCGCGAGAATCATCGCAGGGTCGCCCCACGCGAGCTCCTCGGAGCCGATGACCGAAATTCGGTTGATCTGTTTCTTGCCGCGCTTGTCTTTGTCGGCGCCAATCCCATCCGGACTGCCGCCCATCGTTTCGGGCGTGCCACCGGACGCGACGCCCATCTGCATGAGCTTCTTCACGAGCTCGTCGGGCACTTTGCACTCTCGGTCGGCTTGCAGCGAAAGCGGTCGCATTTCGGCCTCGGCGAACCAATGCACCATGGAGCGAATGTTCTGATGTGTGTCGCTGAGCGTAAAATCGATCATGGTCGCTCCTCCTCTTACGTGTAGACCGGTTGAATGTCGTGAACCGGCAGTCGATCGCAGGCGGCGGGTGTCGCGCCGACGATCGCGTCCGCAACAACGGCATTTGCGAATTCGCGCGAGCCGCCCCAAAGTGCCAGCGTCTTTGCATCGCGCATCCATTTCTCAGCCGGGTGATCGCAGATGTACCCGTGGCCACCCAGAATCTGGACAGACCAATCGGCGGCGTACATCGCCGTCTCGAGTGCGTGCGAATACGCCATCGCGCATTCGGCGCGACCATCGCGACCCTGGTCGAGCTCCGTTGCTGCGCGCCACACCATCCAGCGGGCACCGTCAACGGCCATTGCCATGTCCGACAGCGTAAACGCGATGAATTGGAAGTGGCCGATTGGCTTTCCGAACGCGACGCGCTCTTCGGAGTATCGAAGCGCATATTCGTACGCGGCCCGCGCCATCCCGACGGCGATCGCGGACGTCTTGAGCCCCAGCCTGCGAAAGAGTGTCTCGGCGGCAACGACAAAATCCGCGCCACCTTGAAGGCGGTTCATCGCTGGAACGCGAACGCCCGAAAGTTTCAACGACTGTTTCTCGACGCCGCAAAGGCCCGTCGTTTCAACGTTGGCTCCGGGCCGAAGACCGGGGGCGGCCTTGTCGACAACAAAGGCGCCGATGCCGTCCCATCCTTTATCGGGTTCGACTTGCGCGAAGACCACCATAAAGTCGGCCGAGCCGGCACCATGAACGAACGCCTTCTCACCGTCCAAGACGTAGAAATCGCCGTCGCGACGCGCCGTGGTTGCGAATCCGCCCTGCGGTGCGGCTTTGGCCTCCGAAAACGCGAGCGCGCTCTGGACAGCGTTTCCGGCGGCGAGGGGAGCGAGGACGCGCTTTTGCTGCGCGGCGTCCCCAAGCGCGAGGATCGCGAGCACGCCGGCTTGACTGGCGAGGTCGACCGCGACGCCCGCATCGCCCCAACCGAGTTCTTCGAGAACGAGGCTGCGCGCAAGCCATGTGAGTCCCGTGCCGCCGAGTTCGGCGGGCAGGTCCAGCCCTGTGAGACCGAGCTCGTGAAACTTCTTTCGCAATGCGTCAGGCACCCCAGTTTTCTCGGAATCACGGTAATGCGGGCGGATGTCCACTTCCGCGAAACTGTGAACCGTCTCCTGGAGAAGCCGCTCTTCTTCTTCGAGCGTAAACGAGATCATGCGTGCCCTCCTCTTCGCCGTTTAAAATGAATGAACGCTCATTCATTCCTTTCTTTATCGATAACACCGGCCGCTGGACTTAGCAAGCCGGGGTGTCAAGGCTGTCGCAGCGAGGTCATGGGAGCGATAACGGATCATCGGAGAGAGTGGGATTCGCTACACGCTTCTGTCTCGCGCTCCCGCATGGGAGCGCAACTGCACGTGCCCGAAGCCCACCGTGGATTGCGAAACTAATTCGTACGGAGAGAGTGGGATTCGAACCCACGGTCCCACTTTTGGCGGGACACACGATTTCCAGTCGTGCACCTTCGGCCGCTCGGTCATCTCTCCATGACGACGAAGTCTACTGGATCGGCCTCCGGAGCGAATAACCTATTCCCGTCGTTGACTCAAACGCTCCGCGACGAACCGCTCGTCAACGACGATGGTTTCGCCCCGTCGCTCGGGCGCTTCGAACAAGACGTCGTGCATCACGCGCTCAAAAATGGAACGCAGCCCCCGCGCTCCCGTCCGCTTTCGAATCGCGTGACCGGCAATCGCCCGCACCGCCTCCGCCTCAACGCGGAGTTGGATGTCGTCCGCGGCAAGCAGATGCTGGTACTCCTTCACAATCGAATCGGGCGGCTCCGTCATGACGCGCTCAAGCTCCGAAAGCGTGAGCTCTCCGAGCTCCACGACGACCGGAAGTCGCCCCAGAAACTCCGACAGCATCCCGTATTCAAGAAGGTCCTTCTCCGAAGCGCGCTTCGTCGCCGCCGCCGGCCCCGCCTCTCTCGTCTTACCGTCGTTTGCACCATCCCTCGGGCGCATTCCAATCGCCTTCTCGCCGCCATACGCATACATATCCGAAAACGTCCCCGCGCAGATGAACAAGATGTCCGTCGTATCGACCTGAACAAAGTCGTGCTTCGCCCAGTGTTGCGTGACATTGAGCGGCACGAACACCTCCGTCCCCTCAAGCAACTTGAGCAACGCCTGCTGCACGCCCTCACCACCGATGTCGCGGCTCCCCGCGCCCGTTCGCGCACCGTGGCTCCTCCGCGCGATCTTGTCGATCTCATCGACAAAAATAATCCCGCGCTCCGTTTCCTCAACGTTTTGTCCCGTCTTGAACAAGAGCTCGGCGACCATGACCTCAATGTCTTTTCCGTAATACCCGGCCTCGGTGTATTCGGTCGCGTCGACCACCACAAACGGTACATCCAAAACCTTCGCGAGTTGCCGCGAAATATGGGTTTTCCCGCTTCCCGTCGGTCCAATCATGAGCACATTCGACTTCTTGATAAGCCCCTTCTTTCCAGCGGCTCGCTCAACCAGCCGTTTCATGTGGTTGTACGCCGCGATCGATATCGCGCGCTTCGCGTATGTTTGCCCAATCACGTATCGGTCGAGCGCCTCAAAGACTTGGCGCGGCGTTGGAATTCGCCCACTCTCTAATTCCCTTGCTCTCATCGTTCGTCTCCCAAGGACGGGGGTCTCCAAACTCAAGTGTAGCGAAGGTGACGCCTGAAATCCACGTGGGGCGTGGGTTTCGTTAGGTTCTGTTTCGCTGACGATTTGTTGATTATCGGGTGCGCGAGAAAACGTGAAGGACCGAACCGTCGCCAAGTTCGCCCTTGCCGGTCCAGAGCAAACCGAGCGTCTTCGCCATTCGGCGCAACGTGACTTCGGAAGGCGCCCCCTTTCGCTCGACAACTCCGAGTATCCCACTCATCGCCATCGCCCGGCGCGACGCGGAAAGCAGCGTGCGTCCCGTATCGCCCGGCCAGTCGACCACGAGGAGTCGATCGAAGACGCCGTCGCCGATGAGTCGGTCGCCAGGATAAACTTGAACGAATCGAACATGCGCGAGTCGGAACGGCCGGTACTTGTGCGCGCGAATCCAGGCGAGACGCCGCGTGTCACCATGAAACAGGTAGACGACGCCCGGATCGGCGCCCGGAGAGTTCGGTGTCACCGCCCGAACAAACGCCGGCAGCCCCGTCCCTCGGTCGTCGGTCCAGATCCCAAGCCAAACGCCCGGCTCAAGTTGCAAGTGCTGCGCAACCGCCTCGGCCCAGCTCCGCTCGCGTTGCGAGTACTCGCGCGACCATACGTACTCCGTCGGGGACGGTGGCAACTTGAAACCCGCGCCGACCGGCCCGCTCGCGCATCCGGCGAACCCCAGTCCCACCGTGAGAAAAACGCTAGTGCGACGCCTGCTCACGGTGGATCTCTTGAAGCGCGCGCACGACGAGCCGCTTCTCTCGAGTTCCCTCGATCGCGCCCACGGCCGCGCGGGCCGCGGCGATCGTCGTGAAGTAAGGGACCCCGTGGGCAACCGTCGTCTGCCGAATTGAGTGCGAATCGATGAGCGATTGGCGCCCAATGGTCGTGTTGATGACGCCTTGAATCCACCCAGCGCGTATGCGGTCCACCACGTGCGGGCTCCCGTCGGCAACCTTGTTCACGCGCTGACACGGAACTCCCGCTCCGCGGATCGCAGCGCAGGTCCCGTCGGTGGCGATGAGTGTGAACCCGAGGTAATGGAGCCGAAGCGCTAAGTCGCACGCCGCCGCTTTGTCATCCGCCTTAACCGAGATGAAGAAAGTTCCGTGCGCGGGAATGGCGTTTCCGGCGGCCGCCTGGGCTTTGCCGAACGCCTGATGAACATCCGAATCAACACCCATCACTTCGCCCGTCGATTTCATTTCGGGTCCCAGCACCGTGTCTGTTCCCGGGAATTTCGAGAACGGGAAAACCGACTCCTTGACGAAGGTGTAACGCGGCCGAGGGACGTGGCGGATCTCCAACTCGGCGAGCGTCGTTCCCACCATGAGCTTCGCTGCGATGCGCGCGATGGGAAGTCCGGTCGCTTTGCTGACAAACGGGACGGTGCGCGACGCGCGTGGGTTGACTTCGAGAACGTAAACGACGTTGTCCTTGACGGCGAACTGGATGTTCATGAGGCCGCGAACGCCGAGCGCACGACCGAGAGAAACCGTCGCACGCTCAATGGCGGTAAGCACTTCCGGCGTGAGCGAAAACGGCGGTAGAACCATCGCCGAATCGCCCGAATGGACACCGGCTTCCTCGATGTGCTCGAGAACGCCCGCGAGCACAACGCTGTCGCCATCCGCGAGCGCGTCGACATCGACTTCGGTTGCGTCGTTCAAGAATCGGTCGACGAGCACCGGATGCCCGCGGGACGCTTCGAACGCTTCGCGAATGGCGGCCCTGAAAGCATCTGTGTCGTAAACGACCTGCATCGCGCGTCCGCCCAGCACGTACGACGGACGAAGAAGGAGCGGAAAGCCGAGCCGCGCGGCAACACTTGCCGCCTCGTCAACGGTCCGCGCGATTCCGCTCTCGGGCTGCATGAGACCGAGTGACGTGATGAGGGCCGCGAAGCGCTCGCGATCTTCGGCGCGGTCGATGGCGTCGGGCGACGTGCCGAGAATTCGTACGCCGGCGCGTTCGAGCGGGACTGCGAGTTTCAGCGGTGTTTGGCCGCCCAGCTGCACGACGACGCCTTCCGGTTTTTCGCGGCGCACGATCGCGAGCACGTCGGGTTCGGTCAGCGGCTCGAAATAGAGGCGGTCGGATACGTCGTAATCGGTCGACACGGTTTCTGGGTTGCAGTTGACCATGATGGTCTCGTATCCGATGTCGCGAAACCCAAACACCGCTTGGACACAGCAGTAATCGAACTCAATTCCTTGGCCGATGCGGTTTGGGCCGCCGCCAAGAATCACGACCTTCTTCCGGTCGGTCGGTCGCGCCTCGCACACCGCGCCCCGCGCGCGCGTCGAATAAAGGTATGGCGTCTGCGCCTCAAACTCCGCGGCGCAGGTGTCGACCCTGCGAAACGCAACGTCCGCCTCTGCACCCAGATCCTTTTTCCTATCGCTTTTTTCTTCTCCCTCAGATCTCTGTTTCTCTGTGTCTCTGTGGTTGCATTTTTCCTTTCCTTCTTCCTCCACCGCGTCGCGAAGCTGCCGCAAGAACCACCGATCGATTTTCGTCGCCGCGTAAAGTTCTTCGATGTCGACGCCGAGTTCGAGCGCCCGTGCGACATCAAAGAGCCGCCCCGCGTGCGGTTTTCCGACCCGCGCCATCACGACGTCGCGCGGCGTTGTGTCGCCGGTGAGTTGCGTGCGTCCCGTCTCAAGCGACCGAACCGCCTTTCGCAGCGATTCGACAAACGTCGACCCGATCCCCATCGCCTCGCCCACCGACTTCATCTGCACGCCCAGCGTCGCATCGCCACCCGGAAATTTTTCAAACGCAAACCGCGGGATCTTGGTGACAACGTAGTCGATCGACGGCTCAAACGACGCCGGCGTGACGCGCGTGATGTCGTTCGGGATCTCGTCGAGGCGGTACCCGACCGCAACGAGCGCCGCGATCTTCGCGATCGGGAACCCCGTCGCCTTCGACGCAAGCGCCGACGAGCGCGACACGCGCGGGTTCATTTCGATGACGATCATCCGCCCCGTCTCGGGATGTACCGCGAACTGGATGTTCGACCCGCCCGTATCGACGCCGATTTCGCGCAGCACCGCGAGCGCCGCGTCGCGCATCACCTGGTACTCTTTGTCAGTCAGCGTCTGCGCGGGCGCGACCGTGATCGAATCGCCCGTGTGGACGCCCATCGGGTCGAGGTTTTCGATTGAGCAGATGATGACGCCGTTCCCCGCGCCATCGCGCATCACCTCGAGCTCGTACTCTTTCCACCCAAGGACCGACTCTTCAATCAGCGCTTCGCCACGCGGGCTCTGTCGGAGCGCCCATTCAACGCGCCCCTCGTACTCTTCGCGCGTGTACGCAATGCTCCCACCCGAACCGCCAAGCGTAAACGACGGCCGAATGATCGCCGGAACGCCGACTTCATCAAGCGCCGCGCGCGCCTCCGAAAGATTTCGCACCGTTCGCGACTTAGGTACATCGAGCCCGATCCGCGTCATCGCCTCCTTGAACGCCTCGCGGCTTTCCGCTTTGTGGATCGCCTCGACCGACGCGCCGATGAGCTTCACGCCGTGCCGTGCGAGCGCGCCGTTCTCATGCAGCGCGAGCGCCAAGTTGAGCGCCGTCTGCCCGCCGAGCGTCGGCAAAAGCGCATCCGGCCGCTCTTTTGCGATGATCGCCTCCGCGACTTCCGGCGTAATCGGCTCGATGTAAGTCGCGTCCGCAAACTCCGGGTCGGTCATGATCGTCGCCGGGTTTGAATTCAGTAAGACGATCCGAAACCCGTCCGCCCGCAGCGCCTTCACCGCTTGCGTTCCGGCATAATCGAATTCGCACGCCTGCCCGATGACGATCGGCCCGCTCCCGATCACGAAAATCGTTTTAATGTCGGTGCGGCGCGGCATTAACCCGCGATGCTACACAACGCGGCGGGTCGCATCAATCGCCTCGATCCCCGGATAAGCAGGCTGTTCTCTTCCTTAGGTAGGGTCGGCAGGTCCCGCTTCGGCGCGCCGACGTCCTCGGGTCTGAACTGACTCGCGTGACAGAGCCGGAGTTCAAAGGTAAGCGAAAGCTCGGTGATCCCAGCCAATATCGCGCTGCAGACCCTGCGCAAAGGTGGGGCTGCGGGCTGCGCGGCACTGCCGCGACACCAAGTTTGGTCGAGCACAACCGGCATTTGCAACTCCGAGCACACAAAGGTCTCGGGTGTTCCGTCGCCCTCGCCATTCCG
>JACPTQ010000055.1:90963-110317 GCA_016192705.1 Deltaproteobacteria bacterium | reverse complement strand
AATACTGATCAACTGTTTTCGTGCCGACGACAGCCAATCGGCCGGTCGCACCGACGCCAGCCCCCACGCCATTGTAGTAGTGCTCAGTATTTGTGGTCGTCAATTGGTCGGTGGTGGTCCACCCGCCGTCACCATCAACGCTTGCGACAAACTGCTTCTGGTAAAGGTTATAATTTCCGTCGCCACCGTTCTCCCGCATTGGCCATATAATCGCGGCGTTGCGAGGGCCATACGTTTCGAGCGAAACCCTTCCACAAAAATCGGGGCTATAAAGGTTGATCTTGATCTCGGGTTCCGCTGCGGCATCCGCGGGGAATCGGCGCGCAAAGACGTCGCCCTGAAAAAACATGGGCCAGCTTGCGCACGTTTGACGAACACCGAAAACATTTCCGAACTGGTCTATCCGGAGGGAATACGCGTTCGCGCCGGCGTCGATAGCCGGATCGCAGGGAATGCCGGCCATGCCAGCGTCGAATCCAGCATCCGCGCCCGCGTCCACGCCCGCATCCGCACCTGCATCCGCGCCCGTCCCGCCATCCACGCCCGCATCCGCACCTGCATCCGCGCCCGTCCCGCCATCCACGCCCGCGTCCGCACCCGCGTCCACGCCCGCGTCCGCACCCGCGTCCACGCCCGCATCAGCGCCTGCGTCAGCCGTTCCACCGGCGTTCCCGCCATCAACTCCAGTGTTAGACGGCTCAAGATTCTTACATGCGAGAGCCAGCGTCATTGTGTGCGCAAGCAGCAATAGCGTCATCGAACCGTGGATTCGCATAAAACCTCCCAGGGATCCTGCCTCAATGAACTTCATCCCAACGTTGCGCGGTTGCGCCCGGCGGATTTTGCGGCGTAAAGGGCCTGGTCGGCGCGCGCGATGAGCGGGTCCTCGGCGCCATCGGTTGACGCGAGCGCGGTGACGCCGATGGACAGCGTCAGACTGAGCGGCGTTCCGCCCCAAGGGAATTCGCATCCGGCGATGCGACGCACGAGACGTTCGGCGAGGTTGAGTGCCATCTGCGAATCGCAGCGCGGAAGGACGACGAGGAATTCGTCGCCGCCCCACCTCACGAGCGTGTCGGTCTCGCGCAGATTTTCGCGCACGAGCGTCGTCAAGCGCGATAAAACGTAATCGCCGGCTGGGTGTCCGTTTGAATCGTTTAACGCCTTGAAGTTGTCGATGTCGTAAATCATCAGCGATAGCGAGTCGTTGTAGCGGCGCGCGCGTTCAATTTCGTCGGGGAGCTTTTTGTAAAGGTATTGCCGGTTAAAGGCGCGCGTGAGTGCGTCGGTGACCGCGAGGCGATAGAGTCGCGCGTTTTCGATGTCGAGAACGATGGCGTTGCCCAGGACCGTGAGGAGTTGAACGTCGTCGTTGTTGAACGCGCTTTTTTCCGGGTGCGTGACAGTGATGACACCAATCACCTCGCCGCGCAGGACGAGCGGCGTGCACGCGAGGCTCATGATGGTCAAAACTTGGCCGGGTTTTGTCGCGAACCGCGGGTCGAACGTCGCGTCGTCGATGATCGCGGGGCGCCCCGTCGCGGCGACGATTCCAGCGACGCCTTCGCCCATGACGAAGGTGATGCGTTCTTCCTCGAGAGGCGTGAGACCAGCCGCCGCCTTGTTCTTGAGGCAGCTCCGCGCGTCGTCGAGGAGCATCACCGAGCAGGAGTTGGCGCCCATGAGATCTTTGACTTCGCAGGCGACCGCCCGAAGCAGGCCCTCGACGCCAATCTCGGAGTTCGTCACTTTCGACAGCGCAAACAGCACCGACAGAATTCGCCGTTCGCGGCTTTCCTTGTCGGTCACTGGGGCGGTTCCTCCCGCGCCGGCTGTCATGCGGCGTCGTCTGGCGATTTTACGCCGATGAACGGCAAGTTGCGATAACAGCCGTCGAGGTCGAGCCCGTACCCGACGACGAACTTGTTCGGGATCGTAAAGCCCAAGTAATCGATCTTGCATGGGATCTTGTTGTTGTCGGGCTTGTAGAGGAGCGCGGCGATTCGGACCGACTCCGGGAGCCGCGTTCGCAAGTTCGAGATGAGGTAGCTGATGGTGAGTCCCGTGTCGATGATGTCCTCGACGACGAGGACGTGGCGGCCCTTCACCGGTTGCGTTAAGTCTTGCGTAATCTTCACGATGCCACTCGACTCGCGTCGTGACCCGTAGCTTGACAGCCCAAGGAATTCGCACGTCAGCGGCAGGTCGATCGCGCGCGCGAGGTCGGCCATAAAGAGGAAGCTCCCCTTCAAAACCGCGACGAGCGTCAACTCCTTGCCCTCGTAATCGCGCGTGATCGCTTGCCCCAACTCGCGAACGCGTGTTGCGATGTCGTCGGCTGCGAGAAGCACCTTAAAGTCTTCGCCGATGCGCATGGGCCGTTCGTTTTCAGCAGTAGGCATTGTTCATCACCTCGCCGAGCCCGCCGCCGCCCGGCACGATGTATTGGTGCTCGTTGAGGCCGCGCTCGCGATCCCAATGCGTGCCTGGAACCGACGCGAGAACGTCGTCGTCCGAGAGCCCGCGATCGAGGCGCACGGCGTACACGAGGACGTCGGGGTGGTCGTTTTGCATGCGGCGAATGTATTCCGGCGTCACGATGATGTTGATCGTGATCATCTTTTGCGCGCCGCCGCCGTACTGGTCTTTGTAGACGCGGATCGCCGTTGACAGCGATGATCCCGTTGCGCCCATCGGGTCCGGGAAAAGGACGATGCGACCCCGAATGTCGCCGCCGATTTTGCTGCCCGAAATGTTCGCGCCGATCACGTGCTGGGCCTCGTCGGTCGTGCGCGCCATGATGAAGTGGTCTTGGCGGACGCCGGTCGGATCGAGGAGGCCGTTCAAGGTGTCGAAGCAGATTTGCGAGGGCAGCGTGCCGGCGCGGGCGATGTCGACCGTCACGACGCGCGTTGTGGCATCGACGATCTCGCCGTCGTAAAAGCCGCGCGGGTTGTGTTCGATCATGCGCGAATCGATGCGGACGCGTTTGCGTGGGAATTCGGCGTTCACGACCGCGCGGATGAGCTCGTAGTAAATATTGGTGACGAGGCGGTTGACGAGGGGCTGCTGAGTGGTGCGCGCCGCCAAGAGTCCGACGTGCGAGAGCAAAACGGGGTCCGAGAGGATGTGAACGCTGGGGCCGTACCGGTGTTCAATTTCGGGAAGGCGATAGGTGAGGTTTTGATAGGTCACATCGGACATTGTTCCTCCGAAGGTCGCTAGGGCTTGGACGAGCTTTCGAGCTTGTCCAGCTCCTCGCGCGTGTTGATATTCCAAAGGACGCTTTCGTCTTCGACGTCGACGAGCGCGGCATCGGCCGTGACGTCGCGCAGCGTTTTGCCGCCCATGGGCTCTTCGATGGCGATCCAGAGCGCGCGCGGGATGAGCACCGGGTGCCCACGGTTTCCACGGTGGCTCGCGACGTAAAGCCCCGGCTCGGCGCGGTAACGGTTCACGAGCGCGGCGGCCGTTGCGGCGCGGACGAGGACCTGATCGACGGGCGCAACCATCGCCGCTTCGACGCCGGCGTTCACGAGAAACGAGTTGAGGGCAATGCCGACGCTTGAAATCGGGCCGCGTTCGGGGTGCGGGTTTTCGACGATGCCGAGGCCGAGGGCGCGCGCGTGGTTGTGTGTTTCGGGGGTGTCGGGCGCGACGACGACGACGATCGGGTTGACCGACGCCTTAAGGCCCGCGAGCACCCCCTCGAGAAACGTTCGCCCGCGAAACTTCGCGGTCGCCTTCTCAGCGCCAAACCGACGCCCCGCTCCAGCAGCTAAGATTACGCCCGCTATAGCACCCACGGGTCACCTCCCAAGCCATGGACCAACGAACGAATTGCGGTCGCCGTCCAGACTGGGTGCAGTCGTAGCCCACCGCTTCGTCGAATTCAACGCCGGTATCGGCGCAGAGAAAAGGATGCTGCAGGTCGAGGTTCTTGGGCCTCGGTCGTCGCTCGTCACAAGCGAGATTTAACCTGCGTTCGGTGGACGCTCATCTCGCCGATCGCTAAAATGACAGTTAACGGTGGGAACATTTTCTCAAAGGGACGGGGACAATGTCGGGCACGGAGCGGGCGCGCGTAACGACCTCGCGAAGACGACGGAGATTTCGAAAAAGGGGCACGAGGGCCTTTACCCAAAGGGGGCGGTTGTTGCGGAGCGATTCAGAATTGTTCGCTGTCTCGGCGAGGGAGGGATGGGCATCGTTTACGAGGCGACGCAGATCAGTGTGAATCGCCCGATCGCGCTTAAGATTTTACAGGCCGGTGTGTCGCGGGATACGGCGGCGGTTCGGCGATTTCGTCGCGAGGCGCAAATCATCGCGAATTTGTCGCACCCGAACATCGTGACGCTCATCGACTTTGGACAGACCGAGCAAGGCGAGCTTTTCCTTGCGATGGAGCTTGTGCGCGGGATTTTGCTTGCGGACGGGCTTCGCGACCGCGGGCCACTTCCGGCCAACATCGCGGTCTCGGTCGTTTCGCAGGTCTTGCACGCGCTCGAACACGCGCACGCGAGCGGCGTCGTGCACCGCGACTTGAAGCCGTCGAATGTCATTCTTATGGAGGCGGGCGAGGCGGGCGTGTTCGTGAAGTTGCTCGACTTCGGCATCGCGAAAATCCTCGACGAGCCAACTGGTCCGAGCGAGCCGAGCCTGACGGCGACGGGCGTGGTTGTTGGGACGCCGTATTACATTGCGCCCGAGCAAATCGCGGGTGGATTTGCGGACGCGCGAAGCGACATCTACGCGGCTGGGCTCATGCTGTACGAGCTTTTGTCGGGTGCGGCGCCGTTTCAGGGCGTTGACAGCCGCGAAGTGATGATGCGGCAGCTCTATGAAGAAGTGCCGGCGTTGCCGCCCGCAGTTGAGAAAATGGCGCCCGCGTACCTTGCGGCCGTGATTGCGCGCGCGACGCGAAAGCGCCCGGAGGACCGATTCCAGTCGACGCGCGAGATGCGACGCGCACTTTCGGGGCCGACGAAGGAGACGGTCGTACCGTTGCCGGTTGTTCATCGGTCGACACCGGACGAACCGGTGGCGCGCCCAAGAGACGGCAAGGCTGAGACAACGACGTCGTTTGAATCGCAGGCGATTACGGGGGCACGACGACGCTTGGGGTTGGGCGGTGCTTTCGCGGTGCTGCTCTTTGTTGGGGGCGCCGCGCTGACAATCGCGTTTTTGGCTGGGCGAGAGGGTGCGCCGACTCGCGGCTCGGAGCCTCGCGCCGGGGCAACGTCGATGGGGGAACCCGAGGCGCGTCGCGCGATCGGTTTGGAACGAGCCGAATCGGCTGAATCCGCATCGGCTCGGCGCGGGGATTTCAAGGGAGAGCCCATTCGCTCGATGCGGGCGGAAGCGCGCGCATCGGCGCGTCGTTCGAGGGAGTCGCGGCGCGCGCGTGCCGAGATCCGTCGGGTCGCGGAGCTTCTGTTGGCGCGGACCGACGTGAGCCGCGTGTCACCGAGGGTGGCGGTAACAGCGCTTGACGAATCGCGCGAGTTGGTTGTGAAGGCGTGGTGTTCCGACACCGATAAGCCGTGTTGGGCGATGGTGTCGATCGATGGTGGCGAGCCGGAGGAGACGCGCGTTGTGCGGCGGCGACTCAAGGATGGCGCGCACACGATTCGGGTGGATAAGGAGGGGTACGACACCGTGACGAAGAAGGTTCGGCTCGACGGGAAACCGCTCGCGCTCAAAATTTCGCTCATGCGGTCGCGATGAACGTGGCGTGTCGGCGAATCGCGTTGCTCGTCGTGGTTCTCGCGGCGGCCCGCGCCCAAGCCGAAGAAGCGGATGCGGCGCTGGGGCGTGCGCTCGCTGCGTTTGGCGCCGGCGAATGGGACAAAGCCGCGACGCTTTTGCGGATCGTCGCGCCACAGATCAAAGACGCGGCCGCGCGCGCGCGGGCGTACAAGACGCTCGGGCTTGCCGAGATCGAGCGGAAACGCCCGTCTGACGCGGAATCGGCGTTTGTGAAGGCGCTCACGGCGGACCCCGTTGTTGACATCGATCCGAACGAGGACCCGCCGAAAGCGGTCACCCTGTTTCGTGCGGTGCGCGATCGGTTGGACGGGCGACTCGTTGTGACGGCGACGCCCAGCGGGGCGCGCGTGAGTGTCGATGGCGTCGATCAGGGCCCGGCGCCGTTTGAGGGGCGCGCGAAAATTGGGAAACGGCGCGTGCGGGTTGCGACGCCCGATGGCGCGTTTGTGCGCGAGCTGGCCGATGTGGTCGTGCGTGTCGATCGCGTGACGACGCTGTCGCTGAAACTCGAGGCGCGGACGGCGTTTCTCGTTGTGGGCGGTGGTGCCGGTGCGGCGGTCTTCGTGGACGGGGCGAAGCTCGGCGACACGCCGCTTGCTCGGGCGGCGTTGATGCCGGGACGCCGGGTTGTTGAGATTCGGCGGGACGGGTTTAAGCCGCAGCGTTTCGAATGGACGTTTTCCCCAGACGCGGAAAAGGTCGTCGTTCCCGAGCTCGAGCCTCTTACGATTGAGAAGGCGGTGACCCGCGCAACACCCGTCACCACGACGCGCGCGACCGCACGCCGGACGCGCACTTGGGGCATCGTCGCGCTGGGTATCGGAATCGCGGCCGTCGTTGTGGGCGCATCGCTTTACGGCATTCCGTCGCTGCCCGCGCACTCCGGCAGTCGCGAGTCGTACGAAAACGAGTTGGGCTCGTTTAACACCAAGGTCGACACGGGGCTCGGCGTTCTCGTCACGGGTGGCGTACTCATGGTGAGTTCGGGCGTGCTGTTTGCGCTGCATCGCGAAGCCCCGAGCGGACCGCTGCGCTAAGAAAACTCGCGCTTTGGTTTAGTTCGCCTTCGTTGCGGTCCGATTTGTGATATTTTGACTGAATATTTCGGTGGTTACGGGCGTCTAATTATCCGAGGGAGGTTCGCATGTTCACACGCCTCGCTTTATCGATTCTGCTTGTCGCAGCTGGGGCAACGCCCGCCTTTGGGTACGCCCTGAACGCGCACGTCGCCATTTGTCAGCACGTGCTCGACACGCTTTCGGGCAAAGCGACCGCGCTCCAAAAGCATGGGGTGCCCGATTTGACGCCGAGCAAAGCCAACGTTCACGACAACGGCTCGCCCGATCCGACCCAGGGCGTTGTCGCCGGCCGCGCAGCGAAAGGCGCGCTCAAGTCGATTCAGCCGAACCCCGAGATCAAACGAATTATCCTCGCGCATCCGGCGGCATTCCGGGCTGGTTGTGGTGCGCCCGACGCGTTTCCGTTTTTCGGCAACACCGATCCATCGCACAGCTACGGATGGGACCCGATCGGGATTGCCGAGACGCTTCTTAAGAATGCCAGCTCAGACGAAGAAAAAGCGTGGGTCGCCGGCTATTTCTCGCACCTCGCCATGGACGGGGCGGTGCACGCGTTCGCGAACACCTACGCGGGGCTCTCCATGAAGCGTCACGGCGCGCTCACTGGCACGTTGCGCCCGCAGGTTTGGGACACGTTTCAACCGTCGAATTTTCTCGCGCACGTCGCGGCTGAAACGTGGCTCAACAACTATTACGTTTACGCGGCGAAGCCCGATAACCATCGGATCGAAACGCCGAAAGATTTCGCGCGGCGAATGTTTCTCGCGCCCGGGTCACCGATCGTGCGGCACTTTAGCGCGATCCTGGATCGTTGGTCGCCCGAGGAGAAGATAAAGCGCGGTTCGGCATTCGATCTGAAGACTGACATCTCAGGCGAGAAACCGGGCGTGCTCGGAACGTACTTCCAGCGCGCTTTGCAGCACCTGCACAAATATGAGGACCTCCACACCGAACAGATGTACCGATGGCTTGGCCATACGCGCTTTTACGAGAAAAAGGACGGCACCGGGGATCGGTTCAAATACTACCTGTCGGCGACGCTTCACGCGTGGCACCAGGGGCGCGTCACGAAGATTCGAAACATCCACAAGGCTTGGCTCGACGGCACCATCGAGATGCAAACGATCGTGAGCTCGCGCGGTTCGCCGGTGGCGCTTGCGAAGGCCGTGCTCGCTGTCAAGAAGGCGGTGTCGGAATACCTCGCGATCGGCCTCGTCGACGCGCTCCGGTTGCCGCCGCCGCTTCAGTCGGCGCTCGATAGCTTCCGCGGCTTCATGGATCAGATCGACGCCATCGTGAAGGTCATCGTGACCGAGGTGGTTCGCGCGGCGATCACGCCGTTTTTGGACCAGATTGCGGAGATCGCACGCGTTGCGTCGGGTGAGATGCTCGACAAGTTTATGGATCGTTCGGCGCGCGACCATGCGCGAAAGCTCCTCGCGGAAGCGGGGCTTGTGCCGAACGTTGAGGCAAGCGAGCCCGGGGCTCTCGCTGCGACGACGGCTGGAATCGACGGCGCCTCGGCGCAAGAGAACGAAAAAAACCGGCAGCGCCTCTTGTCGTACCCCTTTTACAGGAACGCGTGGATGGCGGTTCACCACGTGCTCCGCGACTTAAAGAGCGTCAAAAACCTCCCGTCGGCCGACTTCACGAACGGTTGGAGATGCGCCGATTTCTTTCAGAAAACGCGAGGCCATGCGGACGAGAAGTACACCGCGATTGTTAAGGGCGACGACCCGCTTTACAACGCCACCACGGAAATCTGCCACACGCCCAACCTGACGCGCGTCGACGACACCGCGTACATCGAGATCGATTTCGACAAGCAGTACGCCCATCTCGCGAACACCTCGAAGGGGTTTCTTGAGTTCACCGAAGTGCGCGCGATGATCGAGCGAATTGCCGACGCCGTGGGCAGCGCGGGAAGTTGGCTCTGGAAGCGGCTCGAACCGGTTCTGCCCACGTCGATTGCGTCGGCGCTCTCGATGCTGTCGGCCGCAGGCGCCGCGCTCGGAAAGCTCATCGAGGCGATCGACGGGCCCCCGGGAACGATGACCGCGAAAGTCAAGGCGTTCGTCCTCAAGATGATAAACGCGCATCTTCCGTCGTTCGAACAATGCGTCGACGACAACGAGCTAAGCAAGGCGGTTGGCCTCCGCGCGTTCAAGACGTGCGAACTTGCCGAAGCCTTCCTTAAGGAGAAGTGCACGGCGCCATTTCTGAATACCGTTTTCGAGAGCCTGTTGCCGGTCACGGCGCGCCCCGCGGAGATGAAGATCATTGAGCAGCCCGGCGCGCTGAACGCGCTCAAGGGCGTCCAAATTTCACTCGACAAGACCACCGTCGTGATTCCCGCGGAGGACACACACCGGCCGTCGGTCTCGGTGGAGATGTCGCTCTCAAAAGATGGCGAGGCGTCGGCGATGAGATTTGGCGCGACCGTCGCCGCGCGCGTGCGGACAAAATGCGGAAAGGGCGACAGCGCGTTTCAGATTCGCCCAGTCCTCGACGACATCTCGGTCGACTGGCCGCCCATGTGGCTTCTTTCCACGGTTGGAAAGCTCGCCGTCGAGACGGTTACGTTTCGTGCGTGGAAGCCGGAGATGAATAAGTGGTGGGTGACAAAATCGGCCGCGACCGCGACGCCCAAGCCGAAACCGAGCAAGCCGGCAAAACCAGAGCACAAGTGTTCGGTCACGTTCGGCGAAGAAGGGGGGAACTAAGCGATGTGTAACCGAGCCATTTCACGAATCGCCGTCACCTTCGTTTCAACGCTTTCGCTCTCCTCGCCCGCGATGGCCGGGATGCTCTCGGACGAGATGGGCCGAAAGATCGAGCAGGCCCTCGGCTGCAAATGGATGCCCGAGAATCCGAATCGCGATTACACGTCACTCGGATGCGCGTTTCCAAAGCTGCGTGTCGCGTGCCAAAACCAGCAGTACGCACTCAGCGGCTGCAAACCCAAGGCGGGCATGAGCGATGCGGCGCAGAAGAAGGCGCTTGCGAAACTGCAGGAGTGCGTCGGCCTCGCGAATGCGGGGCAGCAGATTCAGCTCACGATGACGACTTGGCAAGCCGCGATGGGGCTTGCGGCGACGGCGAAGGGAACGGTCGATTGCCCGCAAGGCGGCGGCACGCAGATGGTGAAAGGCTGGATGCCGAGCGCGAAGTCGATGGCGGACTGGGGCCCAGAGTTGAAACAGTTTTGCACGGAGCGAAAAGCCGAGCACGACAAGATCCTCGACGCCGCGAACAACGCGCCCGCGGGAACCAACATGCAGCAGATTCAGAACACGAAGTTCCAGCTTGGCCTTGCGAAGAAGAGTATCGACGATTGCCTGAAGTATGTGGGCGTGCAAAACGCGCTCGCGTTGCAAAAGGCGAATGCGGCGCTTCAAGCGGTTGCGTTAGCGCGGCAGTCGCTCGAAAAGGGCGGCGCCGGACTGCCGGGGCCGGGCGCGGGGGACGCGGGCGGCAAGAACGACTATCAGACCCTCGACAAAATGGCTGTTGCCGCTCGACAGCAAATTGCGGACGCCCTGTTCGACGCGCGCGGTGCGTATGACGCAATGGTCGCCCAGTGCAACGGCGCCTTTCGCGGCATCGTTGAGGGCGTCGTCGGCTCGGTGGACAACCCCTGGATTGCCGCGAAGTGTCAACCGACGCTCATCGCGAACTACCGAAACGGAGTGGCCGTTCAAACGGCCCGGCAGCAGCTTGTCACTTGCATCGGATCGGCATTCGAAGCGCTCACCACTCTCAGGACGCGCCTTAAGAACGCGGCGCAAAGAGTTGAAAAAGCGCGCTCGGAAAAATGGTTTGGCGCGCGCCTCGTCCAAAACGTCGAGTGCAGCTACTACGATCCCGAGAACATGCGACGCGCGCTCGCGGCTTCCGAAAAGGTGGAAGAGGCCTGGGAAAACGTCAAGAACGACCCGACGAACCTCGACCGATGGAAGGAGTTCGGGGGCGCCGGTTGGGATGCGGCCGGGACGCTCGTCGATCCCGCGTTCCAGGGGCTTGGCAAGACGATCTGCGAAGCGTCGCCAACGTTTTGCAAAAACGTCGATGAGATCGTGGACCGCGCGCGCGACTGTGTGGCGAAGCTCAAGAACGTTCCCGAGACGGCGAAGGCCAAGGTGAAAGGGATTCTCGGCACGTTGGGCGAAGTTTTGAACTCGCCGAACCGTTACGAGAAGTTTCAGTCGACCCCAAGCCTGTGGCAATCGGTCGTGAGCGCGGTCGAGACGTGCAGCGATGCGGCTCTCTTTACCGTCGGCGCTATCGCGGTCGGTGTCGCTGAGGCGGGCGCCACCGCCGTTTGTGAAAAATGGGGCGACAAGATCGTGGGCGCGTTGTTCTCAGGCGTGCGGGGTGTCATGACGGAGGTCGCGAGCGAGCTTTCGCGCATGACCGTCTCGAAAACCGGTCCCGACATTGCTCGCACGATTTGTCATCTCTCGGCGGACGAAAAAGGAAACGCTTCGGAAACGGGTCGTGGCGCCGCCGCGACCGTAGAGGCATGGGCCAAACGATTCGGAAAGCCGCGCCTCACGATTTCAGAGATTAAGCTGACGCCAAGCGGATCCGGCACGACGCTTACTGCGGGTCTTGCAGCGAAGCTGAAGCTCAGCTCGGACGAGCAGAAAGGTGCGCTCGAGCTGACGTTGGGCGGTTCCGTAACGGTCAGTTTTGGTGGGTGCGGCATCGCCGACCCAGAGTCGCCGGCGCTTCTCATCAGCGTGAGCCTCGGAAAATTCGAAATGTCGAAGACACCCCAGTGGCTCGATAGCAAAGTCAGCAGCGTCGTCGTGCAGCCGTTCGTGCCGAATATGTACATCTGCCCTAAGCCGGTTGCGATTCCGTCGGCCGGCGTGCAGGTCAACCTCAATTACTGCCGCCTGGTTGATGCGTGCTTGAGGAGTCGTTGCACCGCACCGGTCATCAACACGCTGCTCGCGCGGCTATTTCCGATTTCGATGCCGCTTGCGGGAATGCTGCCCACCGGCGGCGCCATCGACGAAATCATGCCGGCGGAAATGAAAGAGTGGCAGGTGTCGATCGGCGGCGTTCGCTTCAAAGGGAATACGCGCGACCCGTACGTGCCGTCGGTCAGCGCATCCGTGTCGATTGGCCCGCCCGGCAAAGAGGCGCAGGTCGTGAACGCGGGGCTCAGCCTCGGTATTACGACGTATTGCCGCGATGCGCAGACGAGCATGATCCAGGTCGCGCCATCGATTGCGCTCAACATCGGACAGATGCCGTCGTGGATGCAGAAGACGATTCCGCAGAAGATGGTGCACAACGGTTGGAACTATTTTGTCCGGTCGAGCGGGGGAAGCGGCGGCCAACTTCCAATCAAGTGGGGAGCGATTCGGGGCGCCATCGCGGATCTGCTGACGCCGGGCCCGGAGAAGCCGAAAGACCCAAATGATCCGGGTGTAAACGCGAAAATCAAGGGCGCGATCGCGCAAATCGTCCCGTACATTCAAAACTACAAGAAGGCGATCGCCGCGCTCATCATGGACGCCTTTGGGAATATCGCGTGGGGCGCGACGGGAAGCGCGTGCGGGATCGACCCGCTGCCGAAGGTCGACACGACGATTAAGGGCGGGGGCGGCGGTCGGCCGTGCCTCGCGATTACGCCCGAGTTGCGAAAGCTCGCGAATGGGCCAGGCGGAAAGTCGAACATCGCGAGCGTCAAGCCGGGTAGCACCATCACGGCGATCGTGCCGGAAGAAAAGACGCCCGAAAAACCGAGCAGGCCGGTGGCGCCGCGCACAGGCGACGAAACGCCGGCGATGCCGTCGGGCGAAAAAATCGGGCACATCGGCGGTCAGGGCGGCGCGGGCGCGATCAACGTGCGTATGAAGCCGACCACCAATTCGGGCTCACATGGACTGCTGTTCGAGGCGAAGTGCGAGCCGTTTATGATTGTCGAGTCGTCAGTCGCCAGCGCCGGCCAGACATGGACGAAGATTCTTTGGAAGGGAAGGACCGGCTACGTGCCGTCAAAATACGTTGTCGAAGGCGGGTGCGGGACGTCGCCAATCGTCCCGCGTGTGCCAAAGCCAAACATCGGAACTATTAAGCCGCGTGGCGGCACGGCGGCGCCAGCGCCGAAAGAAAAGACACCTGCAAAACCGAGTATACGATTCACCCCGAAAACGCGGGCGACGACGCCAACGACGACGCCAACGACGACGCCGACGACGACGCCGACGAGAACCGCGCCAACGACACCCGTAGCACCGGCGATGCCGAGCGCGCCTCCGGTCAGCGAATCCCCCCCGGCGCCACAGGCCGAGAGGGTCGGCCACATCGGGGGTCAGGGCGGCGCGGGTGCCCTCATCGTGCGCATGAAGCCGACCACCAATTCGGGCTCGCACGGGATGCTGTTCGAGGCGAAGTGTGAGCCGTTTAAGATCGTCGAGTCGTCTGTCGCCAGCGCCGGCCAAACATGGACGAAGATTCTTTGGAAGGGAAAAACTGGTTTCGTGCTGTCGAAATACGTTCTCGAAGGCGCGTGCGCGAAGAAGTAAATCTGTAAGAGCCTCCAACGCCCTTGTGTCTTCGCAATCTTCGCGTAGACTCGCGGGCCATGTTGGTTGTGCGTGGGTTGGCCGCGGAATCGTCGTCGTCGCTTTCGGTCGATGCGGTGGCGCTCGGGAACTTCGACGGCGTTCACCTCGGGCATCGTGCGGTTCTCGATCGCGCCAAGCGTTATGGTCGCGCGGCGGTTTACACGTTTCGCCCGCACCCGGCGAAAGTCCTCGCACCCGATCGGGCGCCGGCGCTTCTCGAATCGTACGATCGAAAGATCGAGCGGCTGCGCGATGCGGGTGTTGCCGTTGTCATCGAAGAGCCTTTTGACGCGGCGTTTGCAGCGCGGTCCGCCGAGGTTTTTCTCGAAACGCTTTTTGGGGCGACGAAGACGCGGGGGATTGTGGTTGGGGCTGACTTTACGTTTGGGCATCGACGCGAAGGGAATGTCGGGTATTTGTCGGCGTGGGGCGCGCGGCGACGGATCGACACGGCGGTCGTCGAGCCCGTTTTGGTGGACGGCGGCGTCGTGTCATCGACGCGCATTCGGGCGGCTCTCGGGGCTGGCGACGTCGCGCTTGCGGCGCGGCTTTTAGGACGGGCGCCGGCGCTGCGCGGAGTGGTTGTGCGTGGCAAGGAGCGAGGGCGGGCGATCGGGTTTCCGACGGTCAACTTAGCAACAGAGAATGAAGCGATACCGAAGACAGGCGTTTACGTCGCGGTTGCGCAGCTGGCGACGGAGCGGCGCCGCGCGGTTGTGAACATCGGCCATGCGCCGACGTTTGGTGCGAACGCGCTCACCGTCGAGGCGCATCTTTTTGATTTCGCGCGTGACATTTATGGCGAGACGGTAGAGCTCGGTCTCGTGTCCCGGCTTCGTGACGAGCGTCCGTTTGGCGACGTCGCCGAATTGCGTGCGCAGATAGCCGCCGATTGCGATCGCGCGCGCGCCATCGCTCTTGGAGAAGCGATTTGAGGCGTGTGCGTTTTCGATCGTCTTTTCCTGCTTTCCTTCTTTCCTTATTGCCTTTTCTTGTTCTTGTTTCGTCCTGCGCTCGCCCCTGCAACACGCTCGTCGAGCGCTACTGCGCCTGTGATCTCACCGTCCCCGAAAACAAAAGGGCCTGCGATCGCGCGCGCGACGGCGCCGTTCGTAAGGCGGCTGAAGCGGCCGCCGTGCAGGCGGGTCAGAACATCCAGAACATTTGCCTCGAACGCCTCGACCATCTCACGTATGTTGAGTCTGAGAAACGGCGCAATGTGTTTCGCTGTCCGTCAGAAGGAATCGCCGACTATGGCCCTGGCAAGTGGTTCCCGGGGCGGCTCGGGTCGCCCGATGTACGCTGAAACCCCGTGTTTATTTGTAACGTTTGGCGTCGCAATCACCGCCGCCCAAAAGGCACGACGCTTTCGATGCGTCCGGGTTAGCGCACTTGGGTGACGTTGGGTTGTTGCATTTGACGACCGACCCGCCGCACGTCCACGCCCCTTTGTACTTGCATTTGCACGCAGTTCCCTTCGGCGCAACCTTGCTGATGTAACAGCCGCCCCGCTCATAATTGCAATCGCACGTCGCCTTTTTGTAGCCGTCGCAATCGCCACCGCCCTGGACGCACGACGCCACCGATGTGTCCGGGTTTTTGCAACGCGGCGAGCTCAGGTCACGGCAGTTCGCAAGCGAACCACCGCACGTCCAGGCGCCTTTGTAGCTGCATTTACAGGCGCGTCCACGCGGCGCCGGGCGGCTCACCACGCAGCCTCCCGGGTGGTAATCGCAATCGCACGAACAGTTCGCCGAGCCTCGCACCTCGTTGCTGGTCGCGGCCGGGATCGGATCGGATGGCCGCGCCAGCGTGAGTCCCTTTTCGCGCGCGACGGCGACAAGGTTTCGCGGGACGTTGGTCATGATTCCTTGCGCGCCGTGGTCGATGTAGCTCCGCATCGGGTCGCGATCATCGAGCGTCCACGCGTAAACGAATCCGATGACCCCCGCGCTTTGGTTCCTCGCGGCTTGTTCAACAGCCCGCCTGTAGTTTCCCGAAGCGCACGCGGCGATGCCCGTTCCAAAGGCGCGGTTTGACGTGGGGAGCAGCATCAGCGTGCGAAGCGCGCACACGGCGTCTTCCGCCTCGCCGCCGACCTGGTCGTACGCGAAAAAGATCCGCGCCTTGTTGGATGACGCGTTGGCCGTCGTCACGGCGCTCTGAACGTACGCCATGACATCGGTGTGCGCCGCGCTGATGATCACCTTCCCGCCATAGCCGCGCCCGAACAGGTCCGAGTCGATTTTTTGCACGATTTGTCGCCCGGCCTCCTCTTGCATCGCAACCGAGTCGGCCGCCGTGATCTTCGTATCGAGAATCACGAGCGCAAGGCGTGGCTGCGTGGCGAGAAGATGGAACATGTCGTTGACCCGCGCCGAATCATTGCAACCCGAAAGTGGTCCACAAACGTGAACGCTGCGCTGCAACACGGGGCAGCTGCAATCGCAAGGGAATCCGTGCCGAAAGGAATCGGGTGTGCCGGACGACGTGAACCGGAGGTCCATCTCGAGCGCGTTCGCACCCTCGGCCATTGCCCAGCGGACCGTGTGCAGCGTGTTCGTCATATGGGCGATGACGTAGAACGGTTTCTTCGGCGCGGCGACGGCGTTCGCCGAAAGAGCGACGGCGCAAATGGCGAACGCGGCCGCGCAAAAGTGTTTCATTGATTTCTCCTCTACCCTGTTTGACGCTGCCGCCGCGCGATTATTCACTTGTTCCAGCGGCGACGAGCTTTGGTTTTTTTCCGCCTTTGAGCGCGCGGAGTGCGTCGAGGTTGTCTTTGAAAAACCCGGGTGTTTCGAGAAAGCCCGGGATGTTCGCGAAACGCTCGTCGCGCATGAGGCGTGCAAAGAGGTCGGCGCCGATAAAGCCGCTCCCGATGTGTTCGTGGCGATCGACGCGGCACGACAGATCTTTTTTGCAGTCGTTCAAGTGAAAAGCTTTGATGAGGTCGAGCCCCGCGGCCGACTCGAACTCCTTCCACATCGCTTCAGTGCCTTTGGCGGTGCGCAGATCGTAGCCGGCCGCGAACGCGTGGCACGTGTCGAAGCAAACACCAACGCGCGCCTTGTCGCGAACGAGCGCGCGAATCTCGGCGAGGTGCTCGAAGCGCCACCCGACGTGCGAGCCTTGGCCCGCGGTGTTTTCAAGGAGGACCATCGTCGCCCCTTTTCCGACGCGTTTGAGCGTTTCGTTCAATCCGTCGGCGATTCTCGAAAAGGCGAAATCGTCTCCTTCGCCCACGGGTGAGCCGGGATGCGCGATGAGGTGTGGAATCCCGAGCCGTTCGCACCGCGCGATTTCTTCGGCGAACGCCGCGACCGACTTTTCCCACAGCGCGTCGTCGGGCGACGCCAAGTTGATGAGGTAGCTGTCGTGCACCGCGACCGGCGGATGTCCGAGCGCGGCCCAACGCGCCTTCCACGCGGCAACGTCGGCGTCGGTCAACTCTTTTGCGCGCCATTGGTTTGAGCTTTTCGTGAAGATTTGAATCGCCCCGCAGGTGTCGTCAACGCCCGCGTCGAGCGCGTTCGTGAGCCCACCGGCGATCGATTCGTGTGCGCCTATGATCATGGTTAAGAATCCTCCTGCTTCGCCACGACCCCGCGCGGGGCCGGCGTACCGTATGCTATACTCTGAAATACATGCTGGGTCACAAGATCATCGATTTTATCGTCCTCATCGGCGTTCTTATTTTTGTTCACGAATTTGGGCATTTCATCTTCGCGAAGTTGTTCAAAGTGAAGGTGCTCAAGTTTTCGCTTGGGTTTGGTCCGAAGCTTTTTGGTTTTCGGCGCGGCGAGACCGAGTACGTCGTCGCGCTCGTTCCGCTCGGCGGCTACGTGAAGATGCTCGGCCAGGAGGTCGGCGAGGAGATTGCGCCCGAGGACAAGCCGCGCGCGTTTAACGCGAAGCCGCTCTATCAGCGCTACTTCATCGCGCTCGCGGGGCCGGCGTTCAACCTGCTTTTTCCCGTCGTCTTGTACTTTGCGATTCACGTGACGGAGGGGCAGCTTCCGGCGCCGGTTGTCGGGTCGGTTTATTTGAAAAGCGAGGCGCACAACCAGGGCGTGCGGCCGGGCGATCGAATCGTGTCGATCAACGACGAGAAGATTCGAACGTACGAGCAACTCCACGAGGTTTTCACGAAAAGTCCGGGGCAGGCGCTTCGCGTCGTGCTCGCGCGCGGGAGCGAAACGGTGCCGGTCACGCTGAAGCCGACGGAAGTGGTCGAGACGAATCCGCTTGGGTCGGTGGAAAAGTCAGGCTGGGTGGGGATTTCGCAGTGGCCGATGGGAACGCGGGTTGGGATTGCGAATCCAAATTCGGCGGCTGGGCGTGCGGGCGTGCGAACGTGGGATGAGGTGGTCGCGGTGCGTGCGGGTGCGACGGGCGAGTTTCAACGCGTTGAGAGGTGGAACGAGCTTGCGCAGTTTATCGAGCGCGCGGGCAAGGAGAAGCAGGGGACGGCGATTGATGTCGTGCTGCTGCGCCCCGTGAAGAGCGCGTTTAACGCGGCCGAGGTGATGATGAAAGTGCCGCATGTCATCACGATTCGGCCGCCTGATCCGCTTGAGGAGATCGTGCTCGCGTTTGCGCCGGCGCCGACCGAGGCAGGCGGGCCCGTGAAGCTCGGGAGCTTGCGCGGGACGTCGGTGCCGCGTGCGTCGGCGAAGGCGGCGCCGAAAACCGACATCAAACGCGGGCTTGAGATGGCGGCGACCATGATGTCGCTGCCCCTCATCGCGGCGAACCAGGCGGGCCTGTTCTTAGACCGGCTGCTCTCGTCGGCGACCGACATCGCGCGGGATATCACGTTCGCGGTCGCGCGCGTCAATTTGTCGGTTCAGCGGCTGCTGTCGGACTACGTTCATTTGGGGCTTGAGCCGTCCGAACTTTACGTTCACCGCGTGATGGATGTTGGCGACGTCGTACATGGTCTTTCCCTCACGGAGCCGAGTCCCGCGGCGAAGATCGGCATTGCGCCGGGGGATCGATTGGTCGCTGTGAATGGCGAGCCGCTCACGTGGTGGCCCGAGCTGCAGCGGGCGCTTCGGCACAACCCGGATGGCGATTTTCGTGTGGCGTTTATTCATCAGGGCGAGCTCGTCGAGCGCCGATTCAAGCAGCTCGTGATCGAAACAAAGGACGAGTTCAAGCAGGAGGTGAAGCGGTTCTTACTTGGTGTTTCGCAGATGGGCTCGCGCGTGATGCCCGCGATGGAGCCAAACACAGAGCGGTTTGGTCGCGCGTTTCGGCTCGCGTTTCGTGAGACGGCCGAGAAGATTGAAATCATGGGCGCTGGTCTCGTTGCGCTCGCCGAGGGGCGCGTGTCGTGCAAGACCGTGGGTGGGCCGATTATGATTTTCGATGTCGCTGGGAAAGCGGCGGAGCGCGGGATCGACGCGTTTCTCAGCATGATGGCGATCATCAGCATCAACCTCGGCCTCTTGAATTTGCTGCCGATCCCGATTCTCGACGGCGGGCACATTCTTTTTTTCACGGTCGAAGCGCTGTCGCGACGCCCGGTGTCGCTGCGCTTCCGCGAGATCGCGTCGTACGTCGGGCTCTTCCTCATTTTGTTCTTAATGGTGCTCGCCTTCAAAAACGACATCGAGCGGTACTGGGACGACTTTATGAACGTTTTCAAATAATGAGACTACTCGCGCTTGATACGGCGACGGCGGTTGCCGCGGTGGGCGTCGTATCGGATGTCGAGGGCGAGGGGCCGTGGGAGGTCGAGGTTCCATCGAAGAATCATGCGCCAACGTTGATGCGCGCGGTCGACGACGCGCTTCTGAAAGCGGGTGTGGTTCTCGGCGATATTGACGGCGTGGCGGTGGGCGTCGGACCAGGGTCGTTCACGGGTGTGCGAATTGGCGTCGCGACGGCGCGCGCGCTGGCATTCGCGGCGGCGAA
>JACPTQ010000055.1:0-90951 GCA_016192705.1 Deltaproteobacteria bacterium | reverse complement strand
CGATTTGGGGCGTCTCGACGCTTGAGGCGATGGCACGTCGCGCGGGAGTTAGCGGAGACGCGAACGGGAACGCAGCGACCGGCTCTGTCGTCGTCGTCGCGATCCCATCGCGCCACGGCGAAGTTTTCGCGGCGGCCTATAAACGCGAAACCGTCGTCATGGCCCCGCGCATCGTCGCGACAGCCGCTCTCGATTCGTGGATCGCGGCTGAGCCCCGTCCGGTCGCTCGCGTTGGGGTCGGCGGAACTGCCGTGGGTCCGCGCGCGCGCGACATCGCGTCGCTGGCGTTCGCCGCGGCTTCTCAGCGCCCGAGTGGCCACGGCGATGCGCTCGCCCCCACCTATCTCGCGGCGCCACCGGTGGACGCGGCGGTTCTCGCGCGTTATCGTCCGTAGTCTAAAAGAGGAGGCTAAATGCAGCGCGACTTACGCCCGATGGGTGTGCTCGAAATCATCGACGCGTCGTTTCGGATTTACCGCGAGCACTTCCTCAAGTTCCTCGCCATCAACGCGATCGTGTTCGTCCCCTACACGCTCTTTCTCGCGGCCGTCATGCCGAATCTCCTCATGGAGGCAAGTCAGGCGGCGTTCACTTCGGCCGGCGACCCGACCGCGACGCTTCGCGCGATGCTTCCCGCGCTCTCAACAATGTTCCTCGGCATGCTCTTCTTCCAGCAGATCGCAACCGGCGCCATCACGGCTGCCGTCGCCGACGGTTATCTCGGCAAAGTCCCGTCCGTAGGGCGCTCTTATTCCACGGTCCTCGCCTGTTTCGGCACGCTGTTTGGCGCCATTCTGCTCGCCGCGGTCATTACAGCGGCTGGATTCGTCGTCATCGTTCCAGGCATCGTCTTCATGCTGTGGTTTTCGATCGTCTCCACGGTTGTCATCATCGAAAAGACGAGCGTTGGCCGGAGCCTCGCGCGAAGCCGCGCCCTCGTTCAGGGTTTTCTGTCGAAGGTGTTTGGCCTCCTGCTCCTCGTCGGAATCATCACGGTCATCTTTTCGCAAATCGGGCAGATCATCGGCGGCCTGTTCGTTCCACAGCCGGGGCTGGATGAGATCGCTTCAGGCGGCGCGCAGTTCACGGTGGCGTTCAAAAAGTACCTGCTCGTGCAGACCGTTTCGGGACACATCGTCGAGTTGTTCGTCGGGCCGCTCATGAGCATCGCGCATGTCCTCCTCTATTACGACCTGCGGATCCGAAAGGAGGGCTTCGACATGGAAGTTATGTCGAATGAGATACTTGGTGGCGCACCGAAAGCGGTCGACACCAAGGCGGCCGTTGATTTGCCGCCGCCGCAGGGTGGACTTCAGGCGTAGCGCGTGGCTGAGTCGTTGCCGTCGGGAGTTGACGCAGCAAGGGTCGAAGAGATCGCGCGCCAAGTTCTCGAGCGGGCGGAATTCAAGGATATCGCGCTGCCCGATCCGTGGCGGTTTCGGCCACCAGAAATTTCGTCGTCCGTTGGTTGGGTGTTGCTCGTCGTCGCTGGCATCTTGTTGGCTGTCGCGGTGTTTTACTTGGTGCGCCTTGTCCGGCGTCGGTTGGGGCATGCCGGTGACGGCGCCTCGGTCAGGACGCCATCGGGCGCGGTCGACGAACCGCGAACGTCCGCGGAGGCGCTCGCGCGTGCCGAGTCGAATGCCGCCCAGGGCGCTTTTCTAGAAGCCGTGCGGTTTCTGCACCTTGCGATTCTGCTTCGGCTCAACGAACAAAACCTCCTCCGCTTTCACGACAGCATGACGAACGGCGAGTGCGCGCGCGCGCTTCGTAACGATTCCCGTCGCCGCCAAACGTATCGACGGCTCGCCAACCGATGTGACGGCGTCGTGTTCGGTGGAATTCCCGCGACGCGCGAGACGTGGAACGACAGCCAGGCCGACTACGCAGAGTGCACACGTGAATAAACGGCTTTGGGGGCGAGTCGAATTCTGGATCGCCGTCGGGAGTCTTGCACTTCTCCTGGCCGGCGTTGCCGTGTTCTACGACCCGACGCCACCGCCCCTCCACGTTTTCGAGAAAGCGCCGTCGACGAATCACCGCTCGGGTTATGGGTTGAAAGCGATTTATCTGGTGCTCGGACGCGTTGGGTTTGACGTGAATCGGGCCGAGACGGCCGCCGAGCTCTTCGAGAACACGTCGCGCCTCGTCGTTGTCGTTCAACCGTCGTCGCGGTTTGGCTGGGACAAAAATGCGGCGACCGCGCTCTCGAATTGGTTGCGCCGCGGTGGCCACGCTTTTTTTGTTCCGGGTGAAACCGCCGAATCAGACTTCGCGGCGCTTGGTCTTTCGCGGGTCGAAGTCGGTCTCTCGGCCGACAGGTCAAATGGTTTCGAGTTTGCCGTGCGCGGCCCCGAAAAGCGCCACGTCTCACGCGTCGTCTGGAAAACGGAGGCACGCCTCAAGGCCCGCGGAACAGCCGGCGATTCGGGTGGAACCGTGCTCTTGGGTGACGACGCCGGTGCCGTTGCGATGGAGTTTCCGATCGGCGCCGGTCGTATCGTCGTCGCGAGCGATCCTTACTTGATATCGAATGGGGGCCTAAGGAACGCCGGGAATGCGTCCTATGTCGCGGCGCTGTTCGGCCGCCTCGCAAAATCGCGCGCCGTCTTTTTTGACGAGTTTCATCACGGGTTTGGCGGTGGACAGACGAAGCGCGGCCTTTGGGATGTCGTGACCGCGGGACCTGGCGCGTCAATCCTTGCGCTCATCATTCTCGTCTTTTTGGTTTGGGCGGTTTCCGCTGGGCGACGATTTGGTGCCGCGGTGCGCGTGATTCGCACCGAGCGGCGCTCCACGGTCGAATACGTTGAAGCTTACGCTGCGCTCTTGCGACGCGCGGGGCGCGATGGTCTCGCGGTGTGGTTCATCGCCGACGCGTTTCGGCACGAGGTTGCGCGGCGTCTCGGGGCCGGGCGTCCTCCCGACGACGACGGTGACCTTGCGCGCCGTTTTGCCGTGCGGTGGGGCGGTGCCGCGGGTGACGTCCAGGATGCGTTGGCCAGGGCGCGCCGAGCGCCGAAACAGGCGCTTTCTGAGGGTGATGTTCTGATGGCCGCGAAGCGGCTTGAATCGCAGTGGAGAAGAATGGTGGAAGTTGGCCGAGGGAGGAGTCGATGACGAATCAAGTTGAAGCGGTTGCGGAGACGATCCGAGCGGAGGTCGCGAAGGTCGTTCAGGGTCAGGCTGAAGTGGTCGAGCAGGCGATCGTTGCGGTTCTCGCGGGCGGGAACATTTTGCTCGAAGGGCCGCCCGGGACCGCAAAGACACTGCTCGTTCGGGCCATTGCGCGCGTAATGGGTTGCGATTTCAAGCGCATTCAATGCACGAGCGACTTGATGCCGAGCGACATCATCGGAACGAACGTTTACGACGCGGGGCGCGGTGCGTTTAATTTGCGGAAAGGGCCAATCTTCACGGAGCTGCTGCTCGTCGACGAAGTCAACCGCGCGCCCGCGAAGACGCAGGCTGCGCTCCTCGAAGCGATGCAAGAGCGCCAAGCGACGATCGACGGCGAGCGGCAGGGGTTGCCGCCACTTTTTACGGTGTTCGCAACGCAGAACCCCATTGAATACGAAGGGACTTATCCGCTTCCTGAGGCGCAGCTTGACCGCTTCTTGTTCAAGACGAAGGTCTCGTATCCATCGAAGGACGATGAAACGGCGATTCTCGGAAGCTACGTCGCCGGGTTCGACCCGAATGCCCTCGAAGCGTTTGGGGTGCGTGCGGTCTATACGCGCGACGAAATCGCGGCGCTACGACGTGACGTCGCCGGTGTTGCCGCGGCGCCCGAGATGCTCGCCTACATCGTCGAAATCGTTCGCCGGACGCGTGAATGGCCAACCATCGCTGTGGGCGCGAGTCCTCGTGCGGCGGTGACGCTGCTCGTTGCGTCGCGTGCGCTCGCGGCGATTCGGGGACGCGCCTTCATAACGCCCGACGAAACAAAAGGGCTCGCCCCGGCCACGCTTCGCCATCGCGTCATCTTGCGCCCAGACGCCGAGATTGAAGGCGTCACGGCCGACGACGTTGTCGACGAAATCTTGAAATCGGTCCCGGTCCCGCGCTGAGTATGGTCACGCGTCGCGCGCTCGCGTTTCTGGTTCTCGGGTTTGTCCCGCTCCTCTTGGCGTACGCCCTCCCAAGTATCGAGCCCGCCGCGCTCATCTACACAGCGTCGCTTCTGGCTCTCATCGCACTCGATTGGCTACTCGTCCCGTCGCGCCGCGCCTACACGGTTCTTCGCGCGCACAATCCAGTTTTCTCCATTGGCCAACGCAATCGCGTCACCGTCAGCGTCGAATCGACGTCGCAACAGGCGCTCGACATTGAAATCATCGACGCGCTCCCCGAGGATGTCTTTGAGCCGCCACGACCCGCACTCAGATTCCCTGTCCCATCGCGCGGTCGCGCGTCTTTATCGTACGACGTCGTTCCATCGCGAAGGGGCGAATTTGAGTTTGGACCTTTGTATGCTCGTTTGAGCGGCGTCCTTGGACTCGCTCGGCGAACCGTTGCGCTTCGATTGCCGGGGGTTATCAAGGTTTACCCGAACGTCAAGTCGGTCGCTCGTCTCGACCTTCTCACGCGGCGCCATCGGATTCGCGAGGCCGGGCTTCGCCCAGTTCGACGCCTCGGTCTCGGCGCTGAATTCGAATCGCTTCGCGACTACTCAACCGACGACGAATTCCGACGCATCGATTGGAAAGCGACCGCGCGTCGCGGGAAGCCGGTCTCGCGCGAATTCCAAGTCGAGCGCAACCAAACGATTCTCATCATGCTCGATCGCGGACGCATGATGACGACCGAGTGGAGTCGGCTCTCGCGCCTCGATCACGCGGTAAACGCCGCACTCCTCCTGTCATTCGTCGCGATGAAACATGGCGACCGCGTGGGCCTTGTTTCGTTTTCTGAGCAGGTCGACCGGTTCGTCGCCCCCAAGCAAGGCGCGGCAATTGTTCCCGCCATGACGCGCGGCCTCTACGATCTGCAACCGAATTTTTCGGAGCCCGACTACGACGCCGCGTTTCATTTTGTCGCGTCCCATCATCGGCAGCGCTCGCTGGTTGTCCTTTTCTCCGACATCGTGAGTGCTGAAGTTTCCGATCGCCTCGTCGCCCACAGCGCCCAGATGGCCGGGCGACACCTCGTTCTTCTTGTCCTGCTTCAGGATGCGGCCTTACACACGGTGGCCGGCCAATCGGTCTTGTCCGCCACGCACGCACGCGAAAAAGGCGCGGCGCTTCACCTCGTCGCCGAGCGGCGACGCGCGATTGCTGACTTGTCGCGACGCGGCGTCCTCGCGCTCGACGTGATGCCGGACGCCTGCGCGGTCAACGTCGTCAATCGCTATTTGGAACTAAAAGCCCGACAGCGAATTTAGCGATGCCGACTCAAACCCGAAGAAATTATTTATACGAAAAGCAGGAAGTGACTGAGACTCAGCTCTTCTTTTCGAAGACGGCGTAATTGATCTTCGTGAAGCCCTTCGTCGCGCAAGTGAGAAGGACCTTCTTGATAATCGAGAACGGAACCTTTTGATCCGCCTGAACGATGACGCCACCCGACAGCCGATTCTCCATCCCCATTCGCTTGTAGTTGGACTTCATCGACTCAAGCTCAGTGGCGAGGTCTTCGATCATTCCCGGCCCGGCCTCAAGCACGCTCCCCGTTTGCTTGACTTTCCGTCCCTCAAACATGATCCATTGGTTCGACACCGATATCACCGGCATCTGATCCATCTGCGTGAACTTCTTTGCTTCCGGGATCTTGACGTCCTTATCAAGCGTCCCGAGCTCTCCCGTCACCGAGAACTGTTGAATCAAAAAGATCACGAGCACCGTGAACATGTCGACCATCGGCGTAATGTTCAAAAACGCGATCGGGCTTTTTCGCCCGTGCGATCCGCGCGTTTTAACCGACTTGAGAGGAATCCCCTGTCCGAGCGTATGTCCGGGTTTTGTGATCGGCACGGCTAAACTCCTGACACGCTGATGTTTGGAAAATCGGCCACCAAGCACTCATCCATCGCCTGAATAAATGTCGAGTACTCAATCTTGTCTTCCGACTTCACGAGAATGTCGGTCTTCGCTCTAAACTTCGTCTTCAGGTCCTTGAGCTTCTTTTTCAGCTCGTCCCAGTCGTATGTGTCGACCGGGGTCTTTCGAATCGGGTCGGCGGTGAGCTGCGGCGTCACCGTCCCGTCTGGATTCTTAATGCCCCATTTCGCCTCGACTAAAAAACCGTCGCGCCGAACCGTCAGCGAGAGCATCGCCTCATCGGCTGGCTTCTCACCTTCTCCCGAACCAACGCCGACCTTGTTGTCGACGTCGATCCGGCCGATCTCGATCCACACGGCTGTGTTAATCAAGAACGTGATGAGGCACGACATCAGGTCTATGAATGGAACGAGGTTGATTTCGGCGTTGATGGCTTTTCGCCCATGTCCGCCTCCTACGTCGCCAGATATCGCCACGTCTTACTCCCGCCTACGCCCGCGGCTCGCCCTGGATCCCGACCAACTCATCGCCCGCTGGCGCCGAGCGCAACTTGTCGCGATTCGCCACAACGAGGTTGAGCACGCGAACCGACGCGTCGTTGATGTCGTCGATGAGCGCCTGCGTCCGACCCTGAAGGAATGCGAAGAAGAGGAGCGCGAGCACCGCGACGAACAACCCGAAGAACGTGCAGTTCAACGCTTCCTTGATACCGCCCGCGAGAATCGACGCCTTCTCAGCGCCCTGAATGTTCTTGCCAGAGATACCACCGAAAACGTCGATAAGACCCGCGATCGTTCCGACGAGTCCCAAGAGCGTCGTGATGTTGCCGATCATGGCGAGATACCCCGTTCGCTTTTCGAGCTTTGGCAGCTCGCCGAGCGAAGCCTCGTCCATCGCGGCTTGGACTTCCGCATCCGTCCCCTTCACACGAAGAAGGCCAGCCTTTACGATGCGCGACATCGGCTTGTCGTAGCTTGAACAAACCTTAATCGCCTGGTCGAGCTGCCCCTGGAACAGGTGCTTCTGAATGGTGCGGACGAACTCTTCCTTGTTGATCCCGGCGCCCATGAGCACCACCATCCGGTCGATGATGAACGACAACCCGATGACGAGGCAGATGAGAATAAGCGACATGATGAAGATGCCGCCTTCCTTAAAGTGCGTCCAAAGGAAGCCGAAAACATTTTGCTTCTTTTCTTCGCCTTCAGCCGCCGCTGGCGCTGCCACAGCCGGTGCCGGAGCCGCCGCTGCAGCCGCCGCCGGAGCGGGTGCGCCTGTCGGTGCTGCCGGAGCCGCACCCGGTGCTGCTGCTGGAGCCGCACCCGTTGGCGCTGGGGCCACCGCTCCCGCAGGAGCCGCAGCCGGCGCTGCCGCAGGAGCCGGAGCCGCCGCGGGTGCCTGCGCAATCGCCGTCCGGTATTTTGTCTCTAGGGTCTTCGAATTGGCGAGCGCCGAACCGGCAGCCCCCATCACCGCGACCGCTGCGACGCCCACAAGCGCCCCAAAAAACGCCTTCCGTTGCCGTGACTGCGACATGAATAACCTCCCTGCGACCTTTCTTTCTCTTGTCCTTCGGTGCGAAGGCGAAACACCCGCCTCTTCGCATCCGAAAAGACGAAAGTGTACAGATGATCGAAACCAACTGTCAACCCCCCTTTAAGCCCGACTTGACAGGTCATCTTCAACGCTCCTATCCTCAATAGAGATAGACGAATTCCGTCGGAGAAGGAGTCGCCACACCATGCAAAACGTCCTTCAAATCACCCGAAAAGCTGATTACGCGCTTCGAGCCGCCGTCTACCTCGCCTCGATCAAAGATGCGCGCGTCGTGACCTTCAAGGAGTTGGCGCGTCTGATTCGTGTTCCGGCTGACTTTCTCGCGAAAATCCTCAAGGAGCTTGCCGACGCCGGCATCGTTCGGTCTGTGCGCGGCCCAAAGGGCGGCTACAGCCTATTGAAATCGGGAAACGACGTTTCGTTCCTTGACGTCATCGAGGCGGTCGAGGGACCCGTTGCGATCAACGTGTGCCTCTATTCGCGCGACAGCTGCGCGTTCGGGCAGGATTGCACGCTCGTGAACGTGTGGCATCGCGGGCAAGAGCGAATGCTCGAGGTGTTTCGCGAGGCGAAGCTCGCGCAACTTGCGACGCCGTTCCCGATTTCGCAGAAGGTCGTCGACGCCGAAAGGGGCGTTTCCAGCGGATCGCTGCGGCTCGCGTCGCGCGCGTCGTAAAGCCGACAGACACGGAATCACCCGTCCAAAAATATGGGATCGCGTTGGCGCACGTCGTGCTCACGGGCGCGTTGCTCATCGCCGTTGTCTTCATCCTTTACGCGATCCTACAAAAAGATCCTGGTCCGGCCCTCGACGCATCCTTAGTCGTTCAACCAAATGAGTTTCGTCCCGAACCAACCGAGCGCCGAATCTATTACGTTGTATTGTTGGCGCTACCGATCGCGACTTGGTTCGCGTTTAGAGTTGTGACGCGGCGATTCCGCGGTGGCTGGGTTTCGGCGACCTTGTCACACCCGGGAGCGGCGGTTGTTTTGGCAGCCCTCCTCTTGCCTCTTGCCATTTGGCTCGCGGATCAGCCGTTTGTCAGTCAGTTTATCGGTCCGCCCGCGGGAGTCGGTGCACGGCAGCTCGTCGTCATTGGAGTCGCCGTCGTCGCGGGAATTTTCGCGATGATATGGCCGAAGACCGTTCTTCGAAGGGTTACCGCACGTCGCGTTCTGTTCGCGCTTTGCGTCCTTCTCGCCGTTTTGGCCGGCGCTTTCCGAGGGTACGGTGTCGATCAGGTTCTCTACGTGGGACGGTACATGGACCATTTCGAAACGGTCCTTTTCGGTGCCGCGCAAAGCTACGCAGGCAACGTGCCGCTGGTCGATTTTGTCCCTTTTTACGGGCTCTACGGAGATCTTCTCGCACCGTTGTTTTGGCTCGTGGGACTTTCGGTTTCATCTTTCACGATCGTCATGGGGGTGCTTCAAACCGTTTCTCTGACGGCCATTATCTTCTTTGCGTATCGGCGCCTACGAAACCCTGCGCTCTTTGTACTTTTCTCGATAGCGCTGGTTTCTGCTGCGGGCAGTGGCGACGCAAGTGTGTGGCCCCCGCAAGATGTCGACCGGTATTTCCAGTATTGGCCCGTTCGTTTTTTGTTCCCTGCGCTCTTCGTTGGAATGATCCCTTGGTGGCAAGCCTCTCAAAGCCCCAAGAAAGTTATCGTCTTCTCGATCTTTTGCGGAATTGGGCTCCTTTGGAATCTTGATTCAGGGCTTCCGGTTTGGGGCGCTTGGCTCGTGCTCGCATCGTCGGAACTTTTTACCGGTTGGCGCGATCCGACGCTGCGACGCGGCATTCTTCGTCGATTGGGATTAAGTGTCGCGGTAACGGCGGGGGTCATCCTTCTTTACGTAGCGCTTTTGTGCGTTCGGGCTGGTCGATTCCCCGATCTGTCCGCAATGTTCCACTACCAAAAACTCTTTGTGTCTCTCGGCTACTTCATGGCCCCAATCCCGCACGCGCTTCATCCGTGGCAGCTCGTCGCGCTCCTCATGGTTGCGGCCTTTTGCCTCGGTTTCGCTGAGCGGATGGGATTCATCAAGAACGATGCGATTGCGGCGTTGTTTCCCATCGCCATCATGGGATGTGGACTCTTCGCGTATTACCAGGGACGGTCTCTCGATCCCGTTCTGACCGCGCTGTTGTGGCCGTCGGTCCTGATTCTGTTTTTGTTCGCGGACGTTGCGGTGGAGGCGATTCGCGACGGGCGCCTCAAAGGGCCACTGGGTTTGTCTGTGGTGGTCGCGGCGCTCTTCGTTGGGGCGGGACTCACCGACCGAACGATCCGGGCGGTTCCGACGCTTCTGGCCGGGATCAAGGAGCACATTAAGTTGAGCGGGAAACCGCTTTCGCCTGTCGCAGCCAACTCGGCGTTTATCGGGAGTCAAGCGGCACGCGGACGCAAGTGCACCATTCTTGCGCACCACGCCTCGGTCTACTATGCGGAGAATTCACTTCGTTCCGCGATCGGCGGACCACCGCTCGCGGGTTATTTTCTTATTGAGGATGGGCGCGCCCTGTTCGACGAGATTATCAAACGTCCGCCCGAAACCGTCTTCGTGGAACGCAGCTTCGTTGACCTCGTCCGACAGAAATTCCAAATTCTGAAACCGCCTCCACCGAATGAGCTCTTTCAAAGGTATGCGCTTGTCGCGACCAGCCCGAACGGTCAGCTGCTGCACCTGCGGCGCAAGGAGGGGCAGGCGCCCTGATTCGTCGGGCGCTGCAACGGACGGGGGCGTCAGCGGGAACCCAATGGGAGCGTCGGGACGGCGTTTAGGTCGAGGGGTGACGATTCGCCCGCGGCGAGGCGGGGTGCGGCGGCGGCGGCGATCATCGCGGCGTTGTCGGTGCAGAGCGGCTTTGGGGGCAATTCGACGGCGATGGCATACGCGGCAGCGGTGCGCGTGAGCAGGGCGCGAAGACGCGTGTTCGCGGCGACGCCCCCCGCGAGAACGCTGCGCGGCGCGTTTTTTCGGCGCGCGGCGGTTACGGTTTTTTTTACGAGCGCGTCGACGATGGCGGCTTCGAGGCTTGCGGCGGCGTCGGCGAGCGCGGCGCCCGTCGGGACGCCGTGTTTTTGGACGTGTTGCCACAGCGCAGTTTTGAGCCCGCTAAAGCTGAAGTCGAACGAGTCACGCGCGGGGAGTGCACGTGGCAGTGCGATCGCGGCGTCGTTTCCACTCACTGCGGCTCTCTCAATCGCGGGGCCGCCCGGGTAGCCGAGCCCAAGCAGCTTCGCGCCTTTGTCGAACGCTTCGCCGGCGGCGTCATCGCGCGTTTGCCCGACGGTTTCGTAGTCGCCCCATGCGCGTACAAAATAGAGCGCCGTGTGACCGCCCGATGCGACGAGCGCGAGGAAAGGCGGCGCGGGCGGGTCGTCGCGATCAAGCGTGATCGCGGCGATGTGGCCTTCGAGGTGGTGGACGCCGATGAACGGCTTTTTCGCGGCGTAGGCGAGCGCTTTCGCGGTTTGGAGGCCGACGAGGAGCGAGCCGACGAGGCCGGGGCCGTACGTCACGGCGAACGCGTCGATGTTCGCGAGCGTCGCGCCCGCGTCGGAGAGCGTGTCGCGCACGAGGGGGGTCATCATTTCGACGTGGCTTCGCGAGGCGATTTCGGGGACAACGCCGCCGAATGGTGCGTGGAGCACGTTTTGCGAATGGACGCGGCTCGCGCGAATCGACAGGCGGCGCTCCGTCGCGTCAACGATCGCAACCGCGGAGTCGTCGCACGACGATTCGATGGCGAGAATTTTCATTTCAGCCTTTCAGCTCGATGATCGTCACGGCGTCGCCGCCTTCATGCGTCTCGCCCGCGCGAATGCGACGAACGATGGGGCTCCGCTCAACCGCTTCACGCACAGCGCTCTTGAGTGCCCCCGTGCCGTGTCCGTGCAACACCGCGATCGTGGCGTCACCCGCGCCGTATGCGCGATCGAGACGGCGCTCGAGCTCTGCGAGCGCTTCGTCGACGCGAAGGCCGCGAAGGTCGAGGCGCTCTGAAAGCTGTTCCGCAACCGGCAGAGCCGCATGCGCGTGCGCGGGACGCGATGCGGGGGTCGCTTTTTCATTTTGCGCCTTCGCCGTTGACGCCGCCTCAAGGTCCGCGATGCGAACGGTTGTCCGAAGTCCGCCAATACGCACGTCGGCGCGCCCGCGGTTTTCGTCGAGCGCCTCGACGACACCGTCACGCCGAAGCGTCGCCACGTGCACCCGATCGCCAACCGCAAAACGATCCTTCGCCTCTCTGTCCTCGCGCGAACGAACGCTCGCCTCGATCTCGTCGGTCAATTTTCGCGCCCGTTCGACCGCTTGTGCGCGATCCCGCGGCGACATCGCCTCCGCGGCCCCGCCTTGTCGTTGCAACGAACGAATCTCCGCGGCAAGTTTCTCTTGCGCTTCCCGAACGCTCGCCACGACTTCGCTTCTTGCCGCGCGCGTCGCCGCATCTCGCTCTCGCTCAGCCGTCGCGCGCGCCGCCAAAGCGGCTTTTGCCGCAATCGCCGCGGCCTCCGTTTGTCGCGTCAGTGTTTCGCGTATTCGATCGATGTCCGCCGATTTTTGCTGCAACTCCGAGAGCAGCCGATCCAGGCTTTGCCCCGATTCCCCCGTCAGCGCGACCGCCCGCGCGACAATCGCTTCGCTGAGACCGACGTGCCGCGCGGTTTCAAACGCACCCGATGCGCCCGGAACGCCCATCGTCAGCGCATACGTCGGCCGCTGCGTTTTCGGGTCGACGCCAACCGCGGCATTCACGAAGCGCGCATCCGACGCAGACACGGTCTTCAGCCGGTCGTGGTGCGTCGTCGCGACGACCATCGCGCCGCGTTCGACGAACGCCTCAAGACACGCTTGCGCGAGCGCCGCGCCTTGTCCCGGCTCTGTTCCCGCCATGATTTCGTCAAAGAGGACGAGGTGGCCGGGCGCCGCATCTTCAAGAACGGCGCGGACTCGCTCGACCTGACCAGAAAAAGTGGACAAATCGCTCGCGAGGCTCTGCTCGTCGGCGATGTCGCTCCGAACGCTGCGCAGAATCGGGAGAGTTGCGCCTGCGCCGCATGGGACGGGAATTCCCGCGTGCGCCATGAGCGCGACAAGCCCAACCGTTTTGAGCACAACGGTTTTTCCGCCCGCGTTTTGTCCCGACACGATAAGCGCCGAGCCGCGGGCGATGTGTACGCTGTTCGCGACGACGTTTCGTCCGCGCTCGGGAAGCGTGAGCGCGAGGATCGGGTGTCGCGCCGCGGGGAGATCGATGTCGCCGCCGTCGGTGAACGCGGGACTTGCGCCGCTCTGGGCATCCGCGAGCGCCGCCTTTGCGAACGTCGTATCGAGCGTCGTTAAAATCGTTGCGTTTTCCGCGAGCGCCCCCGACGCCTCCGAAACCGCCTGCGAAAGCTCGAGAAGCACGCGATACGCCTCGTGCGCGGCCGCGGCCTCGGCGACGCGAAGCGCATTGTTCAGCTCGACGATTTCGGTCGGCTCGACAAAAAACGTCTCGCCCGTTTGCGAAGCGTTGTGGAGAACGCCGCCGAACCGGTTTTTCGCCGATGCTTTGAGCGGCACGACAAATCGATCGTCGCGCACGGTGAAAAACGAATCCTGCAAGTAGGGCACGTAATCCGGTGATTGGAGAATTGTCTCCAAGCGACCCATGACGCGCGATTTTTCTTTGCGAGCGTCGGCCCGCGCGCGCAGAAGTTCGGGGCTCGCATCGTCGGCGACTTTTCCTTCGGCGTCGATCGACCGCGTGAGCCGCGCCTCCAGCTGCGGCATCGGCACAAGCCGCTGGCCCACCTCCCAGAGCAACGCGGCGATCCCTTGCGCAAGCGCCAAATAATCCCGAACGGCATGAGCGGCCGCGAGCGTTGACGCGACGGCGAGCAGCTCGGCGGGCTCGAGCACCTGGCCATGCTCCGCGCGAAGCAGCACCGCACCGAGGTCGCAAACGCCACCAAACGGCGGATCGCCTTCTCGCGCGAGAACGCCCCGTGCCTCGTCGGCCAGCGCGAGCGCCCGTTCGACTTCGACGCGGGTTGTCGCGAAGCCCGTCGCGAGCGCCGCCGCCCGACCCGCCTCGGTCCGCGCCCTACTTGCGAGTGCCTCACACACCGCGCCCCACTCAAGGTCGGTGAGCGTCTTTTTGTCGCAAAACTCGAAACCCACGTCTCCTCTCATTCCCAAAACTTGATGCGGTGCGAAACAGCCTTCGATCCGTCCACAGGCCTATCCGCGACCATTTTCGAGAAACGATTGGGAGCGGCAAGCGCGGGCGTGGACTGGCGGAGCGGAAGCTCGCGTATTCTGTGAGCAATCGTTGGCAAGCCTGTGGCTTGCCGACGCGAACAGAATCGCGAGGGCGACGGAACGGAGCCCGCAGCGCACCTTTGTGCAGGGTCTGGGGTGCCGTGAAGGCTCGGATCTCTGACGCCGTGAACCATTCGATTGCGCGAAGGGCATCGTGTGCGGAAGCAGACCCGAGGACGTTCGCGAGCTGAAGCGAGCCCAGACCGCGCCCGTGCTTGCGTGGCAATAATCGTTTCTCTGGAATGAGTCCACGTCCCGCATGGTTCCCTCGCGCACTTGCGCGGTCAAGCCTTCTCCTCATACAAAGGAGCGAACCACAAGAACGGAGAGGCCGTGAAAGCGTCTGCGCGACCGATTGTTGGAATCTTGACGGGAAGCCCGAGCGACCTGCCGGTGGTCTCGAAAGCCGCCGACGTTTTGGAGTCGCTGGGCGTGCCGGCCGAAGTCCGCGCTCTCTCCGCGCACCGAACACCCGAAGAGACGCTTGCGTACGTTCGGACCGCCGAATCGCGCGGAATTCGCGTCATCATCGCCTGCGCCGGAATGGCCGCGCACCTTGCGGGCGTCGTCGCCGCGCACACGCATCTGCCCGTCATCGGCGTGCCGCTCGCCGCTGGCATTCTGAACGGGCTCGACGCGCTTTTGTCCACGGTTCAAATGCCGCCCGGTGTTCCCGTTGCAACGGTTGGCATCGACGGCGTCAAAAACGCCGCCATCCTCGCCGCGCGCATTCTTGCGCTCCACGACGCCCGGCTCCGAAAGGCGCTTGATGATGCCGCGGCAACGGACCGTGCCCGTTACTTTGTTGCGGGAGCGCCATCGAACAAGACGAAACGGAAACGCTAACGACGCGAACACCATGACTTCCGTCGGCTCACCCGCACTTTGGATCGCCTTCACGCTCGGTGTTCTCGCGATCCTCGTCATCGACCTCGGCGTTTTGAATCGCGATGCGAAGCCGATGACGTTTCGCAAAGCCCTCATCGCCGCGACTATTTTCGTGTCGCTTTCGCTCGCCTTCGCGGGCCTCGTCTACCACTGGTTCGGCAAAGACCGCGCGCTCGAATACCTCACGGGGTACGTTCTCGAACTGTCCCTCTCGGTCGACAATCTCTTCGTCATCCTCGTCATCATGACGTTTTTCCGCGTTCCCGCCGAACATCAGCATCGCCTCCTCTTTTGGGGCATTCTCGGCGCGCTCGTTCTCCGCGCGGTTTTCATCGTTCTTGGCTCCGCGCTCGTTCAACAGTTCCACTTCGTCCTGTACGTTTTCGGTGCGTTCCTCGTTTTCACCGGCGTTAAACTCTTCCTGCACGACGACGAAGACTCCGTTGACCCCGAAAAAAGTTTCTTCGTTCGCGCGGTGCGCCGCATCATCCCGACCATCCCCGAGTTTGTCGGAGGCGCCTTCATCGTTCGCCGTGACGGCCGCCGCGTTGCGACGCTTCTTCTCGTTGCGCTCGTCATGATCGAAGGCACCGACGTTCTCTTCGCGGTCGACTCAATCCCCGCCATTTTCGCCGTCACGACCGACCCGTTCATCGTCTACACGTCGAACATCTGCGCGATCCTCGGTTTGCGCTCGCTTTACTTTTTGCTCGCTGGAATGATGGACCGCTTCCGATTCCTCAAAGTTGGCCTCGCCGTCGTGCTCACGTTTGTTGGCGTCAAGATGCTTATCGTCGATCTCATCAAGATTCCGATCGAGATTTCGCTGATGGCGATCGGCGGCGTTCTCGTCATTTCGGTTGTTGCATCGCTCTGGTTTAGCGAGCCAACCTCGAAGAAATGACCCGAGCGACGGGGCGCCCGTTCCTTGAATACGCCGATCGCAACCCCTAGAATCTAGTGCGATGGTCCAGATTCGTCGCGCGCTCCGCGGGATGCCGCTCTGGGTGGCGTTCGTGGCCGCTGTTTCGTGCGCCAAGACGAATGTGAACGGACTTCGCATTCGCGTGGTTCTCGCCACCGACTTCGACACCGCGCTTGTCAACGGGCTGAAGCTCGTCCTCGATGGCCCGGATGGAGGGGCGCTCACGCTCGCCGCATCGGCGGAGCAGTCACTCAGCCAGGGCGGGCATCGCTACACGGCGGAAGCGAAGGACAACGATGGCGACGGCGCAATCGAATATGTGGTGACGTTTGGGGTGAACCCGTTTACCGGCCGCGAGTTTGAGTTTATCTTTCGCAGCGAGGCCGATTCGCAGGTCGCGCTCGCCGTGAAATGCACGGCTGTTCTCGAGGGCTCGAAGCAGGCGACGACGTCTGTGGAATCGTTGACGGATGGGCAACCGATCACCCTTTCCGCGTCGGCGCTGAAGACGGCGCTCTGATCCTTCGCGTGCACACCCGGTGAGACCTGCGTGAACTCCATCCCGGCGCCCCAGGTGCTTTCGACGAGCCCGGTGTCGCCCTCGACCGCGAATGCGCCAAGAGTGAAGGGGGTCGCTGATCCAGCGGTGACGGTTTCCCTTTACTCAAACGCCACGTGTACGTCGTCGATCCTCGCGGCCGGGTCGGGTTCGACCTTTTCCGGCGCCGGCTTCGAAGTCGCTGTTCTCGACAATACGACCACGACGTTTTACGCCAAGGCGACCGATTCGCAGGCGCGCGCATCGCCCTGTTCGTCTACGTCCGTGACTTACGTCGAGGATTCGACCGCGCCATCGCCGCCGACGGGCCTTTCGGTGAGTCCGTTGCCGCCGGCAAACAACACAAATCCAACCGTCAGCGGAACTGCCGAATCGAACGCCACGGTCAGGGTCTATTCAAACGCCATCTGTACACTTCTCATCGGCCAGGGGACCGCGAACACACAGGGCGCGTTTTCGGTTTCGGTGCCCGTAAACGCCAACTCCTTGACGACTCTCTTCGCAAACCAAACCGACGTCGCGGGGAACGCGTCGACGTGCGCCACGGGACCGGTTTACGTCGAAGACAGCACGGCGCCCGATCCACCGAGTGCGCTCACGACGATTCCAGCATCCCCCGCGAATACGATGTCGCCGCGCGTTTCTGGCGTCGTCGAGCCGTTGTCGTTTGTTCGAATCTACGCCGACAGCGCGTGTGACGGCGGCGTTCTTGGGAGCGGCTCGGCCACCACTTTTCAATACGACGGCGGCATCGCGGTTTCCGTCACGGAAAACACCACGACCACGTTTTTTGCGAACGCGACCGACGACGCGGGAAACCGCTCTGGGTGCGGAACCGGCGTCAGCTTCACCCACTCAAGCACCATCCTGCCCGACGCCGCGGTGGTCGCCTTCGTTCCAGCGCCGCCCGCGAATAACAACGCGCCCTCCATGACCGGTTATTCGGACCCCGGAAGCACCGTGCGCGTCTATCGCGATGGCGGGTGCGTGGGAGAAGTTGGGGCCGCGGTGGCGGCGGCATTTGCGAACGGTGGGATCGCTTTATCGGGTGTGGATGACAACACGACAACCGGTTTTTTTGTCCGGGTGACCGACGGTTTTGGAAACGCGGGCCTTTGCCAAGGACCCTTCATTTACACGGAGGACTCAAGCGTTCCAGCCGCACCGACCTTCACGCAAACTCGCCCATCGTCGCCTGCGCGCTGGCGATACCCGGCGGTCGTTGGCCAAGCTGAACCCGGAGGCGCCGTTGCGGTTTATACGGCGTCGGCTTGCGATGCGGGTTTTCTCGCCGCGGGTTCGGCGGAACAGTTTGGCGACGCGGGGCTCATCGTCACCGACGCGCGCGGGTCGACGACGACCCTCTATGCTGCGGTGACCGACGACGCGGGAAACCGGAGCGCCTGCTCGCCGGCGCCGATGACTTACGTCGAGCAGAGCCCAGAGGAGCGCCGATTGGCCGCGGGTTCGTTTCAGACGTGTGCGATCACGGATTCCGGCGGGCTCAAATGCTGGGGGTCGAATTCCGTGGGTCAGATAGGAGACGGCGACGCGGGCGGCAATCGGCTCTTCCCGACGCTGGTTCGTGGTTTCGACGGTGGAATAGCGGCGGTTGCGAGCGCCTCGTGGCACGTTTGCGCCGTTGGCGTCGATCGTCGCCTCTGGTGTTGGGGGGGAAACTTTTACGGTCAGCTCGGCAATGGGACGATCGACGCCAGTTCGACCCCTACGCTGGTCGTCGGCTTGGAGGAGGGGGCGATCGACGTCGGGGCCGGAACCGACCACACGTGCGCCATCACGACCGATAAGCTCGTCAAGTGTTGGGGACGGAACAACCGTCAGCAGCTCGGTGATGCGGGAAGCGATTCGACCGTGCCGGTCGCCGTGCTCGGTGGCGTTGCAACCGTGTCGCCATCCGAACAGCGGACCTGCGCGATTGCTGACGGCGGCCTGGGCCGAGGAAACCTCTACTGTTGGGGCAGTAACGAGACGGACGGCGGATCGTATTTGAGCCCGTTCCTTGTCGGGTTTGACGCCGGTGTCAAGTCGGTCGTGGCGACGGGGTACAACACCTGCGTCATCGATGAGGTTGGCGGTGCGTGGTGCCGCGGCGTTAATTCGCAGGGCCAGCTTGGAAACGGGAACGACGCGGGGATGGGCGTCCTCAGTTTGACCCCGGTCGTGGGCCTAGCGAGTGGCGTCGCCAAGATAGCGCTCGGCGGAAGCCACGCCTGCGCGGTGCTTGAAAACGGCTCGCTTCGATGTTGGGGGTACAACAACTGGGGACAGGTGGGTGATAACACCTCGGGGACTCCGCGATGGAGCCCGGTTTCGGTGAGTACGCTGTCGGGTGTCACCGACGTGGTGGTTGGTAACGCGACGTCGTGTGCCGTCGCCGCGGGCGCCGTGCAGTGCTGGGGATACACGGTGCTGCCAGACGGCGGTTCTTACCCGAGCCCTCTTCCGATGGCGAATCTGACGAGCGGCGTTCAAGGGATATCGGGAAGCGCGGACGACTTTTGCGCGTGGAAGACGACGGGCGAGGCGTACTGTTGGGGAAAGAATTACTACGGGCAGTCGGGAACCGGCACGACGACACCGGTCTATGTGCCAGCGCAAATCGAGGGGGCTTCGTTTCGAAGCGTTTCGGTTGGCTTGCTCCACGTCTGTGGGCTCTCGACGTATTATGGGATTCACTGTTGGGGTTACGACGATTTTGGCGAAGCGTCGGCTGAATACACGGCCTATCCGCGCTCGGTCATTGGGTTCTAATGGGGTCGTGGTAGAGTTTCAGGGATGAGCCGGTCGTCGCACCTTAGAGGGTTCTTTGTGGCTGGTGCCGCCGTGCTTGCTCTGTTCGCGTGTTCCTCGCGCAACGATTCGCCCGAGGGCGTGCTTCGCCAATTCCTTGCGGCAAGCGACGGTCCGCGCGCGTCGGAGAAGCGTTGGGAGCTGCTAGCGGCCGAGTCCCGCCTTATTCTTGAAAACGAAGCGTCGCGGCTTCGCGTGCTCTCGCAAGGTGCCGTCAACAAAAGCGCGCGCGATCTCATCGACGTCCTTCAAATCCAAGTTGCCGCCGGCGAACGGCCGGCCACGATCGAGGAAGCGTCGACCCGCGTCGTTTTGCGCGTCGCGCTCGCAAAGGGGGGCTCAACAAACGTCACGCTGGTTCGCGAAGATGGGCGTTGGCGCGTCGTTGTGCCGCTCGACCCGGCGTCGCGCATTCCGCTCGTCGAAGCGCGCTGAGGCGCTAGAAATCGCCGAAGAATTCGCTCATTTTGTGGTTGAGGGCGATGGCGATCTTAAAGAGCGACGACACCGACGCGCTGCTTTCGGCGCGTTCAATCTGCGACAACAGCGAAACCGAAAGACCCGTGCGGCTCGCGAGGTGACGGAGTTTTAGGCCCTGCTCCTCGCGAAGCTGGCGAATGATACGGCCGATCGAACGATGAAGATCCTCTTCGGGCGAGAGGAGAACGCCGTGTTTCTCAAGCGCCGCGCGTATCGCCCGACGAAACTCATCGACCTCAAACGGCTTTTTGATGTAGTCGCACGCCTCGAGCTTCATCGCGTCGACCGCGGTCTCGAGCGTCGGGTAACCCGTGAGGATCATCGTCGCGATGTTTTTGTCGTATTCGCGAATCTGCTCAAGCACCTGAAGCCCCGACGTCCCCGGCATCATGAGGTCGAGGAGGACCATTTGGTGCTTGCCCTCGCGTAACTTCGGAACCGTTTGCTCGGGCTCGCTCAGCGTCTCGACCTTGAACCCCTCGAGCGCCAAAAGGTCCTTCATGTATTCGCACGTGTCTTTGTCGTCATCAACAACGAGGATTCGAACATCCATGCCAGCACCCCCGTTCCTAGGTCCCGATTGCATCGTAGCAGAAACGGCGCACCCGCGCGTCATAAAACCCGCGTCGCGTAAAGGGGGTGTTGCATTCCGCACCTCGATTCCCGGTTTAGCGGCCAGTCATTTTCCGTGCGTAGGGTCGACAGGGGCGCCGCTTCGGCGCGCCGACGTCCTCGGGTCTGAATGCGAACGAGCGATCGAGCCACCGTTTTATGGCGTGCGAAGACTCCCAGATTCCAAGCGATATTGCGCTGCAGACCCTGCGGAGGCGCGCCTGCGCGGCGCCCCTCGACCCTACGCAAATCCGCGCGGACCGCTTCCCAGGGAAATCTTTCTAAGGCTGGAGGGCAGTACGAAGCGTTCACTCGTTGAGCGTCGGCCAGCGTACGATCGACCCTCAAGTCTCTCAACCGCCGTTCCAGCGAAACGGCCGGTTTCTGGTTTGGCGGGCGGGGATTGGGCAAGCGGCGGCTCGCGTCCGCAGGGGATGAGGTGCCGGCTGGGCACGGCATTGCCGTTCTCGTGATGTCTGATTCATTTCGCGCAGACTCCCAGTTCACGTCAGACCCGAGGACTTTCGCGAGCCGGCGCGCGCCCCAACCCCGCCCGCCCACGCAAATCTTGGCCGTTATTCGGGAATCAGGGTGTTGCATTCCGCTTTGGCGTGAGCCGCATGCTATCTTTAGGAGAGGGAAGGGAGGCGATGAGCGACGAGGTTCGACGCGCGACGAGTTAGCGGTGGTTGGCGAATGGCTGGAGTGTCGGCCGGTCTGTCGTGCCTCCTTTGGGCCGCATGCGTTCGCACAAGCCCGCTCGCGGCGCCGCCTGAGACGGCTTTCTCGTCAACGCCGTCCGCGGCGACAAAATCGACGATCGCAACTTTTTCGTTTTTTTGCGTTGACGCGGTGCCGAGCGCCTGCACATTCACCTGTAAGGTCGATGAAGGCGCAGAAGGCGCGTGCGTCTCGCCGCTTCAACTCTCCGGGCTCGCCGAGGGCGCGCACACGCTTTCGGTTCGCGCAACGAACGGTTCTGGAGTCGCCGACACAACCCCCGCAACTTACACATGGACGATCGACACGACGGCGCCGACCGTCACGTTCACGAGCGGCCCGGCCGCGTACACCAACGCAACGACCGCGACGATCAATTTCACGACGAATGATTTGTCGGCGACGATTTCTTGCGCGTACAACGCGAATGCGGCGATCACGTGCTTTTCGCAGAGTTCTTGGCAGGGACTCGCGGATGGTACACACACCTTTATCGTGCAGGCAACCGACAGCCTGGGGAACGCGAGCGATGCGTCGGTTTATTCGTGGACCATCGACACGACTGCGCCCGACACGAGCTTTGACGGCGGTCCTGCGCAACTTTCAAACGTCCCGTCGCCAACATTCTCACTTGCGTGCAGCGATCCGCCGTGCACTTTCGTTTGCACGCTCGACGACGCGTCGCCTGCAACGTGCGCCTCGACGCACACGGTTCTTGGGCTCGGGGAGGGCAGTCATTCCCTCGCGGTGCACGCGATCGATCTCGCGGGGAACGTCGATCCGAGTGACGCGATTTTTTCGTGGTTGGTTGATTTGACGGCACCAACCGTAACGATCGAAATGATGACGCCAATCGCACCGTACGGGACTCTTGCGCCGATCTCGGGTTTCGCATTGGACTCGGCGACGCCCATTGCGAGTGTTCGCGTTAACGTTGGTGCCGACACCGGCATTATTGCGTACGAGGGCTTTTACCCGGACGGCGGATGGGAAGCGGGCAGCGTATGGTGGAGTACGTCGTTCGTCACGACCCGCTTCTTTCACGTTGTGACCGCGAGCGCGACCGATTTCGCCGGAAACGCTGGAACAAGCGACAGTGGCGTTGTTCATTCGAGTCTCTTTCCAGCCTCGGCCGTCATCGGGCAACCGTCGTTCACCGAAAACTGCGCCTCGCGGCCATCCGAGTTGACGCTTTCGTCGCCAAGCGCTGTCCTCTTCGCGCCCGCGTCAAACCGGCTCTTTGTCGCCGATCGTGACAACGGTCGTGTCGTCGCGCACCAGCTGTCCATGACCAACCGATTCACCGATTACGCCGCGGACTTTGTTTTGGGGCGACCGTCTCTCACCGACTGCGCGGACGGGGGTGTTTCGGCGTCGACGATGACCGCTCCGTCGGGGCTCGCGTATGATTCCGCAAACGAGCGTCTCTTTGTCGCGGACCGCTCAAACAGCCGCGTCCTTGTATACGAAGTCTCGACGCTAACTTCCGGTGAACCGGCGACCGTTGTTCTCGGGCAAGCAGATTTCGACGGCAGCGCCGCGGCGACGTTTCAAGATCGGCTCGGTTACCCGTCGGGGCTTGCGTATGACCCTATAACGCTTCGTCTTTTCGTCGCCGACAATGGCAACAACCGCGTCATGATCTTTGTTGGCCCGTTCACGAATGGGATGCTTGCGGTGAATGTTCTCGGCCAGCCGACGTTCGCCACAAACACGGGAGGTGCGTCCGCGACGGAGCTTCGTGACCCAGCCGATGTCGCGTTTGATCCGAGCCGAAGCCGGCTCTTCGTCGCCGACCGCGGGAATCACCGGGTCGTCGCGTACGAGTTCGACGCAAGCATCTCAAACGGCATGGCGGCGTCAAATGTTCTCGGACAACCGAATCTCACGTCGGGCGATGCGGGGATTTCGGCCACGCAAATGAGCAACCCATCGGGTCTTGCGCTCGACGTAATCAGCGACCGACTTTATGTCGCCGATTCGACGAACCACCGAGTCCTCGTGTTCGCGGTTGGGACAGTCGACGATGGCGAGGCGGCGATTGCGGTCCTCGGGCAACCGGTGTTTGACGCGGGTTTTGCGGGGACCACTGCCTCGACGCTTTCAGCGCCGCGCCGCATAGCGCTCGACGCCGACGGCGGGCGGCTCTACGTCGCCGACCAAAACAATTCGCGCGTTGTGGTCTTCGATGTCGCAACTCTCACCAACGGCGAAAGCGCAATCGACGCCATCGGCCATGCCGACTCGCCCGACGCCGGAAACCCGATCTTCGATTCCGCGTGCGAGAACGGTCCTGGTCGCGCGAGTTTCCAAGACGGTTCGCGCGGGTTAGCCATCGATCTCGGGGCGCGGCGATTCTTTGCCGTCGACGGATATAACAGCCGCGTCCTCGTCTTTTCCATCGATGATGCGGGCCTTCCAAGCGCGAGCGCGAATTGGGTTCTCGGACAACCCGACTTTTTGCACTGCGAGCCGGGTCTCGGCGCCGCTCGGTTCGATGGCCCAAACGCTGTCGTGTTCGATTTCCTGACCGACCGCCTCTTTGTGGCTGACAACCCAAACAACCGCGTCCTCGTCTTTTCAACGAGCGCGCTCGTGAACGGACTTGCGGCAATCGCTGTTCTCGGCCAACCGAGTTTTGACGCGGGCGCCGAAGCTCTCTCGGCGTCGGGGTTTAACGGACCGACCGGGCTCGCCCTCGATTCGGACGGCGGCCGATTGTTCGTCGTCGATACGGGCCACCATCGCGTGATGGTCTTCGATGTCGCTTCGATCGACGCGGGCGAATCGGCGATCGCGGTACTCGGACAAACCGATTTTGTCACCGACGATCCGGGGACGAGCGCGACGAAACTGTGGAGTCCAGAAGCGGTCGCGTACGACCCTGTCACGAAGCGACTTTTCGTTGCCGATGAATCGAACAACCGCGTGATGGTCTTCGATGCGACGTCGCTCGCAAATGGACAGGCCGCGACGATCGTCATCGGCCAGCCCGATTTCGACGCCGGCGCGCCCTCTGGCGGGGCGACGGGAATGAACGATCCGGAGGGCGTCGCTTACGACACCGTTTACAAACGGCTCTTTGTCTCAGACCCACGAAACAACCGGATTCTCGTGTTTGACGGTGCGATGCTCGCGACCGGTGTCGCCGCGATGAACGTCATCGGCCAATACTCGTTGGGCGGCGACGCGGGCGGACTGTCGTCGTCGAAGCTGCTATTCCCTGGGCCCCTCGCAATCGACCCGACCGGGCGTTGGCTTTTCGCGTCTGACATGGGGAATGGGCGCATATTGGTGTTCGATGTTGGCCCGTAAGGTCATTGCTGCTTTTTCAGCGCCGCTTCGATCGCCGCGGCGTCTTTGGGGATTGCGTCCGAAAGCACTTCGCATCCGTCGTCGGTCACGAGAACCATGTCTTCGATTCGAACGCCGAATTTTTTTTCGCGCAAATAAATCCCGGGCTCGACGGTGATGACCATCCCTGGCTTGAGCGGTCCGCGGTAGTCGCCGACGTCGTGCACATCGAGGCCAACGAAGTGGCTCGTCCCGTGAATAAAGGTTTGCGCGTAACCTGCTTTTGCAATGACCGCGTACGCAGCGGCGTGGATGTCCTCCCGGATTCGCGCGCCCGGTTTCACTTTGGCGATCGCCGCGCGCTGGGCGGCGAGCACCGTGTCGTAGATTTTTCGCTGCTCGTCGGTGAATTTTCCCGAGACGGGAATCGTGCGCGTCACGTCGGCCGCGTAGCGTTTCCACTCGGCGCCGATGTCAACGACGACGAGGTCGCCGTCCGCGAGTGCGCGCGTGCCGCCGCGGTAGTGGAGGATGGTCGAGTTAATGCCGGAGCCGATGATCGATGGGAACGCGAGGTCGCGCGTGCCGGCTCCGCGAAAGCCCGATTCGATGGCGTTCTTGAGGGCGTCCTCGGTCAAGCCCGCGCGTGCGGTTTGGAAGGCGGCTTTGAACCCCGCGTGCGTTGCGGCGATCGCGCGTCGCATCTGTTCGATTTCGTACGGCGTCTTGAGCGCGCGAAGGTCGCGAATGAGCGTGTGGTGATTCGACAACGCGAGGCCGGGAATTCGGTCGACGAGGGCGCGCGCGATCGACATCTCCTTGGGGACTGGCTTTTCGTGCGTTGCGATGCGGCCGATGTGCGCGATTTCGCGGGCGACGAGCGCGAGGTCTTTGAGCGTTTCGGCGAAGCTGTCGGTGCGCAGGACAAAGCGAAAACCGAGTTTTTGCCCCGTGCTCTCGCCGGCCGATTCGCGTTCACCGGTCCAGCGTTCGGCCTCGGGATCGCGCGGCTTGAGAAAAAGAATTTCGCCGCCCAGCTTGCCCGCGGCTAACTTTGCGCGGCGTTCGGTTTTGTCGAAAACGATGACGGCGCCCTCGTCCTCGACGCCCGTTAAGTAATAGAAGTCCGAGTCTTGTTTTTCGTTGTCGGCAATAGACGGCTTACCGAAAAGAAGAGCGATGCTGCCGACGGGCAGGCGCTCGAGGAGGCGCGCGCGGCGTGCGGCAAAATCCTTCGCGTCTGCGGCGAGCTTGACGCCCGAATCGCTGCGCGCGGAGGCGGCGCTCATGCACCCGGTGAGCGCGAGGACGAGACCGACGGCGCGAAAACGAATCATGATTCACCCCGAAAAGGGACGAAGGCTATCGTCACGCGCTGTGTCAGGTCAATGCGCGGGGCTTGGCGCACACACAAAATCCCACCCGTCACCACACGGCCGCGTGAATGAATAAAAACTGTTTGGGGATCGTCAAATGTTAGACAACGAAAGGGAGGACGACCGATGAGGAAAAGCAGTTTGCTTCGACCGATGCTCGCGATCGCGATCGGCACGGGCGCATTCGCCGTCGCCACGCCGCGAGCGCACGCGATCAACACCTGGTTTGGATGGAACGGTCAGTGGAACCTTACGATCATGGACTGCACCGTCGATGTCGGTGGTGCGTGCCTTCTCAACATGAACGGGAGCTGTCGCGACCGCTGGTTTGGTTGTATTCGCGATGCGGGTGGACGGGCGATGCGCGAGCTCGGTGAAAAGCTGCAAGAGGGAATTCGGAAGGGTATCGAGCAGGGGAAGCGGGCGTTCGACTGGACGCGAAACATTCAGCTCTTTGGATGTCGGCTCGATGGGAATCTCGGGCGGTGTATTTGGAACCAGGCCGAGAAGGCGGGGAAAAACGCGTTCAACTGGCTTGGGTCTCTCAAGCCGTTCGGCTGCAACATCGACAAGAACATTGTCAGGTGCGTCATGGACGCGGCCGCTCGCGAAGGCCAAAAAATGGTCAATGCCGCGAAGAAGGGGTGGGAAGACTTGGGTAAGTGGGCGTCGAGCGCTTTCGACAACGCGAAGCGGGACCTCAACAGCAAGGTCATGGGGCTCGTTGGGGGCGCGATCAAGGCGTTGACAACGTGGGTGGACAACAACGTTCTTAACCCAGCGCTTGGGATGATTGAGGGGGCGGCGAACGGCGCCATTACCTGGCTTGTCGACCAGACGGTCAATCGGCTCGTCGGCAGCAAGATTATGGACGGGCTCAATAAGCTAATGCAGCAAGGGCAATCGGGACTCAACGCGTTTCTTGGGTTTCTGGACAAACTTGAGAAGGGCGAGATGGTCGACGCGGCGTTTGACGTGTTGATGGAGTGGGTTCGTGACGCGGGGTTTGGCGTCGCTTGGGCGCACGCGGGGGGGCTGGTTAAGAAAGCGCTCGACATGCTGACGGCCGGAATCAAGACGGGCGGACAGGCGCTCGTCGCGGCGCTGGGTTCGGTGCCGGGCGCGGGTGGACTCCTCGCGGGCGCGGCGACGGTGGTTCTCGACACGGTACTCGGTTTTCTAACTGAGACGGCTTCGGGCGAAATCGGGAAGCAGCTCAAGAACTTTTTCACGAGCACGTTGAACGGCGCGCGCGACACCATTAAGAAGGCGCTCGCGGCAGGTGCGAAGGCGGGGCGAGGTGGCGTCACGGCGGTTAACACGCTCATCGCAAAGATAAACGGGGTATTCCAAAAGATGATGCAGCTCGTGAAAAGCCGCGTGAACCTCGGTCAATATCGCAACATGGCGCAGAAGCTCGCCAAGTAACGCCCGCGCTTTTCTACTTTCAATCATATCCCGCGCTTGATTCAGTCGTTTGGGTTCGCTACCTCTACGTCTCAAATGTTGACGACGGTGGAGCGAATTGCGAAGTGGGTCGCGGGGTTGCGGTTTGAGGATTTGCCGGGGCGCATCGTCGAGCGGGCGCGGGCGCAACGCCTGTCGGTCTGGGGCGGTGCGGCGGCGGGGATGGCGCTGCCGTGCGCGGGGAAGATTTTGGCGGTCGCGCGGGGGGAGAATGAGTTTCAACGCAAAGACGCAGAGACGCAATGCGAAGATGCCTCTGGTGTTGCGCCTTTGCGCCTTAGCGCCTTGGCGTCGAAATCCCCAGCGGGCGCGGGGGCGCGGAGAGGGGCGACGTTTGTGCCGACGGGCGAGCGGATGGACGTGCGAGGCGTGGTGCTCGCGACGGGGGCGCTTGCGACGGCGTTTGATTACGACGAAATCGTGCTCGTGGGGCACACGGGGCAAACGGCGGCGGCGTTGCCGTGGGCGCTCGTCGAGGCCGCGGGAGGCAACCCGCTCACGGAGCGTGCGGCACACGAACGTGCCGTCGTTGCTCAAGTTGCGGCGGTCGAAGTGATGGGGCGCCTCGGGCTCGCGACGTTTTTTGGCCCGCAAAACGGCCAGATGCTCCCGTACCTTCATCAAGTGGGTGCCGCCATTGCCGCCGCGAAAGTTTGGGGCCTCGACGCTGACGCAACGGCGAACGCCATCGGCCTCGCGCTCCTTGCGCCACCAGCCCCGCTTTGGCCCGCGTTTTTGTCGCCGCTCGACGCAAAGCTTTTCATCACGGCGCTGCCCGCGCTTACGGGGCTCGACTGTGCACAGCTCGCTCGAGCCGGCATCACCGCGGCGCGCGACGCTTTTGACAACGCTCACGGGTTCTTTCAACGCTTTACGACTCTCTCCGCGCCCAACGCCCTCACTGGGTTTGGGCGCGCATGGCTGTTCGATACGCTCTCGGTCAAGGCGTGGCCCGCGTGCTGGTATTTTCAAACGGCGATCCAGGCCGCGCGCGATATCGCGCAAAAGCACGGCCCGCTTGCGTTTCGCGATGTTCGGGCCGTCTCGGTAGATGCAAATCTGCTCGGCTGCGCGGTCGATGCGCACAGTGCGCTCCTCGGCGAGTCGGCTCTCACGCCGAATCGCGTTAACTTTTCGCTGGCGCTCACGGTGGCGCTCACGCTGATGAAGGGCGACCTCGATGTGCGCGATCTCGGAGCGGAGGCGCTCTCGGCGTCGGCGACGGGAATTGGCGAATGGAATCGATGCATCACCGTTCGCCATTCGCTCGACCATTCGCTCGCGGTGCTTCAGAACATCGACGCAATGCTCGACCTCGTGGGGCTTATTGGCGCGTCGCCGCTTGCCATCGCGAAGGCGTGGCGCGCCGCAAAGGCTTACTTCCCGTCGGTGCCGTCGTTTTCGGGACGGAGCGAACGCCCGTGGGCGCGGGTCGCGAAGATCGCGCTAGCGTTGCCGGGTGTTGCGCGGCGGTTTCGTGCGCGCGGCGCGTACGACTTGGGTGAGCGCGACCTCTCGCGCGGGAAAATGCCGATGGGCGCGACCGTCCGCGTGGAGTTTGCGAATGGAACGACCGAGGCGGCGACCGTCGATCTTCATGAGGGCGCACACGGCTCAACCGTCACGCCGCTCATGGCGGCCGAAAAAAAATTCGAGCGGCATCTTGGCGAAACGTTGGGCGCTTGGGCCGCCGATTTTTTGTCGCCCAAACTTGACCGCCGTTGATCGCGGCCTTAAGGTTCATTCGCGCGGCAAGCGATGGTGGAGCGATACGCCGCTGCAGCGGAGGTGAATCAATGAAGCGCTCGATTCTCTTGGTGGTGCTGATGGCATCGTTTCTGGCAACTGGCTGTGCGTTACTAAAGGGCGGGGGCGGCGGCGGCGGCAGCAGCACGCGCGACGCACAGAAGGAGCTAAAAGAAGCTCAGGCGAACAAGGACGTTGCGGCGCTCCAAAAGCTTTGCGACGACGACTCGCTCGGAGATCCCCAAAGCAGTGCGGTGCCAATGAACGCGCCGAACTCCGTGCAGATGAAGATTCTCGCGAATCGGCGCGCGCGAGGGCAGGCGTGCCGCGAAATCAAAGCGCTTGCGGGCGACAAAGACGACGGGAACTGCGCAACCGTTGTGAAACGATACGAGGAGGCTGGATGGATTTCGGGCGAGAGCCACGCGGACCATTACGCCAAATGGGCGCGGAGGTTTGTGAAATGCAACAACTTCGCCGCGATTTTCGAGAACCTCGCACACAGGGGCGACTACGGCAAAGGCGGCGAAGGCGTGAAGCTCTTGCAGTCGCTCGAGAAAGATGGCGTGCCGGTTGTCGCGGAATTCGTGAAGTACGCGAAGACACACAAGGGTCGGCGCTTCCTTCGAATCAAGATGATGTCGTACGCGGCGAACCACATCGGTAATTGGCTCGTCGAAGGCGGGCATCTCGATCACTGCGGCGTGCTTTCCGCGGCGCTTGCCGACGCCGATGAACTGTTGCGCGCGGGCATACTTTTTTACTTCACCGAGGCGAAATGCATGAAGGAGGGGCGGGCGCTTGGGGTGGGGCTCCTCGCGGCCGACCGCGCGGATTCCCGGCGGCTCGCGTGCGCGAACCTTGCGAGCACGGGCGATGCGTCGGTGCTTAAGAAGTTGAGGATTGTTTCAGATTCAGACGGATACAACGTTGTCCAAGAGCGACGCGGCGGCGACGGGCGGATTTATGGCGTTCGCGTTTACCCGGTTCGTGAGGCGTGCAAGCAGGCGATGGGAAAAATCCAACTGCGCGAACCTTAAGGGCGAAGCCGTATGCCGATCCGCTCCGTTAATCCCGTGACGGGCGACGTCATCGCGTCGTATCGCGCGGCGGACGAGGGCGAAATCGAGCGAGCGCTCGCGGCGGCGGAGCGCGGCGCCGGCGATTGGCGGTGGCGATCGTTTGATGAGCGTGCGCGGCCGATGCGCGACGTTGCGCGGCTCCTTCGAGCGTCGAAAGTGGATCACGCGCGGGCGATGGCGCTCGAAATGGGAAAGCCGGTCGCGCAAGGCGAAGCCGAGGTCGAGAAGTGCGCGTGGGTGTGCGAGCACTATGCGGAGCACGCGGAGGCGCTGCTGAAGGACGCGCCGCGTGCGACCGATGCGTCGCGCTGCTTCGTCGCGTTCGAGCCGCTCGGTGTCGTCCTTGCCGTGATGCCATGGAATTTTCCATTTTGGCAGGTCTTTCGTGCGGCGGCACCCGCACTCATGGCGGGGAACGCGATGCTGCTGAAGCACGCGTCGAACGTTCCGGCCTCGGCGCTAGCGATTGCGAAACTGATGCGCGATGCGGGTTTCCCGAATGGTGTTTTTCAGACGCTGCTTGTCGGCGCCGAAGCGGTGCCACGCCTCATCGACGACGCGCGGATCGCCGCAGTGACGCTCACGGGGAGTGAGGCCGCGGGGGCGAGTGTCGCGTCAGCCGCTGGGCGCGCCATCAAGAAGTGCGTGCTCGAGCTTGGCGGCAGCGACCCGTTTATTGTTCTTGAAGACGCCGATGTCGCAAAGGCCGCTTGCGTGGCGACCGATGCGCGCCTCTTAAACAGCGGACAGTCGTGCATTGCGGCGAAGCGGTTCATCGTGGTCGACGCCGTGCATGACGCGTTCATGTCGCGCTTCACGTTGGAGATGAACGCGCGACGCGTGGGAGACCCGCTCGCGCGTGAAACGGCCGTCGGTCCTCAGGCGCGACGCGACCTTCGTGATGAGTTGCACGCGCAGGTGACGCGTTCCGTGGCGCGTGGCGCGCGCGTTGTTTGTGGTGGCGAAGTTCCGGCGGGCCCCGGCGCATTTTACCCAGCGACAATTCTTGCGGCGGTCGAACCCGGGATGTCGGCTTTTGACGAAGAGACGTTTGGGCCGGTTGCCGCCGTTGTTCGTGCGCGCGATGAATCGCACGCCATCGCACTCGCCAACGCTTCGCGCTTTGGTCTCGGCGCGTCGATCTGGACCGCTGACCGTGCGCGCGGTGAGCGCATCGCTCGCCAAATCGAGGCGGGGTGCGTCTTTGTGAACGGCCTCGTGAAATCCGACCCGCGCCTCGCGTTCGGCGGCATCAAGCGCTCGGGCTTCGGCCGCGAACTCGACGAAATCGGCATCCGCGAATTCACGAACATCAAATCGATCTGGATCGCGTGACTTAATTCCTTCGCGGTGTATGCTCACTCCGCATGCGAGACCGACTTCATCACTTGCGCGACCCAATCCACGGATTCGTCGGGCTCACGCTCGCCGAGCGCGTCCTCGTCGACTCCGAGCCGTTTCAGCGTCTCCGCGCGATTCGCCAACTCGGCCTCACGTCGTACGTTTACCCTGGCGCCGAACACTCGCGCTTCCAGCACGCGATCGGCGTTATGCAGTCGGCGACGCGCCTCTTTGATGCCGTCATGGCGCGCCATGGCCGCGACGTCACGACGATTCTCGCCTGGAACGACGACGATGTTGCCCGTCGCCGCGCGCTCCTTCGCCTCGCCGCGCTGTTACACGACATCGGCCACGCGCCGTTTTCGCACACCGCCGAGCACCTCCTCCCGGGTGGCCAGTCGCACGAAGACTTCACCATCCGAATCATCGAGGCCGAGCCGATCGCCGCGCTCATCGCCGCGTGCGGGCACCCGCACGGTTTTGGCGCCGCCGAAGTTGCGTCGCTCGTGCGTGGCGGCGAACGCGAACCGTTCCTTCATCAGTTTCTTTCGGGTGATCTCGACGCCGATCGCATGGACTACCTCCTTCGCGATTCGCACTACACCGGTGTCCCCAATGGCCGCTTCGATCACGAACGCCTCATTCACATGCTCACGATTCGCGTTTCTGAAGATGGTGCGCCGCATCTCGCGATCGACGAGGGCGGACTTCACGTCGCCGAGGCGATGCTGCTTGCGCGAAACTTTATGTTTCTCCAAGTTTACTTTCACCCCGTTTCGCGCGCGTTTGGGCACGAGCTCGCGACGTTTATGGAGGCGCTGCTCCCCGGTGGTCGTTATCCCGATGCGCTCGACGCGTATCTCGCGTGGGACGATGCGGCGGTCATGGTCGCGATGCGGCAGGTACTTGCGACGAACAGCGAGTCCGCAGAGCACGAGGCGGCCCGGCGAATCTTGCGTCGCGACCCGCTTCGTCTTGTCGCGCAAACAAGCGACTTCGCATCCAACGACGAGGTGCGAGCCTTCGACGACCTTGTCGGCTCCGTGCGCGCGAAGTTCGGCGGTGTGCCGCTCTTTATCGAGACGATCGAAATGGATCTCGTCGGCGACGCAACGGCGAGCCTCACCATGCGCCGCAAAGCCGATGGCACGTTTGTCCCTCTTCGCGCCGCGTCGAGCCTCATCGCGTCGCTGCGCCCCATTCGCGAAACGCGCCTTTACGTCGACCGCGCGCACCGCGACGCCGTTGCCGCCTTCTGTGCGTCGGCGAAGCGCTGAATTCATCTCAAGAGCCGCGCGACGCCGAGCGATCTGACGCGCCGAAACGCTTCGGCGTCGAACGTAAGCCACGTGCCACGCAGGTGAACCGCGAGAGCGATGTAAGCCGCGTCATAACCTGAGACGCGATGTTTGAACGCGATCTCCGCAGCGAGCGCCATGAGGGCCTCGTCGGGGGCTACGGCCGGAATTGCGAGTGCCCAGAGAAGGCGAAGGTTGGTCTTGAGGTCGTTTTCCAAGGCGATCCGGCGGCAAAGGGTTGCCGCGACTTCATAAACGAAGAGGGTCGGTACGGCGAATCGGTCCGCGGAGACGACCACACGCCCGTGGACCTCGTCCGCGGCTTCGAGGCCCGTTTCACCCTCGCGCACGAACCACTTGATCGCGACCGAGGCGTCCGGGATTTCCGTCACGGAAGCGGTCCGCGCAGTTGTCGCACGAGGACCTCGGCGGGCGGGCCCTTCCGCGTCTTCGCCCGCTGTTGAACCAAGAACTGGCGCGCGAGTCGCAGCCGTTCTTCGTGGACCGTCTTGTCCACGAACCTCTCCAGAAACAGCTTGAGCGGGACGAGCACCGCCCTCTCCTCCCGCCCTTTTTTAACGATGATCGGCTCGCCGTCGCGATCGAGCCGGTCGAGAATCTTGCCGAGAGCCTGCCTCACTTCGAGAGCGTTTACGCTTTTCATGCATATATGATAGCTATGTGTATAGCTACGTGTCAACTCAGCTTCTACCGACACGCCGCCAGCGTTTTGATCGACGTGCCATTCAGAACCTGATTCCCGGTTAGCGGCCATCCGGCTCGCGGAAGACCTCGGGTCTGACATTAGATGTGAGCCTGTACGAAATGAATCAAACATGACGAGAACGGCAATTCCACGCCCCATCGGCACCTCATCCCCTGCGGACGCGAGCCTCAGCTTGCCCAATCCCCGCCCGCCCAACCAGGAACCGGCCGTTCCCTCGCAACGGCGGTTGAGAGACTTGGGGGTCGATCGATCGTCAGCCGACACCCAGGGGGTAAACTCTTCGTACCACCCTCAAGCCCAGAAAATACGTCTCCGGAAAGCGGTCCGCCCGGACTTGCGTAGGGTCGGCAGGGGCGCCGCAGAGGCGGGCCTCCGCAGGGTCTGCAGCGCAATATCGGCTAGGACCACCGAGCTTTCGCATGCCTCTGAACTGCGAATCAATCGCACGTCTCAAAGCAGACCCGAGGACGTCGGCGCGCCGAAGCGGGCTCCTGTCGACCCTCACGCTCACGAGCGAACGAATCGCTTATCCGGCGACTTGGGATTCAGACGCGCCGAGTCCTCAACTTATTCATTTCACTCATCCATTCCCTCGCGGCCCGGGTCGCGCTAATCTCGCCACATGACTGCCGCCCATCGCAATGTTTTTTTCGTCGCCCTCGTCCTCTCGTTTCTCCCGGCGCCAGCGTCCCCCAAGAGCGAAGTGCCCGCGCCCGCTGCAGCACCGATCGTTTATAACGAGGACTTTTACTTTCACTCGCTGACGCCGTATCGCCTCTCCGATTTCCCGCGCGCGCCGCTTTCTGACGCGAGTGCGACAACTGAGCTCGAGATGCCGCCGCCCGGCGACCAGCAGGGTTGGGCGAGTTGCAGCGCCTGGGCCTTGGCGTCGGTGCTTTCGTACCATGCGGCTCGCCAGGGCCTCATCGCGCCGCGCGAACGCCTCTCCGCGCGCTTCCTCTACGAAGAGGTCGCGCGCAACAACGACCTTTACCGCGGCAACCCGGCGCTCCTCTTTTCGGAGTTTTGTAAGCGCGGCACGTGGTACGGCGATTACGACGAACCGCTTCGCACGCGCGGTGTTCCACGCGAGGCAACGTGGCGTTACGCTGCGGGTTACAGCGGGTGCAAATACGAGCCGCCGTCCGATTCGGTTTTGTCCGACGCGGCAAGAATTCGCGTTGCGCCGCGGGGCTTTCAGCTCCTCGGGGTTTACGCGCGTGGGCGCGCGGGCGAGATGGGCGATCCCGCGCGGACGCACGAAAAGATCGTCGCGGCGGTCGCGGCCGATAAGCGCCCTTTGCTCGTTTCGATCAACACGCCCGCGGTGTGGCAGCAAGGCGCTCGACTCAAAGACGAAACGCGCGGCAACAATGGCGTTTGGGCCGGCTCGACCGCGGGATTCAACGGCGTTCACGGCAAGCACGCCGTCGTTCTCGCGGGCTGGGACCCGAAACACGACGCCTACCAAATCTTGAATTCGTGGGGGCAGGGCTGGGGTTCGGGCGGCTACTTGTGGGTCGCGCGCGCGCAGTTTTGGGAAATGGCCAATTACATTTATTTGCCGCTGGTGCAGTTCGCCGTTGCTGAGGCGCCCGTCGTCGATATCAAGCCGGTCGAAAAGTCGCTCGCGGAGAAGTTCGCGTCGCGCCTCGCCTTTGGCAACAGGTCGGAGTATCTCGGTCAAAACCAGTTCCGGTGGACGATTGCGCTGACATCGGGCGCAGATGTCGCGGCGGAAATTGCGAAGGTCGTCTACCGCTTGCACCCGAGCTTCCCGAACCCCGTCGTGACGGTGACGCGCGCCGAAAGCGCAACGTTCGCATACAGCAACACGGGCTGGGGAACTTTTGGCATCGGCATCGAAGTCGAGTTTAACGACGGCTCGAAGGCGTCGGGAAAGCACACCCTCGCGTTCAAAAAGCCGGCCGAGACGGCGCGCCCGCTCGTCGAGCAGCTTGGCCGGCAAGTGAAGTTCGCGAACACCGCGGAGCCGATGGCGGATGGCCGGAGCTTCCGATGGACGCTCGAGATGAAGGCGCCCGAGGCGGTGCGCGCGAAGGTCAAGTGGGTGACGTACCTTTTGCACCCGACGTTTAACCCACGCATCGTGACCGTCACGCCAAAAGAGTCGCCGACGTTTGCGCTCACGCGAGCCGGCTGGGGTGCTTTCTCGGTCGGCATTCGCGTCGTTTTCGCCGATGACTCGCGCGGCACGACGGTTTATGGGCTTTCGTTCGACTCGACCGGGAAGCCGACGCCGCCCACGCCACCTCCGCCCGGGCCGACGACGACCGTCACGGAACCGCCACCGACAAAAGTCGAAGACAACGTCGACCTCTCGCACGCGGGCCAAACGCTCCTCGGCTTCGAGGCGCTCAACATTCCATACGTCATGGGCTCGAAAATAACGCCGCCCGACAACAGCCGTGTCGGCTACGTGCCGACTCTTCTTTTGGGGTTCGGCAAAACGTGGCAGCACATCATCCGCATCGGCATCGGCGCGAACGCGTACGTCGATTCGACGGAATTCATCTTGGGGTACGGCATGCGTTACTACTTCATGAAAGGCCAGTGGAAGCCCTACTTCATGTGGAACGGCGGGCTCGTCATGGGCGGTGGCTCGAACTTCGCGCTCCACCCGCGCGCGGCAATTGGCGTCGAATATGACCACACGCGCAAATTCGGGTTTTGGTTCGACACGGGGCCGGGCATCATGCTCGCGTTCAAGGACGACGCGCAGCGCTTCACCTGGTCGTTCGCGGCGGGCGCGAATGTGCGCTTCTAGTCGACCGCCGCTGGCAAACCTCTTGCTCTAGATTTCGTTATCGCAAGCCTACGAACCACGATGGGAGGTCGTGCTTCATGGGAACCGTCGGCCTTGTTTTCGGCGCGGGCGTCGCGATTGCCGCGTGCGTTGCGGTCTACCTTCGCGCGCAGCATCGCCTTGTGCCGCGCACGATCGAACGACATCGCGCGAGGGATGAAACACGATTCCTCGATTTGGGCGCGGGCGACGGGCTGAACGCCGAGTGGCTCCGGCAAAGCGACACGACGATCGACGTCACCTGCATCGACCTCGCAAATGAAAACCGATTCGGCGCGAGCATTGTGTACGACGGGCGCACCATCCCATTTCCCGAGAAATCGTTCGATTCCGCGATAATTGCGTTCGTTTTGCACCATGTTCCCGCAACGCGTCAGCTTGGACTCGTGCGAGAGCTCATGCGCGTCACGCGGCGTCGCCTCTACGTCTTTGAAGATTCAATCGCCTCGCACTTTGACCGCTGCCTTTGCGCGGGGCACCAGCGGGCCTTTGGAACGTCGACCGTTGAGGACGCGCGGTCGGCCGACGCGTGGCGGGCTGTTTTTGCTGACGCCGGGCTCACCGTCGAGTCGATGTCGTTGACAAGCCGTTTCATCGCACCCTGGATTCGCGGCTGCAAATGTTACTTGGTTCAACGCGTTATTTTTGTGCTCCGCGTCCCGTGAACGGGATTCACACTGTGGCGGCGGCAACGCAGCGAATTCACTGTTGACTTTCGCGGTGGCGCCGGCCTAAACTCCCGCGCTCTAAAGGAATGAAGGAAGCGAAAGGTTAGAAGACATGACGCTCTTGGCAGAGAAAAAGTCGGAAGTTATCACGAAGTATCAGAAGCACGGGACCGACACGGGGTCGCCCGAAGTTCAGATCGCGCTTTTGACCGAGCGGATCAACGGGCTCACGCACCATTTTCAAACGCACGTCAAGGACCATCACTCGCGACGCGGCCTTCTCAAAATCGTTAGCGCGCGCCGCAGGCTCTTGAACTACCTCGTGAAAAAGGACATCGACCGCTATCACAAGGTCATTCAAGACCTCGGTATCCGTAAGTAGCAGGCCGTTAAAAAGAGCCCAGCCGTTTCGGGAGTTGGGCCGCCGACGTCCGTTTCTGCCACGGGGCGCCAAAGTAAGGAGAAATCATGATTGTTAAAGAGTCAGTGAAGCTCGGGGCGACGGAGATTGTCATCGAGGTGGGGCGCCTTGCGCGCCAAGCGAACGGTTCGGCGCTCGTGCGGGCGGGCGACACCGTTGTTCTCGTCACGGCGTGCGCGGCGAAGCAGCCGCGCGAAGGGCTCGATTTTTTCCCGCTGACCGTCGATTACATCGAGAAGACGTTTGCGGCTGGGAAGATCCCGGGTGGTTTTTTTAAGCGCGAAGGGCGCCCGACCGAGAAGGAAGTTTTGACGTCGCGGCTTAACGATCGCCCGATTCGTCCGCTTTTCCCGAAGGGGTACAAAAACGAAACGCAGGTGATCGCGACGGTTTTGTCGGCCGACCTCGATGTGAACCCCGACACGCTCGCGTCGATCGGCGCGTCGGTCGCGCTTCACGTGAGCGATATCCCCTGGGCGGGGCCGACGGCGGGCGTGCGCGTCGGGCGCATCGGCGGGCGATTTGTTGCGAACCCCACCTATAAAGAGTGCGAAGAGTGCGACATCGACATCACGATGGTCGCAACGAAAGACTCGATCGTCATGGTCGAGGGGGGCGGCAAGAACATCAGCGAAGAGGTGATGATCGACGCGCTGCTTTTCGGGCACGATGCGGTGCAGCCGGTCTTGGCGCTTATCGAGCGGATTCGCGAGGCGGTTGGGAAGCCGAAGATGGCGTTCGCGCCACCGGCCAAGGACGAGGCGCTTGCGAAGCGAGTGAAGGAGGTCGCGGGGCCTGGAATCCTCGCGGCCTATGCGTTTCGCGAGAAGCTTCCGCGGTACGCAAAGCTCCACGAAGTTGAGACGGCGGCGAAAGCGGCGCTCGCGGCGGAGTTCGCGGGGCGTGAGAAGGAAGTCGCGGGGGCGATCGACAGCTTCAAGAAGCACTACGTGCGCGAGATGATTTTGGCCGAGGGGCGGCGGATCGACGGACGCGGGACGAAAGATATTCGGCCGATCACGTGCGAAGTGGGCCTTTTGCCGCGGACCCATGGGTCGGGGCTGTTTCAGCGCGGTGAGACGCAGGCGATCGTGACGACGACGCTCGGAACGAGCCAGGATGAGCAGCGGATCGAACTTTTGACCGGCGAACACACAAAGCGATTCATGCTGCATTACAACTTTCCGCCGTTTTCGGTCGGCGAGGTGAAGCCGCTGCGATCGCCGGGGCGGCGCGAGATTGGGCACGGGGCGCTTGCCGAGCGGGCGATTTCGCGCGTGATGCCCGACTACGGGGCGTTTCCGTACACCGTCCGCATCGTGTCGGAAATTTTGGAATCGAACGGGTCGAGCTCGATGGCGTCGGTCTGCGGCGCAAGTTTGTCGCTCATGGATTGCGGCGTGCCGGTCAAAGCGCCCGTTGCGGGGATTGCGATGGGCCTTATCAAAGAAGGCGACCGCATGGCGGTTTTGTCGGATATTTTGGGCGACGAAGACCACTTGGGCGACATGGACTTCAAAGTGTGCGGCACGAAGGACGGCGTGACCGCGCTGCAGATGGACAACAAGGTTGGGGGCGTGTCGCGTGCGGTGCTCGAGCAGGCGCTTTATCAGGCGCGCGATGGGCGGCTTCACATTTTGGGCAAGATGGCGGAAGCGATTGCGGCGCCGCGACCCGAGCTGTCGGCGACGGCGCCTCGCATCGTGACCGTGCAGATTAAGCCCGAGCAGATCAAGTCGGTGATCGGGCCGGGCGGCAAGGTGATTCGCGGAATCATCGAGGAGACGGGGTGTGTCATCGACGTCGAGGACAACGGAACCGTGAAGATCGCGTCGGCCGACGGCATCGCGGCTGAGAAGGCGCTGAGGATTATCAAGAGCCTCACGCAGGAGGCGGAGGTCGGTAAGACCTACCTCGGGACGGTGCGGCGCATTGCGGATTTCGGGGCGTTTATCGAGATTTTGCCGGGGATCGACGGGATGTGCCACATCTCGGAGCTCGACACAAAGCGCGTTGCGAAGGTGACGGACGTGCTGCGTGAGGGCGATGAGACGCTCGTGAAGGTCATTAACGTCGACCGCGACGGGAAGATTCGGCTGTCGCGGCGCGAGGCGATGGCGGCCAAGGCGCATGAGGAAGCCCGCCAATGAAAGTCGGTTTGGGCGCGACGATTTTTCGACTCGCTGCGCTTGGCTCGTTCATCGGTCTATGTCCATTCGGCTGCGCGGCGACGTCGGGCGGGCGCGGCACGGGGGCCGCGGGTCTCGGCGCGCTCCGTTACGTACCTGCGGACGCCATTGGGGTTGGCGAAGTCGACCCCAAGGTTCTCGATCACCCGCTCGTCGCGGCGTTGCTCGCAAACCCACGGGTCGATCTTGGGGGGATTTCGGTTGCCGACTTAAAGAAACGCGTCGGGACGAAGCCCGTCACGATCTTTTTTTTGTCGGGGGGCGGCGCGGGGCTTGTCATGCAGCCGGGTGATGGCGTTAAGTTGCCAACGACGGGGCCCGGAAACTGGGAAATCGCCAAGGAGAAAGGGTTTCTCGTCGCTGGCTCGGCCGGGGTGACGCTGCGCGCGATGGCGGCGTCGACGCGAAAGGAGCGTTCGCCGCTTATCGACGCGCTTCGTGAGCACGCTGACAAGTCGGTGCGGTTCGTTTTCAAAGGTTGGAACGACATCGGAAAATCGATTGGGGGCATGATTCCGTTGCCGCGCGAGGTCACCGACGCGGTGCAAGCGATTCGCGCACTCGTTGTGACCGCGGCGCTTGGGAGCGAGCTCATTGTTGAGGTTGTCGCGAAGGCGGATCCCGCAAGTGCGCGGCGGCTTGCGGAGTATATTCAGGGAATGCTGCAAGTTGTGAAGCTCGGATTCATGCTGGCGCCGAGCGATCGCCCCGAGGTGAAGCTCGCGAAGCCGTTTGTAGAGGGCGCGACCGTGTCGAGCGATGGCGACTCTGTGGTGCTTCGAGCGCGAATTCCGTCCGCCGCGAGGCCATGACGAAGGCCGCCGCAAGGAATGGCGGTAACGACTTGGCCGGCGACTGGTCCAATGAGTTTGTCTATTCAACCGTCGATTCATCGCTTTGGGGCGCAACGCTCGACGCCACGTCCAAGGGGAATCGTGGCCTCGTTGTGCTCCCGGTTTCGTGGGTCACGCATGAGGTGGCGCCGGGGCGTTTCGATTTTTCGACCGGCTCACTTGGGCTGAGGCGCCTCCTTGACCTCGGTCGGGCGCGCGGGGCTCGCATCTGTTTGCGAATCGGCGGCAGCCGCGCGGTGCCAATCGATCTGCCGGCGCGTCTTGGGGCGCGGCGGTCGCTTTTTGCCGAGGACGCTCGGGGTGCGCTGGTTCGAGTCCCTGGCGACGCGACGCGGTTCGTGCCGTCGGCGGCGTCGACTGAAGGTCTTCGTGAGCGCACGGCGTTCCTCGATGCCGTGGGCGCTGTTGCGTCGGAGGCGATTTCGGCGGGACTTCGTGTGACGGTCGATTGCGGCGGCGTTCTTCGGGCGCTCGCAGCCCTTGGCCCATTCGACGCGGACTATCACCCGGCTTCGCGGGCGCTCTATTGGACGTTTCTCGAGGGTCGTTATGGTGACATTCGCGAGCTCAACGACGAGTACGGCACAACGTACGCGACGTTTTCGTCCGTGGTGCCGCCAACCGAGTTCGTGCCGCGCGCGCCTGGCGACCTTCCTGCGCATTTTGATTGGGCCGCCTACCAAGAGTATTACCGCTTATGGGGCGCAGTGCGGCTCAAGGAGGCTTTTGCCAAGACCCTTGAGGGCGCCGCGCTGACGAGGGGTGACGTCAAATGGGCCTGCGTCGTCTCGGATGCGGCGGTGCCGGTTTCGCTCGAGGAATTGCGACGATTCTTTGACCATGTTGCGATTGAGGGCGCGCCGGAGACTGGAGATTCGGCGATGGGGGGCCGCGTGGCTTTCGCTATGCCGCGAGAGTACGCACGCCTTGAGTGGATATCGACGCGCTCAGGTGTCGCGGTGCCGGCCGCAGGCGATGCGGAATCAAACGGAATGCGTTGGGATGAGTTCGGGTTCTTGGACGATGTTCCGGCGGCGACGCGAGAGGCGCGCGCGGGCTGGGCGTCGGCCTTTGCGGCGTGTGGCGTGCCGTGGGTCGAGGTCGAGGCGTCGGTTGCCGCGATTCGCCGTGTCGAGGCGGCGCTGGTCGTTGTGCCGACGTTCGATTTCATTTCGGTCGGGACGTGGCGGGTGATCGACGCGCTTGTGCGGGATGGGCGGACTGTGGTGGTTGGACTGCGCGTTCCGTGGCTTTCGGCGGCGCTTAAGCCGTTCGGTGAGTTCCGCGCGGCGCTCAAGCGGAGTGTGGCGACGAACGACGTGTTTGACGAGTTTCGGTTTGGACGAGGTCGGCTTTGCGTGGTCAAAGGCGAAGGCGCTTCTGGCGATGCGGGTCAGAGTGTGCTCCGGCGCGCGCTTCGCGCAATTCTTCCAAAGTCGGCGAAAGACGTTGAGCACGTGAGCGCGTGATGCTGGCGTCGGGCGGGGCGTTTCTTGTAACGGCCGCGGCGGTGTTCGGTGCGGCGCCGGTCGTTGAGGTGTCGAAGAGCGCGGTGACGTGGCAAGGCTCGCGCGTGGTGGGGCTCGACGCGGGGCGGCTGGGCGCGGGTGAGCTCGAGGGGCTTGTTGTTCGACGGCTGGATGAGGTGGCGCGGCCGGTTTTTCGTGCGGCACGCGAGGCGATGCGGGGCGTGGGCGAAATTGTGACGGCCGAGATGCGCGCGGAGCCGGGGGTCGCGTGGGGCGTCGTGGCGAGGGCGATGGTGACGCTGGAGCTTGCGGGGGCCGACCGGGTTCATGTGGAGGGGATCGGACGGGGATGCGGTAGCGGAAGCGGGGGCGGTTGCGGCAGCGGGTGCGGACACGCTGGTGACGGAGGTCTTGTTTCGGTTTCGAAGGTGATCGTGAAGTCGCTTGCGCGGCATCGAGGGATCAAGTGGTCGGCGTACCCGACGATTTGGCTGACGCGTCGCGGGTACGCGGTGTACACGCACCCGAGCGGGCGGATTGCGCAGCATCTGAAGGCCACGGGACGAGAGTGGATTGGCGCGCTCAGGTCGATTCGCGAAGTGTTTTCGAGCGAGCAGAACCTCGCGATCATGGCTGAAGACGCGATTTCGTTTCGGGAGATGCTGAAGGTGCGGGCGTGCGCGCGGGCGCTCGGGTTCTCGCAAGCGGTGTTTCGTCCCGGCCTCTTTCGTTAGCAAGAATTGAAGTCGGTTGAGCGAATATCGCTCGGCGTTGAGCGAATATCGCTCATGGGACGCGCCCGAGCGATCAGGGATCGCACGTTTTCTTGGGTTTTTGAGTGGTGCTGTGATGGCACAGTCCTCGCTTTCCGTCGTTGGTGCCGGCGCCGCGCAATTGCGGATGCTCGTGAACGAGGAGGACGAGACGATGTCAGACGTGAACAAGGCACTGATTTTGGGGCGGCTCGGGTTTGATCCTGAAATGCGAGCAACAAAGGCGGGAGCGCCCATTGCGCAGCTTCGGGTTGCGACAAATGAGTGGAGTGGTTCGGGAGCCGAGCGCAAGGAACGGACGGAGTGGCACCGCATAACGTTGTTCGGGCGCCTCGCGGAGATTTCGCGCGATTACCTCAAGCGGGGGTCGCTCGTTTATGTTGAAGGGCGGATTCGGACAAGTGAATGGATCGATAAGGACGGGAAGAAGCATCGCACAACGGAGATCGTGGGGGACGTCATTCGAATGCTTGATGGGAAAGGGGTTCGGCGTGTTGAGACGCAATCAGGTGTCGCTGTGCCGAAGGCCAAAGCCCAGACCCCGTTGGGCGAGAGTCGAGATCTCTTTGAAGGGTCGCCTCGCGAGGGGCTTGCGCCCCGGAAAGCGGCATAAAGGACTTGGTGCTCCCAACGATTTCACGAACTACAGTTACCTGAGGATTGTTTCGGGAGGATGTCGGACATGAAGCGGCGACAGGTTTTTGTCTGCGATAGTTGCGGCGTGGTGTCGCCGAAATGGCAGGGCCGGTGCCCGCATTGTGAGGCGTGGAATAGCTTCTCGGAGGAGTGCGCGGGAGCTCGTCATGATGCCGGGCCCGCGGCGCCTGTGGATGTCGCCGCACTCGACGGGTGCGCCGAAGATGAAGGGGAACGTCTTTCAACAGCATCACCGGAAATCGATGCTGTGCTTGGCGGCGGCCTAACGTTGGGTTCGGTGTCGCTTTTAACCGGTGAGCCGGGCATCGGGAAGTCGACGCTTCTCCTTCAAATCGGGGCCGGAATTGCCGCAACTCCCGCGAAAACTCTTTACGTTTCGGGCGAGGAATCTGCGGCCCAGGTTCGCGCGCGGGCCGAGCGGTTGGGGATCCGTGCGCCCGGTTTCTTTTTGCTCGCGGAGACCGACGTTGAACGAATCTTGGCGACGGTTGCGGCCGAGCGCCCCCATCTGCTCCTTGTCGACTCTATTCAGACGTTGGTGAGTGAGCGGGTGCCGGGGGCATCGGGTGGCGTTACGCAAGTTCGCGAAATTGCGGGTAGATTGGTGCGGCTCGCGAAATCGACGGGAATTGCCGTGATTGTCGTGGGGCACGTAACCAAGGACGGGTCGGTCGCGGGGCCCAAGGTTCTTGAGCACATCGTCGATACGGTCCTCACTTTCGAGGGCGATGCGGGAAAAGGGTATCGCATGTTGCGCGCTGTTAAGAATCGGTTTGGGGCGACGAACGAGTTTGCAATGTTTGAGATGACGGGGGGTGGACTGTCGCCAGTGTCAAATCCTTCGCTCGCTCTCATTGCGGAGCGTCCTGGTCATGTCGCGGGATCTTTGGTGATTCCATCGGCTGAGGGCGCGCGACCGCTTTTGGTCGAGGTCCAGGCGCTGGTCTCGAAGTCGCCGTCGCACGGTCCGCCCAAACGACTTGCAGTGGGAATCGACCCGATTCGCCTCTCGTTGTTGCTCGCGGTTCTTGAGCGCCGCGCGAATCTCGTCCTTAGCGACAGGGACGTTTTTGTTAACGTCGTGGGTGGATTTCAGATTTCGGAGCCGGCCACGGATCTTGGTGTGGTGCTGGCGGTTTGTTCGAGCCTTTTGGACGTCCCGGTGGATCTTGGAACGGTTGCGTGGGGTGAAGTCGGCCTCGCAGGCGAGGTGCGCTCGTGCCAGCGCGTCGAGGCACGGCTCCGCGAAGCGGCGCAACTCGGGTTTTCGAAAGCGGTATTGCCGAAAAACGGCGCGCCACTTGATTCCTGCGGAGTTCAAGTCGTTACGGTCACTGGGATTCAGGATGCGCTCTTTTCGGTCCTCGGGTTTTCGCCTCAAGATTCATCGATCGCTGAACCCGAGCTTGTTGCTTTGTCGTGAGCTGGTGCAGAGATCAAAAGGAGGCATCAGGGAACAAAGGTCAAGCTTAGCGTTTGACCCGCCGTGAATATGCCGTCGGGCGGGAAGATTTGCGCGACGCAGCCGCCGTCTGTTTTCGCGAAAGTCTGGATGTTCGTCGTGCCACCATCGACCGCAGAGCAAGCACCAGCGTAGCGCACAACCGGCGTGTGGACTGTTATCCCCTGTGGAATCGTTAATGTGAACGAAGGCGTTGCCGTCACGAAGGCGCCCTCCCGCGCGTCGAAACCCGCGTCGACTGTTTTTCGCGCTTCGAGGTCGCGGAAGCGCTCGGTGATGCCGGCACCGCTGCTCGCGTAAAGGTTTGCGGGGCGGATGAGGAGGAGCTGCGTTGCGCTCCACGACGCGCTGCTCGGGAATTCGTTGTCATTAAAGTTGTGGTAAATGGTCGTGTATTTCCCAGTCTCATCGTCACAACCGTACCCCGTCGCATTCGGAACGGACCCGAGGACGGCGAGGGTTCGAGGGGTCAACGACGAGAAGATCGCCATCCACGCCGCACGCGTATTCGTCGTGCAAGATAAGTCTGGGTCAACGAGGGTGGGATTCGAGCCGCCATCCTCTGGGAAAAAGTAGGCCTGCCAGTCGCCGCCGTACCGAGTCGCGACTGCGATGCGCGCCGGAGGCGTTTCGCCGGTCGAATGCGTAACAACAGTTTCAATGAAAACTTGTCCCGACGCATAGATCGTGTAATCGCGCTTCACTTGCCAATCGATGTTGTGCGTTGGTGTGCCTCCCGGTTGGCAAGTGGGGCCACCACCGAATTTTCGTGACGGATGTGACGTTGACCGAATTCGTGCGCGAACTGCCGATGCTTCGAGGAGCGTCAGATGCGTCAGACTATCGGGTTCGCACGAATCGATGCCCGCGACGAGATCAGCTGAGGCATGGACCCAGAAGTCGGTTAACGCGTAAGCGATGCCCGCCGAGTTGGAATTGCCATTGGAGGCGAGGTTATCCGTCGCGGATGGGTCATCCTCGAGGTCGTACCATTTCGTAATCGTCCCGCCGAACGCGGGATCGAAGACGAGTCGGAAAACGCCGGCGTCGGCTAGAGTCACCGAGTCGACCTGGAGCGTATCGCCGTTCGAGACCACTGTGTCCGAGAGCGTCTCGCCGAGCAGGTCACACGCGTTTCCGGCGTCGCTCGCGCATCGCGAGACGCGAATGAAACCGACGAAAGTCGACCCACCTGCGTCGCTTGTTGTACCTCCGTCTGTTGCCCCCGCTCCCGCGTCCAACCCAGCGTCGCCACTCACCCCCGCGTCGGGAGTTGACCCACCATCGCCACCTCCGTCCGATCCCACGGCGCCATCCGCATCACCGCCCGCGTCGGGTCCGACGACGAGCCCACCGTCTGCGTCGACGCAGACGCACCCAGCCGGGCAGAGCGGTCCACCCTCAACATAGAGAAGCCGACACCCGTCCCAGTTGACGGTCCCCTTACATGCGAGCGAGCAAAATCCGACGGCGACGGCGGCCTTCAACGCAATCATGATTTCCAAGCGCGTAATCAAAACGACCACCGGCCTGCAATGACGGGAGCGGCACCGCCGCCCGGTGCTGGCTGCGCGATTTTCAATTCGATTCCCTGAAATCCGCTCGCGTTGTGCTTCGCCGGTGATGGCTTTCCGAGAAGGAGTAACACCACGCCCCCCACGGCCGTCGCTCCCGCGCTTACGAAGAGTATATTTGCCGCCGTGGCGCGCGCTGACGTTTTGGATTCGAGAGCGAGCGCGTCGCTGACCGTGAGTGTTCCGGTCCCCTTGCGATTTTCGAAATCGCTTCTTGATTCATTCGCGAGGATGCCGAGAACCGCTCCCGCGGCGGTCGCGGCGCCCGCGAACGCAACCAAAGCGATCCCAACGATCTCCTTCACGGGTCGGCCACGCGGCTCGGGTTGAACTGTGAGCGTTGTTACGACCGATGATGAATGGGGCTTCGCTGAATCTGGCGATTTCGTCGACGCAGACGGAGGGGGCTCGGGGCCAAACGTGACACGCACCGTCGTCGTTGCGTTGGCCCGTACAACAACGTCAGCCTGTCGTGGAACGTCCGCGGACGACACGAGAACCCGGTGGACTCCAACCCGAACGCGAACCGGGAATCCGCACCGCGTCTTTGATTCGCCCGCGACTTCGACGATCGCATTGGCGCGGTCACACTCAACAACCAATGTCCCGCGGACACCCTTGCGCGTATCCTCGAACGCATCGACGAGCGATGGCGGGAATCGCGCCGGGTCGAGCGAAACCGTCGCGTCGATCTCGAGGGCGCGTCTAAAATTGAACCGCACATCGGACGATTCCGGACCTCCGCGCGCAGCGAGTGAGAGCCCGATATAAAGGTAAGCTCGGGCACGCGTCGCCGGATTTCCGGGTCGACCCGCGAGTCTTCGGAGTGCCTCAAGAGCGCCATCAAAGTCGCTCTTTTCGTATCGCGAAATCCCCCGCTGTAGGTCGGCGTCAGACGCGCGGGCGGGACCGGCCGAAATCCCGACGCAGGTGATGACGAGTATCGCGATCCAATGGGCTGGCTGAGTCATTTAACGTAAGGCCCTTCAGTGGGCCTCATGTTGAGCGAAATCGCGGCGCGTTTCAACCGTCCGCGCGTGGGTGGGCCCTTACGAATCGCGGTTGCGACAGTCTTCTAACGCAGCCGAGAACTTTCGTTCGCAAATATTTCGCACATCATCGCGTCGTCCGTCGCCGCACATCATTCGACTTCGAACTCTCCCTGTAGCGCACCGCAGGAAACATGTTGACGATGAAGCCGCCCGAAGCGCGCTCGACGACAACGAAGCCATAGCCATACGGTTGGCGCTCGACGCGAACGATTCTCGCGGGGATCTTTCCCGTAAAGTGAAATCCCGAACCAACAAGGGTGAAGGCGTTAAGCGGCTTTGTTCGTTCGCCATCGAGAAAACGGCGGAGTACCGGCGACACCTCGATCGGACCCTTTTCAAATCCTTTCGTCACAAGTGCGATCGAAAATAGAAGACGCCCGAGTTCCTGGCGTTCACGGTCGTTGGATGGTTTTAGAGAACATCGGCTTACATTCGGTTACGCCGGATAAAGGTCGTTGTCAGCGCTCGCGCCTCAGGAAGAATGTGGCGGTCTCCGATTCACCGGGCTTGATGAGAACCCGCTTTTGGCTCGGCTCGTAGCCGGGGCTTTCGACGCGGACGGTATGCCAGCCAGGGGCAAGGGTGATCGAACGCGGAGCCTCGCGCTGATCGACGTCGTCGACATAGAGGTATCCCCAAATCGATTTTCCCTCGCCGCGAACCTCGACACGCAAAATCCCATCTTTGGGCGCCGTGGCTCGAAGTGACTCGGTGCGCCGTGGGGTTGCGCTCGCTTCGGGGAGTGCGAGTCGCGGCGCCTCCACGCGAAAGGAACCCATGGCTGGTTGTGCTTCAGTCGGTCGCGCCGTGGGGCGTGCGGGAACGGGCGCGCGGCGAATGGGAGCAGAGGCGGGCGCGGGCGCGGGTGCGGGCGCGGGTGCGGGCGCGGGTGCGGGAGCGGAGGCGGGTGCGGGAGCGGAGGCGGTAGGCGCGGGTGCGGGAGCGGGAGCGGATGCGGCAGCAGGCGCGGCTCTGTTCCGCTCAAACACGCCACTTGCAAAAAGGCTGACGAGACCCGCCACAACAAGCACCGCGGCGCTTGCCACCCAAGGCATCCAGCCCCGCGGTGCGCGTGTTTTCTTAGACCGGTTTTTTTCCCCAGCCCCCGAGCTCAGCGTCGTGACGATCGCGGGCATCGCCGTCCTCTCAAACGCCGTCGCCGAATCGACGCGATGCGACCCGCCGACGATGGCAACCGGAAAAATACCCGGTGGCGCCAGCTCAATTCCCGTCTCGCGCATGGCCGCGATCAATTCCGCTTTCAGCGCCGCCGCGCTCTGCGGCCTCTTCTCGCGGTCTTTTGCCATCGCCCTCTCGACAACGCGCGCGAGTCCAACCGGAATCGCCGGATTCACCTCACGAACCGGTGGCGGCGTTTCGGAGATCCCCTTCATCACGATCTCGAGCGACGTCGCGCCTGTGAACGGCAGTCGCCCCGTAAACACCTCGTACATCACAACGCCCAGCGCATAAATGTCGGTTCGGTGGTCGACCCGCTTCGAGTCACGCGCCTGCTCTGGCGAAATATAGTGCGGCGTCCCCATCACGAGCCCCGACCGCGTCAGCTCCGTGTTCCCTTCGGTCGCCTTCAACACACCGAAATCAAGGAGCCAAACATGCCCGCCCGCATCGATCATGAGGTTCGATGACTTGACGTCACGGTGCACAAATCCGGCGCGGTGAATTGCCTCGAGCGCGTCGCACGCTTGCACGAGGATCTGTACGGCGCTTCCCGGCGGCAGCGGCGTTGTGCGCACGAGCTTTGTGAGCGTCATGCCCGGAATCAACTTCATGACGAAGTAGTGGATTCCCGTCGACGAACCGACCGCGTAAATGGGCACGATATGCGGGTGGTCAAGCGCCGCGGCCGCGCGCGCCTCGCGTTTGAACCGATCGACCAGTTCGGCATCGTCGTGGAATTTTGACGGGAGAACTTTGATCGCGACGGCGCGTCGAAGCTCCACGTCGACGCCTCGGTAAACCGCGCCCATTCCGCCGTGACCTATCGCAGCCTCGATCCGGTACAGTCCGCCGAGAAGTGTGCCGGGCGCGAGCTCGACGAGATCGGACGCTGGGTTTTCGGCGCGCGTGCCGCACGACGGGCAGTACTCAAACTCTTCGTCGCGGGCGAACTTACAAGACGGGCACTTCATCGCGAATTATCCAACTGAACGAAATATACCACTCAAACGATCCGTTGACCCACGCGCACAACGTCACCCGCGGCCACGCTCGATGCATCGCCGACCGCGGCGTCCCAAATCGTGACGACCGTTGAACCGAGCAAGAAAACGCCGAGCTCGTCGCCCGGCTCGACGCGATCGCCGACCGAAACGCTCGCCCGAATCGCGCTGACGCCCGTTGCGCCAACCATGACAACCGCGACGACGCCGGCCGTCGTTTTAATTGAAAAAACCGCGCGCTCATTCTCTTCAAAGAGGTGTGGAATCGACGCTGCATAGGCGACGCCGACCGGGAGGCGCCTCCCGGCGAATCGCCGCACGCCGACGATCGCCCCGGCGCACGGCACGTGAACGCGATGGTAATCGCGCGGTGACAAGTAGATGGTCACTTGATGCCCGTTTTCAAGTTTCGCGGGCTCGCCGATGAATGTGCCGACATCGTACGAAATCCCCTTGGCTTGGACGGTCGATCCGGCGTGCACGCGATCCGCCGAAACGACAAGCCCGTCGGCTGGCGAGACAAGCGTCGCCGCGCGATCGATCGGGCGCGCGTTCGGGCGAAGCTGCCGCGAGAAGAAGTCCTGAAAAGTTTCAAATTCGCCGATGTCCTGTGCCGCCTCGGAGGTATCGACGCCGAACTTTCGCGCAAACGCGCGAATGGCGGCCGAAACAACCGGCCGCGGCCAACGACGCGCCGCCATCCAGCCGACCGCTTTTGAGTACAGAGCGAGCGGAAGCACCGGTAAAACCCGAGATCGAATCGACATTTCGCGCGTCATACCATGGTGTGGAAGTTTTCACTTGCAAAAACTTGAGAGTTAAGGTGGAACTCCGGCACAGTGAACGTGCGCGCGGGGGGACTCGGTCGGCCATCCCGCGCAGAAAGGTGAATTGTGATTAAGGGTAAACGAATTGGGGTTCTGATGGGGGGGCTTTCCGTCGAACGCGAGGTCTCGCTTCGAACGGGCGCCGCGGTCCAGAAGGCCCTCGTCGAGCGCGGGTTTGATGCTGTCGGGATCGACGTTGGCCCTGACATCGATGGTCGCCTGCGCGCCGAGAAGATCGAAATCGCGTTCAACGCGTTGCACGGAAAGTTCGGCGAGGACGGTTGCATCCAAGGGCTGCTCGAACTGCAGCGCAGTCCGTACACGGGGTCGGACCTGCTTTCGAGTGCGCTCGCGATGAATAAAGCGAAAGCGAAAGAGGTTTTTCGGCTCTACAACATCCCGACGCCGCCTTACTACACGATTCGACGTGACGATATTGAACAACTTTCGGCGCGCGCGCGTTCGCGAAGCCTTCCCGTGTTCGTGAAGCCGGTGGCCGAGGGGTCGAGTGTCGGCGGCCGCATCGCCGGAACGCCCGAGGAGCTCGAAGACGCCGTGCGCGTCGCCCTCACGTTTGACAACGAAGTGCTCGTCGAAAAATACATCCCAGGGATGGAGGTCTCGGTGGGTGTGCTGGACGGCGAGGCGATCGGCGCCGTCGAAATCGTTCCGAAGCTTGGCGCGTTCTACGACTACGCGTCGAAATACACGCCCGGGGGCAGCGAATACCATATCCCGCCTCGACTTTCAGAGACGCGCCGCGAGGGTGTTTTGCGACTCGCGGAGCAGGCGCACCGCGCGCTCGGTTGCGGCGGCGTAACGCGCGTCGATTTTATCGTCAGCGACGGCGGTAACGAATGGGTCCTTGAGCTCAACACGCTTCCCGGAATGACCGAGACATCGCTCATTCCGAAACTTGCTGCGGCCAGAAGCATTTCCTTTGGCGATCTTTGCGAGGGACTGCTTTGGGGCGCGGCGCTCGGTGGGGTTGTGCAGTTTCGTCGGCCTGCGCGTCTTGGCGAGCTCATTCCGTCGCTTGACGTGGCGGCTCGGGTGGCCGAATGAAAACGGTATTCTTGTCACTCGCGGCGATGCTCGCGATGGGGTGCGGTGCGAAGCTCATCCCGGGAACAAAACTCGCCGACACGCCTGACAATCGGTCGATCGTGTCGGTCGTCGAGAAGTACAGGCGAGCGATGGAGGCGCGCGACGTAGATGGGCTCCTCGCGCTTGCGTCCAAGGATTACAAAGAAGACGGTGGCACGCCCGGAGCGGCCGATGATTATGGGCACGAGGGACTCAAGCGGGTTCTGCGCGACCGGTTCGCGAAGGTTCGCGCGCTGCGACTACAAGTGGTTGTTGGGCGCGTCGAGTTTTCGGGGAGCCGCGCGCGGATCGAGTACCGCTGGGAAATGCAGTGCCAGTACACGCATAAGGACAAAGTGGGTTGGCACGTGAAGACGGACGACAATCGCTTCGAGCTCGAACGCGTGGGTGGGCAGTGGCTCTTCACTTCCGGACTGTGAAGTGTGTCAAATGCGAAATCGTTCGAGAATGCCCGCGAGCCCTTGAAACGATTTTCGAACGGCGCTTCGATCGAGCACGTGTTCCGTCATCGCATTAACCAAAGACTCCTCTTGCCGTCGCGCCGCCCGAGAGGCTTCGAACTCACGGCGAAACGTGGCGAATCGAATAATGTGAATGAGCTCGTGCGTCAGCACAAAGAGGAGCACGGCGTCCAAGGCGCCCGGGTGTCGATCCGCAACGGCGAGGATTCGAGGATCGTTTAAAACGAGTCGAAATCGCGGGTCGCGGCGCCGATCGTTCCCGAACGGGAATCGCACCACGCGGCGAACCTCGGCCAGCGCGCGGCGTGGCAAAATCGCAGCGAATTCATCTTCGTGGGCGGCAGCGGTTTGAATATCGTACGTGAAAGTCGGCGACGCAAAATCGGCGACCCGCAGCGCATCGCTCGTCAGCTCCTCGGCGACAACTGAGACGCACTCGACGCGCGCGATCTCTTCATTCGTAAAGGTTCGCAGCTCCAAAACTCCGCCCCTCTTTTTCGCTGACGGCCCGCGGTCGTCTTTCCCCTTACGACGGCGCGATCACTTCCCGTCCTTCTTTGGCCCGCACGCGCCCGCCCCGCATCCGCCTTCACTTGCACCGCACGCCGACGATTTACTCTCCGTCTTTGCGTCCCCCACTTTTTCCTTCTCTTTTGAAGACGTCGACGAAGCGCCCGTCCCGCCGCCCTTTTTCGCGTAGTCGGTCACGTACCAGCCCGTCCCCTTAAGCTGAAATGACGTCTGCGAAATGAGCTTCGACACTTTCCGGCTCCCGCACTTCGCGCACTTATGGACCGGCTTGTCCGATATTTTCTGCCACACCTCAAACTCGGCATGACACTCTGAACACCGGTATTCATAGATCGGCATAGTATCCTCCCATCTTCACAATCCCTGTGAAGATAAGGGCGCAAGCGGGACTTGTCAATCTTCGCTCGTTTCTGGTACGAAGCCCCAATGATTTCGCATGCTCAGGCTGCTCTCCTCTTGTTGTTGGCCTCTTCCGTCGTCGGTTTCGCGTCATGCTCGGGCTCTGACGGCGGTGCCCCGACTCCGCGCGACGCGCTTGCGGGCTTTGTGCAGGCGTTGCAACCTCGCCCTCAAGAGAACCCCGCTGACCGCGCCTTGCGTGCGCGTTCGTTTTTTCCTCCGTCGCTTCCGGCCGAGGTTGAGAACAGGCTTCGCATTGCGCTGGCGCTTTCGATGACGCTCCAGAAATACGAAGTCCAGCTCGTCGATATTCGGATGCACGGCGATCGCGCGACCGCGCTCGTGCGCGAGGCGTCGATCTTTCAGCACAGCAACGCGCGTTTTCCGCCTCAGGACGAGCTGCGACGCGAACGCGAGTATTTTCTCGTTCAGATCGATGGCCGATGGTACATCGCGCCACCGGATATCGGTCCCATTCGGCGGCGGCGGTAAATCGGAATGACCACAAAGAAAAAAGCGTATCACCACGGAAATCTTCGACCCGCGCTCATTAAGGCGGCGCTTGCGCTCATCGCGAAAAAGGGGCCCCGGGGCTTGACGCTTCGGGAGGCTGCGCGGCGGGCCGGCGTTACGCATGCCGCGCCTTACAGGCATTTCGCGGATAAGGCGGCGCTCCTCGATGCGGTTGCCCAAGAAGGATTTCGATTGCTCGAAGAAATGATGCGCGCGCGTCGTGACGCGGTTTCTGAGGGCGAAGCGCTCGTTCGCCTCCTTGAAATCGGCCAGGCTTACGTCGCTTTTGCCATCGACAATCCGTCGTACTTTCAAGTGATGTTTGGCCCCGATCCGTACGAAGGGCCCGGTGAATCGCTCGCTCTCAAACATGCGAACGAAACGTTTGCGATCTTGGTTAACGCGGTGACGGAGTGCCAGAAGGGTGGGGTCATCGCAACCGATTGGTCGGCCCGCGATGTTGCGCTTACGGCGTGGTCGGCGATTCATGGATTCGCCATGTTGCAGATCAGTCGGCGTTTAGAGCTGGGTGGGTTCGACACGAGCAAACCCGCGGGGATGGTCGCGGCGATTCAAGCGATGATTGGACGCGGGATTGGCGCCGTGGCGAGATGACAAGCGGCACCCCAGATGTGGCCGACGCGCGGGAACGCAACAGATCGCGGTGAATTGTCGATAACCTTATCATGGGAGGTCCCATGATGATCGGTCCAATTGTGAACATGGCCCAATGTGGCGTTGCCAATGGTTCAGATATCGGGCGCGTAAAAAACGGTGCCGCCGGAGGCGTGGATGCTGTTAAAGGGATCGGGAACTTTATCAAAGAGGTTGCCGAAGGACAGGAAAAGATGGCGGTGGCGATGCGCGAGGCGTTTTCGGGGCGGAAGCTGAGCGGCACCGAGATGTTGGCGGTACAAGCGGGGATTTATAGATTCTCGGCGGAGCTTGACCTTGCGGCGCGGCTCGTCGAGAAGTTGTCGAGCGGCGTCAAGCAAGCGATGAACACGCAAGTGGGGTGAGGCGATCATGCGAAACGCGTGGAGATTTGGATGGATGGTCGTGTTGGGGAGCGCGGGAGTTGCGTGCAGCGTCGAACTGCGTCACGACCTAAGTGAGGACGCGGCGAATGAAATCATTGTCGTGCTCGATGAAGCTGGGATTGCAGCCGGCAAGAAAAGAGGCGAGGGCGCGAAGGATGCCGAGTGGGTGGTCAAGGTGCCGAAAGGGGATGCCACGCGCGCGTGGCGCGTGCTGAAGGAGAATGAGTTGCCGAGGCGCCGCGACCGCGAGTTCGGTGAAGTGTTTCAAAAAGGAGGACTCGTCCCGTCGGCGGCTGAAGAGCGAGCGCTCTTTCTGCACGCACTGTCCGGAAAACTTGCGAACATGCTGCGTGCGGTGCCGAGCGTCATCGACGCACGGGTTCATGTCGCTGTCGATGAAGCAAAGGCGATAGGGGGCGATGCGGCGAAGCCGGTGAGCGCGTCGGTCGTCGTGAAGGAGCGTGTCGCGGACGGGGCGCGCGGGCTTGAGACCGATGCGGTGAAGCGGCTCGTTGCGGCGGCTGTTCCGGGGCTTCGGGCGGACGCCGTCGAGGTCGTGCGGGTGACGGTCGCCCATCGAGAGGCCGCGCGATCGGCGATGGAACAGGTTGGGCCGTTTAGCGTGAGCAGCGGTTCTGCGACCGCGCTGTTGGTGGTTCTCGTCGTGACGATTGGCCTCATCGTGTCGCTGTCGGGAATTGCGCTGTGGCTCGTGATGCGCCTGCGTGCGGCGAGGGTTGACACGTGACGGCCGAGGATCACGCCCTCCGCGTGGCGGCGTTCGCGTTCATCGGGGACGCGGATCGCGCGCGGCTCTTGCGCTTCTTGCCGTCGGAGCGGCGCGTTGTTTTGGGCGGTACGTATGATCGAATCGCCGCGACAAACGAGTTGGAGCGTGTCGCTCGAGCGGCCTTTGCGCCACGGGTAAACGGCGAGATTCTCGCGCGCGTGCTTGGCGCGGACGTGACGGGACGCGCGATTGCGCCAGCGGTGGCGCGGTGGGCGGTTCTTTGGGGAGGCGACGGTGAGTGAAAGGCGGGTGATCGACGGCGAGGTGTACGACGCGAAAAAGCGCGCGCGTGAAATCGTTGAGGCGGCTGAGAAAGCGCGCGAGGTGGCGAAGGCCGAGGGGTACGCCGCGGGGATTGAGCGGGCTCGGGACGAAGTCGCGGCGCAAATCGCATCGCTGGTTCGCGAGGGCGACACGCTCTCGGCGGCGCTCAGCGAGGCGACCGCGGAGGTCGCGATTGAGGTCGCGCGCCGGGTCGTGCGGCACGAGCTGACGGAGTCGCGCGAGACTGTGGCCGCGCTTGTCGCCGAGCTCATGGTGGACGTTCGTCGTCGCGAGGGCGTCGAGATTCGCGTACACCCGGCCGACGGCGAGGCGGCGCGGAACGCGGCGCAAGGATGTCGCGTCGTTGAAGACGCGTCGATTGAGCGAGGCGGTTGTGTGGTGACAGGGCGCACATTTCGGGCGGACGCGCGGGTAGAAACCCAGCTCGCACGGCTCGCGGAAGCGGTTCGTCGTGGACGGTAGCGGCCTTTTGGGCGAGGCGCTCGCGCGTGTTCGCGCTGCGGCGACGGTTGAGGTTGAGGGGTTCGTCACCGAAGTTGTTGGGTGTCTTGCGCGCGCGACGGTGCCCAACGCGCGTGTCGGGGACCTTTGCGAGATTGGTTGCGGTGAGTCGCGACTTTCGGCGGAGATCGTTGGGTTTCGAGGCGAGGAAGCACTCCTGATGCCGCTCGGCGACCTGGCTGGCGTTGGACCCGATTCGATGGTTCGGCGATGTGGGGCGCCGCTTGATGTCGCGGTGGGCGATGATTTGCTGGGGCGCGTTGTGAACGGCTTGGGTACGCCGATCGACGGCGGCCCGCCGGTTGGAGGGGCCTGCGGCACGCGATGGAGCGTCGATCGTGCGCCACCCGATCCGTTGTCGCGGCGCCGCGTGTCAAAGCCGTTTGAGACGGGCATTCGCGCGATCGACGCGCTCTGTACGCTCGGCGAGGGCCAACGCATGGGACTCTTTGCGGGCGCGGGCGTCGGGAAGAGCACACTCCTCGGGCAAATCGCGCGCTTCGCCTCGTCGGACGTCAACGTCGTCGCGTTGGTCGGTGAGCGGGGGCGCGAGGTGCGCGAGTTCGTCGAGGAAGCGCTGGGCGACGAAGGGTTGCGGCGATCGGTTGTGGTGGTCGCAACGTCGGATGAGCCGCCACTCGTGCGCCTGCGCTCGGCGTTTGTGGCAACAGCGATCGCGGAATATTTTCGCGACGCGGGAAAGCGCGTGTTGTTTATGCTCGACTCCGTCACGCGGCTTGCGCGCGCCCAGCGTGAAGTTGGGCTTGCGGCCGGCGAACCGCCCGCTCGACAAGGGTACCCGCCGTCGGTCTTCTCGATGTTGCCGCGCCTCCTCGAGCGAACGGGGAATTCCGAGGCTGGCTCCATCACGGCGATTTACACCGTGCTCGTTGCGGGTGGCGACATGGAAGAGCCGATAGCCGACGAAGTGCGCGGTATTCTCGATGGACACATCGTTTTGTCTCGTGCACTCGCTGAGCGTAACCACTGGCCTGCGATCGATGTCCTGCAATCGCTGTCGCGCGTGATGACATCGGTCGCGTCTGCCGAACACCTCGCGTCGGCCGGACGCGTGCGCGCGCTTCTGGCCGCGTACGAGAAACACCGCGACCTCATCGTTTTGGGCGCCTACGCGCGCGGCACCGATCGCAAGACCGACGAGGCGATCGAGCGAATTCACGAGATCGAGTCGTTTTTGACGCAGCCGCTCGATCGGCCCGCGGCATTTGACGTGACGTTGACCGAGCTCGCGCGAGGAATTGGCGAGGCGTAGGCCGTGGCGTCGAAGTTTCCGCAGCAAAAACTGTTCGAGTTGCGCGAGCGGGCTGCGCGTGAAACGGAGCGCGCGTTTGTCGCGGCGCGAAACGTCGTGGAGCGGTGTCGCGAGGAGTTGCGCGCGGCGCGGCTGAATCTCAAGGCGGCGCTGAGCGGCCGATTAGAGACGGCGTCGCGGGGAATGTTGGCGCGCCTCGCGTCAAATGAAGCGTTCATTAAGCGACGACGAGCCGAAGTGGAAGATGCGGTTCGGGATTTGGAGCGCGCAGATGAAGCGGCGCGAAAGGCTGAGCAGGTCTTTAAGGACGCGTCGGTTGCGCTCAAGGCGATTGAGAGGCTCAAGGCGACGTGGGAAGCGGAGGACGCGCGGGGTCGGGCGCGAAAGGTAGAGACGGCGCTCGACGATTTGGCGACGGCACAACACGTTCGCGGGGGGTCGCGGTCGCGATGAAGGTATCGAACGACGGTCGAGGCGACGGTGAGACGGCGAGTGTCGCGGAAGCAGAAAAACGACGAGTCGAGCGCGCACGTCGTCGCGAGGCGGATGCGCGCGGGTTTCGCGACGTGGTGCAACGGGGAGCGGGCCGAGTGGTGGATGGCGCGGATGCGGATGCAGGAAAAGAGAATGCAACCACAGAGGCACAGCGCGGGCACAGAGCGATGAAGCACAGTGAGGCGAATGCGGGTAAGGAAGAGAGCGCGGAAGCGGGTGCTGGAGCGGAGGTTCGTGCGGGGACGGAGGCGGGGGCGATTACCAGCAGAGGTGCGACAACGAGTGCGAATAGGAATACGGATGCGGAGTTATCTGCGGATTCGGATTCGGGTGCGGGTGCGCGGGCGATTGCGGATAACGAGAAAGGCGCGGGGGCCGTTGATCGGAACGGTGGCCAGTTGGATGGCGACGCGTCGTCGATGACAAACGGCGGCGACGCAGGTGCCGGGGGCGACGACCGGTCGAACGACTCTCCGCTTGAAAGCCAAGCGGCGTCTGAGTTCTTGAACGCGCGCCTGCGACCGGCGGAATTCGCACTTCCCGCGTCGATCGCAGCGCGCGAAAGACGTCCGTGGGCGGAACTCGTTGTAGATGGGATTGTACGCGCCGTGCGATTCGGGCATTTTCAGAGGCGATTTGACGTTCGAATCGAGCTTCGCGCGGGTGTTTTGGGTGCTCTCTCATTTCATGTGACATCGGACGGAGGAAGGCTCTCACTCGCGTTCGAGAGCGAGAACGAATCTGCGCTAGACGCCATTCGCGCGAAATTTGACGACCTTGCGGCGGGGCTTGAGTCCGCTGGAATTCGATTTGCGGCGGTTGACTATCGACGGCGCGTGCGCGGAGCGCTCCGTCGCGATAGCGGGAGCGCGAACCGGTGATTCCACGAACGCAGCTCGCGAAACGGCGTCTGACCCGCGCAGAAGCCGCGGGGGAAGCGATGGCCGCGCGCGCGTTTCATTCGATCGCGGAGTGCCAAGCGGAGCAGGTCGTCGCGCGCCTCTCGCGCGATCTGCGCGTCCCAGTCGCGCTCCGTTATCTGCGATCGGAGGCTGCTGCGCCTTTCGAACCAACCCCCCACATGGTTTTGGCGCGCTTCAGTGTGGGACGTGCGGCAATCCCAGTCGTTGTCGAATTCGATAATCGTACGGCCCTTGAGATCGTCGATCGCTTACTCGGTGGCGATGGGACGTCTCCGCTCCTCGGCGCGCCCCTTTCCGCGATTCAGCGTGGACTCCTTTCGTATGTCTTCTTGCGAGCGCTCGACGCCGCAAGGCCCGCCGCGGGTGCTCCTCTCTTCCTTTCTGGCGTTTCGTCCGCCGCGCATCCGGGCGAATTGTTTTTGTCGCAACCTCACACGCGCGCCGTTTGGACACTTAACCTTGCGGGACGAGAGTCACTATTGCGGGCGCACCTTCCCACGAACTCCCCGTTCCCCAACGATTCGCCCATCTCGTCTCGGATCCTCGCCGGCGTTCCCACAGCGGCTAAGCTTGAAATTGCGCGTCTCGGTTTTGACGCGGAGGAGCTGCGCCACTTTCGGTTGGGCGATGTCATTTTGCTGCATTCCGTGTCGCCGCGAGGCCGTCGCGCCCTCATCGACGCGTGGGAGGGCGAAGCGACGGTCGCGTTTGGTCGTGCGCCAATCGCGGCGTTTGCGGGTCGAGCGGAACGCGCGGGAACGCCGGGCTTTTGGCGATTCGCAATCGCTCGTATAATGCCGCACATGGCGAATGAATCCACGACCGCAGGCGACAGTCGCGCTCAGGTGCCAGCCGTTGACGATTCGTCGACGGCCATCCTGCATCGCGTGCCCGTTACGCTGGCGGTCGAGATTGCGCGGGTTGAGATGACGGCCGCGGCAGCAGCGGCGCTGCACATTGGCGAGACGATCATGCTCGGCCGCAATCAGGACGAACCGGTCGTCGTAACTGCGAATGGCGCGGTAATTGGAGCCGGTGAACTCGTCGACGTAGATGGCGAGCTTGGCGTTCGGCTCACGCGTCTCGAGCGTTAGTCGCCGTGTCGCGCATCGCGAAATGAAAACCGTCGCGCTCCTCACCGTCTCTAATATTTTTATGACGTCCGCGTGGTGCGGCTGCTCGTTGGGTTTGGCTTTATCGCCATCGCGGTGTTTTTCGTTTTTCACAAATGGTGAAAGCCGCGAACGGTTGTGATGCCTCGCCCCCGCGTGTTACTCGTTTCTCGTGACTGAACCGCTCGCCGCGCGTCGCCGCATTCGGCAGTACACCTTCATCGCCCTATCGGCCCTCCTTTTTCTCACGCTCCTTGTTGTTGCGCGCGGGGTGTTGCTCCCGTTCATTTTGGGGCTCTTCATCGCCTACATGATTGAACCCTTGGTCCGCCGCGCGTCGCGGATCCGCTCGGGGCGTCGCCTCGTGCCACGGTGGCTCGCCATCATTGCGGTGTACGCCGTATTTCTTGGCGCGCTCACCGTTTTTTCGACGCAGTTCATTCCGCTCGTTGTTAACGAAATCGGAAAACTTATCCCCGAGACAAAAAAGTTCGTGAACGAATTGAAGACGGTTCACGTCCCCGTGTGGAACAAGAAGATACAGGAGTTTATTCGGTCGAATTTTCCTCCGACGAACGAGGAGGCGCCGGTCGATGCGACGAAATCGGAGCGTGTCGCACCGCCGTGGGCCGACGAGTGGATGAAGGCGGGCGAGCGGGCGCGCGAAGAAGCGCTGCGTGCAGCGGTCGCGCCTGACCCGGCCGCCGTGAAGGCGCGTGAGGCGGCGCTTTCGCGGGCCGCCGAGGAGGGGGCGACGTTCATCGTGACGCCCGCGAAGCAGGGCTGGGCGATTCGTCTGCGCGATGTGGCGTTCGAGATCAAAAAGGACTCTGACAATCGAATCTTGATCACGCCGCGCGATCCGTCGAAGCCGATCAAGAAGGGCGCGCGCGAAAAGGGGTTTGATCTCGAGCGCGCGGTCGAGAAGGGCATTCACGATCTGGTCGAAAGCGCCGCTGAGCATGTGGGCGACTACATTGTGGTCGGTCAAAAAATCGTCTCAAACGTCTTCGACGCCGTTGTGGGCATTGTGATCACGCTGATGATCGCGGCGTTCATGTCGATCGGCGCAGACCGCATCCATGCGTTCTTGCGGTCGCTTGTTCCCGCGCGTCATGGCGACGACTACGATCGCGTCATCGCGCGCCTCGACAGCGGGCTCTCCGGCGTCATTCGCGGCCAAATCGTCGTCTGCCTCTTGAACGGCGTCTTGACCGCGCTCGGGCTTTTTGGCGTTGCAATCGTTTACGGCGAGCCCGTCAAGTTCGCGGCCATCCTCTCGGTCCTCGCGACTGTGATGAGCCTTATTCCCATCTTCGGTATGATCATCAGCGGTGCGCCGGCTGTTCTTTTCGCGCTCACGCAGTCGCCTTATCTCGCCATTTTCGTTGTGGTTTGGATTCTCCTCATTCATTTCATCGAGGCGAACGTTTTGAATCCGCGCATCGTTGGCAAGAGCGCCCAGATGAATCCGGTCGTGGTTATTTTTGCGCTTCTTGCGGGCCAACACTTGTACGGCGTCACGGGCGCGCTGCTCTCGGTGCCAATCGCGTCGATCATCCAGACGTTTTATCTTTTCTTGAAGGCAAAATTGTACGACGACGACAATGGGGCGTCAGACGCAGCGCCTGTATCCGACGTGCCACCCGCGTCGCCATCGTAGATCGCACAGCTTGTTGAATTCACGTTCGCGCGCGTTATCGCGCAATGCCGTATTGCGCGCGCATCGCGTCCGGCACGTCGCGCAGGGCGGCGATGTCGCGAAATGTGGCAACACCCTTTCGCGCCACGCGACGCTTGGTGGGATCCGCGGGGTTGATTGCGTAGAGGCCAAATTTCATCGACATCCCGTGGTTCCATTCAAAGTTATCCATTAAAGACCAATAGAAATACCCCTCGACCGGGAGCCCCTCGGCGATCGCGCGCTCAACGGCCGCTAAGTGCGTGGCGATCGTGCGTGGCCCCGTCCCATCGTCGTTGGGATCTGGGATTCCGTTTTCGGTGATCATGACGGGAACGCCAAGCGCTGCGCCCACGCGGATGACTTCGACAAGCCCCTCCGGGTTCTCTTCGAAGACGCGAATCGAAAACGGATTTGCCGTGAAGAGGGGCGACATCCCGGGCACCGGCGACGTGCCCAGTCCCTCGACGGCCGTCCCGCCGTAATAGTTGATCCCAAGCCAGTCGAGCCGCCCGTCGAGGTCCGCCCGCTTCACCCGTCGGCCATTCCAATCGGCGTCTACCTCGCCCTTCGCAACTGCGTTCAAAAAGACTTCGTTGTAAAGGTAGAACAGATTCTTCGCGGCCGAGACATCCGCTGGTTTGTCGGCTGCGAGTGGGCGCACCGGCGACATGGCGTAGACGACGCCAATTCGCGCCGCGCGTCCATCGCCGTCGGCGTCAACCACGTCGTTTGCGCGAACCGCGTCGACCATACGCGCGTGCGCCTCGACCATCGCCCAGAAGGCCGCTTTCGCTTCGGTCAGGTGCAGAAAAAGGCCCGGTGGGTTCGTGCGGTCCTTCGATGGCTGAATGAACCCCGCAAGAATTACCGCAAACGGCTCGTTGAGCGTCGCCCAAAGGTCGACTTCGCCGCCGAATTCACGCGCGACGAATCCCGCGTACTTCGCGATTTCGCGCACGATGCGCTCGCGATCGAGCCATCCGCGCCGCGTGCAGTCGCGCAGCGAAACGTGGCAGCCGACGCCGTCGTGAATCCACGTCGGCAGTGTGTAGTGATGGATGGTGACGAGTGGCTTGAGATCCCGCGCCTTGAGCGCCGCGAACATTTGATGATAACGCGCGATGGCCGCGCCATTCGCGATTGCCTTGAGCGCGTCGTACCCTTCGACGCCGTCCGTGGCGCGTGGGAAAATCCGGCTCCACTCAAGGCTCATGCGGTACGCGTTGCCTTTGAGATCGTTCTTCAAGAGGTCAAAGTCGTTTTCAAAAAGTTCCCAATGCCCTGGCCCAACGACCGCCGGCGATTCTCCCGACAAGAACATGTCGGGCGCCGATCGGATGGTCGGCGACGTTGTCCATTCGTACCAATCGGAATTGGGATCCGCGCACTCTGCGGGCGACAACGTCGGGCAACCCATGTCGACCTGAAAACCAGCCGTCGCTGCGCCGAATAAGAACGTCGATGGAAACCCGCGCGTCACTTTTTCGCCCTGTTGTTTCGCTTCGCCGCATGCAAACAAAGCAAGCGCGGCTGCGAAGCCGAGATATTTTATTCGCGGTTCGTTCAACGACGACTCCAAGGTGAAACGCCTATATTGCCGGAAAACCTGGACGATTGCAAGAAATAAATTCGTCAGCGCGCGAGCGCGTTGATCTGGCGAATGCGATCGACGAGCGTGGGTGTGAACGGTTTGACCAGCGCACGGATCATGGGCTTCACGAGCTTTTGCGCGAGGTCGAGGAGTTTGTCGACAATGAACGCCATCGTTTTTTCCTTGAGCATTGAGTAAGCGATGAGAATAACGCCGCCCACGGCGCCGCCCACAAGCGGGACCTCCGACACCGCCGATCCGAACGCCTTCATGTAGCCGTCGAAGATGCCCTTCAACGACGCGAGGACCTTGTCGAGTACCTCGATCATGCGCGCACGAACAAACGGTCGCGCAAGCGACTCGATGAGGTCGCTGACCATCGCGCTCGCGCGCTCGGCGTCGACGTTCTTTTTCGCGAACTGTGCTGCGATCGCTTCGAGCCGTTCGTATGGAATATCCTCGACCATGCGTCCGAGCATTCCCTCGATCGCTTTCTGAACGAGCTTTTGGGCCGCGGCGATGGCTTTGTCCTTGATCTGATCGAAGTACTCGCGGATCTTTGAGAGGGCCTTGTCCTTCACGAATTTCATCGCCTTCTTGAGCTGATCCTCCATCCAGTCGATCACTTTGTCCCAGATTTTCTCGGCCAACTTCCACCACGGCTTATCCGATGGGCGCGCGACCTTTCTAATGACCGGTGGGTTGCGCTGCTCGAATTCGTCGATCGCGCGATCAATATCCGCACCTGGCTTCGCGATCGTAGGCTTGTCGATTGCGACGGGGAGTGCGGCTCTGGCCTGAATGGTTTTTGCGGCGCCCTGGACCATTCTCGTAACGGCGTCGCTGACCGGTTTTAGTGCGCGGGTAACCGCTTCACCGGCAATCTCGTTGAGAAGCGGCTTAAGCGCGGCGCCCGCAAGGCCCTTCGCGATAAAACCGAGAAGCTCGTTGACCGCGAGATCGTACGTGAAGACCACCGCTGAGAAGACCGGCCCACCGGCGAGTGGGATGGAGCCGAGCGACGACGCGACGCCGTTCACGGCGGCATCCAGCGGGGCTTTGAAGAGCGCGAACGCGTCGGCGACCGTGGCGCGGACCATTGGCATTGCGTGATCGCCCAACACATCGAGCGCCTGCGCGGTGAGAGTCTTTCGCACCGCGGTCTCGTCGATCGAGCCGTTGTTCTTCACGAGCTTTCGGAGGGTCTGCATCGTTTTCCACGATGGCTTTACGGCGTGTTCGGCGACCGACCGCAATCCCTTTCGCAGCAGTTCGCGCGCTCTCGAAATCACTTTCTCTTTGGCGCCGCCAAATATCCGCTGGATCGCCGCTTTGGCGTCTTGGACTGCGTTGCGGATATACGCGGTCGCCTTCTCCTTGATCCAGTCGACGACCTTGTCCCAAACATCGCCGAGGAGACTCAGGAGTTTATCAAATCCTTCCTTCACGAAGTCCGCGACGCGCGTCACGGCGGAACCCACGGCTTCGCTGAACTCCTTAAGCTTCTTTGCGACCTTTGCGGCCGCGTGCGTCACGTTTTGTCCGAGCTTTTCCGCTCCTTCCTTGATCGCCTCGCCCGCGGCACGCGCAGCGTGAGCGGTGTCTCGCGCCGCCTCCTCGCCCGCGCGCCGGATTCTACGACCAGCGCGTTCGGCTTGGCGCCGCGCGCGTCGAATGCCCCGGCTTAGGCGACTCGCGTTTGCGTCGCGCAGGACTCCAACCGACAACGTGGATGAACCACCTTTGGACTGTTCGGTTCCAACATCGACAACTGTCGCACTGAGGCCGATCGCGAGGGCGACGCCGATTCTTCCGAAGGATGAATAAACTCTCACGAAACACCTCCGACCAGACAGCAGGCGCTAAGGCGCCTGATTAAAGAGTACCAAAGATTCACGGGGCGTGCCGAAGGTTTTCATAAGAGAAACGGGCTCTGGCCGTTTAGAAGGCTAGAATTTCAGATGATTCTGAATCGTCTTATCAGAAGAATGTGGGTTGTTGTAGACCGATGGGGTCAGTTATGTTGGCCGCGGAGGACAAAATGGTTCAACAAGACGTGCTTGAAACGTTCAAAGCGACTCAGCGCGTGGGCTGGGCGTTTTTCGCGCCGCTCGAGAATCTGACAACACCGACCGCGGCGAATCTTGTTCGGTTTGCTGGCGTTCGGGCGGGGCAGACCGTGCTTGACGTGGGATGCGGAACAGGTGTCGTCGCCGTTACGGCTGCGCGGAAGGGCGCTCGCGTTGCGGGTCTCGATTTGACGCCCGAGCTCCTCGAGCGGGCGCACGAGAACAGCCGAATCGCGGGGGTCGAAATCGCGTGGCGAGAAGGCGATGCCGAGAAGCTGCCGTTCGGTGATGCGGCGTTTGACGTCGTTGTCAGCCAGTTCGGGCATATGTTTGCGCCGCGACCGGAGGTTGCGCTCGGCGAGATGCTGCGCGTGCTCAAGCCGGGCGGAACGATCGCGTTTTCGACATGGCCGCCGGATCATTTTATGGGTCAAATGTTCGCACTCTTTGGACGGTACTTGCCGGCGCCACCGCCCGGTGTGACGCCGCCGCCGCTTTGGGGAAAAGAAGAAAACGTTCGCGCGTGGTGTGGAGGCGCGGTGAAGGACTTGTCGTTTGAGCGCGGCGTGATGCTCTTTCCGGCGCTTAGCCCGGGCCATCATCGCGAGTCGACCGAGCGTACGACCGCAGGCGGGCGAAAAGTCGTTGAACTTCTCGCGTCCGATCGCGACCGAATGGCTGCGTTTCGCACCGAGTATCATGAGCTCGTCGCGAAGTACTTGGAGGACAACGTTGTTCGGCAGGAGTACTTGATGTCGCGCGCGACCAAGGTGTGATGGGATGCCGACCCTGGAGACAACGTCGTCCGTGCTTGATGCTGCGATGAAATACGGCCCCTACATCGCGATCGGCGTCGTGGCGCTCATTGCAATTATCGTCATCCCGCTGGTTCTTCGTAGGGCGAGAAAGGGACAAAGCGACGCGGCCGTGTTTCAAAAGGGTCCCGGGGCGAAGACTGGATTCGCGGCTGTCAGCGTGAACCGGTGGGAGGGGCGTTTCCAGGGCTATCCTGCGGTCATCGAAGCGCATTTCGATTTCAATTTCGCCGGGGCCGCGTTTAGCCTGATGCGCGGCAAGGGGATTGGCCAGACGGCAGAGTCGCTCGGCCGGCAGATGTTCTTTCATCGGTTTGTTTTCGAGATGAAGACGAACGGCGCATCGCTCCCGCCTGTTGCGTTTTACGAGCGCGACTGGTGGGGCGTGTTTGGGAACGTCGAGTGGCAACGCCGAAAGCCGCTCGGTGAGAAGGTACAGAGCGGTGTGCCAGGCGTCGACCGACGAATAGACATTTACAGCACCGATGCTGCGTTCGCGGCGGCGCTGGCGTCCGACACGGAGTTCGCAGCGCAGCTCGAGCATTGGCCATACCTGAACCTCCAGTTGATTGGCGATGAAATCACGCTTGAGCTCATTCACCACTGGAACGAGCTCGCCGGCAAACTCGGCAGCGACGCGCTCATGAGTTGGGATTTCGCTGTGCAGGCGCTGAATCTGTTGGCGGCCGCCGCGCGCGCGGGTTCCAGAGCGCTCAAACGCTAAAACTGCATACAAGCAAAGCGTTCGCTACGGGATTTGCAGTCGCGTTGAACTAACGCGATCGAGAGCGAGCGTACCCTTACGAGATCAAATCCCGCATACGGCAGCATTCGAGCAAAGCGTCCCCAACGGGATTTGAACCCGTGTTACTAACGTGAAAGGCTAGTGTCCTGGGCCGACTAGACGATGGGGACAGACAATTCAATGAGCCGTCCCGGAATTGAACCGGGGACCCTCAGCTTAAAAGGCTGGTGCTCTACCGACTGAGCTAACGGCCCACTGCTCCAAACCCGGGGGCGAGGACGTTTAACAAGCTCCCAGGGTCCTGTCAACGCGTCGGCAAGCATTAAGGGCGTCTCCTCTGCTATACTCTCTCTTGATGGGGTCCATACTCCTCTTCATTGTAATGGTCGTTTCCGGGGCGCCTGATTCCGCGCAGAAAAGTAAGAACAGCGAATTCGTAGAATCGACCGTCGTTGATGTCGTGACAACGGAGTCGCCGCCAGGCCATCACGTCGTTCTTTTACGCGAAAAAAATGGGACCAAGGTCCTGCCGGTTTGGGTCGGTCCGAGCGAAGCGCTTGCCATCTCGCTTCGCCTCGCGAAGCGCGCCGCGCCACGGCCGCTCACACACGACCTCCTCGAACGGATGCTCGGTGTTTTACAGGCGTCCGTTGTTCGCGTTCAGATCGAAGACCTCAAAAAGGATACGTTTCTCGGGCGTGTCTTTTTGAAGCACGGTAAGGAAACGCTCAACCTCGACGCTCGACCGAGCGACTCAATCGCGCTGGCGCTTGGCGCCGCTGCGCCGATTTTCGTTCATCGCCGCGTCATGGAGCGCGCCGGGCTCGGGGAGCGCGACATCCGGGCCGGCCGAAAGGGTGGCGCCGTCGCGCCGAGCTCGGGAAAAGCCGGAAGTCTGTAGCCATCGGCGCGGTTGGCGCGCGTCAAACGTTTGACACAAGTCCACCGTCGCCCGTACGCTCAGATCCGTCCATGTCGATTCGTCTCCGCCTTCTTCTCATCATGATCCTCCTAATTTTTGCGCCGCTTGCCATTGTGTTTTGGTTCGGTCTTCGCGAATTCATGTCGGACAAGGTCCGCGACATCGATTCGTTCGCGCAAGACGACGCCTCCAATTTTGCCATGCAGCTCAAAGCAGAGTTGTCGAAGATCGTCGAGCTGCAGCGCCTCATCGTCGAACGCAGGGTGATCGATTCAAAGGAGCGTTTTGAAGAGTTTGTGGCGGGCCGCTTCGACGCCCAAAAGAACTTTTTCGCCGTGTCACTTCGACTGGAGTCCGAGACGCCGATGGTGCGGATACGTGCCGATTTCGAAAAGCGTCTGGGGGTCCCATCAAATTCGTTCGCTGGATTCGTTGAACGGACGGCAAGCCGCCCGATTAAGCCGGGGTTTCTTGATTTGGGCGCCTTTCCAGGCGTCGGCGATCGTCCCCTCCTTTGGTTTCGCGCCAACATCCCTGTTCGCATGACGATCGTCCCGCGTGGCGCAGCCGGGAAAACCGACCGAGCCGAGAGCGCGACTCGCGCGGCGACGATTTTTTTGCTTGCGAACATAGACGTGGCGCGGCACGAGGGGCGCATCGGCTCCGAGCGAACCATCATCGACCGGACCGGTTCGGCCCTGCTCAAGACGGCGTCGGTTCAGGTGGGGTCGGTTGTCTCGAATCCGCTCGCGGAGGTATTTCGAACGAGCCCTCGGGGTGGCGACGCAGCTGGCGACGGTACAGGTGCCGCGATCACGAAGAGCTATCGCGTCGGAGATCGTGATGTCATTGGGGCGCTCGCCCCGCTTTCCGGAACGGATGCCGCGGTGATTGTCGAATTCTCAAAGAAGTTGGCGACCGACGCGCTCGAGGGGCTTACGCAGAAAGCCGTGCTGATCGTCGCCGCTGTGTTTATTGTTGCCGCGATCGTGGCGCTCTTCTTCGCGCGTTCCATTGTGAATCCCATCGAGCGCCTGACACTCGCGAGCCACGCCATCGCGAAGGGCGATTTCCACGTCGATATTGATGTTCGCGCAAAGAATGAGGTTGGCGTTCTATCGACCGCGTTCAAACAGATGCAGGAGGGGCTTGTGCAGCGCGACACGAAGCTCGAACAGGCGCGCATGGAGCTGATCCAGTCCGAGAAGCTTTCGGCGCTTGGGCGCATGTCCGCGGGAATCACGCACGAGCTGAAGAATCCGCTCGCGGGAATCATCGGTTTCGCGCAGCTCGGGCAGCGGGTTCTTGCCGAAGACCATCAAGTGACGCGCTATCTCAAGTTGATCGAAAAAGAAGGGAAGCGCACCAAGGAGATCATCGACAGCTTGCTCAAGTTTGCGCGTAAGGAGGAGGTTAAGTTCGAGAAGATTTCACTCAACAAGGTTGCGGAAGATGCGATGACGCTCGTTGCGCATCAGCTCGCGACGATGGGCGTCAAGGTGTTTCGCGAGCTTGATGTGGCGCTTCCGGATATTCGCGGCGCGTTTAACCAACTTGAACAGGTTCTCATCAATCTGCTTGTCAACGCGGCGCAGGCGATGGAGAAGTCGGGCGGTGGCAAGATAACCGTTTCTACGCGCGCTGCGGACGGCGGAACGGCGGAGATTAGAGTTGCCGATACGGGTTGCGGGATTCCGCCTGAGAATGTATCGCGAATCTTCGATCCGTTTTTTACAAGCAAGGAGCCGGGAAAGGGGACGGGGCTTGGGTTGTCGGTGACGCTCGGCATCGTGAAGGCGCATAACGGAACGATCGATGTTGACAGCACCGTCAACGTCGGGACGACTTTTCGGCTAAAGTTTCCGTTATGGGACGGGGCCGCGACCGGCGATAACTTGGTGACACCGGGGGTCGAAGAAAAAAGTGGTTTGGCCGCGACAAGTTTGCCGCCAACGTCGTAGAATCTAAGCTGCGGGCGCGACAGAACGAACATGGCAACAAAAGATCTCAAAGTTCTCATTGTTGACGACGAGGAAACTTACCGGACCTTCCTCGAGGGTTATTTCGAGATCGAAGGCGTCGCCACAAAATCGGCGGAAAACGGCGAAGCCGCGCTGGCCATTCTTGAGAAGGAGCGCTTCGACATCATCCTTTCCGACTTGCGGATGGGCGGGATGCTTGGGACCGAGCTGTTGCGAATCGTTAAGCAGCGGTGGCCTGAAATCGAGATGGTCATGATGTCGGCGTACGCGAGTTTGAATGACGCCGTTGCCGCCGTTCGAAACGGGGCGTTCGATATCCTCGTGAAACCGTTCGAGGATCTTGACGTCGTGAAAAAGATGCTGGAGCGCATCGAGAAGAAGATTGAGCATGACCGCGCGTCGAAGCGAGTTGTGGCGAACTTGCGCTCGAACAATGAAAAGCTCACGTCGTTGCAAGAGGCGATTCAGTGGCTTCAGGCGGAGAACACAAATTTTTTGACGCGGGCACAGTATCAGCGGGTTGAGCTCGGTGAGATCTACGAGANNGGCGGCGAATCGATTCACGGGGGCCGATTTGAGCGTCTTTTTCCGGACAGAGGCCGACGCGAACATGTTTCGTATCTCGCGCGTGGTTGGCGCCGAGACAAAGGCACAGGGGCTTCTCATTAGCGTGCCAGATGCCCCCGAAGTTCTCACGGACTACGAACCGTTTCGCGGGCCGGTCGAAGCGTGGTCGGACCGGAATTTGCTTTGCGCGCAGCTTGTTTCGATCGCGGGTGAACGCCACGGAGCACTCGCCATTTTGGGGCCAGACCCGAGTTTGGTCGGCGAGTTCGAGCGTGGCCTGATCGCGCAGTTTGCCGTGCAAGTTTCGCTCATGCTCACGGGGAACACGCAGTACCAGAGGGTGCTGGATCTTACGAACCGCGATGGGCTGACGGGCCTTTACAATCATCGTTATCTTCAAGCCCGACTTCGCGCCGAACTCGCGCGCGCGAAACGGTATGGTCACGCCCTCACGATTGTTTTCTGCGATATCGATCACTTCAAATGGTACAACGACAAGAACGGCCATCCCCAGGGCGACGCGCTCCTCGTCCACGTGGCCGAGGTTTTTGAAAAAACCAGCCGCGACTCTGACATCGTCTTCCGCCCCAAGGACGCGACGGAGATTGCCGCGCGCTACGGTGGCGAGGAGTTTTTGTTGATTCTTCCCGAGACGGATAAAGCCGGGGGAACGATAAAGGCCGAGCGGATTCGTGAGCTGATAGCGTCGACGCCGTTTCCGAACCGCGAGATGCAACCGTTCGGGTTTCTTTCGATCTCAGTTGGAATTGCGTCATACCCAGAGGACGGGCTCGAGGCCCAGGACATCATAAAAGCCGCTGACAACGCACTCTATCGGGCGAAAGAGCAAGGCCGGAATCGGGTGTGCGCCGCAGGTCTCAAGTAGTCTCTCGCGCGCGACTCACCGATGAATGTTATTCGGCGGGCGATTCGGCTTTTGAAGTTCCATAGCGCTCGCGCAGTTTATCGAGCCCAACCACGTCGGTGACTTTGACGGGCGATGTGCCGAGAAAGCTCTTGCGAACTCCATCCCCCCGCGCAAACTGTCGCCAGGCGTCCGCGTCAATTTCGCGGTCGATGGTCTTCTCGCTCGTACCAACCGATATCCTGAAGACAGGCTTCACGCGCGAGCCGCCTCGGCGACCCGGGATCGATTGCGTTTCGGTATTCCGTGAAAGGACAACGCCCTCATACGAATCGACGAGGTTCACAACCCACGGCCCCGCGATGAGTACTCCCAACCCGATGATGAGGGCTCCGACGAGAACGGTGATGTACCATTGGAGTCTGCGTTTCTGACGGCTTTGTCCGCCGTCGTCTCTCTTGGGATTCTTCGCTGCCATGTCACGCAAGCCTCGAATAATGCAAAACGAGAACGGGGAGCACCCCAGCCCCCCGTTGCTCACGGAATCACATTTGTTGTTTCGTTTAACGCGGTGCAGGTGGCGCCGGCGGTGCGGGCGGCGGCGACGGGGGAACTGCTGGCGCTGCGGCCGCCTTCTTGGCGGTGTCCGCAACATTCGAAAGCGTGTGCTTTAGCTTGTTCATCTCGTCCTTCATCGAGTCCCACTGCGACACAGCCTTGGCGCCTTTGCCACCGCGGCCGGTGTCTTTGCCTTCGGGATCGCCGAAGATCGCGTTAACTCTCTTTTGCATTTCGACCGCTGGCAACGTTCCGAAGAAAATGTTCACAACGGAAACGATGAGCGCGACGATTGCCACATACAGACCTAAGTTCGAACGTTTCTCTTCCATCCGCTTTCCTCCTCCAGGAGTTGATGGTGCCTTCTGACCACAATCTAGTTAATCCCTCTTCTAATCCTTTTGCAGTTGTGTTGCAAGAAACAGATTTCTGGGATCACCGCGAGCTCGGTGGTCCCCTTCCGCGGGTTGCGCCGCCCAAGAAAGTTGGGTCCCCAGGTTCAAGGAAAAACCCGACTGGCTTGAGAGCGCCATGTTCATCAACCCGTCGCACGAGCAAGTAGGAGTCTATAACGCAGGTTTCGTAACTGCAAACTCAAGAGCCGGTGTGTCCCACATTGGTGCCGCCGAAACCAGACAGCCCGCGCTGTTCCGCGAACGTCGTCGCCTCCGTGTAGCCGGCGTCGACGTGCCGAAAGACGCCCATCGCGGGATCGCCGCGGAGCGTGCGTTCGAGGCGGCGCGCGGATTCGGGCGTACCGTCCGCGACGGCAACGAGGCCGGCATGGATCGAGTACCCGATACCGACGCCGCCACCGTGGTGAACCGAGACCCACGTCGCGCCGTTTGCCGCGTTAAGGAGAGCGTTCAAAATCGGCCAATCGGCAATCGCATCCGACCCGTCTTTCATCCCCTCGGTTTCGCGGTACGGAGACGCAACCGAACCGGCGTCGAGGTGATCGCGGCCAATGACGACGGGGGCTTTTACGATGCCCTTTGCGACGAGCTCGTTGAATCGGACCCCGGCGCGATCGCGCTCTCCGTAGCCGAGCCAGCAGATGCGAGCTGGGAGTCCCTGGAACTTGACGCGGCGGGCGGCCATATCGATCCATCGCGCGAGTTTTCGGTTCTCGGGGAACAGTTCAAGGACAGCGCGGTCGGTCGTGGCAATGTCGGCCGCGTCGCCGGAAAGCGCGACCCAGCGAAAGGGGCCCTTCCCTTCGCAAAAGAGTGGGCGAATATACGCGGGCACGAACCCGGGGAAATCGAAGGCGTTCTCAACGCCGGCATCGCGCGCCTGCTTTCGGATGTTGTTGCCGTAGTCGAAGACGTGCGCGCCTTGTCGTTTGAGATCGAGCATGGCGCGAACGTGCACGGCGATCGATTCGCTGACGCGGGTGAGGTACGACGCGCGATCGCGGGCGCGCAGCTCGGCCGCGGATTGGACGTCAAGCCCGCGCGGGATATAGCCGTTCACAAGGTCGTGCGCCGAAGTCTGGTCGGTGAGCAAGTCGGGGACAACACCGCGACGGGCAAGCTCCGGGATCACGTCGGCAGCGTTGGCGCATAAGCCAACCGACACCGCTTTTCGTGCGAGCCGGTGTTCATCAATTCTGCGCAGCGCGTCGTCGAGGTCGGTCGCGACGATATCGAGATAGCCGGTTTCGCAGCGGCGTCGAATCCGCGCCCCATCAACGTCTACGCCCAAGAAAACAGCGCCGGCCATCGTTGCTGCGAGCGGTTGCGCGCCCCCCATGCCGCCAAGCCCCGCGGAGACGATGAGCCGCCCCGCAAGGTCGCCGCCGAAATGCTTCTCGCCGGCCGCCGCAAACGTTTCGTACGTCCCTTGGAGGATCCCCTGAGTGCCGATGTAAATCCACGAGCCGGCTGTCATCTGGCCGTACATGGTGAGACCGAGCGCTTCGAGGCGATCGAACTCGGTCTGCGTTCCCCAAGCAGGGACGAGGTTTGCGTTCGCAATGAGGACGCGCGGCGCGTCGGTATGCGTTTTCGCGACGCCGACCGCTTTCCCAGATTGTACGAGAAGCGTTTCGTCCGATTCGAGTCGGAGAAGCTCGCGAACGATGTGGTGATAGGCGGCCCAGTTTCGCGCGGCCTTTCCGCGTCCGCCGTACACAACGAGTTCGTCGGGGCGTTCGGCGACGTCCGGGTCGAGGTTATTCATGAGCATGCGTAGCGCCGCCTCTTGCGGCCAGCCTTTGCACCGGAGCGTTGTGCCGCGTGGCGCGCGGACCGGAGATACGGCGGTCATCATTTTTTTACCGCCGATGAGATTAGGAATTCGTAAACGAAGCGCGGGCCATCGACAAGGGAACGCACGGGGATTCGCTCATTGTGCCCGTGCGCGTGCAGTTCGACGCCGCGCGCGGCGGGATACGGCGTGACGCCGTATCCGGGGATGCCGACCGCGCGGAGCCAGCGTGAATCGGTGCCGCCCGTCGACATGAACGCGACGGTCGTCGAGCCGGGCCACGTGCGCTGAGCGGCTTCGACAATCGCACGGTAGCCCGCGCCATCAACCGGCGATTCGGGCGCGCGCGCCGGAAGATCGTGTTTCCAGGTCAGCTTCGGATCGTTCGCCGCGGCTTTGAGTTTTGCGACAATCTCGGCGGGGTCGTCGTCCGGAGCGATGCGGCAGTTGACGTTTGCGCGCGCCTCCGAGGGGAGTGCGTTAACGCGAATTCCGCCTTTCACCACCGTCGCAATGCACGTCGTCCGAAGAAGCGAATTCCAGTAGGGGCGTTTTGCGAGCTTTTCGGCGGCACGCGGCGCATCTTTACCGTTCGATGCGACTTGTAACAACGCCTCTCTTTCGTCCCCGTCATAAAGAGGCGCGACTTGCGCGAAGTACCCGCGTGTCGTTGCGTTCAACCGGATCGGAAACTCTAGGTCGGACAGATGCGCGATGGCGTTTGCGAGACGATGAATGGCGTTCTGTCGCGATGGGACCGAGCTGTGGCCGCTTTTCCCGCGCGCCGTGATGTCGACGTCGAGATAAAGTTTTTCGCCCGTCTGCACGCCCACCTGGACTTTGTCGCCGAAAAGACGAACCTGACCGCCTTCGTTGAGCGCGAATTCGGCGTCGAGTTTTTCGCGGTGGTGCTTGAGGAGCCACTGAACGCCGTGGTCGCCGCCCGATTCTTCGTCGGCTGTGAGCGCGAGGATAACGTCGCGCGTAAGCGGGAGTTTCGCGCGGGCAAGCTCGACGAACGCAACGAAAAGGAAGGCGGCCATCCCTTTGTCGTCCGCAACGCCCCGTCCGAAGAGGAAACCGTCGCGTTCGACGAGGGAGAGAGGGTCGCTCTTCCAGCCGGCGCGCGTGAATCCGACGACGTCGAGGTGCGCGAGGAGGAGAACGGGGCGCTTCGAGCCGTCGCCTTTGAGGCGCGCGATGACGTTGCCGCGCTTGCCGTCGGGTGAGAGGACTTCGGCGGTGATGCCGTTTTTCGTGAGTTCGTCGCGGACCCAGTTGGCCGCGGCGATTTCGTTGCCGGGCGGGCTGACCGTGTCGAAGGCGACGAGGCGGGAAAGCACGTCGCGCGTTCGGGGCGCGAGTTTCGTGAAGTCGGGGGAGGCGAGGGAAGAATAAGAAAAGAAGAGAAGAGAAACCACGGAGACACGGAAACACTGAGATCGGACGGAGGAAGAAATCAAAGTTAGGGAAAAAGAACCAATGAGAGAGTGTGCGTGTTTCATTGTTTTGAGCGGAACTCGACGGCGAAAGCGAGGGCATTCGCGGCGTGGGCGCGGGCGGCGGCGGGTGCGGGCGCGGGTGCGGGCGCGGGCGCGGGTGCGGGTGCGGGTGCGGGCGCGGAGGCGGTTGCGGTTGCGGAAACGGTTGTGGAGCGTGGTCGTGGCGTAAGCCCCGCCTTGGCGCGCGCAGCGAGAAGCGCCGGTACGTCGGTATCAGGAACGGCGCGGGCGCCACCGAATGATTGAGCGATTGTCCCGATGTGCGCGAGATGCTCGACGAGTTCCATGCGCAAGAATGCTTGCATGATGTCGGCGCCAACGGTGAGGACGCCGTGATTCTGGAGGAGCACCGCATCGACCCGATCGAGGTAGGGCGCGATGGCCTCAGCGGCCTTGTTGGCGCCGGGCGCAGCATACGGAACGAGTGGGACATCGTCGCCGAGCGATACAATCGCTTCCGCGATGGCTGGCCGCCCGAGAGCGCGTCCTGCGCACGCAAGCGCTGTCGCGTAGGGCGGATGCGCGTGCAAGACGGCGCGTACATCTTCTCTTCGCCGATACGCCGCAAGGTGCAAATTAATTTCCGAGAAGGGGCGCGTCGTCCCCGCGACCTTTTGCCCAGTGCCATCCACGACGAGGAGCGATTCGACCGTTACGTCGCCCTTGCTCCAGGCCGTGGGCGTTGCGAGGATCCTTGCGTCCTCCAACAGTGCCGTCGCGTTGCCATCGTGATTCGCAACCCAACCTTTTTCATACACACGCCTGCAAATGTTGACGACCGCCTCCGCAAGGCGTCTTTTCTGGACCGGATTCATGGAACGTGGACCGTGTCGACAACGCCGACGATCACCGATTTGATTGGCAACTTTGTGACACCGAAAAGCTGCCGCGCGCCATTCCCCTCAGTGAGAACGAGAACCGTGTCGCCAACCCCCGACCGCGCACGATCGATGGCAACGTACGACACGCCAATATCGCGCCCGCGTTCATCGAGCGGCTGCACCGCGAAGAGTTTTGTTCCCGCGTACGCCTCGTGCTTCACGGTCGAAACGACCTGCGCGACCACGCGACAGACCTTCATTTCGTCACCGCGTCAACGATTCCGACGATCGCGGCGTCGACCGGTACGAATTCATTTGTGAGCGCTTGTGCCGCTTCACGACTCCCCACAAGGAAAACGAGGTCGCGCGGCCCCGCCTGCGCTGTATCGACCGCCGCGAACGGCGGCCCCGTAACCTTCATGTTGTGGTCGAGCGGCTCGACGAGGAGCAGCTTTTGCCCCTCAAGCCCTTCGCAAATCCGCTCCGCAACCACCGTCCCAATCACGCGCCCAAGCTGCATAGCCGCAGAAGCTACGCGCGCAAAGCGACGCCTGTCAACGGGTGGCCCACCTAATTACCGCTCTTGAAAGTCTCGCCGCAACGGGTTTCGGGATTGTCGATCTCGGGAGTTTCGGCCTCCGGGTTTGTCTTGCTTCGCAAGCGTCGGGCGGCCCCGTGAATCCACTTCACCTCGCAGCACGCACGAGCGTCACTGGCTTGGCAATTCGGAGCGAGTCGCTTCGATTCGCGTGTCGCAAACCGGAGCGCGCGCTTCTTGTGTTTTTCGCGTTCGGCCACGTCTTCGTCACCAGTAAGGCGGCGAGTCAGATACTCATTTAGGCTGACAGCCGCAAGACACGCTTCGGTCTTGCCGCGTCCGCAAGCGACGGACGCCAAGGACGCGAGGCGAACGAGTTTTTATCATCTGTCCCAGTGCAAATCTGGTCAGGGAAAAGCTCCGCGCGTTCAAGGCACGCGCGCCCGCTTCCGCATCGGCACGCTCGCTCAAGCAACTTCGCATGTCCGGGAAACGTCGCACATTCGAGCGCGTCGCCTCCAGAGTCCATTCCGTCAAGCTCCGAGCACGCCTTAGGATCGCCGCGCTTGCACACAACCTTCCACAACTTCCTAGCAGACTCCCACTCCCCTTTTCCAAATCGGTGGAATCGAAAAGTAATTCGCCCACGCGAGGACTACGCAGCGACGGGTGACGCCTTTCTTGCACTTCTCGGCGGTTTGCGCTTTCCACCTGTCCATCAACGATTTCGCGAGCGCCGCGTCGGGTCGAACACACGAACCGTAAAGGATTGCTCGCGCTGAGTCGAAACAGGCGTCGACTTTGCCTTTCTCACACTCGGCTACGAAGCGAGCGACTCTCGCCGCTTCCTTTTTCTCCCAATCGGTTTGAGGCGGCCGAACCGCGGCGCCCCCGTCGGATTCCGTCGCTTGAACTGCTGACGCGGACAGCGCGACGATGACAAGCGCGGCGACGAACGCAATGTGTTTCATCAGGACTTGCTCACGCCGTCAACATCCCCGAGCCCAAATCCGTCGTGAAGCGCGCGCACCGCGAGCTCCGTGTACTTCGCGTCAACGACGCACGAAATCTTAATTTCCGACGTCGAAATCATCTGGATGTTGACGCCTTCTTTCGACAGGATGCCAAACATCTTCGTCGCAACCCCCGCGTGCGACCGCATCCCGACGCCCACAATAGAAATCTTCGCGATGTTCTCGTCGCCGCGGATGTCGTTGCATCCCAGCTTCTCCATCGTCTTTCGGCACGTCTCCACCGCGCGCTTAAAATCGCCCTTCGGCACCGTGAACGTCATGTCGGTGCGCCCGTCGGAGCTTGCGTTTTGGATGATCATGTCGACGACGATGCTCGCGTCCGACAGCGGCGTGAAAATCGCAGCAGCGATTCCCGGATGGTCCGGCACCCCCACGATCGTAATCTTCGCCTCATCGCGGTTGTAGGCGACGCCCGACACGACGACCTGTTCCATCTCGCTCTCCTCCTCGACGACCCATGTCCCTTCGGAATCGTTGAAACTCGTCCGCACGTGGATCGGCACGCCGTACTTCATTCCGAACTCGACCGACCGAATCTGCAGAACTTTCGCCCCGAGCGATGCCAGCTCGAGCATCTCCTCAAACGAAATGCGCGACAGTTTTCGCGCGCTCGGGCAGATGTTCGGGTCGGTTGTGTAAACGCCGTCAACGTCGGTGTAAATCTCGCAGGCGTCGGCCTTCATCGCGGCCGCGATCGCAACCGCCGTCGTGTCCGAACCGCCACGCCCGAGCGTCGTGATGTTTCCCTCGGCGTCAACGCCCTGGAACCCCGCAACGACCGCGATTTTCCCTTCCTTGAGCGCACTCGTGAGTTCCGTGCAATCGATCGACTGGATACGCGCCTTCGAAAAAACGCTGTCGGTGACAATGCGCACCTGGTGCCCCAAAAAACTCTCGGCGGCCTCGCCCTCGTGCTGGATCGCCATCGCCGTCAGCGCGCTCGTCACCTGCTCGCCCGTTGCGACGAGGACGTCCGATTCTCGCTCCGAAGGTTCCGGCGTTACCGACTTTGACAGCTTGAGGAGTCGGTTCGTTTCGCCCGCCATCGCCGAGACAACAACGACGACGTCATGCCCCGCGCGCTTTGTCTTTATCGCTCGCCGTGCGACGTTCCGAATCCGTTCAACATCAGCGACCGAGGTGCCTCCAAACTTTTGCACATACAGCATCGGCGCGGATTATACAGATTCGGCTTGATTGCGCACAGTCCGAAGCGCCGCGACAATCGCATCAACTCCGACGCCGCACGGCAAGCGCATCGCGCTACCAACGAGTTTCCCATCTCAGGCCCGCGCTAAAGCGAAGCTCCTTGCTCGTCTGCACACAAGCTGCTCCAGTGGATGGCGAACCCGCAGTGGTATTGGTCAAGCACGCGCCGACAATGCGCGGCGGAAGATAGCCTCACCATGCTCGAACACATCGCCGAACAGCTCGCTCCCCGGCGCAACGGGGACGATATCGAGATACTCGCCATCGGGCAGTAATGGGCCGACGTGGCTGAGCACCTTCGCGAACACGGCACTGGGGTCGGCATGGTCTGTGAGTTGGACCGCCACGACCAGGCGAGGGGGGCTGTTGTCGACAGACAACGCGACGACCCATGCCTGGATGACTTCGACGTGTTCGGCGAGGCTCTCGCGCAGGCGGGCGAGGAGCTCGGGGCGGAGCTGCGCAGCCGGTTTCCCAATCGAGAGGCTCGTGCCACGGCTCATATTGACTTCCTGGACTTCGCCGGGAAGCGCTTGCAGGATCGCGCCTTGCGACAATGCGGTGAGCTCTGATCGAGTGAGGTAGCCTCCGCTCGGGCCACCAGGGTTGATGACGATGGTCAACCCCTTCTGCAGGGCCATCTGGAAGGCCGCTCTCGCCTCGAGTTCGACGAAGTCGCATCCGGATGGTCTCCAGGCGAAAAGCGCGGCTTCGCACGTAAAGGCGACCATGGCCTTGTCTCCCTGCGGGTCGTACGCGGCGATGAAGGACATATCAGTGGAGCTCGACTTGCCGGTCGCGATTCTCCCGGGCGTGGCGATGAGAAGAGTGCTTTCCAGCAGCGTGCGGTACAACTCGCCACGATCTTCGGGTGCGTCCCCACGGGCGAGGCGAGCGAAAATCCCGTCGAGCGTGAGAATTCTGCGACGTCGTCTGCCCAGCAGGCGATCAAGCCACTTCACTTTGCGGATTTTACAGAGTCGGTTTGATTGAGTACAGCTCGAAGCGCCGCAATGACGGCGTCGACTCCAGCCCCTGTTGCGGCCGAGACGAGGTGCAGCGTAATGCCGCGTGTGCGAAATGTATCGACGGCAGCCGCCGCCCTCGCGTCATTCCCTTCGATGTCGATTTTGTTGAGCGCGACAACTTGTGGGCGATCGCGCAGCGTTTCGTCGAAAAGGAAGAGCTCGCGGTTGACGGCGTCGTAATCGACGATGGGGTCGCGTCCTGGTGCGGGGTCAAATGCAATAAGATGAAAGATCGCTTTTGTTCGTTGGATGTGCTTCAAAAACTTGAGTCCAAGGCCGCGTCCCTCGTGGGCACCTTCGATGAGCCCAGGGATGTCCGCGATAACAATTCGCGCCTCACGTCCCACGGTTCCGAGCATCGGCGTGAGTGTCGTGAACGGGTAGTCTCCGACTTTCGGGCGCGCCGCCGAAACAGCTCGCAGGAACGTCGATTTTCCCACATTCGGGAAGCCGACGATGCCGACGTCCGCGAGGAGTTTTAGGCTCACGCGGAGCGTCCGCGCTTCGCTGGGTGTCCCAGGCTCCGCGAAATCGGGCGTCTGCCGAACACTGTCTTGAAACGCCGCGTTTCCGCGCCCACCAACGCCCCCACGCGCAACGACCACGCGCTGCCCGGCTTGAACAAGGTCGGCGAGCAGATCGCCCGAGGTGGCGTCAGTGATTTCGCAGCCGACCGGGACATGGATTTCCACGCTCGCGCCGCTCCCGCCACGACGGCCGTTTTTTCCGCCGGGTTCGCCATTTTTTGCGACGTGTCGCGGCGACAGCTCGAGATCGAGAAGCGTCGTGCGTTTCGCGTCCGCGACCAGAACGACATCGCCGCCGTTGCCCCCATCGCCGCCATCGGGCCCCGCAAGCGGCTTTCCGCGCTCGTGACGAAACGAGACGAGCCCGTTTCCGCCCGCGCCCGCGCGCACGTGAATCGTCACTTCATCAACGAATTTCATAAATCAAGGCAGGAAAAGGAGAAACCACTGAGACACGGAAGCACCGAGGTGTCACAGAGAAGAGTTTTCAACAAAAAATCCCTCTGTGATCTTCTCCGTGCGTCGGCGCCTGCGTAGTTTCCTTTCGTTACGCCTGCGCGGGCGGCGTTGGGATGATGCAGACGCGCGTTCGGCCCTTGCCAAATTTCTCGTACTTCACAACGCCGTCGATTTTCGCGAACAGCGTGTAATCTCGCCCGCATCCAACGTGTTGACCCGGATGAATCTGTGTCCCGCGCTGCCGCACGAGGATATTCCCCGCTAAAACCGGCTGCCCGCCGTAACGCTTAACACCGCGTCGTTGCCCCTGGCTGTCCCGCCCGTTCCTCGACGAACCTTGCCCTTTTTTATGAGCCATGGTGCCCTCTCTCTCTTACGCCTTCGCAGGCGCCTCGATGCTCTTAACCGTCACCTGCGTGAACTCTTGGCGATGACCGAGCTTCTTTCGATACCGCTTTCGCCGCTTATACTTGAACCCATAAACCTTACGGGTTTTCCCCTGCGCGACGATCTTCCCGACGACCTTCGCCCCCTCGACCGTCGGCGCACCAACGGCCACTTCGCCGTCCCTCTCGACCAGCAAAACGCGGTCAAACGACACTTTCCCGCCCAATCGCCCGGCGATTTTCTCGGTGCGGAAGGTCGACCCTTCGGTGACCCTGAGCTGCTTTCCGCCCGCCTCAATGACTGCGTACATCAAACACACTCCCATCTGAAAGTGGGAAACAATGCCACGCATCCGGGCATTCGTCAAGCAAATCGTTGAGTGCGCGGCCTTGTCACGATCTGTTGCGAATCCCAGTATCTGCGACAGCCCAAAGGAATGGACGCCCTGCAATTCTCAGATAATTCCCCTTTCCTTTCGTGGTGAGACTTTTGCACAACAGGTTCTCCAGCAGGCGCTCAGGCCGGCGCCGCCACGACATCAGGGAGGTGCGACGATGCGGCAGCTCACCAAAGTCGGACCGTGGGCGTTTGTCCTCGCTGCGTGTGGGTCGACGCCGATCGATCCCCCGCCGACGGGTGCGCATCCGCCGAGCTCGCCGCCTTCACCCGCGCCAGGGACGGAACCGGCACCCGCGCCCGCACCTGCTCCCAACCCCGCGCCCGCACCCGCACCCGCTCCCGACCCCGCACCTGCTCCCGAACCCGCCCCTTCTCCGGCGCCACCGCTGTGTGTCTGCCCGGCGTCGCCGATCGCAACCGCGCCGCTTCAAACGATTCTGCTCGACGGCTCACGAAGCTATGACCCCGCTGGAGGTGTCCTCGTCTGTGGATGGTCCGCCGTCGCGCGTCCGCAGGGGAGCACAGCGCGACTCGAGTATGGCAACACCGCGCGCGCGTCGTTTTTCGTTGACCTCGCCGGCGACTACAAGCTCCGGCTCAACTGTAAAACCCAGGCGCAGGTCGAGTGCAGTTGTGCGACGGATGTCCACGCGCTGCCGGACGCGAAACTGACGATTCAAGTAACCTGGGACACGCCGACGGTCGACGTTGACATTCATATGTTGCGAACTCCAGACAGCGCATGGTTTTCAGCGGATGACGTTTTTTTTGGCAACCGGGGTCCGAATTGGGCTGGCCGGTTGACGTGCAGTCTCGACCTTGACGACACCGATGGCTACGGTCCCGAGCTCATCAGTTGCCGGCCCCGAGCCAGCGGAGACCCCCAAACCTACAAGCTCGGAGTTCATTACTATTCGGACGACAGCGTCGGCCCCACGCGCGCAACGCTCCGAATCTATTGTATGGGCACGCTCGCTGCGGAGGCTGGCCCCGTGCTCCTCCAGCGGACAAACGACTTTTGGGACGTCGGCTCTGTCACTTGGCCCGGGTGCCAAGTTTCGATAACCGACCCGCCGCCCGTCACGGCGAAATCGCCAGGTAATCCGCTTTTCCCTTAGCGGATTCTTGACGCGCGTGGGTCGTTCAGCGACGATGGCTCACGATGATCAAGCTGCGCGTGGGCGAGGGCGGTGAACCGCGGTCGTTCGACCAGCCGAGCATCACGATCGGTCGGAACACGGCGAATCGCCTCGTGATCCCCGACACACACGTATCGGGATTTCACGCCGAAATCGAACAGCGCGCCGACGGGTTTTTTGTGTGCGACGCGGGAAGCGCCAACGGGACGCGGCTTCGGCGTGATGGCGTTGAAGAGCCGGTTGGGTCGAAGGCGAACCCAAGCCGCCTGAAGTCGGGCGATCAGATCCTCGTCGGTGACCCCGCGAAATCGGCTGTCCTTCACGTATCTATAGATGAGTCGGTCCCCGTGTCGGTGACGGTCGTTGCGCGGAAAGATTTGACGCTGGTCTCGAAGGACGTAGCGGCGACGCGCTCGTCGAAGGTCATGGACGCGGGCATCGAGTGGAAGGCGCTCTTTGCGTTGTTTCAAGAGATTGCGGGTGCTGAGCCCGACGAGGCTGAGAAGCGGGTCCTTCAGTTCGTTCTGGAGGCCGTACGCGCGGTCTCGCAGGTGTCGCTTTTTTTGCGGTCGGCCGATGGGTCGCATTGGCGTTTGTCGCGCGAATTGGCACGTGCGGGCGCCGAGAAATCGCCGCTCGATACGCTTCCGCGGGCGCTCACGAGTGCGGCGGCGTCGAGCACCGAGGCGGTCCTTTTTAGCGAAGCGCCGTCGTTGAGTGTCGATGCGCGCGGGATTCGCACGGCAATCTTGGCGCCGCTTCGGTTTCGGGGCGATACGACCGGTTTCTTGCTCGCGTCGGGGCCGACGCGGGGCGCGCTCGCCGCGGTTGACCTTGAAAAGGTCGCCGTCATCGCGCACGAGGTCGCGAGCCAAGTCGCGATGACCGAGCTTCTCGCGAAGCTCCGTGCGGCCGAGGCGCGGCTTCGTGAGGAGAACCGCTACTTGCGCGACCGCGACGAGAAGGCACGCGGCCCGGTGCCGCTCGGGACTTGCGCGGCGCTCAAGAAGATTATGGACGAGGTGCGGCAGGTGGCACCGACCGACGCGACGGTCCTCATTCTTGGTGAGACGGGGACCGGCAAGGAACTCATCGCGCGCGCCGTACATGCGCAGAGCCGTCGAAGTGACGGGCTGTTCGCGGCGGTCAATTGCGGCGCGCTGACCGAGACGCTGCTTGAGAGCGAGCTTTTTGGGCATGTGCGTGGTGCGTTCACGGGTGCGGTGAAGGACAAGAAGGGGCTCTTTGAAGTGGCGGATGGCGGGACGCTTTTTCTCGACGAGCTTGGCGAAATGCCGCCGTCGCTGCAAGTGAAGCTCTTGCGCGTGTTGCAAGGCGGAGAGTTCATGCCGGTCGGCAGCGAGCGACCCAAGAAGACCAGCGTGCGCATCGTCGGTGCGACGAATCGCAATCTGAAGTCGATGGTCGAGAAAGAGACGTTTCGCCAAGATTTGTATTATCGGCTCAGCGTCTTCTCGATCGAGTTGCCGGCGCTGCGCGAGCGCGGCGAAGACGTGGTTTTGCTCGCGAAGCACTTCGTCGATGTTTACGCGAAGAAGCTCGGAAAGGCGATTGCGGGATTGTCAGCGGACGCAGCCGGCGCACTTCTCGCTTATCCGTTTCCCGGCAATGTGCGCGAGCTCGAAAACGAAATCGAGCGCGCGGTGTTGCTTGCGGAGCCTGGGGCGTCGATTGACCGAGCCGTGTTGTCGGATAAGGTCGTTGGCACGATTCGCGAGAAGGCCGCGGACGGTGTCGCTGTTCACGGCAAGCTGAAAGAGGTGATGGCGCGGCTCGAAGCGGCGGTTTTGCGGCGCGCGCTTGAGGAGCACAACTGGAACCGGTCGCGCACGGCACGCACGCTCGGGATTTCGCGACAGGCGCTGCTCGTGAAGTTGCAGCGGTACAAGCTTGTCGGGGCTGCCGCTGTTGATGAAGTGGAAGCGGCGCCGAATCCAGTGGCGGAACAGGCGGTCGAAGATGTGGACGTCGAGTGATCTGCCGCCCATCCCGTTTTTGCCACTCTCGAAGGAACTCGAGGCGCGGATCGACTCGATCCCCACGCGGCTTTCTGAGTTTGGCTACGACGAGTTTGGTTATTCGCCGGCCGTCTTAAAGAAAATGGCGCCGCTCGCCGAGTGGTTTTACCGGAATTACTTTCGCGTAGAAACTTTCGGCATCGAACAACTTCCAGAGGGGCCGTACCTTCTCATCGGCAATCACTCGGGGCAATTTCCGCTCGACGGGATGTTCGTCGGCACCGCGCTCATTCTCGACGCGAATCCGCCGCGCATGGTGCGCGCGATGGTCGAGCGCTGGGCGTTTGGAATGCCGCTCATCGGCGAGTTTTTTTCGCGCGTCGGCCAAATCGTCGGCACGCCCGAGAATTGTCGGCGACTCCTTGGCCAAGGCGAGGTCGTGATGGTTTTTCCCGAGGGGGCGGTCGGGATTTCGAAGCCGTACAAGAATCGGTACAAGCTGACCGAGTTTGGGCTCGGCTTTATGCGGCTTGCGCTCGAGAACCGCGTGCCCATCGTGCCGTTTGGCGTTGTCGGTGCGGAGGAGATGTACCCAGCGTTTACGAACGCGGTGCCGCTCGCGAAGCTCTTGAAGACGCCGTCGTTCCCCATAACACCGACGCTGCCGTGGCTCGGCCCGCTCGGGCTAATTCCGTTGCCCACGCGGATTCGGATTTACTTTGGGGCGGCGATGCGGTTCGAAGGCGACCCGGACGACGACGACGGGATCATTGGGCAGAAAGTGCTCAAGGTGAAGGAGGCGATAGCGGCCATGCTCGCGCGGGGCGTCAAGGAGCGCGAGGCGGTTTTCTGGTAGCCAGGAAATTAGGAGAAGAATTTCGTGTCAGGAAAGCAGGAATGCAGGAAAAGACACCCAAGGTTATCGGAGTGAAAAAAAAGGCGCGGGCCGCGGTGGTCGTGACGGGGATCAGCGGGCGGCTGGGGAAGTTGCTGGCGAAGCGGCTGCACCGCACGGAGCGCGTGATTGGAATCGATCGACGGCCGTTCGAGGATCGGCCGCGCGACATTGAACACCATCGGATCGACATTCGGCGAAAGCGGTGCGAGGAGATTTTTCGCCACAACCCGGTCAAGGCCGTGGTGCACCTGAACATTTTGCACGACCCTCGAAAAGATGCTCATGAGCATCATACATTCAATATACTCGGAACGACGCGCACGCTCGAATACGCCGCGCGGCACGGCGTCAAGAAAGTGGTCGTTTTGTCGTCGGCGAACATCTACGGCCCGAGTCCCGAGAACTCGGCGTTTCTCACGGAGGATGCGCCGATTCTCGGGTCGCAGCACTTCAGCGAGATACGCGATCTCATCGAGGTCGACATGCTCGCGAATTCCTTTTCGTGGAAGCACCCCGAAATCGAAACGGTGATCCTTCGGACGGTGCACATCGTCGGCCACGTGCGAAATGCGGCGTCCAACTACCTGCGACTCCGACGCATCCCGGTTGTTTTTGGTTTCGATCCGATGGTGCAACTCATCCACGAAGAAGACGTCGTCGACGCGATGGTCTGTGCGCTGCGGCCAGGCGTGCGCGGCGTTTTCAACATCGCGGGCCCGGAGACGACGCCGCTGTCGGTCATCATTCGCACGCTCGGCAAGGAGACGATTCCGTTCCCGCCGCCGCTCGCCGATTCGATCGTGCGGTTCATGTGGCGCTGGAAGTTGACGTCGTTTCCGCCGCCCGAGCTTCACCACTTGCGCTTTTCGTGCAACGTCGACGATGCGCGCGCCCGCGAAGTTCTCAAATTTGCGCCGCGCTATGGACTCAAGGAGACGCTCGAGCACCTTCGGTCGACGGAGAAGTGATTGGAAAAGTTGTTCCGACCGAGTTGACTTTTTTTGTGCGTTTCGCGTATTCTGCCTCTCTTATGCGAAAAATCAAAAAGGCGATTTGGCTGTCAATGGTTTGGGGTTGCGCCCAATCGGGACAAGGGAGCGAGGGCGACGTCGGAGGTGGGGGTGGCGCTGAAAGACCGGTCGCGGATTCGGGAGCGGAAGCGGATGCGGGAGCGAGCGCGGAATTGGACGCGGGGGCGGTGGCCGACGCGGGTGGCGTGTCGTTTGATGCCTGTTTGCCGGCGCCGACGGTTCCGGTGCCGGCTACGTGTGCGGGACGCGATCGCTTGGACGAGGTTCTTGAGACCGCTGGCCTTACGCGCGACGCGGTCAAGGTCTCCGCGCGCGACTGGTCTCTTTTCGGCGCGGCGATTGCGCACGACGCGTTTCGGTTGCCATTTTACGACGCCGTTCACGACAACCCACTTTCGGTTCCTGATTGGGCTGGCGGCTTAACGGCGCGTCTCGACCTCGCGGCCGCGTCACAGCGCCCCGTCGCGAGCGCGATCCAAGTTGCGGCATCGGCCCTTGGCCACAACGTAAGCGCGTGCGCGACGCCGCCCGCCTCGGCAGCGGATGAGTTTGTCTCCGCTGTGCTTTCGCTTTGGCGCGGTGCGCAGACGCCGACCGACGCGACGCGGGTTCAGGACGCCGCGGCGACGCTGCCCGCTGACCTCGCGAAGGCGCTCGTCCCGGTTTTACGTGCGGCTGTTTCGGCGGCAAACGCCCGCGACCGCGCGTTTTCAACCGTCAGCGCAGCGCTTCGGCAGAAATTGTTCGTTGGTGGCTACGGGTTTTACTTGCCAGTGCGACTCGGCATCCCCGACTTGCGCGATGTCGCGACACGCACGGCCATCACCTCGGGGATCAATTACGCGGGGCTTTATGAGGCGGCGGCTTCGCTTGCTGCAACCGTTGAGGCGGCCGCACTTTCGCCGTTCGCCGGCGCTCGTGGTTTTTCGTTCAACATGAGAACGCCGCTCGGTCGCGTCGTGATTCGCGATGCGGCAGACCACACGTATGAAGCCGACGATCCTTCGCTCGCCGGGCCGATGCTTCTCCTCGTCGACACCGGCGGCAACGACACGTACCGCATCGCGGCGGCGGCGAACGAAAGCCTCGATAACCCCGTGTCGATCCTTGTCGACCTCGCGGGCAACGACACTTACGCCTACAAGGAAGTTCCGAGCACGCTCGATGGCACGCGCCTCCCGTCCGACCGCGGCGGAAGATACGCGCCGCCCGGCGATGTCACGCAAGGGAACGGCCCGATTTCGCTCTCGACGGTTGGGCGCCAAGGGAGCGGGAACGTCGGCATCGCTCTTCTTTTCGACTATGGCAACGGAAACGACAAGTACCGTTCGCTTCGCATCTCGCAAGGCTTCGGCAACTTTGGCGTCGGCGTCCTTTTCGATGAAGGCGGTGACGACACGTACGAGGCCGAGGCCGGTGCGCAAGGCGCCGCGGGCTATGGCATCGGGCTTCTCGTCGACCTCGCGGGAAACGACATCTACCGCGGCTACAGCATGCTGCAAGGTTTTGGCTGGGTGCGTGGCGCCGGAATGCTTTACGACCGCGCGGGCAACGACCAGTATCTCGCCGACGTTGGCGATCCCGCAGAGGGCGGCGACCCGCTCTATTTCACGCCGCAACTTCCCGGCAAAGGGAACACGTCGATGGCGCAGGGCGCGGGCTTTGGGCGGCGCGCGGATCAAGACGGCGTCTATCAGAGCGGCGGAATCGGTGTGCTTCGCGACCTCGCGGGGAACGACAAATACCAGGCATCGGTCTTTGGAATCGGTACGGGGTATTGGTTTGGGACGGGCGTTCTCGCGGACGGCGCGGGCGACGATACGTACGACGGGCTCTGGTACGTGCTGGGGTCGGCGGCGCACTTCGCGCTCACGGCGTTCATCGATGAAGGCGGGAACGATCGCTACAACCAGAATGTCGCGCCGAAAGCCACGTCGATCGGCGTTGGCCACGACTTGAGCGTCGGCTGGCACATCGACTTGGGCGGCGACGACGTTTATCGCGCGCCGGGTCTCTCGCTCGGTTCGGGCAATGTCAACGGCTACGGGTTTTTCGTAAACGTGGGCGGCAACGACACCTATGTCGCGTCTAACGACGTTTCGTACGGCGCCGCGCGACTCTCGACCGAGGCGAACGCCGCTGGAAATCCGCGTCGCGAACGCAACACGGTCGGCGTTTTCATCGACATCGGTGGCACCGACGATTACCGGGTCGCCGATGCCGGTGTCGCGCGCGAAGGAACGACGTGGCGAAACAACCGCGATCCCGACCCAACCGTCACGACGGAACACGGCGCCGGTCTCGACGTCGCCGACGGCCTCGCGTGCCCGGTTGTGAGATAACACCCGTGCTATAGTTCGCGCGGAGGTGCGCGATGCCGATAACCATCGGACTCATGGGGTTTGGGCGGATGGGGCGGAACCTATTTCGCCTGCTCTCCCGCAGCAATACGGTTCGCATCGGCGCCATCAGCGACATCGCGGACCACGAATCACTCACGTATTTGCTCCGTTACGACACGATTTTTGGGCGCTTCCCCGATCTTGTGACGTACAAGGCGGGCGCGCTCTACACGTGGGGGCGCGAGACGCCGTTTTTGTCGGCGAAAGATCCGGGCGATGTTCGCTGGTCGGATTACGGCGTCGATTACGTCGTCGAGGCGACGGGGCGCGATCGCGCGCGCGCGGAGCTCGAACGACACTTGGCGGCGGGCGCGCGGCGCGTTCTCCTCTGCGTGCCACCGCGCGAGCACCCAGACATTTCGGTCGTCTACGGCGTTAACGACGCCAAGCTGAAACCCGAGCATCGCCTCGTTTCGAACGCGTCGTGCACAGCGCATGCGGCAGCCCCGCTGCTCGCGATTCTCCATGACGCGTTTCAGGTCGATCGCGCGCACCTGACGACCGTGCACGCCTACACATCGGTCCAGCGCCTCGCCGATGTACCGGCCGCGGATTTGCGTATGTCGCGTGCGGCTGCGGAAAACATTGTTCCGTCGGAAACGAACGCGGGCGCGGTGATTGAAGAAGTCTTGCCAGAGCTTGCGGGGCGCGTCCGATCGGCGGCACTCCGCGTCCCAGTCTTGAACGGATCGCTTGTCGATCTCACTGTTTGGCTCGCGCGCGCGGCGTCAGTCGATCGCGTGAACGAAGTCGTAAAGACCGCAGCCGCGGGGCCGTACCGCGGAATCGTGGAATACCAAACCGATCCGATCGTTTCGAGTGACGTCGCGATGAGTCCGTATTCGTCGGTGTTCGACTCGCTTGCGACGATGGTGCTTCGCGACAAGCTCGTGAAAACCATTTCGTGGTTCGACAACAGTTGGGGGTACTGTCATCGCGTCGTTGATCTTTTGCGGCGATTTGGCCGGGACGACGGGAAGATTGCGGAGGGCGAAGCATGACGCTCAAAGTTGCGATTAACGGATTTGGGCGGATTGGGCGCGCGTTTTTCAGAATTGCGGGCGAGCGGAGCGAGATGGAAGTCGTTGCGGTAAACGATCTTTATGCACCGCGAGACCTCGCGTATCTCCTTCGCTACGACACGGTCATGGGGACGTTCGATCGCCCCATTGCGTGGGAGGAGGGCGCGCTCATTGTGGACGGCCGGCGCGTGCGACTCTCGGCGGAAAAAGATCCGTCCCGGCTGCCATGGGCCGAGGTGGGCGCCGACATTGTGATCGAATCGACGGGCGTCTTTCGCGATCGCGCGAAGCTCGAATCGCACCTCAAGGCGGGCGCAAAAAAAGTCATCTTGACGGTGCCACCCAAAGACGAAGTCGACGCCATCGTCGTTCTCGGCGTTAACGACAGCATTCTCACCAAGAAGCACAACATCGTTTCAAACGCGTCGTGCACTACGAACTGCCTTGCGCCCGTCGCGAAGGTGCTTCACGAAACATTCGGCATCGAGCAGGGGTTCATGACGACGGTGCACGCATACACCAACGACCAGCGACTCGCCGATGTCCCGCACAAAGATTTTCGGCGTGCGCGCGCGGCGGCGCAGAACATCATCCCAACGACAACAGGTGCGGCGCGGGCCGTCGGAAAAGTTCTCCCGGTGCTCGCGGGGCGACTCGACGGGCTTGCGATGCGCGTTGCGGTGCCCGACGGGTCGGTCGTCGATCTCGTCGCGGAACTCACGCGCGAGGCGACGGTGGCCGGCGTCAACGGCGCGATGCGCGAGGCGGCCGCGGGTCCGCTCAAGCGCGTCCTTGAATATTGCGACGAGCCGATTGTTTCGTCTGACGTGATCGGCAATCCGCACAGCTCGATTTTTGACGCGCTCGCGACGCAAATGGTCGGGCCGCGCGAAGTGCGCATCCTGTCTTGGTACGACAACGAATGGGGCTATTCGAATCGCGTGGCGGATCTCGTCGTGCGGCTTGGATCGTTGCTGTAGC
>JACPTQ010000054.1:34454-54397 GCA_016192705.1 Deltaproteobacteria bacterium | reverse complement strand
GAACTCTTCGTACCGCCCTCAAGCCCAGAAAATACGTCTCCGGAAAGCGGTCCGCCCGGATTCGCGTAAGGTCGGCAGGGGCTCGCATAGGCGCGCCTCCGCAGGGTCTGCAGCGTGATATCGTGCGGGATTACGGAGTTTTCGCATGCCTCTGATCAGCGGCTCAATCGCGCGAGTGAGTTCAGACCCGAGGACGTCGGCGCGCCGAAGCGGCACCTGCCGACCGTACGCACGGAAGAGACCTGGCCGCTTGACCGGGGATCGAGGTATGATGATTCTCGAAAAAGGGGTCAAGTGGCCGGCGACCAAGCGACGAGAATGACAAAGGTTTCGAAGCTCGAGGGGCTTCGAGGCGAATCGGCGTGTCTCGTGCAGATTTACGGCAAACAGCTCGGTCGCCGCTGGGAACTGCGCGGGCGTTCGCTCACCATCGGGCGCGAAGAGGGCAACGACCTCGTCATCGAGAGTGACGCCGTTTCGCGCCGGCACGCGCGTGTCGATGTTCTCGAAGACGAAGTCACGATTTCCGACCTCGGGTCGACGAACGGCACCTACGTCAACGAAACGCCCGCTAAGGCGACGCCCCTCAACCACGGCGATCTCGTTAAGATTGGCGACACGATCTTTAAGTTCCTCGCCGAAGGGAACCTCGAAAGCGCGTACCATGAGGAGATTTATCGGCTGACGATCGTCGACGGGCTCACCGAAATCCACAACAAGCGCTACATGCTCGAATACCTTGACCGCGAGCTCGCGCGCTGCTTGCGCTACGGACGGCCGCTCGCGCTCGTTATGTTCGACCTCGACCACTTCAAGAAGGTGAACGACACGTTCGGTCACTTCGCGGGCGACACGGTCTTGCGCGCGGTTTCGACGAGCGTCCGCGACCGCATTCGCCGAGAGGAGTTGTTCGCGCGATACGGCGGTGAGGAGTTTGCGATTGTGCTCCCCGAAACGCCGCGCGACGCCGCGCTTCTCTTCGCGGAGAAGGTGCGACTCCTCGTTGCCGAGAAGCCGGTCGCGTTTGAGTCGCAGCAGATCGCGGTGACCGTGAGCCTTGGTGTCGGGACGATTTCACCGGCCGTGAAGACCGTTCCTGAGCTGATCGAGGCCGCCGACAAGAACCTCTACAAGGCGAAAAACCAGGGACGAAACCGCGTCGTCGGGTAGGCCTTCGCTCGATTAGAAAAAAACGCGCGCCGCTATTGGAGAATACGCAGTTATTCTAGGCTGCTAACGCACCGCGCTAATAAGTCGTGGTTTTCGCTCGCACTTTTCACTTCCATGTGCGATATCTTCCTACTATAATATACATAGCCGCTACCTTTGCCCTCTTCTCGCCGAGGAGCGCAAAGCCGAAAAAAAGGGGAGGCGTGTCCGTCGTCGGCCGACTACCGCTTCGCGGGGCAAAAAATCACCGACGCCGCAAAAGTTCGGCTCACGCAACCCGGCATCGACTTCCTCACCTCGCACATCGAACAACTTCTTAAGGCGACGCTCGGCACCGACGCGAGCGGCCGCATCTCGATGGATCTGCCCGAGCAGAGTTTTACGGCGTTTAGTTACAGTTTTGCCGGAATTTCGGTGTCGCTTGACGTCAAGCTCAAGAACGCGAATGTGAAGCTCAAGATAGGATCGATTACGGTCGGCCTTCTCGAAAACCCACCGCGCGTGTCGATTCAAGCGAACAACGTCGATGTCGCGTTCACGGGGCGGCTCGCGGCGACGTTTCGACTTTGCGCGTTTGGCTACTGTTCGTCGCCCGACCTTGCGTGCGATTTGAAAAACGGAATCGACGTCGGCGGTCCCAACGAGCGGATGGTGACGCTGAACCTCAAGATGGTCACGGACCTCACGATCGATGCGCAGGGGAATTTTCAGCCGCGCGTGCGCGTTGAGACGGTCGACATTCTCGAACCACCTGGAATTGGCGTGAAGATTTCGAAGGCGAGCAGCAGCTCCGAGTGCCGAAACACGACGACGGTCGAGGATTTGCTCAGCGTGAACGCGTGCTCGATCTGTTCGGCCGCCGATTTCACGTCGCGCATCATCAGCACGCTCCACGGGTTTCTCGATGACCTTATCGACTCGCTCATTCGCGGCCCGATTGAATCGGCGATAAACGGCGCGCTCGATTCGCTGCGCGGACAGCCGCTCAAGATCGAGGGACGTTCCGATTTGACAAACATGGTCGCCGGGTTTTTCCCGGGGTCGGCGCAGGCGACGCCGCTCGGGTATTTGTTTGGGCCAGGGCCAGCGGGGTTCCAGGTGAATGGCACACCGAAAGGGCTCGACCTCACGTTCCTCGGCGGGTTTGAAGCGACGCTGCCGAATCCGGCGCCGGCCGGAATGGTCGTGCCGCACCCGTGCGTTAATGCGCCGCTGCCCGCGCCCACGTTCCGAAACGGTTCGCCGCCCACGCTCACCGGTGTGGATGCGCAAGGGCGGAACTACCATTTGGGCGCGCTCGTTGGGAAAGCCATCTTGAATAGCGCCGGGTACGCCGCGTACACGTCGGGCGCGCTTTGCATCGCGCTTGGCTCGGACGACATCGCGAAACTTTCGAACAACGCATTCGCGCTTAACTCGGGCGTCTTGTCGCTTCTCTTGCCGGGACTTCGCGACCTCGCGGGGATGAACGCGCCGGTCATGCTCACGCTTGAGCCAACGACGGCGCCGTCGTTTGAGTTTGGCACGGGGACCGGGTCGGGGGCAGCGCGCGACAGTCTCATTAAGGTCACGATGCAGCAGCTCGGGATTTCGTTTTACGCGCTCATTGGCGACCGTTACGCGCGGCTCGTTCAAGTTGGCGCCGACCTCGCGCTTGGGATTTCGCTCGTGCCGCAGCCGAACGAAACGCTCATGGTCACAGTCGACGGGATCAGCATTTCGAAGATCACGCAGCGCTACAACGAGCTGTTGCCGAACGCGCGCGTCGAGGAGCTGATGCAGGTTCTTTTCTCGCTCGCAACGTCGACGCTCTTTGCGAACCAGATTTCAATCCCCGTGCGGATTGGTGAAACGGTAGAAAAAGCGCTCGCGCCGAAATGCCCGGCGTCGCTGCGTTGCGGCGATGGATCGGCGTGTGTCGCGGGGGCGGCTTGCCCGGGACCGCGGATTGGAATGTTTGTGAACGACGTGAAGCGCGTCGGCGCCGACAACGATTTTCTCGAGCTGACGCTGACGCTCACGGATCGCGGGACTTCGTCGATGGCGAGCGCCGTCACGACAACGGCGCGGATCATCGAGCCGCCGATGCGTCGAAAGGCGAGCGCGGCGAGCGATGCGGCGGGCTGGGAAGCGACGGGGCGTGTGGTGCTTGAAGTCGGGAGCGAAGAGCAAGAGGGCGGCGCCCGCGGCCTTGAGTTTCAAGTGTCGATCGATGGGTTTGCTTGGGGCGCGTTTCAAGATGGGCCGACGCTGGTCGTCGAATCGCCGATCTTGAAGATTCTCGGCGAGCATCGGGTTTTGGTGCGTGCGCGAAAGAAAGGCGATTATCGGTCGCTGGATTCGGGCTCGGTTGAGGCGAAGGTGGTGGTTGACCCGATTGCGCCGCGGGTTTTGCTCCGCGCCGTGGAGGGTGAAGTGCTCTTTGACGCAGCGGACGAAGTGACGGCGCGCGACGCGATCGAGTTTGCGGTTCGCGTGGCGGACGGACAGGGTGGGTTCGGTGCGTGGAGCGCGTGGCGAACGGCGCGGGGCGTGCGGCTCGACGAAATCGCGGCGGGTGCGCGAACGATCGAAGTCAAGGCGCGCGACAACGCCGGGAACGAAACCGCGTCGGTGTCGATGGCGCTTACGGGGACAGGGAGCGCGACGACGGCGCTTGGACTTGACGATGCGGCGAGCGGCGTCGCGGATACTGCGGCGAAGGCCGGGAGCGCGTGCGCGGTTTCGCCAACGGCCGGTTCCACGGGGATTCCCGTTCTCGCGGCGATTTTCATTCTCGCGTTTGCGATCGCGCGTTCGCGTCGCGTGCGGGCAGCCGTGCGGGACACGAGAGCATCTTTCGTTGTCGCGGCGATCGCGATGGCGTCGGTGCTTGGTGGTTGCGATGACGCACCGGCGGGCCGCGCGTGTGAATCAAACGCAGAGTGCACCGCGGGTGAAGAGTGCGTCGACCATGTTTGCAAAGTGAAGCCGCGTTGTCAGACGGCAAACGACTGCTGCCCAGGGCAGGCGTGTAATCAAGGCTATTGCCAGATGCCGCAGGAGACGTGCGATGACGATCGGCCGTGCTCGAAGGTTGGCCAGATTTGTCGAACGGCGGGAGCCGATGGCGTCCGGACCTGTGGTTACCAGGCGTGCGTGGTCGCGACCGACTGCACGGGCGGCGCGTCGTGTTTCAACGGGTACTGCCGCTTGCCAATGCCGTGTGGTGGTCTTTGCCAGGCGACCGAAGTTTGCATCGCGGGCGCGGATATTTGTCGGCCGGCGCCAGCGCAATGCGCAGCGCAGACGTGTCAACCGGGTTTTGTGCTCACACTTGCGGATGGTCGCACCGCGTGGGGACAGTCCTGTAACCTTAATCAGGCGTGCACTTGCGCCGAGCTTCCGGGGCTCGCGAGCGGTGACGTCGGCCGGTACGCGAGCATCGCGATCTCGGGCGGACGGCCGGTCGTGTCGGCCTACGACAGCACGTTCGGCGATTTGGCCATCGTCCGATTTGACGAGACGGGTACGCGCACGTCGATTGAGTACATCGACGGTATTCCAGCGAGCGCCGATGTTCGCGCGGCGCCAACGGGCGTGCGGCGCGGCATCGTCGACCCGGGTGGAAACGTTGGGAAGTTCACGTCGATTGCGGTCAACGCGGCCGGCGAAGCGCGCGTGTCGTACTACGACATCGACAACAAGTCGCTGAAGTTCGCGGCGCAAGCGGGTGCGGTGTGGCAGATTCACACCGTTGAAACGGGCGCATCGGCCGGGATGAATGGCGACGTCGGGCGATACACGTCGCTCGCGATCGATGGCGACGGAAAGCCGGCGATTGCGTACTTCCAAGTTGCGGGGGGCACCGACGGGAAAAAGACCGCGGTTCGCCTCGCGCGCGCGAAGACCGCGACACCGGCGAGCGAGGCCGACTGGGACATCGAGGACATCGATTCGGCGCCGCTTCCTGACGGGCCCGCCATGCCGTGCGGCGGATGCGCCTCGGGGCAAACGTGCGTGAACGATTCACCGGCGCGGTGCGTGGCGCCGACGAGCGATTGCAATCCGGGTTGCTCGAACTCGCAGGCGTGCGTGTCGGGTCGTTGCATTGCGAAAGTCAATGCGCCGCTTCCGCCGCTGGATGACATTCCTTGGGGTGTCGGCGTTTTCCCGTCGCTCGCGCACGTGCAGGGCGCTTTCTACGTGAGCTACTACGATCGGACCAAAGGCAACTTGAAGGCGGCGATTCGCAGGCCGGACGGGACAAAGACGATCGCGATTGTCGATGGCGAGAAGGCCGGCCGAGATACGGGCGATGTGGGTGCGTTCTCGTCGATCGCCGTCGATTCGAGTGGACGGATCGGCATTGCGTACAGCGATGTCGCGCGTCGCGAACTTCGGTTTTACGGCGGGCGCGAGTTGACGGGCGGCACCGTCGAGACGGTCGACACGGGGCTTGCGGGTCCCGGCATGAAAGATTTCGTCGGCGCCGATGCGAGTCTCGCCTTTACGGCACAAGGGATTCCGCTCATCGCGTACCACGATTCGTCGCAAAACGATCTTCGCTACGCGCGGCGCATTTCAGAGGGGTCGTGGTCGATCGACACGGTGCTCTCACAGGGCGCGCACGGGTTTTTTGCGGACATGGCGCTCGACAACGGTACGGCGCACATCGTGTCGTTGCAGTTCAACTTCAACCCGATGAACTTGCCGGCGAACACGCTGCATGTGAGCAAAAAACCTGGGAACTGATTAAAGAGCCGAATCGCCGCGCTCGCCGGTACGAATGCGCACGGCCTCGTCGAGCGATGTGACGAAAATTTTTCCGTCGCCGATGCGCCCGGTTTTGGCGGCGCCTTCGATGGCGTCGACGACCTTCGCAACGATCGCGTCAGGCACGACGATTTCAATTTTGATCTTCGGCAAAAAATCAACGACGTATTCCGCACCGCGATAAAGCTCGGTGTGCCCCTTTTGTCGGCCAAACCCCTTGACCTCGGAAACGGTCATTCCCTGAACCCCAACTTGATTTAGAGCCTCTTTTATCTCCTCGAGCTTGAACGGCTTGATGATCGCCTCAACCTTTTTCACCGATTCTCCTTGGCAACAGCGAAACCGGCGGTGACCCTACCATGAATGGGCGGCTCCGCAACAGGCGTGAGCGGTTCGAAAATGTGTCGAATCGTGTGAATAAACAAAGAGCGTGCGCGTCTAATAATGTGGAGGAAGGGACAAATGAGACGGTCCATTCTGTTAAGTGGTGTGGTGGCAGTCGGCGTGGCGGTTGCCAGTCCCGCGATTTCACGGGAGATTCGCGACCCCGAGGCGAAATTCAAAATCAAGGTGCCCGATACATGGTCTGCGGTGTCGCAGTCGAGTCGCGACGGCGCGTCGCTGTTTTGGGCGTTTCTGAGCCCCGATGAACATTTCAGGATCATTTTGCGAACGGAGAAGCTGCGCGGGAAGTTTGAGTGCGACAAGCGGCTCAGTGCCTTCGAAGCGAGCGAACTCAAAAACCGAATGCCAGGTTTCGTTCGGCTGCCTGTTTCGGATGAGGATGCGAAGGCGAAGGCGAAATCACCGGACGAATGCGGTGGGAGTTATGCGGGGCTCCGAAAGGACGGGAAGAACAATCCTCGGGCATACATTGTTTTCGCCAACTTCGAACGCAAAGGCGGCATCGTTTATAGATGGTTGGGAGAGGCGGAAAAAGAGACGTTCGAGAAACAGACAGATGAGTTTCTGGCGATGTGGGAATCGATTGTGTACTTGGATTAGGAGGGGACCATGAAGGCCATACGACTGGCGATTGTTTTTGGTGGCGCCCTCGTCCTCACGGCGCTGCCGTTCTCGATTCGCGTCACCCTGGTTCACGAAGCCGCAAATGGTCTCGAGAAGACAGCGCTCCGTATCAGCGTTGATGCATCGGTGGCACAAGCGGGGTGCTGCGGTTTTATCAAGCGCGCCGCGCGAGGCGTTTCTCGTGCCGTGAGCCGTGGGGCTCGCGCAGTGGCTCGAGGTGCGTCGGCTGCTGCACGAACGGTTGCGCGAGGCGCTTCTGATGCGGCCCGTGCGACCGCGCGTGCGGCGCGGGACGCAGCCGATGCCGCGTCGCGTGCGGCCCGAAAGGCAGCGGACGCTGCGCGGCGAGCGTTTGACGAAGTGGCAGAGAAGGCGAAAAAAGCGGCGAAGCTTGTGAGCGACGGCCTTAAGAAGGTTGGAAGCGCCATCGTCAATATTGGGAAAAAGATCGGGTCGCAGATCGCGGCGGCGGCGAAGTATGTGAAAGAGGGGCTCGAGTATCTCGTGAAGCTGGTCGCCGATTTTTGGGAGATGATCGTCGACTGGGTCGTCGAAAAAGCGAAAGAGTTTGCGAAGAAGGCGGTTGACAAGGCGAAGGCGGGCGTACAGGCGATCTTCGCGGGGATCAAGGAGAAAGCGCGGCAGGCGACGCAGAAAATCCTCGAGCCCGTCTTGAAGGAACTCGCGGCGAATGGGATCAAGTTGCCGTTTCCGCAGATTGAGCGGCTTGCAAAACTGCAGCGCGGTGGGAAGATCGACGAAAACGCCGTGCGCGTGGAGGTTCGAAAATACGTTCTTGGATACCTCGACCCGCACATCGTCCCGCACGTGAAGTGGGCGGTGACGGAAGGGCTGAAGACGTTGAAAACGGGAATCGACACGGCGGTGCGCGCTGTAGCGTCGGGTCTCGGCTCGATTCCAATTGTCGGTGGCCCGGTATTCGCGGCGGTTATTTTTACGTACAACTTCGCGTTTGAGCAGCTGACGACGGCGATTTCGCAGGCACTTTCAAACCTTGTGAAGAACACGATGCTTGGCGGAATCATCGACCAACTTCTGAAGCCGATCATCAAGAAGCTGGTTGCGCAAGTACAAAAGCTCATCGACGCAACGGGCATCCCGGCGCTCGCCGCGAAGATCACGGCGGAGGTCAAGCGGAACGTCGAGCTTGGAAAGAAACTTGTGAGCTCGATGCAGGCGATCGCGAGTCGTGTCGAGCATCTCGATGGCGAGCTGAAAGCGAAAGTCGAGGCGGTCGTGGCGCGGAAGATCGCGGCGGAGAAAAAGTTTAACGACGTCGTCGCGCAGGCGATCGCTGAATCGCAGAAAGCTGCGGGGGCGACAACGGGCAGCGGGGCGCAGCCTGCGGCACCGAGCCAAGGAGGTCGGCGATGACGATTCGAGTTCTTGGTGCAGTCGGGCTCGTGGGTTTGGTCGTGTCGATGGGTGGAGTCGCGAGCGCGCGTCAGTTCGTTGATGACGAAGCGGGATTCACGATCAATGTCCCGTACACTTATCGCGCGTTAACGAAGAATCTTCCCAAGGGCGAACGTTTTTGGGAGTGGGAATCGATCGTCGCGGAGAAGGGCGGGGATCGGACGACTGGGAATCAGCGCGCAATCGTGCGCGTGGATCTCACACCGGACGCGGACCCGCTAAAACTTCTCGTCGCGTACGAGCGCGGCGGCATGAAAGATCGGATGCCCACGTTCAAGGTGCTGACGGCGCCGAAAGTCGTGCCTGGAAAGCGTGGGACAAGAGTTGCGATTGCCACGTACGAGGGGCTTCGACCGCTCGATGGGGCGCACCAGTATCGGTTCGTGTTTCGCGTGTCGGTTGAAATCGTGAAGGGGCGCGCGTATTTCAAGATTCTTGAGGTGCGCGCGGCCGGCGTGCCGGAGGGCGTGGTCGCCAAGCGGGTGAGCGAAGTTCAGGCGATTCTCGACACCGTGGTGATTCGGTAGGAGGCGGTTGACGATGATGACGACAAAGAGATTTTTGGGTCTCGCGGGCATCGTGGCGGCCGTTTCCCTGATGGGCGGTGTCGGTTCGGCGAGCGCGGCGCGCGGCGCTGCGAAAGGAAGACCGGCTGTAGCGAAAGCGAACCCCCCGGCACTCCACGCGCCGAGTGGCACGGGGCAAACGGGCAACGTCGATCAGGTCGTGTCCGACTTCGAGGTGAAAAATCCTCCGCGGGCGCACAATCTCGACAAGCCGTCGGGGAAGGCCTGGTGGAAGGCGGTCAGCCATCTTTGGGACAAGGTGGTCGACTGGATTATTTCGCAGATCACAAAGGGCATTAACTTCGTGAAGCAAAAGATCTTCGGGAAGATAAAGGAGATGTTCACGGCCGTGAAGAATAAGGTCGTGGCTGGCGCGAAGGCGCTGCTTGAAAAGACGTTTGAGGGCGTCATCAAACCGGTTATCGAGATGATTCCGTTCGAAGATATCGATCGAATCGCCGAGCTTATGAGTGGAACGAAGTTGACGTCGGAGGGGTTGCGCCAAAAAGTTTTCGACCTCGTCATGGCGTACGTTCGGCCGCACATCAAGCCGCGCGTCATGGAGGTTTTTAAGACGGCGTTCATGACGGTAAAGCAGTTCATCGAAACGGGGGTGACAAGCGCCTGCGCGGTTGTGTCGGAGGTGCCGTTTGTGGGCGGCGTTTTGGGCGGCGCGATTCTGATCGCGTTTTCGTTTTTGTTTGACTTCACGGTCAACGCGATTGTCACAGAGCTGTTGCATGTCGCCGAGAATCTCGTGTTGAAGCCGCTGGCGATGAAGTTGATGGGTCCGTTCATGCCGACGATCGCGAAGTGGCTGAACAAAGCGCTCCAAATTACGGGGCTTGGGAAGGTGCTTGCGTTTGCGAAAGACGCGTGGACGAAGGTCAAGGATGGCGCGGCGAGGGTTAAGGCGCTTACGGGCGAAGCGTATCAGAAGGCGAAGAATATTTCGGCGGGTTTACAGAAGCAGCTTGACGAGGCGGCGCAGGAAAAGGTGGTCGCGGAGCATGAGTTGAATGAGCTGCTCGGGAAACTCGGCGCGACCGGTCTTAAGTTGTAGAGTAAAGTTCCATCGACGGGGGGTGGCTGTCGCGGGTCGGGCGATGCCCGCGGTTTGTGTTAGGTTATAGACGTGTTGTGTCCGTCGTGCGCCGCTAAGAATCCGTATTGGTACCACTTTTGCCACGATTGCGGGGCGACGCTCCCTCATACGCTTCGTGATACGACGCGCGGCGAGCCGAGCGAGGCGGGCGCACGTCCGTCGACGCGGAGTGGCTTGCATGGCGCCGAGCGGCCGATTGTGGGTCGCAAGGTTGAGCTTGAGGCGATGCGCAGCGAAGTTGGGCAAACCGCGATCGAGCGTGCGGCGCGGTTTCTGCTCGTCACGGGGCCCGCAGGAATCGGGAAAAGTCGGCTCTTTTCGGAGCTTGTGCGCGACACGCACGAGCGCGATCCGAACGTCAGGTTCTTCAAGGGGATTTCTGGGCGCGGCACTTTCGATCACCCGCACGGTCCGCTCGTGTCGCTCTTTAGAAACCGGCTTGGAATTCGTGCCGTCGATACGCCGGAGCGGGCCGAGCAGCTTTTGATGGAGCAACTCGCCGAGGTGTTCTCGCAACCGGACGCGCTGCGGGTTGGCGAGCACCTCCGCGCGTGGATTGGACTTGCGCGACCCGCGACGGCGCGTGCGGAGACGGACCCCGGGATGCTCGAGGGGCAGCTCATGGCGTTTCTCGCGTTCTTGCGCCGCGACGCCGACGACTCGCCCATTGTTCTCGGGTTTGAGAACCTTCATGGGGCGCCGCCCGAGTCGTGGAGTGCGATTCGGTATCTCGTGAATGAACTCGGTGATCGGCCTGTCCTCGTCATCGGCCTTGCGCGTCCGGAACAGCTCGATCGCGCGCGGCTCATCGACTTTGAGCGCACAAAGGTTCATCGGCTGGAGGTCGGCCCGATGACGACCGCCGACGCTGAGGCGCTCGTTCGCGAGATGTTTCGGCGCGTCGATCCCATTCCAGACTTATTCGTGTCGCGCATTGTCGAACAGGCCGGTGGGAATCCGTTTTTTGTGGAGGAGATTTCGCGCGTGCTCATCGAGCGCGGCGCGGTCGATAACACGTCGTCGCCGTGGAACGTGAATCTCGAAAAAGTGATCGCGATGGAGATTCCGGGGACCCTCGTCGAACTTGTGCGGGCGCGCGTGAATGCGTTGCAGCCCGAGGAGCGTAAGGTCCTGACGCGGGCGGCGGCGATCGGAACACATTTTTGGCTCGGGCTTTTGGTCGCGATCGAGCGACGAATGAACCCGGACACGATGAGGCGCGCGGTTCGCGAAGGGTATTGGGGGCAAGACCGCGAGCGTCGCGATGTTGCGCGGACGCTGCAGCTTCTGCAGGCGAAAGGCTTCGTCGCGCCGTCGCGGGAACCGATGCTTAGTGGTGATGAGGAGTTTCTGTTCGTGCAAACGCGGGAACGTGAGCTCTTCGCGGAAAACGCGGTCGACGTTGAGCGTTCGATTATTCACGCCGTGACCGGTGTGTGGCTTGAATCGCGGCTCGCTGCGGCGCGTGTGCCGCTCGAAACAGAGGCGGCGTATCACCTCGCGGCGGGCGGTGAAAACGAACGCGCCGCACTCCTTTACGTGCGGGCCGGCGACGTCGCGCGCGATCGGTACGACCAGACACACGCGAGCGCCCTGTATCGGCGCGGCATCGAGCTGCTCGATCGGACGCCGTCGCTTGTGCGAATCGACGCGCTTCACAGCCTTGGAACGGTCGAGACGCGCGCCGGTCGGTACGCCGAAGCGCACGAAGCGTTTGGCGAAATGTTGTCGCTCGCGTGGATGCTCGATTTGAAATCGAAGGGGGGCGCCGCGTACGCGCGCATTGGGCGCATTTACCGGTTGACCGGCGACTACGATCAGGCGACGACGGCCTTCGATCGTGCGCTCGTGCAATTCCGTGAGGCGAACGATCGGCGCGGCGTCGCGAGCACCCTCGACGACGTCGGTCGCATGTATTGGCTCATGGGCAAAACCGACGAGGCGCTCCGCTTGTATCGGGACGCGCTCGCGATTCGGCGCGAGCTCGGCGACCGCCGCAGTCTTGCCGTGTCGCTTCACAACCTCGGCATGCTCGAGCAGGAGCGCGGCGAGATTCAGGGCGCCCTTAGCCACCTCAAGGAGGCGCTCGAAATCCGACGCGAGGTCGGCGACCGAGAAGGCGTTGTCGCGACGCTGAACGCGATCGCGCTCGTGTATGACGACGTCGGCCGCGGCGACGAGGCGGTCAAGCTGCTCGAGGAATCCCTGAAGATTGCGCGCGAAATCGGCGATCGGGCGCAGGAAGCGCTCCTTTTGAATAACCTTGGCGACGTGAACCGTGAGCGCGGCGATGGTGGGCGTGCGCGCACGTACCTCGATCGCGCGATGACGCTTGCGAATGAGCTCGGCGATCGGCGCGTGCTCGCCGAGGCGCATCGCAGTCTTGCCGAGCTTCGGTTGTCGACGGAGGGGTGGGAGCGTGCATCGGCGCATGCGGAGGCGGCGTTGTCGCTCGCGGAGGAGCAGGCGAGTCGGCCGCTCGTTGCGTCGGCGCTTCGCGTGCTTGGGACGGTGTGTGCGTCGAAGGAACGTGCGGCGGGCGCGGGCGCTGCGATTGAAACGGGCGCGGAAACGGCGGTTGAGAGTTTTAAGCGGGCGGCGGACATGCTCGAAGAGCTTGGAATGCGCGACGAGCTTGCGAAGTGCCTCAAGGCGTGGTCGGAACATTTGAAGTGGCGCGGCGACGAAGAAGGGGCACAGGAATTGGCGTTTCGGGCGAGCGCACTCAAAAATGCGCCGCGGTTGCGCGAGGCGATTGAGTCGGCTGATTCGTTTTCATGACCGCCAAGCGCGAGGAGCTTGAGGCCGCAATTCGGCGGCACAACCGGCTTTACTGGGACGTCGGTCGACCGGAAATCACCGACGCCGAATACGATGCGCTCGTGCGGCGACTTAAAGCGATTGCGCCCGAATCGGCGGTGCTCGACGAGCTCGGGCCGTCGCGCGTTGGGTTTGTCGTGACGCACACGAACCCGATGCTGTCGCTCGACAAGTGTTATGGCGCCGACGAACTCCGCGCGTGGGCCGAGAAATTTGAGGGCGATGCGGTCGTGTCGCCAAAAGTCGACGGGTGCGCGTCGTCGATTCGGTACGATGAGCGGGGGCGACTCGTTTTGGCCGCAACGCGCGGTGATGGGGCGCAAGGCGAAGATGTGACCGCGAACGTCCGACGAATTAGGAATGTCCCGAAGTCGTTGCGCGTTAAACATGCGGTCGAGGTGCGTGGCGAAGTTTACATGCCACTCAGCGTTTTCGAGCGATACCGGGGCGAGTTTGCGAATCCACGGAACCTCGCCGCGGGCGCGCTCAAACTGAAAGAGGGTGACGAGTCGGCTGAATACGACCTGGCGTTTTTGGCGTACGACGCGCTCGGCCTCGCCGTGGAAACGGAGGCCGACAAGTTGCGATTCTTGGCGGCGCATGGGTTTTCGGTTGTGGCGCACGAAGTGGTTTCGCCGGACGGCCTTGAAGCAGCGTACGAACGCGTCGCCGCGCGCCGAGCGGCTTTTGACTTCGAAATTGACGGCGTCGTGTTCAAGACGAATCGCGTGCGTGAGCAGCGCCGACTCGGGTCGACCGCGCATCACCCGCGCTACGCCATCGCTTACAAGCTGCAAGGCGATGCGGGCGAAACGAGCGTCGTCGATGTTGAGTGGGGCGTCTCGCGGACGGGGGCGATCACGCCCGTCGCGGTTGTGGCGCCGGTGGTTCTCTCGGGTGCAACCGTCACGCGCGCCTCGCTCCATCACGCGGGGCGGTTTGTGGCGCTCGGGCTTGCGCGTGGCACGCGCGTTGAGGTGATGCGGCGCGGGGGCGTAATTCCAAACGTCGAGCGGGTCGTCGCGCCCGGTGGTGAGCCGCTCGTGGAGCCGACCCGCTGCCCATCGTGTGGCGGCGCAACGCGTCGTGATGGCGATTTCCTTTATTGCGCGGCGCCCGAATCGTGTACGGAAGCGCGCGTCGCTGAGTTTTTGCACTTCGTGCGCATTCTGGAGATCGAGGGATTCGGCGAAAAACTCGTGCGTCAACTTTTTGAGCGCGGTTTCGTGAGCGACGTTGCGGACATTTTTCGACTGACCGCCGAGACGCTGAGCGGGCTCGAACGGATGGGCGACACGCTTGCGGCGAAACTCATCCGCGCGGTCGAGGCGCGGCGCGAGGTGGGGCTCGACCTTTTCTTGCGGTCGATCGGAATTGCGGAGCTTGGAAAGCACGTTGCGGGAATCGTCGCCGGGCTTGGAGATCTCGCACGCGTTCGGACTTTGACGACCGACGAGCTGGCGTCGATTCACTCAATTGGAGAGACAATCGCAGCGTCTGTTGTGTCGGGTCTTGCCGCAAAGGCGCATCTCATCGATCGGTTGCTGGCGCACGTTCGTGTGGTCGCCGCGCCAACACGTGAACAGACAGGGCCGCTCGCGGGGAAAAAGGTTGTCTTCACGGGAACGCTCGCGAAGTGGAAACGGGCCGACGCGCAAAAGCGCGTGCGCGAGCTCGGTGGCGAGACGCCCGACCAGGTTGTCAAGGATCTCGATCTTCTGGTTGTCGGAGAGGGCGGCGGCGAGAAATCGTCGAAGCAAAAAAAGGCGGAGGCGCTTAAAGGCGCGGGTGCGGCCATTTCAATTATTTCGGAGAGTGAGTTTTCGAAGTTGGTTTCGTAGGGTAATCTGGGAGAGACTGGCAACAAACGAGGAGGCAGCATGGCGGAGCGAAGATTATTGGTCGCCGCGCTTATCGCGGCGTTTTTGGGAATACCGGCGGTTGGGTTTGCGGATGGCGATGAAAAACCGAAAAAGAAATACGATCTGACAAACTCGCACCGTTATCACGATGATGAAGAAGAGATGCGGGCGTTCATGAAGCAGCTCGCCGCGGAGATTGGCGTCAAGTGCAACTACTGCCACGACGTTGACGACTTCAAGAAAGACTCGCCGAAGAAAAAAATAGCGAAAGACATGATGAAGATGACGAAGATGTTGCGAAAGGCGGGCGCGAAAAAGGTCACGTGCAAAACGTGCCACATGGGCAAGCCGACCTGGCTGTCGCGCGCCGCAGAGTGATGCGGACAACGGGCGAAGAAGGCGCTGTCGATGGCGAATGAGGCGGGCGACCGGGGCGAGCGCGCGGGCGAATTCCCGTACACGCGCGGGATTCACGCGGAGATGTACCAGAAGCGGCTTTGGACGATGCGCCAATACGCCGGTTTTGGGACGGCTGAAGAGACGAATGAACGGTTTCGGTATCTGCTCAGTGCGGGGCAAACAGGGCTCTCGGTCGCGTTTGACTTGCCGACGCAGATGGGGCTCGACAGCGACGATCCGCGCGCGGAGGGCGAAGTTGGGCGCACGGGCGTCGCCATCGCGACGATTGACGACATGGAGCGCCTCTTCGCGGAAATTCCGCTCGACAAGGTATCCACGTCGATGACGATCAACGCGACCGCCGCCATTTTGCTTGCGCTTTACATCGTCGTCGCGGAGCGACGCGGTATTTCGCCTCGCGTGTTGTCGGGAACGATTCAAAACGACGTCCTCAAGGAGTACATCGCGCGCGGGACGTATATTTTTCCGCCGGCGCCGTCGATGCGGATTATTTGCGACATTTTCGCCTACACGGCGCGCGAAGTGCCGAAGTGGAATTCGATCAGCGTGTCGGGCTACCACATCCGCGAAGCGGGTTCGACGGCGATTGAAGAGGTCGGCTTCACGCTCGCGAACGGAATCGCGTATCTTGAGGCTGCGAAGGCGCGCGGACTTGCGGTTGACGAGGTCGCGCCGCGCGTTTCGTTTTTTTTCGCGTGTCACAGTGACTTTTTAGAGGAGGTTGCGAAGTTTCGCGCCGCACGGAGACTTTGGGCGAGCATCGTGCGCGACCGGTTGGGTGGTCGCGATCCGAAGTCGTGGATGCTGCGGTTCCACACGCAAACGGGCGGATGCACGCTGACCGCGCAGCAACCACAAAACAACGTCGTGCGCGTGGCGGTCCAGGCGCTGGCCGCGGTGCTCGGCGGCACGCAGTCGCTCCACACGAATTCTTTTGACGAGGCTCTCGCGCTTCCGAGTGCGGATGCGGCGCGGCTCGCGCTTCGCACGCAACAGGTGATTGCGCATGAGTCGGGCGTAACGCGCTTCGTCGATCCGCTGGGTGGTTCCGAAGTGATTGAGCGCCTGACGACTGAAATCGAGCGGGCCGCTGCGTCCCTCATTGCGCGCGTCGACGAAGCGGGGGGCGCCGTGCGCGCCATTGAAGAGGGGCTCGTGCAACGCGAAATCCAGGAGAGCGCGTACCGCTTTCAGCGTGCTGTCGAATCCGGCGATCGAAAAATCGTTGGTGTCAACGCGTTCTCGGACGATGCGTCCCTCAACGTTCCGCTTTTGCGCGTCGACGCGTCTCTTGAGCGTGCGCAGGTCGAGCGACTGCGTTCGTTTCGCGCGAACCGAAATCAGGTTGCGACCGATGCCGCCCTCGCGCGGCTTTGCACGGTTGCGCGTTCGAGCGAAAATCTGATTCCGGCGATCGTCGATGCCGTTCGCGAGAACGCGACGCTCGGCGAAATCTCCGGTGCGCTAAGGGACGTTTTTGGCGGTCACCGCGAGGTCGTCGTTCTTTAGGCTGGTGTCTCGCGACCCCACTTGGACTTGCGACCCCACCGAATTCCCGTGGCGGTCGGCGGCCGTTCACCGCATAACCGAAGTTTTTCCATCCCTTCTGGGGTATTGCATGGCCACACGTTTGCACAAACATCTACGTAATGGGCCAAATGTTCTTCGGTCGACAGAACGTGTTTGTGTCGGCCTGCGTCATCTTCTCGCTTGCGTGCGGCGAACAAGGTGGCCCCGCGGGCGATCCGCCGCCCCACGGGCTCGCCGACCCAGCGACGCGAATCCGCGATGCCGGTGCGACCGATCCCGCTCCGATGTCACGGCTCTGTCGCTGATGCCGGCACAGCCCTGATTGACGCGGGCGCGCCGTCTCCCACAATCGAACACGTCGTCCTCATCGTTATCGACGGCATGCGCCAAAGCGCGCTTTACGATGCACTGAACGCCGGTGAACTCCCCAATTTCGCGAAGGTCGTCTGCCCGCGCGTTAGCGCCGGCGATTTCTCGAACGCCGTCCTTTTCGACGCCGAGGCGATCTTTCCGTCGATCACGCTCGCCGCGACGGCCGCCATTCACACCGGCAAAACCCCCGGCGAATCTGGCGTCTATGGGAACGAGTTCTTCGATCGCCTGAACAGCGATTTCATCGGCTTCGTCGCGGAGTCGTTCAGCGACATCCCAGATTTTGTGGGGATCTATTTGAACACGGGGCTCGCGAACGACACGCTGACGACGGAAACGCTCTACGAGAAGGCGCGCGACCAGCGTTTGTCGAGCACCGTCGTGTTCGCTCAGTACTCGACAGGCACCGACCGCTGGATTACGCCGCTCGATCTTTCTTTGTTACGCCGCTCGATCTTTCTTTGCTCACGGCGACGCTCGGGTCGTATGGCAGCCGCGGAAACGTTTACGCCGAGGCGAACGCGATCGACCAAACCGCCGTCGACCGTGCGATTTCAAGCATCAACGAAACCGGCGTCCCCAACATCCTCACGCTCTATTTCATGGGGAACGATCATTACGCGCACAAGACGGCCGGCGATTCGGACGTCGTGCAGCGAAGCTATCTCAAATCGTCGCTCGACGGCCACATCGGACGCCTCGTCACGGCAATCGAGCAGCACGGCGTTATGGACAAAACGGCGTTTGTGATCGTCGCGGACCACGGGCACACCAACACCGTCGCTGATGCCGACCATGCCATCGAGCTCGAGGGCCGATCAAACATGGAGCTCGAGTACCTCATCGAATCGGTTTGCGAGAACGGCGGATGTTACGACGTCAAGGACACGCTGCTCGAAGCGTCGTACAGCGCCGTCACGGGCCTGAACGGCGGCATGGCGTACATCTATGTTCGAAATCGCGCGAACGACGATTGGACAAAGCCCGCGCGGTACGAGAAGGACGTGCTCGCGATGGCGAATGCGTTCTACCAAGCGAACCAGACGGGGCGGTATTCTGGCGCTGCCGCAAAAAACTTCGACTTCATTAAGGGCAGGGTCGACATGATTCTTGTGCGCGACACCGAGTCGTCGAACACGTTTGATGGTCCGCCGTATGTCGTTTACACGGGAAAGAACGCGCAAGGGCAGCATCAGACGGAGTCGGTTCCGAGCTGGCTCGCGCGAAATCCACGGCCCGGTTACCTGCGCATGGACGAGCGCCTTCAAGGGTTGACGCGCGGGCACTCGGCGAGCCGCACCGGCGATATCATCCTTATCCCGAAGTACGGCGAAGAAGCGGACCCTGATGACCGCAGTTATTTCGGCGAAGAGCTCGAATCATGGCACGGTGGAATTAGCCAAGACGATCTCAAGATTCCGCTCATTGTCGCGCGCCCCGGTGCGCCAAAGTCGGCGACGTTCGCAAAGGTTTCGTCAGAGGTGTCGGCGATCCCGATGCACTCCGATGTTCCGAAGATTATTCTCAAGTTGCTCGAAGACGCACCGCGACGCCAATAAAAAAACGGCGCCCGATCAAGAAATCGCGCGCCGCTTATCGAGAGACCCGAAAAACGTCAGTTACGGCGTTTCTGTGGACTCAGCAGGCGTCTCTTCGGTCTTGGTCTCCTCGGCCTTTGTTTCTTCGGCCTTTGGCTCTTCCGTCTTTGTTTCGGGCGCCGCCGCCGGTGTCTCGGTCTTGGTCTCGGTGGTCGTCGTCGCAGTCGCCGTCGATCCGCTTGGCGTCGCCTTTCCAAGAACGTCAGCCAGACACGCGCGATGCGTCGTCCCGCACTCTTTCAAGCAATTTCGCATCTCTTCGGTCATGCGCGAACGCGTACTCGTCGTGGTTCCAGGGCGTTTCGAGGCGCCCGGACGACCACCCGCGACGACCGCTCCCGGCTTCCCAGCGGGGCGCTGACCCGGCCGCACGGCGGTGCCCGCCTGACCAGGCTTACCCTGTCCTGGCGTTGGTCGCTGCACGTGTCCCGGGGCTGGTCGCTTCACGACCGTCGGACGCGGTCGCACGGTTCCGGTCGCAACCTTCGCGCCAAGCTTCATGCCTCTTCGCATCGGCGTCGGTGTCCACTTGCACTTGTCCTTGATGCACGTCCGATTCGCTTCGGCGCAAGGCTTGAATCCAGCGTACGCCGGCACGAACCCGCGGATTCCCCGTCGGCACCCAAAAAAGCACTTCAGCCGATCATCGCCCGTCGACTTGTCGGTCAAGCACTTGTTCCGGCACTCGTCCATCTTCTTCGCGGCTTCCGGGTCCAACTTGATTGGAAGGCGCATGACGCGCTTGCCCGGTGTTGCCGTTCCCTTCGTCGGCGCCGCCGTCGTGGTCGGTGCCGGTGCCGCCTCCGTCGTTGGCGCGGCCTCTGTGCCCGTACCCTCTTCACCCTCCGCGAACGCGACACCCGCGAAGAGGAACGACCCACTGACGACCAAACTTAACCTTCTCAACATCTCCAACCTCCTTCGTTTCGTTGTCCCTGTGGGCGCCCTCCGCTCGTCTTCGGACCCCCTCAAGAGATACTCTTTTTCTCCCTCGCCCTGTTTAGACGCCGCAGAAATACAAATATTCAATCACTTGTTTCTGACCTGGTTTATCGTTTCTAGGCCGGTGTGCGACGATGTATTCGCTCAATATTCTTAGATTTTCCGGTCGACGGGTCGATCGTTATTAGAACGGCTTGGAATCGAACGTCGTCCGACGCCACCTCGAACGACAGCGGCATTTGAGTCATAAAGCGCCGAAGCACGAGCTCCTTTCGAACTCCGATGATCGAATCGAACGGTCCCGTCATGCCGATGTCCGTGATAAACGCAGTGCCGC
>JACPTQ010000054.1:0-34431 GCA_016192705.1 Deltaproteobacteria bacterium | reverse complement strand
GTGGCGGCCGAGCGCGCCCTTTTCGCTCGTTGCCTCGCAATGGACGTCGACAAGAATGACGTCGGCGTTTCCGCGCATGTCGCGCAAGATGGCGTCAACCGATGCGAACGGGCAGTCGAGAAACTGCGGCATATAGACGCGCCCCTGAATGTTGACGACACCGACGCGAACGCCTCCGCGCGAATCAACGACCACCGAGCCTCGTCCCGGCGTGCCGCGCGGGTAGTTCGCGGGGCGCAGGATGCGCTGTTCGCTTTCGAGAAACGGAATGATCTCGCGCTTTTGCCAGACGTGGTTGCCGGTCGTGAGAACGTCGACGCCCCAATCAAAATACTCGCGCGCGATTTCAGGGGTGACGCCGACGCCGCCCGCGGAGTTCTCGGCGTTGAGCGTGACGAAATCTATTTTTTTCTCGTCGCGGAGCTTTGGGAGGTGCGCTTTGACGGCGAGGCGGCCCGGTTTCCCAATGACGTCGCCTATCATTAAGACGTTCACTTGGCGTAATCCACGGCGCGCGTCTCGCGAATCACGGTGACTTTGATCTGCCCGGGATACGTGACGTCGGTTTCGATTTTCCGCGCGATGTCGCGACAAAGCATGACGGCTTGTTCGTCGGAAATGCCGTTCGGTTGCACGACGACACGGACTTCACGCCCCGCTTGAATCGCAAACGCGCGCTCGACGCCCGCGAACGATTTCGAGATCGCTTCGAGCGTTTCGAGTCGTTTCACGTAGCTTTCGAGCATTTCGCGCCGCGCCCCCGGTCGTGCCCCCGACAGCGCATCCGCGGCGGCGACCAGGTGATCGAGAATCGCGTCGGGTTTTTCGTCTTCGTGGTGCGCCGCAACCGCGTGAACGACTTCTGGCGGCTCGTTGAACTTGCGGCAGAGCCCGGCACCAATCACAGCGTGTGGCCCTTCGACTTCGTGGTCGACGGCCTTTCCAATGTCGTGGAGTAGCCCCGCGCGCCGCGCCATCTTCACGTTCAGCCCAAGCTCGCCCGCCATGAGTCCCGCAAGAAAACCAACCTCGATGCAATGCTTCCACTGGTTCTGCGCATAGCTCGTTCGGTACTTGAGGCGTCCAACCAGCTTCAAAATCTCGGGATGAATCCCCGACAGCCCAAGCTCAAACTGCGCCGCCTCGCCGGCCTCACGGATCGACGCTTCAACTTCCTGCGTCGCCTTCTCGACGATCTCCTCGATTCGCGTCGGATGAATTCGCCCATCCGCGATGAGTTGCTCAAGCGAAAGCCGCGCAATCTCGCGCCGCACCGGGTTAAACGCGCTGATAACGACGGCCTCGGGCGTGTCGTCGATGATAAGGTCGACGCCCGTCGCCGCCTCGATCGCGCGAATATTTCGCCCCTCGCGCCCGATAATCCGCCCCTTCATCTCCTCGTTCGGCAGATGCACCACGGCCACCGTCCGCTCCATCGCGTATTCGCCCGCGTAACGCTGCACCGCAATGCCAATAATCCGCTTCGCGCGCATCTCCGCCTCGGCCCGTGCGCCGTCCTCTATCTCTTTGACATTTCGCCCCGCCTCGACGCGTGCCGCATCCGCAACACTCTGGATGAGCTCATGCTTCGCTTCGCTTGCCGAAAGTCCCGCCGTTCGCTCGAGTTTCGTTCGCGCCTCCTCGACAACACCGCGAACCCGCTGCGATTCGGTCTCGACCTGAACCTCTCGCTCACCAACACGTTTCTCGCGCCTCGCAATTTCGAGCTCACGCGCTTCGAGAAGCTCGCTCTTTCGGTCTAGGCTCGCTTCCCGCGTATCGATTCGCTCTTCGCGTCGCTTGATTTCCGAGCGTGCGTCGTCGAGCCCCTTGCGTGCCGACCGCTCGGCCTCGAGCTCGATTTCCTTCGCGCGCACGGCCGCCTCGCGGAGCACGGCGTTCGCCTTCGCCTCGCTCTCCTCGCCTTTTCGCACAGCCCGCCGTTTCGCAAGTGCACGCCCGACAAACAATCCAGCCGCGCCCAACACGAGCCCGCTCGCCACCGGCACAATGATCTCGACCGCCACGATCGCATCTCCCTCCTACGTCGAAAGAGAAAAGCCTCTTTCGTTCGTAGAACGCGCTGAGCGACCGAGGCGATAGTTTCAGTAAAACCTTATTGCGCTCACAGCCCACACAAGAGTCGGTAATCGTTCAAAATTCGTATCTGTCTATCACCAAGCGGGTCGCTCAACCCACCACAATTGAGATGCTACTACGCCTCGCCGCGAGATTCGAGGTTAAACTTCCGATTTGACGGGATGCGCGGGCGACTCGGTTTCTGCCGCTCGGCGTTTTTTTGTCTTAATGGCGGCAACCGTCCCGCTGAGCTTCGCCGCTTCGTCCGCCACCGACCGCTTGAGTTCCGCGAGCTTTGCCTCGAGCGAAACGACGTCTTCCGCGAGGCCGAGGGCAACGAGGAGCGCCGCTTTTTGGCCGGTCGTGGCGCCGCCCTTTTGCGCGCGTTCAAGCCGGTCGTCGACGAGGCTGACGATGGCACGCACGGCCTCGTCGCTGGCGTCTGTTTTTACCGTGATTTTTTGACCGGCCAGCGTGATCTCAAAACTTTGTTTCACGCGTCTCCCCTTATTACGGAGGATTATAAGCCGCTGAAGAGGCGTGTCAAAGAAAATCGGGCGTAATAGAATGTCGACCTTCATGTTGACGGCGACGTGTCTTCTGCTTGGCTCGGTTGCGTTTTTGCCAGACGGGCTTTCTGATGCGCGGTTTCGCGTTCGCACCGATCGCGGCGAGGCGAACATCGCGTTCGCCGAACGTGACGGCGTCGCGCGCGCCGAGGGGCCTTGGGTGCGTGCGGAACTGCGCGTCGATCGCGTGCGGGGGCTCGGGAAACTTGTTGTCACAACGCTCGACGATCTGACTATTTTCTCTGAAGCCCTTGAACTGCGTTCGACCCTCGGCCCGGTTGCCGTGGCCGACCGCGCCTTTCGGTTTCAACCGCTGTTGCCGGGCCATCGCGCGCACCAGGACCCCTCTAGTCCGCACGCGGTTCGGCTTGGCGACGGAGACTCCACGGTCACGTTTCCGGGGTACGACAACTTTCCGTCGATCGAAGTCGAGCGATTCGCCGAGAACGACACGCGGATCCGATTCGAGCTCGACCACGCGGCGAATCACCCGCATTTTTCGTACGCCTGCGAGGCGACGCGAAAGCCCAAGGCCAATCGCTTTGGTTTCGCGTGGGACCCAGATGTGAGAGAGCCCGCGCGAACCGAGCTTTCGGCGCTCACGCGAAAAAAGGGCGACGTGCGAACTTTCGCGTTTCGGTTTTCGGTGGGGCGACCGCGTGAAATCTATTGGAAGGCGCGTGAGGCGGCCCCGTACCGAGCCGTCATGGTTTTCACCGACCATGCCGATCAGGCGCTCTACGAACGGTTTCGCGCGGTGCTTTACGGTGATTCGGATCCAGCGCGCCACAATTCGGGCGGTTTCTTGGGGCATCGTCTTCCGTTCACGAAATCGGTTTTTACGAGAAACGATGGCGCCACATTGCAACTTGCGCGTGCCGATTATAGGGCGATGGCGCTTGAGGCGGCCGCGCGCGGTGTCGAATTTGGCCCGCACACGGTCACGTCGAATCGCGACACACGGGAGCAAACGGCCGCGGGGCTCGAAGTATTCGCAAAGCTTGGCGCAACCACATGGATCGACCATTCGCCGCTTACGAACTGCGAGGCGATCGGAAACCAGGGTTGGAATCCCGCGAGCCCGTATTATGTCCTCGACTTTCTCAAGCGATTTGGGTACCGCGCGCTTTGGTCACCGGTCGACATCGCGGGTGGCGAAGAGCACTTAAACATGATGCGCCCCGAGGCTCCGTCCTTTCGTCGCCTGCTCGTTTTCGAGAATCCGCGCGTCGCGCCCGGCTTTTGGTTTTTCGCGACGCACCGCGTGTTCGATCGGTTCGAGAAGATTCAGGCGCTCTTTGGCCGCGCGAACCTCGACCGGTTTGCGGCCGAGCGCGGCGTTCTTGTCGCGCACACCTATCTCGATTTTCACCGGCCCGCGTCGGGTTACAACGAGCGAAGTTGGCTCATCGCGCGCGGGGCAAGGCGGTACGTGCTAAAGCCCGAGGCGAACGCGCTTCTCGGCGAGCTCGCGCGGCGCCGTGACGCCGGCGAACTTTGGATTCCCACGGTGCGCGACTTCGTCGACCACGTGGCGGCGACGCGAGATGTTTCGATCGATTGGGATCACGACGGGGCCGTCGTCGCTCATAACCGCTCGGGGCGCGACCTTCCCGCATTCCAACTTGTACACGCGTCGAGTGGCCGCGCGATTCCATTCCCCCTGAAAAATGGGGAACGTCGCGTTGTGGCGGAAACTTCGAAACCTTAGGCGGCGCGATTATTCGATTGCGACGACGACGGCAACCGCGAACGCCGCAATCGCCTCTCCGCTTCCGATGACACCGAGCCCGTCCGCGCTTTTCACTTTTACGTTCACGTCGCGCGCGTCGAGCTCCAGAAGTCGTGTGAGACTCCCGCGCATCGCCTCTTGATGGGGAGCGAGCCGTGGCATTTCGGCCACAATCGTTGTGTCGATTTGCGTCGTCCGGTACCCGCGGTCTTTCGCTATGGCCATCGCCTTCCGAACGATTGTCTCACCTGGCAGATCGCGATTCGCTTCGTCGCTCGACGGGAAAACGGCGCCGATGTCACCGGCTCCAACCGCCCCCAAAATCGCGTCCGCCACGGCATGCAGGAGCGCGTCGCCGTCCGAATGTCCGAGAAGCCCCTTGTCGCACGGGATTCGCACGCCGCCCAAGACGAGCGCGCGCCCGCCCACAAGCCGATGCACGTCGAACCCATGTCCCACGCGGACTTGCGGCGCCCTTACGCCAGCCATTCAAAATCCTCGTCGAAAGTGATTTTCAGGTTCCACGGCTCGCCCTCGACGACCGACACGACCGCGCCGGATTTCTCAACGACCGCCGCGTCATCAAGGTCGGCGCATTCGTCGTTCCGGCGAGCCGCCGCGGCGTACGCGTTTTCGATGACCGACCTCCGAAACGCTTGCGGTGTCTGCGCGAGCTGAATCGCGTCGCGTCGAACCGTTTCCACAACGCGACCGTCCAGTACGGTCTTCAACGAATCCCGCGACACGATCGCCGGAACCGCGGCGCCGCCCGTTCGCGCGGCCTCGACGACGCGCGCGAGGAGCGCGGGGGTTGCATTCGGGCGTACCGCGTCGTGAACCACGATGATGTCCGTGTCTCCCGGTATCGCCGCGAGTCCACGCCTCACCGATTCGGGGCGCGAGTCGCCACCCGTCACACGCGCTGCGATCTTTGAGAATGGCAGCATCGGCCACGACGTAGCGGGAGACGGTCCGACGATGACGATGTCATCTATCAACGACGACTCCTCGAACAGTTCGAGCGCGTGGCAAACGAGCGGACGCCCCCGAAACTCCCGAAACTGTTTTGGAATGTTGGTCGCACCGCCGGTTGTTCGCGCCCGCTCGCCTTTGCCCGCAGCGAGCACGATACCGACCGTGCGCGACACGACTAAGCGTTGAAAATGTTGCGGATTTCCTCTTCGACCGACTCCTCGTCTGTCCCCTTCGCGAGCGACAGCTCCTTGATGAGGAGGCTCCGCGCCGTGTCGAGCATCTTGCGCTCGCCAAACGACAGGTCTTTGTCGAACTTCAACAGGTAAAGGTCGCGCAACACTTCCGCAATTTCGTACGGCGACCCCGTCTTAATCTTCTCGTTGTATTCGCGATACCGCCGATTCCACGTCTGCTTGTCGACTGGCACGTCGCGCTCTTTGAGGATGTCGTACACCTCGCCGACCTGTTCCTCGCTCATGATTTCGCGAAGCCCGACCTGCTCGACGTTGTCGGTCGGAATCATGATCTTCATCCCGTTTTCGAGAATCCTCAAAATATAGAAATTCCGCTTGGTCCCGGCGATCTCTTTCGACTCAATCCCCGTGATGACGCCGACGCCATGCGCAGGGTAAACAGCCTTGTCGCCAATCTTGAACTGGTGCTGCAACATCTTTATCGAACCCTCCTCAACAAGGCTGCTGAAAAACGCCCATCTGCGGCGTTGGCGCGTCGCCGCTCGCTTCCGCGTATATCTGAATACAGCGTCAGCTCGCGGCTTTTCGCGCCTGCCTTGCATATGGGCATTTTTGAGCAGCTTGTATGAACCACCAACTCCTCCGCCATTCCCTAACCCGCGAAGCCCACCCGCATCTTCCCGACGGCCACGCATTGACGTCCGCGCACCTGATGATCGTGCTCGCGCACCTGGTCCACCGCCTCAATGAGGGCTAAAGACTACCATATGCGACATTGTGGGTCAACAAAAATTCTGTGATTTCAATAAGTACGCGAAAACTGCGAGAAATTCGGCACACCCTGGGGTTATTTGTCCCCAGGATATTTGCACGATGGCTCGCGGATGTGGGGTTCGCGCTCTGTAAACAGGCGCTCCCCATTTCGCTCGCGCGCTCCCGGCGTAGAGATCGGGCGCCCTTCGGTTGCCCTCCCCATTTCCGCTGCGCGGACGCTCCACTGGAGCATCCGCAGAAAGCAGCGGAAATAGCCACTGGCTTTCGCGCAGATGGCTCGCGAAATTACTCGAGCCCCTTTGTCCGTTTGACCTGCTGGAGGATGCGCGCGTACTCAATGTCGAACGCCTCGGTCCCCTCCTCGAGGTTTTTGATCCGCTTTCGAACTTCCTTGTCGAGTTCGGCGTCGACATCGAGGTGTTTTTTAAAGATTTCCACCATCTTTTTGCGCATCGTGCCGTCGTCCGAAAACACCTCTTCGACGTTCGGTGAGTGCATAAGGCATTCGAGAATCTGGTCGGTCAAGTATTGGAGCATATCGTCACCGAAGCCAAACCCCTTTTGCTCCGAAACTTGCTTCTTGACGCGCCGAAACTGGAGGTAGTCGAGTCCGCGCCGCTCGATCGTGTCTTTCGCAATTTCGGTGATCTCGGAGTCGCGCCGCATATATTCGTTGATCACCGCGACGATGTCGGCTTCGACCTCGGCGAGTTGTTCGTCGAGAATCTCGCAATCGCTCTCGCGCTTCAATCGGGTCGCGATGTCGCGCGCGATATTTGGAACCTTGCCTTTGTAAAGTTTCATGAACGCGGATTCTTAGCGCTCGCAGAGAACGCCGTCAATGAGTTTTGGGTTTGACCCGATTTCGGCTCCTCGCTAGAGTCCGCTCGCCCGCAATTAAAGGAGGTCCAAATGTCTGACCGCCCGTCCTTCTTTGAAGCCACCGTCAATCAAGTCATGTCCGCCTGCGAGCTTATGGACGTCGAGCCTGGAATTCGACTCATCCTGTCGCAACCTAAAAACGAAGTCGTCATCCATTTCCCGGTTCGCATGGACAGCGGCGAATTCAAGCTGTTCATGGGGTATCGCATTCAACACAACAACGTGCTCGGACCGTACAAGGGCGGGATGCGGTATCGCAACGAGCTCGATCTTGATTCGGGCAAGGCGCTTGCGACGCTCATGACGATGAAGAATTCGCTCGTTGAGATTCCGTTTGGCGGCGCGAAGGGTGGAATCAAGTTTGATCCATCGCTGCATTCTGAAAACGAAATCATGAAAATCACGCGGCGATTTACGCATGCGCTGTCGAACAACATTGGGCCCGAATACGACATTCCGGGGCCGGATCTGGGGACGGACTCGGGGACGATGGCGTGGATGATGGACACATACGTCAACAGCCACGATTCGCTCAACCGGTCGGCGAATATGCACGTCGTGACGGGGAAGCGGCCGATCTGCGGCGGGTCGAAGGGGCGTGACAAGGCGGTTGGGCAAGGGATGTTTTATGTGCTCGAAGAGTGGGCGCGCGAACGATACGTCGATTTGTCGGAGTGCACGTTTGCGGTGCAGGGGTTTGGGCAGGTGGGCGGTTTTGCGGCGCGGATTTTGGATGGGGTTGGAGCGAAGCTCGTTGCGGTGAACGACATCGGGGGGTCGCTGCGCCGCGCGAACGGGATCGATCCGAAGGCGCTCGCCGATTGGGTGCGCGAGCACGGCAGTGTCGCGGGGTATCCTGATGCGGAGGTTTGTTCGCGCGAAGATTTTTTCAGCACGAAGTGCGACATCTTCATTCCAGCCGCGGTGCAGGAAGTCATCGACGAGAAGACGGCGCCACAGTTGAAATGCAAGCTTGTGTGCGAGGGGGCCAACGGTCCGACGACGCCAGCGGGGGACGCGATTTTGGCTGAGCGCGGGATTGAGGTCGTGCCCGATATTTTGGCGAACGCGGGTGGTGTCATCGTGAGCTACTTTGAGTGGGTGCAAAACAAAAAGAGTGAGCAGTGGGAGCTCTCTGAGGTCGACGCAAAGCTCAAGCTCTATATGACGAAGGCGTACGCGCGGTTGCGACGCGTGCAGTATGAAAAGAAAGTGAACGCTCGGCTTGCGGCGTATGCGGTGTCGGTCGATCGGCTGCAGGCCGCGTATCTCGAGCGCGGTATCTTTCCGTAAGCGGAACGCGAGAGGGGTGCGTTCGCGTCGCTTTCGGCGGCAGCCCAGCGTTGGTACACTTCGGGTGTGAGCGAAATCGCCTATGCAAACGTTTTTGATGCTTTGGCGAAGGCCAACGTTCGTTACATCGTTGTGGGCGGTGTTGCCGTCGTGCTTCACGGGCACCTGAGATATACGGCTGATCTCGACCTTGTTGTTTCTTTGGAACCGAAAAACACGGAAGCCGCGTTGCAGGCGCTCCACGGACTCGGATACGAACCTCGCGTTCCAGTTAAGCTCGAAGAGTTCGCCGATCCCGCGCAGAGAGAGCGGTGGATTGCGGAGAAACATATGCGCGTCTTTTCGCTTTGGAATCCGTCGGCGCCGTCGCACGTTGTTGACATCTTTGTCCGCGAGCCGTTTCCGTTTGACGAGGCGTTCACGCGGAGTCTTGAGGTTCGAGTTGGCGGCGATACGCCGATTCACGTTGCGAGCATTGACGACTTGATCGCCTTGAAGATTTGTGCTGGGCGTCCGAGGGACATCGAAGATATCGAGGCGCTCCGGAAGATCCAGGAGCTCATGAAGACGGAGGGGGCCGATGGCAAAGAACGCGACGAGTGACGGTGAATGGTCGGGCGGGGATCACCACGCGGTGTGGCGGCGGCTCACTTACCGCGAGCGGCTCGAGTGGCTTGAGAGAGCGCAAGCATTTGCGTCACAATTCTTGGGGGCTGCGCAGCGCCGGAAAAGCGAAAAAGCGGTTCCGTTGCAGAGCACAAAGAAGATCGAAACGCCGTAGCAGTTACTGACACATATTCGCGACGTTGGTATCGCCGCAAAGGCCATTTTGGACGTCGGCGCACTCGTGCGAGTTGACGCATTCGAATGGGGCGTTTTTGCAGCCGCGGTTGCAGGCGTTTCGGCAATCTTCAGCGGTTGCAGGGCTTGTGAGGCCGCAAAGCGCGAGTTTTTCGCAGTAACGTTCGCAGTTTGATTTTCCGCACGCGGCGGCGAAAGCAAGAAGCAGGAGGAGTGCGAGAGCCTGGATGAATTCGCGCATCGTCCGCGGAAGTATACCAGGAAACATTATGGAGCGACCTCGCTTTCGCGGGATGCGGGAAACTGGAGATCGTGGAAACGGCGGTACGGTCCGGATTGGGCGACGAGGGCGTCGTGGTGGCCGGTTTCGACGACGCGGCCCTGCTCGATGACGACGATCCGATCGGCGCGGCGAACGGTCGAGAGGCGATGCGCGATGACGAGGACCGTGCGGCCCAGCATAAGGTTTGCGAGCGCGGCTTGAACGAGGGCTTCGTTTTCGCTGTCGAGCGCGCTCGTCGCTTCGTCGAGAATGAGGATGGGGGCGTCGCGGAGAATGGCGCGTGCGATGGCGAGGCGTTGGCGTTCGCCGCCCGAGAGGCGCACGCCGCCTTCGCCGATGATGGTGTCGAGGCCGCGCGGGAGGCGGTCGATGAAACCCTTGGCCTGTGCGGCTAGGGCGGCTTGCCAGAGATCGGGCTCGGTCGCAAGCGGGTTGCCGTAGGAGAGGTTGTAGCGAACGGTGTCGTTGAAGAGGACGACTTCTTGGGAGACGATGGCGAGGTTCGCGCGGAGCGAGTCGAGCGTGACATCGCGAAGGTCGTGGCCGTCGATGGAAACGGCGCCGGCCGTTGGGTCGTGGAGGCGCGGGAGGAGCGAGAGGAGCGTCGATTTTCCGCCGCCGCTTTCGCCGACAAGCGCAACTACGTCGCCGCGCGAGACCGTGAGATTGACGCCGTGGAGGACGGGGCCGTTGCCGTAGTCGAAGGTGACGTCGCGATATTCGATGGCGCTCGTAAAGTGGGAAAGCTCGATGGCACCGGGCTTTTCCTCGATTTCGACGGGCGTGTCCATCAATTCGAAGATGCGTTCGGCGGCCGCGAGCCCCGGTTGCAGCGTGTTTTGTAATCGCCCGAGTGTCTTGAGCGGCTGGTACGCCATCAAAATCGCCGCGTAAAACGAGACGAAATGCTCGGGCGCGAGATCGCCCGATGCAATGCGCGAACCGGCATACCAAAGGGTCGTGGCGAGTGCGATCCCGCCCAAGAGCTCCATGACCGGAGAGCTCGACGCGCGCGCAAGGTACGAGCGGAGCATCGTTGCAACGTATTTTTCGTCTTCGGCGGCGAATCGCGTGCGCTCGAATTTTTCGGTTCCAGCGCCCTTCATGAGCCTCGCGCCGTGCATGGTTTCGGCGACGCGTGTGCTGATGCCGCCCATGTGCTCATTGGCTCTAACCGATGCGCGCCGAATCATTCGGCCAAATTTCGTGATGGGAACGGCGGCGAGCGGGAGCGCGGCGAGCGTCACGAGCGCGAGTTTGATGTCGAGCGAAAGCGCGAGAATGATGAGCACCGCGACTTCGAGCGTGTCGCGAAGGAGCGACGCAAGCGCCGTCGAGACGACCTCTTCGGTTTTTTGGACGTCGTTCGCGAACCGTGAAACGACTTCGCCGGACGACGCTTTGTGAAAGAACGACAGCGACAGCGACGTTAAGCGGTCGAACATCTCGCGTCGAATTCGACTCATGACGCGCTGCCCGACGCTTCCCATCAAATAAAACTGCCCGAGGTACGACGCGCCCTTCACGGCGCCGAGCCCGATGATGAGGAGTGGAATCGCCGCGAGCATCGACTCTTTGTTCTCGACGTCAAACGTCACGCCGGGAATCCAGCCGAACAGTTTCTCGCCGCCCGCGGAGCCGCCCGTGAAGATGTACCGGAGCAGCGGGCCGACGAGGTATGCGTAGAGCCCCGTCGCGATGGCGAGAACGATCATGCAGCCGATCGCCGCGGAGAATCGCGGCAAATGCGGACGCACGTAGCGAAGGAGCCTCGAAATCGTCACGGGGCGCGGGCTATAGCACGTCGGGACGCTGAATTGAAGTTGGGCGAGCGCCGGCTTGCAGAGCGCGAATGTAACCACTACGATTCAGAACACGATGGCCGGCACCCGAAAATTCAGCCACTTTCGCGCGCACCCGCGACACAAGAAGCGGATCGAGCTTTCGTTTCCGACCGACAACCGCCGCGTGCAGGCGGTCACGGTCGACATCGGACTCGGCGGCGTATTCATCGCGACCGATGTTTTGCTCCCGCGCGGAACGGCCGTCGAGATTTCGTTTAGCCTGCCCCAGCGCGCGGTGCCGCTCGTTTTCTCGGGCGTCGTGCGCTGGCTGAACGACGGCACCCCGCAGCCTGATGACGCCGACGATCGCCCGACGGTGCGCGGCATGGGCATCGCCTTCCAAGATGTCGCGCCCGATGCGCTCATCGTTCTCTCTGAGTTTCTCGCGAACGAGAATTAGCGGATGCTGTGGATCCCTTTGGCGGTGGGATTCGGCGCCGTCGTCATCGGGCTCTTGCTCGTCATGTTTGTTCGCCGGGTCGGTCCGGTTGAAAACCCCGCGCGCGGCCGCGCAACCGAAATCGGAACCGGCGCGGGTCTCGCGATTGACGCCGACCGTTTTTATCACGTGGTCGTCGATCTCATCGAAGCGCTCGGGCTCCGCATCACGTACCAGGCGCTCCACGGCAAAGGCGAACACGACATCATGGCGCGAAGCGATGCGCCGGTGACGGGCGGGCTCTACATCATCCACGCGCTCTTCCAACCCGAACACGGCGTCGTCGATTCCACGCGGGTCTTGAATTTGCTCGACACCGTCAAAGCCGAAGAGGCCGCGCGCGGCATTCTTATCACCACGCATTCGTTTAGCGAAGAGGCCGTAAAAGTGTCCGACGATCCGCGGATCGAGCTTATTGACGGCGAGAAGCTCGAAAAGCTCGCGCGGCAATATGTTCCGAGCGCAATTGAATGAATCGCCGACCGCGTGGGATTGCGGCGGCCGTTGGCGTTAGGCGTGCGAGCGCTTGACCGAGAGAACGCCCGACACCGTCTGAATCTTTTTGATGACGCCTTTGAGCTGTGTCGCGTCTTTGACGCTCACGTGAAACGTGTTGACCGCGCGATGCGGGCTCGTTGCGATGCAATGCGCTTGTTCAATGTTGATCCCTGCGGCCGTGAAAAGCTGCGTCACCTCGGCCAAGAGCCCCGTCTTGTCGACGGATATCACGCGAACCTGCACGGTGCGCTCACCGTTCGATTGAACGCTCCAGCGAACCAAAATGCGGCGATCCGGGTCGGTGTCGAGCACCTTGCGGCACTCCTTCGCGTGGACCGTGACGCCCTTTCCGCGCGTGATGAACCCGACGATCGCATCGCCGTGCACCGGTCCGCAGCACTTCCCGAAACGCACGAGCACATCGTCGATGCCGTCGACAACAATTCCGCCCGATTCCTTGGGTGGCCGCTTGAACAAGTTCNNCAAATACTTGCTCCGTCGTGAGTTTCCCGTAGCCGACCGCGATTTCCAGTTCCTCAAGTGTTTTGAGTTTCAACGTCTCAAGGTGTTTCGCCATCTCGCCGTCTTTCGCGAGCTTCGTGTAGCTGCGCCCGCGCTTTCGAAAATCTCGGTCGAGGAGCTCTCGTCCAATCTCGCGCCCGCGCTCGCGCTGCTCGGTCCGTACAAAGTGGCGAATCTTCGCCTTCGCGCGGCTCGTCTTCACGAATTTCAGCCAGTCCTTGTTCGGGTGCGCGTTCGGGTTCGTCATCACCTCGACGGTGTCGCCGTTTCGCACCTCGTGCTTGAGCGGCACGATGCGCCCATTCACGCGCGCGCCCACGCACCGGTCGCCAACCTGCGTGTGAATCGCGAACGCGAAATCGACCGGTGTCGCGCCTTTCGGAAGCGCCCGCACGTCGCCCTTCGGCGTGAAGACGTACACCTCATCCGCAAACAAATCGACTTTTACGGTGTCAAGAAATTCGGCCGGATCGGACAACTCCTTTTGCCACTCCATAAGCTGCCGCAGCCACTGGAATTTCTGCTGCTCCTTCGCAACCGAGACCTTCCCCTCCTTGTACGCCCAGTGCGCCGCGATCCCGTTTTCCGCCGTGCCGTGCATGTCTTCGGTGCGGATCTGCACCTCAACGCGCTCGGCGCCCGGCCCAATCACCGTCGTGTGGAGCGATTGATAAAGGTTCGGTTTGGGCAGCGCGATGTAATCCTTGAAGCGCCCCGGCACCGGCTTCCAGAGCGAGTGCACGAGCCCGAGCGCCTCGTAGCATTGCCCGACACTTCCCACGATGATTCGAAACGCCGTGATGTCGTGCACCTGATCGAACTCGAGGTTTTGCGTCTGCATCTTTCGGTAGATGCTCCAAAGGTGCTTCGGCCGGCCGTAGATTTGGCCCCCGATTTGGTTTGCGGCGAGCTCCGTCGCAAGCAGCGTCTTGACTTCGTCAATATACGCCTGTCGTTCGCGGCGCTTTTTCGCAACCTTCTCGGCGATTTGGCGATACATCTCGGGAAAAAGATAACGAAACGATAAATCTTCGAGCTCGGTCTTGACCCACTGAATTCCGAGGCGATTCGCGAGCGGCGCATAAATGTCCATCGTTTCGCGCGCGATTTTTTCCTGTTTTTCGGGCTTCATGTACTGCAGCGTTCGCATGTTGTGCGTGCGGTCGGCGAGCTTGATCAAAATGACGCGGATATCTTTCGCCATCGCGACGATCATCTTGCGAAAATTCTCGGCCTCGCGCTCCTCGGACGATGAAAACCGCATCTTTGACAGCTTTGTGACGCCATCGACGAGGTTGGCAACTTCTTCGCCGAAGGTCTCGGTCAGCTCGTCGAGCGTCGCGAGGGTGTCTTCAATCGTGTCGTGAAGAAGCCCGGCCGCGACCGAAACCGCATCGAGACGCAGGTCCGCGACGAGCGATGCGACTTCGGTCGGGTGCACAAAGTACGGTTCACCCGAATGACGCAGCTGGCCATGGTGCATCTTCGAGCTAAACAGGTAGGCCCGCTTGATGAGTTCGGCGTCGGCTGAGGGCTGATAGGCCTGAACTTTGCTGACAATATCCTGAACACTGAACATCGCTTACTTCAATAGTCTATCGCACATCACCAGCGACTCCAACAGCGGTAAGCAAAACGGTGGTGCCGCTCGGTCATTCACACTTCAAGAAGACCTCATTTAAATAGGTTTCTGACGCGGTTGTCGGCGAGAGTTTTTCCTCGTTCCAGACGACACCGACCCTCGCCATTGTTTTCGACGCGACAAGCCGGATGTCGTTGAATCTCACCTGACCCGATGCCCCTGTTTTCACGTTGGGGACGAGAAACGACAACTCACCTATGGGGCGCAGGGCGAAGAGAGAGATGTACGTCATTTGAGATGTCGGCACATCGCCGACGAACGAGATTACCCACGACCCCGCGTCGAATGCTTCGTCGCTTGACGTGATCGCGGCCGAGCGAAACGTGCCTGTTGACGACGTTAACCCCCTGGTCGCCACGGCGTTATAACCGCTGTAGGGGTCGATCGTCGTAACCGAGAGCGCGTTGTCAGCGACAATTACGATGGCCCATAGCTGCGCGCGTTGGCTCCAGGCCGCGCCAAAGGGGGTGCCGTTACCGACCATTTTCGGACCGCCGAAAATCGCTGATTGTAGCGACCCGACAACGATCTCGTCGAACAGGACGTTCGAGCCGACCGCGTAAAGGAGCCCAATCCTTCCCGGGCCGAGTGCCGCGAAGCCGCTGTTCTCTCCGGCGTCGAACGGAACGGAGAGAAACGTCGACCCGCCGTAGTCTTTCAAAGGCGTGAGCGCACCAGGGGTCGGCACGTCCGCTGGCCACGACGCGATACAGATCTGATTGTTGCCACAGGTTGTGTCCGCTGTGAACGAGACGAGCGGAAAGTATGTGTCGGCGTCGGCCGAGTAGAGCAACTTTGTACCGCGGGGGAACGCGCTTCCGGCGGTCGCCATCGCGAATGGTGGAGAGAGTCCTGGCGGCGGCGCCAGGCATCCGGGGGGCAAGCCGCCGTCGCTCTCAAGGAGCTTCATCGTGTGATAGAACGCACCACCGTCGACGCCTGTGCCGATCTGACCGACGCAGAGCGCGAACTCCCCAGGCGCCGATTCACGCGACGCGATCGAGAGCGTCGAGAAGGAGCTGTCGCTCGACTGATATACCGCGGCACAACCCAGGCCTGCGTCGCCCTGCTCGACGCTTCGTGCGACGACGAGATCCCCCCCATCGCCGTCCCTCGGCGTTTCGATCCAAGCGACGACGTATCGATTCGCGCTCGCGGCGAGGGTCGGTTGTCTCGCCATCCGGCCGAAGGCCTCCGCATTCGAAAGGTTAAGGCCGCCCGTGATGGCGAGCGATGCCTTGAGTGAGCAGTATCCCGGGGCGAAACCGGCGCAGGTGGAACAAACCCCGTCGCACTTCGAACTGCAACAAACGCCCGATGCACAGAAGCCGCTTTCGCACTGTTCGGGCGCAACGCACGATTGGCCCAACGACAGACTTCCGGGGCCGGCGTCGATCCCGCTATCGTCTCCCGTATTCGGGGCGCCGCCGCCATCTTGGCCTCCGTCGATCGGCCGGAAGCCTGGGATAACACGGAGACAAGACGTCACCAGGGTTGCAACGGTCAAACCCGCAGAAAGCCGCGGAACAAACTTCCTTCGGCAAGACCTCCGCATTTCAAGCACCCTGGCCCATTGTACACGCCTGGAACCGAGGTTTTCGCGGCGGCTCACCGGGCTCTCGAAACGCCACCCGAAGTTGTGGTGGCGTTGCCGCGGACGTACAATTCAGACGAGATGGAAGACAACAAACTCCTCGAAGTCAAAGTCGGTATCTTCGTCTTCTTGATGGTGCTTCTCGCGGGGATTGTCGTCTTTTTGATCGGCAAAGAGTCGAACCTCTTCGAACAGCAGGTGAATTTGTCGACGTCGTTCCCGAACGTTTCGGGCTTGAAGCCGGGCGCTCCCGTTCGCTTGTCGGGCGTCGATGTTGGCGTCGTGACGGGGATTCGATTCCCGGAGCGCGCCGAAAAGACAAAAATCAACGTCTTCCTCAAAGTGCGCAAGGATGTCGTCTCGCGAATCACGACGGAGTCGGTCGCGAACGTCGAGTCGCGGGGGCTTCTCGGCGACAAGATCATCGACATCACCGCGGAGACGAAAGGAAAGCCTCTCGATGAAGGCGGCGTCATTCCGGGTGCGACGCCGCGCGGGCTCGACAACATGATCAAAACCGCGGAGGAGATTATCGCCGAGGCGCGCGAGGCGACGGTTAAGCTGAAGGAAATTTTCGTGAAGCTCGGCGACGAGAAGCTGCACGCGAATATTCAGGACGCGGTCGGGTCGGCGCGCAACATTTTGAAAGGCGTCGAGGGCGGCAAGGGGCTTGCCCATGCGGTGCTGTTTGACGAGACCTACTCGGAAAAGGTGCGGTCGACGCTGACGCAGTTTGAACGCGCGGCGTCCACGATCGCGAACATCGGCGGTGCGGTTAACGAAAGCGTTAAGAGCGTGAAAGGCGTGGTCGACAGTGCGCGGGGCGTGGTTGATGGCGTGCGAACGGGCGACGGCGCGCTTTACCAGATGATTTTTGGAAAAGAGGGGAAGCGCGTTGTGGAGGGTGTGGCGTCGGCTGTGGGTGGCGTGAAGGAGATAATTCACCAGGTGAAAAATGGGCGGGGGCTTTTGCACACGTTGCTTTTTGGCGAAGCCAACACGAATTTTTTGGCCGACTTTAATGCCGCCGCGCGCGACGTGAAGCAAATTGTATCGGCCGTGAAGAGCGGGAAAGGGACGCTGGGTGCGCTTTTGAACGACCCGTCGGCGTACGAAGACTTGAAAACGATCCTCGGGAATGTGAAGCGAAACAGAGTATTGAAGTCGCTCATTCGTTTTGCGATTGAACGCGAGGACGTGAAACAGGCGGGGACGATCGTCGAAAAGCAAGAAAGGTAGGCTCCGGTCTCCGTTCCGTCGACCTCGCCATTCTGCTCGCACCGAGAAGCCACTGGCTTCTCGGTAGATTGCTCGCAGAATAACGGAACCAAGTAAATGAGGTGTCTTGGAAAGTTGTCAGCGCGCGTGGGGGCTGACAAGAGAAGTTGGCGGGCGTTATAACGGCACCATCATTTTGTGCGGTTTTTCTCAGGATTCGTTTAGGGCGCCGGCACCGAGATTGCTCACTCTATAGATGAGGAGAGTGAGTGTGAGTTTAAGGCGCACCTTAACGACACGACTGGTCTTGACGGCGAGCATGGTCGCGCTCGCGTGCCACGAGATGCCGGAAGAGGAGTTCGAGTTTCCGGTGATGACGAGCGAGCTGACGGCCGAGACGCGGCAGCCGGTTGCCATCGACTCGTCGGCGACGACGCAGGTTTCGGTTACGGGGACCTTCGCAACGACGGAGCGGTTTATCGCGTACGCGTTTGAGCTGCGCGGCGCGGCGACCATCAACTTCACGCTCACGCTCGCGATGCACGTTCGCGCGGGAATCGGTGTTTACGGCCCGCGGCGATCGACGGGGCAGTTCGGTCGGACGCAAAACAAGGCTTATGGGCGCGGCTCCGTCACGCTTGAATGGACGGCGCCGACGACCGATCCGGGCGTTTATCTCCTCATCATTGGGCGCCTCCCGAAGCGCCAAGCGGTTGATTTCACGCTGACAGCGACCTGCTCGGGCGTTGGATGCGGGCGCGTGCGCCCCTATTGCCCCGTCTTGACGTGCAGCCCGATGCAGTGCCCAGCCGGTTTTCAAGAAGATGCGATGGGCTGTCCGACCTGCGTGTGCAACGACCCAACGGTCACCTGCGCCCAGCACAGCGATTGTCGGACGAACGAGAAGTGCGAGGCGGGACGGTGTGTCGTATGTGACTGCGCGGGGAAGGCGATAGACCCCGTCTGCGATACGAACGGTCTTGAGTACATCAACGCGTGTGAGCTCACATGCCGCGGGGCGACGTTGGCGAGCGCTGCGAAGGGGTGCTTTGCGCGCGCTTGCGCGGCGAACGCCGATTGCGCGAGCGGAATGTGTGACATGCCCGACGGCGGCGCAACGGGGTCGACGGACGGCGGGGCGACGGGAACTTGCCGCGTTTCGGCGACGTCGATCGACGCGTGCGTGAACGGCTGCGGAACGAACGGTCCGCCGGTTTGCGGTGTCGTGCGCGGGCGCGCGCAAACGCTCCGGAACACGTGCGTTTTGAACTGCTTGGGCGGCGATATCGTCGCGCTGGGCGCGTGCCGCACGGGGTGCGCGACCGACGTTTCGTGCCCAGGGGTTTCGTGCGCGTTCGGGCAGCGGCGAAACGCGTTTGGTTGTTTGACGTGCGATTGCCGTACGGCGCCCGCGTGTACGGTCGACACCACGTGTGGTCCGGGAGCGGTTTGCGAGAGCGGAAGCTGCGTTGCATGCTCGGCTTGCCGAACGCAACCGCTTTCCCCCATGTGCGGAACCGACGGCATCGAGTACGCGAACGATTGCGATCGTCGGTGTCGACAAGGCGTCGTTCCGATCGTGATGGCTTGTACGGCGGCGACCCAGTGCCAGGTCACATGCACGACGGCGAGCGACTGTCAGTCCCTCGGCGTTGGTCTCACGATGCAGTGCGTCGGGGGCTTCTGCGCAATCGCCCCGTGCGATTCGACGGCGTCGGGGTGCGATAACACGTCGTCCGTTTGCGGCACCGACAACGTGCCGTACGCGAATTCTCTCGCGATCCCCTGGTGTCGTGGCGTCCGCGTGCGCGCGAGCGGTACGTGCAGCGGCGGGTCTGGTTCGTCGGACGATTGTCAGGCTGGCAATCCTGTGGTTTGCGGCGACGACGGACGCACTTACTTATGCGCGAAGAAGGCCGCGAAAGACGGCGTAACGGTTCGCAGCGTCGGAGCGTGCCCTTGCGCGAAGGTGTGTGGTGCCAGCGGGACGTTCCAGTGTGGCTCGCTCGGGCCCTCGCCGGGCGCCTACACGTGCAAGTCGAACGAGTGCGAGCTTGCGTCGTGCGATAAGAACAACCGGGTGACCGCGAACGATGGGCGCACCTACGACAGCGAGTGCGCGCTTCAAAAGTGTGACGGCGTCGCGGTCGACACGACCAAGATGGTTTGCAGCGACGTCTGGAAGCCGGTTTGCGGGCAGAATCTCAAGACGTATCGAAACGCGTGCGAGGCGCGCGCGGCAGGCGTGAGGATTCGCCACCCCGGCGTTTGCGAGAAGCTCGGCACTGTGTGCAATTACAGCCCGGTTTTTGATCCGTATTGCTCGGATTACGGCACCGTCGAAAACCCATCGGTCGCGTCGTGTCTCGGCGTTCCGCTTCGCACGCGCGGAACCTGCGCGGCGACGAAGTGCGGCTGCCCGACGACGCTTTCGCCGGTTTGCGGCAGCGATGGGCGCACGTACGGCAACGTTTGTCTCATGCGCTGCGCGAACCCGAGCAACCCGGCGTCGGTCACGGTCCGTTCGTCTGGCCCCTGCGCGCCGTAGTCCGCAACCGCAGAGGTTTTCGACGCAAAGCCGCTAAGGAGCAAAGCCGCAAAAAGAGAATCCCCTTCTCCCGCTTGAGCCCTTTGCGGCGCCGTGCCACGATCTCCGCGTGCTCAAGGTCTGCCCCAACTGCCGCGAAACCTTCGCCGGCGGCCGCGCTTGCCCCGACTGCGGTCCCGATGCGCTTCTCCTCGACGTCGCCGACCCCGCGACGCAGGCGCTCCTCCCCGAGCTCAACCTCGCACGCCCCATCCGCCGTTTCTACGCCGCACGCCGCGCCCTCATCCAGTTCTTCGTTGGACTCACGTTTGGCGTCGCGACCGGCCTGCTCCTTTTTCGCCACGGCGTTGGCGTCGGTGGCGAGGCCGGTTTTCTTTGGAAGGTCGGCGGCATCATCGGTGGGCTCGCGGTCATGGCCGTTTTCGTCGTTGCGGGAACAATCCACGCGCGTCGCCACGCCTCGCGCGACCGAGAGATCTAACAATCGATCATCGCATCCAGATTTGAATCGCGCGCGCAAAGCCCTGGATCACCCGCGCAAACGGAATTCCCGCGACGACAACGTTCTCCATGGCAAAGTTCGCGATGTACAAAACGCACGAGCTCTCCGGCAATCCAGCGATGAGCGGCAACCGCGCCGTCGTTATTCCTTTCACGAGGCACATACGCCTAAATCTGAAATCGTTTGCCGTGGCGGCGGTTCTTGTTTTGACATTGTCGCCACACATGAGACCAACGACCGAATAATCGTTCGGCGCTGCTGTCCAGCGCAATTTGAGCGCGTCTTTCCACAGATGCACGGAATCAGCCACCGGCTCCTTGATTTCGGGGACGGCTCGCATCACGAAAGAGAACGACGAGCTCGGAATTCCCGCCGTCACGTCGCCGTCGAGCAACACATCAACCGTGGCGCCCTCGGGCGACGAATTGGTGTCGAGCAAAATAACCGGGTAGGCGCCCGCTTGGACCTGAGAGCCGCCGTCGGTCGTACCGGTAGCGAACTTATCGCCAGCATCGAGGGGTTCGGTTCGTTCGCCACCGTCGGGAAGCGGCGGGCCGCTGGTGGCCGTGCTCGGGTCGGACACAAAGGTCTGACGCTCTGTCCCTGTCCCGATACTGATTCGAACCGCGCCGTGTGCAGCGGCCGTCGGCGCCGGCAGTGCCGGTCCGTTGGCTATTGCGAAAGAAACGTCACACGCGCGCGCCGAGCTGCCGCCGTACTGTTCCATCATTGAGAGGACATACGAGTCAGAAAACTCGGGCGCAATCGTCGGGGCGCTGGCCGTTGCACCGACACCGCCCGCATCGGTCGTATCGTCACGGAGCGCGTTAACTGTGAGCTGAAAGGCGCGGCTGCCCGCTGGAATCGTCGGTACGGACGGAATGATCTCAAGCGACAGATCGGCGTACTCGCTGTCCGCTTCGGGTGCTGTCGATGCGTCGCTTAGTCCTGGCGCCGTTCTCAGGCATGCAATCCCAGCCATCACCGTGAACACGAGGGCCCGCACAATCGAATATTAGCACAAAGGTTTCCGCTGTTGGCGTTTCGGGCGATCCAAAAATTTCGACATTTGGAAAGTCGCGGTTAAGATTCGAGCCGGCACAAAGGAGGAGATGCCGATGAAGAACTCTTTTTCGAAGTCGATTCTTGGTTTGGGGACAGTTGCCGCGTTACTCGTCGCATTCGCGCCGTTGGGAGCGCGCGCTGAGGGGAATCCGGACAAGCCGGTCGTTCGCGCTGAGCCGAGCAATTGGGGAATGACGTTTTCGTTCGGTGGCCTTGCAACGCTTGCAACGGCCGGCGACACGCGCACCGCGGGCACCATCATGGCCGGCAGCACCGTCGGGGTGAACGTTGGGATGAAGTACGTCTCAAGCGAGACCTTACATATCCCATTTTATTTTGGGACGACCATCGTCGGGACCAAGATTCTCGGCACCGATCTGTCGGCGACGTGGGGACTCGGATTTGGCGTCGGTCTGCAGAAGTACTTCCGACTTTGGCGGCGCATCGCACCGTTTATCGACGCGTACTTCAACCTCAACGTCTCCGATCCGACGGGGGCGAGCAACCTGACGTTCACGCTCGGTCTCTCGCCCGGCGTCGGCGTTGAATATTACATTGGCGACAAAGTCAGCCTGGCCGCGCGTTACATGTTTAACATCGGACTCAACATTGGCGGCGACGCGATCACCAACACCTATATCTTCGCGACCGGCGTTGGCGGTGCCGCGACCCTCACGTTTTACTTCTGATCCAAGAAAGTCCCTAAACGAAGTCTCTTGCTAAGGACTTCGTCTAGTTGTAACATTGTCTTCATGCGCGCCGTCACGATCAAAGAAGCGAAAGCCCACTTAAACGAGCTCGTCGAAGCGGCCGAGCGGGGCGATCAGGTCGTCATTATGCGTGGCTCGACGCATGTCGCCGCCATTGTTCCGGTGAGCGCGGCCGAGATCGAATTACCATCGCGTCTCACCGACCTTCAGGCCGAGCGCTTTTGGCGGGCGCTCGCCGTTTCCGACGAAGCCGGTTCCACCCGCGTTTTTGGTTCGCCGACGGGGGCCGTTCGTTTCCTATCATCGGGCCAAAAAAGCGTGCGGCGGCGACCTCGTCCCAAGCGATGAGGATCGCACTCACGGCGTCGTTTGTTCGCGATGTGCGTACGCTCGACAAATCCCAGCGCAGTGCTGTTTTCGACGTCATCCTGGCACTACCACGGGCGATGACGGAGCCGCATGCGCATGCCGGGCTTGGGCTCAGGAAGCTGCACTCAAGTGGAATCTGGGAGCTTCGCGTGGGCCTTGGTCTCAGACTCATTTTTGCGTTGAGAGACGATACGGCGACCCTCGTTCGTGTCGGGACACACGATGAGGTCAAACGTTTTTTGAAGTCGCTATGAGGACGACGATTCACGATTTACTTTCCGCCGACGTTCACGACGGCGATCTCGTCGGCATCGGCGGCACAACGCTCGAGATGAACCCGATGGCGCTTGTGCGCGCGCTCATCGACGTGCTTCGTGAGGCGAACGCGCGGGTTCGCCTCGTCGTCGCGCCGATTGGGGGTGTCGCGGTTGAGGCGCTCATCGGCGCCGGCGTCGTCAGCGAAATTGAATGCGCGCAGGTGTCGCTTGGCGACTTTGGCTCGGCGCCTGCGTTTCGTCGCGCGATCGAAAGTGGCGCAACGCGTATCCGCGAATCGAGCTGCCCCGCGCTTCTCGCCGCGCTCCACGCGGGCGCGTCGGGTCTGCCGAGTGGCGCGGTTCGCGCGTTCAAGGATTCGCAGATCCTCGATGTTCGGCGCGATTACAAGTCGTTCAACGACCCCGTTTCGGGCGAGACGCTCGTCGCCGTTCCCGCGATTCGCCCCGACGTTGCGCTCATTCATGGCTTCGCTGCGGACGCGGCTGGCAACGTTGTCCTCGACGGCGAAACCGATGACTTAGTCCTCGCGCGCGCGGCCCAGAAAGTTGTCGCGACGGTTGAGGAATTGGTGCCATCGATTGCGATGTTGCCGGGTCAAGTGCTTTTTTCATCGATTTATGCGACGAAAGTTTTCCCCGGTTCGCGGGGCGCGGCTCCAACGGCGGTTCGGGGCCTTTATCCCGCTTCTCGGCCAGCAGGCGTCAAATCATAGTAATTCTAAGTTGTTACAAGTTGTTACGCGAGTTTTTTCGGGGGCCTTCGTCGACCGACCGTCCCGATGAATAAATCGCGAAGCGCGCCGTCTAATGGAATGTGCGACGACCTGTCGCCAGGGATAGGAAGAAGATGGCGAGGGATCGCCGGATTAAAACCAAGGGAGGACAGAAAATGATTCAGAAGTTGAGTTTCGCAGTGGCCGCGTCGGTGCTTTCGCTCTCGGGGGTGGCTGTTGCAGGCGCGCCGGCTATGGCGCCGCTAAAGATCACCGACACGAAGGTGGTCGTTAAGCCAGGTCAGAAGCCTGAAATCGGGCCGGTTCTGAACTCGCTCAAGGGCTTTCTTCCGAAAAAAACCGAGACAGCGAAGCTGAAAGACGACGATCGCAAAGAGGCCGAGTGCAACCACTTGTCGGACCTGATTGCGAACGAACGGAAATCGTACGCTTACTTTAAGGACCAGATCGACAAGACCTGCCGCGCGAAAGCGTTTACGGAGTGGGTTGGCGATTACCGGAAGATTCAGGGCGACTACAACAAGGCGGTTGAGAATCTGAACAAGGCGCTTGCGTCGCTCAACAAGAAACTCGCCGAGCTCAAGAAGAAAGACCCGTGCACGGAGCAGATGGACATTCTCGATTGCGCCGAGGCGGCTGAGAAGCTCGCAGCGTCGGAGACGAAGCTCGCGTCGTTCCTCGACGCGATTAAGACGGCGCGGACGAACGTCGCGGCGGTTCGGACGAAGCGCCTTGCGGCTGAGAAAGCCGACTTTTATAAGGATATGGAAAAGTGCCATCAACTCGACCTCGCGGGCGAGAAGATTGCGGCGCGGATCAACGACCTCATTAAGAAGAATGGGGCGGCGCTCGCGAAGTGCAAGGCGGACCTCGCGGAGATTCAGCACGACAACCTCGAGTTCAGAAAGCAGACGGCGATCAAGACCCTCGTGCAGACGATTAAGTGCAAGAAGCTCGACAAGGCGGTCAGAGACGGGATCGCGAATTCGAAGAAGCGCGATGCGGCGCTCAAGGCGAAAAATTGCATGTCGGACGACCGGGTGGCGTCGTGGATTCGGGCGATGAACGCGGGTCTCGCGGCGCGCGATAAGGCGCTTCGTGCGATGCCGGGCGCGAATGCTGGCGCGACGCCGGCGCAGTTGACCGAATTCGCGAAGGCGGCGCGGGCGTTTGTGGCGTACCGTGAGCGCGTGGCGAAGTTCGCGGAGAACCTCAAGAAGTCGGCCGATAAATGCCAGGGCGAACTCAAGGCGATGCGCGTTGTGGACGCGCTTCTCGACGGCTTCCTCAAGAACAAGAGGAAGGACCTTCGCGAGTGCAACATCAGCCTCGCGGGGCTTCGCGCGCAGCTCGCAGCGGCGAATCGCGAAATCAAAGACTGAGCACCGGTCGGGTCGCTTAGGTCGAAGGGGGCTCCGCGCGGGCCCCCTTTTTTTTCGCCGCGTGTCGACGGAATCGAGATAGATTGAAAATCGTTGAAACCTGAATTCGAGTGGATGATTGTCGAGCTTGCGCGGGCGATTCGGGACGGCGAGTTCACGGGCGTTGGGACGCTTTCGCCGCTGCCTCTCGCGGCGCTTCTGCTCGCGCGTCGAACCCATGCACCGAGCGGTCGTCACTTCGCCTTTTTCAAGCACGATGTCGCGCTTTCGGGAGGAACGAAGGAGTTCTTCGATTTTGCGCAGCGCGGTGACCTCGACCTTTTCTTTTTGTCGGGCGCGCAGGTTGCCGCGAACGGCGATATCAATCTGTCGGTGATTGGCGCCAACCACGATCGCCCGCGGGTGCGGCTTCCGGGCGGCGCAGGCTCGGCGATGCTCTACGAGTGTGCGCGTCGCGTCGTTTTGTTCTCGATGCGCCACGATGTGCGCACGCTTGTTAAGGGCGTCGACTTCGTCACCGCGCGTGGAACGTCGGCGCGGCAGCTCGATCGTCTCGTGACGCCGCTCGCGACATTTGTTTTTGAGGAGGGACGATTCGTGCTCGACGCCATTCGGTCCGACGTCACAATCGAGGAAGTTCGCGCCCAGACTGGATTCCCTGTCGCTTCGCCGAGGCGCGCTCCGCCTGAAATCGACGACAACACGCGCGCACTTATCGCGGGTCCCGTGCGTGCCGAGGTCGCGGCCGTGTACCCGGCGTTCTCAGCAACTTGATTCGCGTCGACCGCGTCTGATACACAGAACCCGTCGCGAGCCCAATACACCCACGAAAGGGGGCGCTATGAAACGGACCTTGCTTGGAATTGTCACCATCAGTTTGGGGATTTCGATTGCGGCAACAGCGCTCGCGCAATCGGCGCCGGCGCCGGCCGTAACGAAATCCACGAAAAACGTTCGCGAGGAACGTCCCAACGTCGTGAGTGGCCAGCTCCTCGGTCGGGGAATCTTGTACACGGTGAACTACGAACGGTACTTCGCGAGTTGGCTCGGAATCGGTGCGGGCGTTATGGGGTTTGCGGCCAGCGGCGGCGGATTTGGAATGGTTCCAGTCTATTTGAGCCTTAACCCGTTTGGAGACGAGCACAGTCTTTATGTTTCGCCGGGCGTCATGTTTGCGTTCGGGACGTTCACCGGAATTAACTCGACGCTCTCCCAAGTCATCGGGACTGCGGAGATCGGCTGGCAGATGCAGCTTCGAAGCGGCTTCATGATGCGCGCTGGCGTCGATCTTCTATACGGCAGCGGCGGATTCATCGTCTGGCCTGGGGTTGCGTTCGGCGGCAGCTTCTAAGGCGCATCGCGATCTCGCCCCTTTGTTGACACACCGTTTCGACGGCGCGTAAATCCGCGCAGCTAAGAACGTGCTTGGAGGTCGTGCATGAGCGGTTTTCGGTTATCGGTCGTTCAGATCGTTGGGCTTCTATTCGTTGGGTTTGCGACAACGGGTGGGAGTTGTAATGACACACCCGGGACAGACACGCCGATAGGCGATGGAGGGGCCGACGCGGGGGCTGCCTCTGATGCCGGCACCGATGCCGGGACCGATGCCGGAAGCGACGCGGGAACGGCGCCCGACGCGGGAACTTGCGCCAACGCGGAGACGCTTCCGCCCTGTTCCGATGCGGGCGAGGCGTTTACGCAGTCTGCAAACGCCTGTTATTTGGACGCGGGCGCTTACGGGACGACATGCACAAGCCTCATGATTGACGCGGGGTACTGCATCCCGGAGGCCGCGGGCGCGTTTGCGTTGCAGGGCACATGGCGCGCCTGCAAAGACCAATGGACGATCACGCCCGCGCCCGGCAACTACCCGGACGGCGGTGCGACAACGATTTGCCAAGCGATGGTCAAAGCGACGATCGACTCGCTCCAAGCGAACGCGTACGAGGTTCGCATCGCGGGAAACCAAGCGTCGACGTGGGTTTACGACAATTTGAGCGACGACGCGCCGGCCGGGGTCTCATGCGGCACGACATACATCACCGCGGAGAATGGCGATGGTGGCACATGGCTTTTCATTAACCGCTACGGAAACCCCGAGAACATTCAGTCGAGCGACCTCTCGACCGCGATGTGCGAATCGGCGAGCGATTCGATCGACGAACTCTTCACGAAGTCGGGTGGCGTCGTGAACCAGCTTCGCGTTGAGGCGAAGTATTTTATGGCGTCGGGTTCCACCCTTGTGGTTTGCGGAGCGTACGACGCGGGAACGACGGTTACCGTTGCGGCGCCGATGAACGCGGCGTCGTGCCCGCCGGGGACCGGGGTCAACACATCGAGCGCGACGGTGACCGTTTGCGATTCGACGAGCGATGAGACAACGCTCGCAAGCTCGAACCCGAGCGAAGTATCTGGCTACGCGGGAGCGCTCATGTTGGTTAAGGCGCGGTATGCCGATGCGGGGTTGGAAACGAACGGGATGATCGCCGACCTCGTTAAGTACTCGTCGAACGGGTCGATGAGCGAAGGATTGTCGATGGGCATCGTGAACGTTCGGGTTGACGGCGGATTGACGACAACGCTGACGGCCGGGAGCATGTCGAACGTCTCGGCGCTCATGGCGCTGCTCGGTTCAGCGGGAACGGCGGTTGACGGCGGCGTCGTCTATTATGCGATTAACCCCGATGGCGGCGTGCCGCAGAGTTCCGAGTATCGTTGGTATTCGGACGCTGGGAGCGGTGGTGTGAAAGCGCTCGTGGGTGTGCTTCAAACAACGTCGGTTGATCCGACCATCACGGCACCGGCTGATCCGACGGTTTCAAACGGGACGGCGCAAACGGTTACGTGGGGAGCAAGCGATCCTGCGTCGTACGTTGTCATCACGGTGACCGGAATTTCGACGTCGACGGCCACCATCACGAAGACGCTTTCGCCGGACCCTGGGACGTACATGTTTTCTGGGGCCGAGTGGCAGCCGATTATGGACCTTAATGCCGGTACACTGACCATCGTCGTCGCGAGGTACCGTGTGACAACGCTCATGGGGTCGGCAATTTCACCGTCGTGGAACGCGACCGATGTGATGGCGGTGACTTCAGTGACCCTGCATTCGAAGACGTACGTCATGACGAACTGATGGATGCGCGGCGCGTGGGGTGGCTTCGCCTTTTGGGGCGGGCGATTCTCGCGTTTTTGCTCGCGTGGGTCGTGCGGATCTTGGGCGCGACGCTTCGGCTGCGGTTTGTGCGTCGCGAAGTTTGGGATGCCGCGCGGGCGACGGGGCGGCCGCTCATTTTCGCGTTTCACCATGGCCGGCAGTTCATGCTGCTGCGCCACAAAGCGGGCGCACCGGTCGCGCTCATGGCGAGTCTCTCGAAAGACGGTGACCTGCAGGCCGGAATCTTGACGCGGCTTGGGTATCGGGTCGCACGAGGTTCGTCGTCGCGTGGCGGCGCGCGCGGGCTCGTCTCCCTGATTCGCGAGTTGCGTGCGGGGGCGTACGCCGGGATGGCGGTCGACGGGCCGCGTGGCCCGTTCGGCGTCGTGAAGCCGGGGGTCGTCGCGCTCGCGCAGACAACGAATGCGCTTATCGTCCCAGTTGCCGCGTCGGTGCGTCGGGCGAAGGTCTTTGGGCGCGCATGGGACCGCTACATGTTGCCAGCACCTTTCACTTCGGGCGAAATCGTCTTTGGCGACGCGATTGATGTTTCACGGACCGCAGCCGACGGCGCTGAAGTCACTCGCAAGGAGATCGAGCGCTCACTCGCCTCGCTCATTGCGGAGGTCGATGCGCGCGTTCGTCGCGCGTGACGTCATCGGTAAAACCAAACTGTGCAGTCGAAATGGCGTGCCAACCGTGGGCGGAATATGGTATTCTATCGTCTTACGCGCTGCGCAAGGCCATGCGCGAAAGGGCGCGGGGTGCGTAGGCGGTTGCGCACAGGGACTCTAGATTATTGGTGTTTTTGTGGTACGGGACCTGCTCGTTTTTGGACGGGTTTCAAAGGAATAGCGGATGAGCCAGCACAAAGCATTTCTCGAAAAGGCGCGGGCGCTCGGTTTTAATTTCTTTACCGGCGTGCCGTGCTCTTTGCTGAAGGGCGCTTTTGCGGAGCTCGAGAAGCGGAGCGACTTTGTCCCCGCAACGCGCGAAGACTCAGCGTTGGGGATGGCGGCCGGAGCGTACCTCGCTGGGAAAAAGGCGATGGTCTTGATGCAAAACTCGGGACTCGGCGTGTCGGTCAACGCCGTCGTCTCGCTCAACGCCATCTATAAGATCCCGTGTGTCATGGTGATCTCGTGGCGCGGGTATCAGGGCAAGGACGCGCCCGAGCACATCATCATGGGCGAGATCACGCATCGGTTGCTCGACACGATCGGTGTGCCACATCGATCGCCCGACGCGGAGGGTTTGCTCGCGGACCTCTCGTGGGCGAACGACGAGATGGCGAAACGGCGCGCGCCGGTTGCGCTCGTTGTGCGGGAAGGGGTGTGCGGATGAAGCGCGCGACCGCGATTGGAGTTTTTGCGGGCGAGACGAAGGGCGACGAGCTTGTCATTCATGCGAATGGGATGACGTGCCGCGAATCGTTCAGCGCGAAGGATCGCCCCGAGAATTTTTACATGGTCGGGTCAATGGGGTTGCCGGCCGCGATTGGGCTCGGGGTCGCGCTCGCGGCGCCGAAGCGTGACGTCGTGATTTGGGATGGCGACGGAAATGTCCTCATGAACCTCGCGGTGCTGGCACAGGTTGTCGATGCGAAGGTCGAGAATTTTTGGCACGTTTGCATCGACAACGAAGCGTACGACTCGACGGGCGGGCAGGTGACGATTTCGCGGACGGTGCGGCTCGATGAGGTCGCGCGGGCGGCCGGTTACAAGTATGTGGCGCGCGTCGAGACGCCAGCGGCGGGCGGTGAAGAGGCGCTTCGGGCGGCCTATCGCGCGTTTCGGGCGGCGAAGGGGCCGGCGTTTTTGCTTGTGAAGGTTGAACCGGGCAGCGTGCATGGCATCGGGCGCGTCACGCACACGTGCGAAGAGATCACGCGGCGATTCCGCGCGGCGTGTGGGGTGCGCGAGTAATGGGTGACGCGACGGCGACAGCGAAGGTGCCTGCGGCGCGAAAGTGGATTCTGCTGAATCCGGGACCGGTCGTCACGACGGACCGCGTGAAGGCGGCGATGTCGGGGCCAGACCTGTGCCATCGCGAGGTTGAGTTTTCGGACTTGCTCGCGCGCATTCGAGCGAAGCTCTTGAAGGCGCTTGCGTGTGAGGCGACGCATACGGTCGCGGTTTTGACGGGGTCGGGGACGGCGGCGGTTGAGGCGGCGGTTTCGTCGAGCGTGTCGGCGGGGCGGAAGATCGGCGTCCTCGTGAACGGCGTTTATGGCGAGCGCATTTGTGAAATGGCGAAGGCGCATGGAATCGAGACGGTCGAGTTGCGGCAGCCGTGGGGCGAGCCGATCGACCTTGCGCGCGCGGAGGCGATCGTGGCGGACGCGGGCGTCGAAGTTGTCGCGATGGTTCACCACGAGACGACCACGGGGCTTTTGAATCCGGTGCGTGCCGTAGGTTCGATGTGCGCGAGGCACGGGAAGAAGTTCCTTGTCGACGCGATCAGCTCGATGGCTGGCGAAGACCTCGACCTCGAGCGCGATCATGTCGATTTCGTTGTGGGCACGGCGAACAAGTGCTTCCATGGGTTGCCCGGGCTGTCGTTCGCGTGGATTCGAAAGAGCGAGATGGCGCGTATCAGCGCGGCGCCGAAACGGTCGCTCTACTTTCATCTGCCGACGTACATCACGCAGCAAGACAAAGGCGACGTTCCGTTTACGCCGGCGGTGCAAGTTGCTTATGCGCTCGAGGCGGCGCTCGACGAGTTGCTCACAGAGGGCGTCACGAATCGCATCGCGCGGTACAAGGCGCGCGCAACTGAGGTGCGGCGTGCGTGCGACGAACTCGGCTTAGGGCAGATGCTCGCGCCGGAACACCGCTCGAACACGATTACAACGATTTACTTGCCCGAGGGCGTAACGTACGCGGCGCTTCACGATCATCTGAAGGCGGCCGGCTTCATTATTTATGCGGGGCAGGGCGCGCTCTCGAAGACGATTTTTCGAATTGCGAACATGGGCGAACTCACGTCGGGCGATATGGCACGCCTCGTGGGTGAACTGACAAAGGCGCTTGCGGCGATCCGCGGCGGGAAAGGCAAATGAAGTGAAGGCGATCATTTTGGCAGCGGGAATCGGCGAGCGGCTTCGCCCCATCACAGACGCGCGGCCGAAGTGCCTCGTCGAAGTCGGCGGGATGCCGGTCTTCGAGCGGATGCTCGCGACGCTCAAAGACTTGGGCGTCTGCGACATCGTCGCCGTCGTTGGGTATCGCGACGAGATGATCCGTAAGGTCGGTGGCAAGCGCGTTCGCTACATTCAAAACGACGAATATCGCCTCGGCAACATCGTGAGCGTGCACAAAGCCGCCGCCGAGCTCGCGACCGACTGCTTGCTCATGGACGCGGACGTCATCGCGCACCCGGCGCTTTACGCGAAGATCATCGGGAGTGCGCACGGGAGCGCATTCCTTATGGACCGCGGGTTCAAGGACACAGGCGAAGAGATGAAGCTCGGTGCGCGTCACGGGCGCGTGCTCACGATCGCGCGGCGGCTCGAAGGCGACTACGACGCGGTCGGCGAGGGCGTTGGGTTTTTGAAGCTGAACCCCAAGACCGGCGCGGCCTTCGCGACGACCATCGCGGAGTTTGTCGCGGCCGGAAAAACAAAACTCGAATACGAAAACGCGCTCGACGAATTCTTAAAGGCACATGAAGTCGGCTACGAAGAGGTCGCGGGGCTTCCGTGGACGGAAATCGACTTCGTTCAAGATATCGCGAAGGCTGAGCGGGACGTGCTCCCGCGCATTGAAAATGGCGCGAAGGCGCGCCCCATCGAAGGAGAGCAACATGGCGCTTGATTTGTTTGCTGGCTATCGAAAATCGTGCAAGCCCCCCGAAGTCGAGGAGCCGCCCGATGTGGCGTTTAATCGTCCGCTTGGCTATTTGCTTGTCCGCGCGCTTTTCAAGACGCCCGTGACGCCGAATCAGTTGACGTTCCTCGGGCTCTGCGTCGGACTCACGAGCGCGTTTTTCTATCTGCAGTACGGCTACGCGTCGCTCGTCGTCGCGTCGATTTTCATTTTGCTCTACTGCGTCATCGATTGCAGCGATGGCCAAATGGCGCGGCTCAAGAAGATGAACTCGCGCTACGGCCGCACGTTTGACGGCCTCGTCGATCACATCGTCGGCATCACGACGGCGATGGCGGGATCGGCTTATGCGGCGTGGCATTCCGGCGATCCGATTTATTACTGGCTTGGGGCGCTCGCGCTCGGGTCGGCGATTTTGCACAACGCAGCGTACGACTACTACAAGAACACGTTCATTCGGATGACGCGAAACGATTACCGCGAAGGCGACACGTGGGACGAAATCAAGGCGGACTACGAGCGCGTGAAGGCGAAGGGTGACCAGCCGGTTATTCTGTTTTTGCTCGGCGCGTATCGCAGTTTCCTCGTCGTGCAAAATACGCTCATCCAACTTTTCAACCGCGGCGCCGCGAAGTCGAGCAGCGATTACGTTTACACGGAGGAAACGGCGAAGCGTTACTACGCGAACAACCGCATGCTCATGCGCATTTGGAGCAACTTCGGCGTGTCGACGCACGTTGTTTTGATTGCGTTCGCGGGCTTCATCAACCGCGTTGAGTGGTACATCATTTTGCGGCTCGTCGGCTTCAACGTCGCGATGGTCGTGCTTGCGATGTTCCAACGCCGCGCATCGCGTCTGTCGCTTGTCGCGCCTTCCGCGCCCGCCCGAGTCAAAGCGTAGTTCCACGCCCTTCAGTACGAGATTTGCGCGTTCAAGAGAACGAGGTCGTTTGTTTTTTGCGCGTAGTGCGAGTGCGTGTAGTTGAGCTGAAGCATCGCGTTTGGTCCGGCTAGGCGCAGGTTCGTACCGATCGTGAGCCGCCAGTAGTCGTCGTCCTTGGTGTTTTCGTCTGGATCGAAAACGTCGAAACGAACTGCGGGCTGGAGCCCGTAGTTGCCAATAGGAAACAAGTGCGCGAGCGAAACGTATCCGCCCTTGGGGCGCGTTTCCTGGAGAGTGTCTTTGGCTATCGCCTTGCTGTAATAAAACTCGCCCTGCGCTGTGAAGCCGCCCATCTTCAATTGCGCGTCCGCGCCGACGACGGTTTTCTCGCCGCCGAACGCTGCCGTCCCGACGACGTCGTCCGCGAGCGTTCGCTGAAGCGACGTCGCTAGGTAGAGCCCGTCGAACGGCATGAGTTCAAATCGCAGCATCAGCTCTTTGTTGGTCGTCGTGTCGAGGTTGTTCGCACCCGCGCCATTATAAAAGCCGACGAAATAAGCGAACCGCTTCCAGCGATACCAAGCCCAAAGCCCCATATCGCGTTGGTCGCCGAAGATGCGCCCGACCTCTGAGCGCTCGATGAACGTCAGGAGCCCGGACGACGTGAGCCCTTCGAGCGACAGCGGTGTCTTGTATTGCCCCATCGAAAGGTTGGCGTACGGGATGAATTTGAACGTAAGGTTGAAGTCCTGCAAGACCGACGTTCGACCGGTGGGTTGCGACGCGGCGACCGTGACTGGCTTCGATGCGTCGGCCGCGGTCGCGTTTGAAACGGTCAAGCTCTTTGAGCCAAACTCGAGCACCTTCGCGACGTCAAACATCAGCTTGAATGAGACTTCGGGCGTAATCTCGCCGGCGAGTCGCACTTCGCCGCGTCGCAAGCGAAACGTGCTCCGCGTTGCGCCGAGCCCCACGTACGGCTCATTGTCGTCGAACGTGTTCATGAACCAGCCTTGCATGAGTCCGCCGAACTCCAAGTAGCCGCGCTTTCCAAGCGGCAACCGAAGGAGCCGACGAGACGGTTTCTCAACGGAGGCACTCACCTCTTTTCCAGTGTCCGTTTGTTCGCCCAAGGCAGGGCGCGCAAGCAGGACGACCATGACAGCCGCAAATGTTCTCTTCATCAAGTGTCCCCTTTCTTTTCGTGGAGCATCTCAAGCGCGTGTGACGATTCAATGACTTTCGCGAAAAACTTTGTCGACGCGTTTAGTGGTGGCTGGCGGCGCCCGTTTTGACGACGATTTTTCGACCGTTGCGGTTGTACCACCCGGGGACTTCCTTGCCGCGTCGATCGATGAGCGTCAGGGTGATGATGTGCTCGCCATCCGAAAGCCCTTCGAGCCAAATCGGCGACCAATCGGTCACGTCAAACGGCCCTTCGCCGTCGACGCTGTACCGCACGCGATACCCCGTCGGCGACAGTGGAACGTTCACAAAAAAGTCGAGCATGACGCGGAACCCTTCGACGCCCGCGTATTCGCCCTTCGGCCGGCTGTACGTGAGAAGCGGTTTTTTCCAGTCGACCGGTTTTCCCTCTTTCTTCGCAACATAGAAATTCACCGCCGCGAACGCCGTCT
>JACPTQ010000048.1 GCA_016192705.1 Deltaproteobacteria bacterium | reverse complement strand
TGGCCGTTAACCGGGAATCAGGGGCGGTTGACGATCGTCGGGCGGCCCCGTAGTTTCGAACGGCGATGCCGTTTAACCTTGCGTCAACGTTTTCGCCGAAGGGCGACCAGCCGCGTGCGATTCGCGAGCTCGCGGAGGGCATCACGCGCGGCGACAAACACCAGGTGCTCCTCGGTGTGACGGGGTCGGGGAAAACTTTTACGGTCGCGAACGTCATCGCCGCTGTCGACCGGCCCGCGCTGGTGATCGCCCACAACAAAACGCTCGCGGCGCAGCTTTGCTCAGAGTTTCGCGAGCTTTTTCCCGACAACGCGGTTCACTACTTCGTGTCGTATTACGACTACTATCAACCCGAGGCGTACGTTCCGCAGAGCGACACGTTCATCGAAAAGGACGCGCAGATCAACGATCAGATCGATCGCATGCGACACGCGGCAACGCACGCGCTGCTGTCGCGCGATGATGTCATCGTGGTTGCGTCGGTTTCGTGCATCTACGGCCTCGGGAGCGCCGAGGCGTATCACGCGATGCTCGTTTTTTTGGAGCGCGGACAACACGTCCGGCGCGACGACGTTTTGCGGCGCTTGGTTGATGTGCAGTACGACCGAAACGACATCGATTTTCATCGCGGGACGTTTCGGGTGCGCGGCGATGTGGTCGAGATATTTCCGCCGTACGAGGAGGCGACCGCGATTCGCATCGAATGGACCGGCGATGACATCGAGCGAATCGTCGAAGTTGATCCGCTGCGCGGGCGAAAATTGCGCGAGCTGCCGCGCGCGGCGATCTACCCGAATTCGCATTACGTGACGACGCCCGACCGGATGCGGCTTGCGCTCAAGTCGATTCAAGACGAGCTGCTCGAGCGACTTGGCGAGCTTCGCGCGCAAAACAAACTCGTTGAAGCGCAGCGGCTTGAACAGCGGACGATGCTCGATCTTGAGATGATGGAGCAGGCGGGCTTTTGCGCGGGGATTGAAAACTACTCGCGACACTTGACGGGGCGCGCGCCCGGCGAGGCGCCGCCGACCCTTTTTGATTATCTGCCGAAGGATTACCTGCTTGTCGTTGACGAATCGCACGCGACGATTCCGCAATTCGCGGCGATGTACCGCGGCGATCGGTCGCGCAAGGAGACGCTCGTGGAGTACGGGTTTCGGCTGCCGAGCGCGCTCGACAACCGCCCGCTCAGGTTCGACGAGTTCGAGGCGCGGATGGGGCAAGTGATTTTTGTGAGTGCGACGCCGGCCGAATACGAGCTCGCGAAGGCGAATGGCGTCGTGGTTGAGCAGATTGTTCGGCCGACGGGGCTCATGGACCCGGCGATCGAGGTGCGTCCGTCGCGTGGACAAGTCGACGATTTGATCGACGAGATTCGGCGCACGGTCGAAGCGGGCGAGCGAATCTTGGTGACGACGCTCACAAAGCGGATGGCCGAGGATCTCACGGAGTACCTCGACGAGCTGAAGATTCGGGTGCGCTACCTTCACAGCGACGTCGAGACGCTCGATCGAACGCAGATTCTCCACGACCTTCGCGCGGGCGAGTTCGACGTGCTGGTGGGCATCAACCTCTTGCGTGAAGGGCTCGACTTGCCGGAGGTGTCGCTCGTCGCGATTCTCGACGCGGACAAGGAGGGTTTTTTGCGGTCGGAGCGGTCGCTCATTCAGACGTGTGGGCGCGCCGCGCGGAATGTTCGGGGACGCGTGGTTTTTTATGCGGACGTCGTGACGGGGTCGATGGACCGGGCGATCCGCGAAACCAACCGACGGCGGGCGGTGCAGGAGGCGTTCAACCTCGAGAACGGAATTACACCGGAGACGGTCAAGAAACGGCTCATCGATCCGTCGGCGGCGATTTTTGATGCGGACTATGTTGCGGTGCCTCGGGGCAAGCTTTCACGCGCTGAGACGCGGATTGCGAATGACGACGCGGCGGAAGACGTGCCGTCGCTCATCGCGGCGCTGGAACGCGACATGCGCGAGGCGGCCGAGCATCTTGAGTTTGAGCGTGCCGCCGAGATTCGCGATCGCCTTCGCGCGATGAAGCGGGTTGCGACCGAGCGTGTTTCGAGACGGAAGTAAAGGAATGCCGGAACAAATAGACCGGGCACGACATTCAGAGCGATTTGAGGCGACGAGCGGGGTCGTTATTTGGGCGGCGCTCCTCGTTGCGCTTTTCATTCCCATCGATCTTTTGGGTGAGGCGCGCCCTGGTTTTATGTCGCGTGGCGCGTGGGCGGTTTACGACGGTTTTATGCACGGATTTCAGGCGGTCGCGGTCGCGATTCCCATTTTGGCGCGCGCGAAGTTCCTTACGTTGAAGGCACTCGCCGTCGCGTTCGTCGCTGGCATGGCGCTTGATCTCGACCACTTTGTTTTAGCGGAGAGCGTGTCGCTCGCGGATGCCATCGCCATAACGCAGCGACCGCCAACGCACAGCCTCGCCTTCGCGGCGGCCGTTGGCGCGGTGACGCTTTTATGGGTGCGGCGCCCGCTCATGGCGTGGATCGTGACGGCGTCGCTTGCGGCGCACGTGCTGCGCGATGCGTCGACGTGGGTGACGCCGTGGCTAAATCCCTTTCGCTGCAGCACGATCTCGCCGGTGGCTTATTACGTTGGAATCGCCGCGCTCGCGGTCGTTCCGGCGTTTGTGTTCAATTATTTCGCGCGACGATCGCGCGAACGATCTCAAGCGCTCGCGGAATCCGAGGCCCGTACCAACTGAGCAAAGTTCCATCGACGAGTTCGACGCGCGCGTACGGGAGCGCGTTCGCGAAAGCAGCCGCGTCGCTCTCGGAAAATCGGTAAGGTTCATCGGGTAGGAGTATAAGCGCGGGTTTAAGCGCAATCACGTCGTCGAGAGACACGCGTGGGTATCGGTCGCGGCGATCAGCGAAGATGTTGTCGGCGCCCGAGAGGCGAAGCATGTCGTGCATGTATGTGTCGCGGTTCATCGTCATCCAGGGATCTTTCCAGATGGGGACGAAGGCGCGCAGTGCGGCCGTGGGCGACCGATCGATTTCTTTAATGCACGCCGCAATGAGCGGAGCCGCGCGTTCCGAAACGCCGACCAGCGCCGCGAGCTCACCGATTTCGCGAACAGCCGCCGCGACCGAACGAGCGTCCGAGACCCACACGCGAATCCCGCGCGTCAAGAGCGCCTCAACGTCTTTTTTCCGATTCTCTTCGCGATTCGCGACGACAAGGTCAGGCGCAAGCGCGGTGATGGCGTCGAGACGCGGGTTTTTTGTTCCGCCGACGCGCGGAACTGCCGCAACGCCCGCCGCTGGGTGAACACACCAGTCGGTGACGCCAACAACGCGCGCGCCCACCCCGAGCTCGAACAGCGTCTCGGTCCAACTCGGCACAAGTGAAACGATTCGGTCCGCGATTTTCGATTCTCGATTTTCTTACGTCGCGAGGCCGCCACCACCGCCGCGCGACTCGACCATCTGAAGCACTTCTTCGCTGCTCATTCCGAGAAATTTTTTCGCCTGGTAGGTGACATCTTCGCGTCGTCGCAACTCTTCCTTGGGAACCGCGAATGTGCCGACGATGTTCGCGTCCTCATCAAACAAAATAAAGTTCGCCTGCACCTGCCCGTTGTCGTCGAGCGTGTATCCGTGCCACCGAATCTCATACCCTTCAATGAAGTACTTCGCCTTCAAGTTCAGGGTCGCCGGCCGTCTCATTTTCATTCACTCCTTGGTGGCAAACAACGCAAAGCACCGCTCTGAATCGTCACCATCCTATTACACTCACTACAATTAGCGTACCAGGAGCGCACAGAATCCACAAGGGGCGTGGATTTGCGTGCTAACTAAGTTTTTCAATCGTTGCGGGAACGGGGTGCCAAACGTCAGGCTATGACAGGTGCGACGCGTGGATCGCGGTGTGAATGCCGTGACGCGGTTGGGTGAAGTTTTATACGGCGTTGTGTGGGTGCATGTGGGACAGGAAATAGCGTCGGTTTTCCCGCGCTTGGCGAAAACTCCAATTTCGTAGAGTGAGCGTGTAGAATACGACCATGCGTGGATTTCCCAACTACGATCTCATCGATCCAGAAGTCGTCGACGCCGCGGCAGAAAAAACGGGGCGGCTCGAGGGCCTCTACCGAAAGACGCAAACAAATGCGTGGGACGGGAAAGCCGTTCTCAAGGCCATCATTGAGAAGCACGGGGGCGTTCGCGTTGCAGCGGAGAAACGAGAGCCGCTTGCGAAGGTCTTCTCGATCATTCTTTGGGGCGAGCTCGCCGCTTGGACGATTTCAGCCGAGATCGCGGAGCAGGTCGACGACGTCGAAGCGAAGATGGCGGCGACGGGCCAGGCGTTCGACGAGGCGCGCCATTTCACGGTGATGCGCGATTACTTGCGGGAGCTGGGAATCCCGATACCGCCGCTTGACGGATTTACGCGGACGATTCTGACGAAGCTCCTCGACGAGCGCGACGTCGTCAAGAAGATCGTCGGGATGCAGCTTCTCGTTGAGAACATCGCGCTGAACCTTTTTCGTATGGTGCGAAAGACGGGGATCGAGCCGGTCTTAGGCGATCTGCTGCCGTACTTTGAGCGCGATGAGGCGCGCCACGTTGGGCTTGGCGTCCTCTACTTGCCGACGCTGCTTCGGCGACTCGGGCCGGTCGAAACGCTGTCGCTCATGCGATTCCAGTTTGAGATTTTCGTGCTCATGGCTTGGGGGGTCCAACTTCTGCGCGGCGAGTTCATGAAGATTGGCGTCGATTTCGGCGAGGCCGTGAAAGATGGGCTTGGGACGCAGGGTGAAACATTCAAGCGGATGGTCGCGGCGGGCGGTGGCAAGCGGCGGTACGCTGCGCGCGGGATTTATGCGCCGTCGTTTGTGCGGCGCCTCAACCACCTTGTGATCGACGCGACGTTTCCGCCACCCAGTCGCGACGTTCCGTGGTGGCACGAGAAGATTCTCCGCGCCGAATCTCGCGTCGCGCGAACGGTCAACCGGGCGCTCCTCGCGCGGCTCGCGCTTAAGCGGGTGGCCGCATGACGTCGTTTCTCACGGCGGCGTTCCTTGGGCTCGTCAGTTTTCTGTCGACGATTCTTGTCGCCATTCTGTCGAAGATAACGGGGCGCACCGTTTCATCCGACGAATAATAGATTGCTTAATTGACGGTGACTTTTGGAAGGTTTGTTTGTTGCGCGGTTACCGCGATGTCGGGCGCATAGAGATAAACCGATCCTGCGTATCCTTCAGGGCGGAAGAGATCGTTCTTCGCGCGAACGTGATAATAGAGCGCGCCCGCGGTGGGCGTTTGGGCCGTCGCCGTGAGTTGGGCCGTGGTCGTGGTGAGCGTGGTTTTGACCGTCGATAGGGCGGTGCCGCCACCATTCGTAAACGCGGTGTCGCCAACACGGAACGTGACGTCGGTCGCGCCATCAAGAAATGCGCCTGGGTCGGTGAGCGTCGCATCGAGTGAAACGGCGCTCGCGGCGCTCGCGGTTGTTGGCGTCGCGACTGTGTCGAGCGATGGCGCGGCGAGGGACGCGCTCACGGCCGTGAACTGCTGCGGCGCGACCGTAATCGCCGATTGGACAGCGCCCGACAGCACTTGCCGGTAGCCGCTGCGACTTGCGGTCAATGCGACGACGCGGACTCGGTAGTTCGCACCATCGGGAAGCCCAACGCGTGTGGTTGCACCGACCGATGCGGTCAACGCCGACTTTCGCGGCTGCGTAAGCCCGCCACCATCGATGATGGCGACGACCGCACTCGTTCCCGCGGCGACACCGGAAAGCGTGATGTCGATTCCGTTTGTCAGCTGGTCGACGGTCGTCGTGAGCAAATTCGCGTAGGCCGTAGAATCCGGGACATCGGGCAAGTAACAATAGACCGACCCCTTGCTGCCAGGGATTTGCAGTTTGTACGCCCACACATGAAGCTGCGAATAAACCGTTCCGGGCGCTGACGCCGCCGTTAAATCCGCCGTGAACCGAACTTCGTCGTTTGGCAATTCCGTTTTCGTCAACGGAACATACGATCCACCGCCGTTCGCGAACTGCGTTGCTTTCGTTCGCAAGTCGGTCGCCGCGTCTTTGAAGAATCCCGTTGGATCGTAAACCTTCAAGTCGACTTTGTACGATGCCCCGACGTTTACATTGACGGGCGTGAGATTCTCGCGAAGCACCGGCGCATCGAGCGCGAGTGCGAGCGTCGTGAACTGCGCCGCGACGACGTTAACAGCCGCCGCCTTCGCGCCAGCAAGAATCTGTCGATACCCACCGCCCGCCGATCGCGCAGCCGACAGCGCCGCGATGCGCACCTGATAGCCCGTCCCCGCTGGGATCCCGAGCGTCGTTTCGGTCGCCCAATTCGCCGACGGAATGACCGCGACCTGTTCGTTTCCCCCAAACGCACCCTTATCAACAACGACAACAACGGCATCGGCGCCGACCGGAACCGCGCTCGGCGTCAACTTGACGCCCGAGGTTCCCTCTTCAACCGTCGTCTGCAGAAGGGCGGTCGCGCCCGTCGTCGCGTCAGGCGCGTTCGGAACGTGGAAGTACGCGTAGTCTGTCGTCCCGGGCGCGCGAAATTCGGACGACTGCGCCGTCACTTGGTAATACAACTTGCCCGGAAGCATCGGCGCCGTCGTGTTCGCCGTGAATCGGTAAACGCCAGCCGACACCGAGGTTCGCACCGTGCTCACATAATCGCCGTCGCGATTCGCAAAAGGAACTTGGTTCACGTAGAAATTCGGGTACGTTCCCGAGCCCTCCGTGAAGCCACCCGGGTCGTTGACGGTGACGCTTAGCGCAACCGCCGCGCCCGCCTTCGCCGTCGCGGGCGAATCGTTTATCGCGACGCTTGGGACTGTCATCGCGCCGTTCGCCACGGTGAATTGCCCGGCCGTCGCCGCGAGGTTTTCGATCGTGACGCCGCCCAACACGCTTCGATACCAACCGTTTTGTTTCGCCGAGAGCGCGACGGCGCGCAGCCGATAACCGCTTCCTGGCGCAACACCCATGCGTGTCGCGGCCCCGCTCGCCGCGAGAACCGTCTTGAGTGGCGCCGTAAGCCCACCGCGATCGACGATCGCAACGATCTGATCCGTTCCCGTCGGGACATCCGTCAGCGTGACATCGAGCCCGGCGGTCGGCGCCAAAACGTCGACGCGCAAGAGCGCCCCCGTTTGTGCGGTTGTCGCCACATCCGGCAAGTAGAGCGACGTGTAGTAATTGTAGCCCGTCGGTTGGAAAAGCTTGCGGCTGCTGAAGTTGTAGCTTTCGAGTTTCAGATTGTAATAGAGCGTTGCCGCCGCGGTTGGAGCCGCGACCGACCCCGTGAATCGATACACCCCTTCGCTGACCTTTGTTTTTGTCGTGCGCACATCTGTTCCGCGATCGTTCGCAAATGGCGCCGCCTCAACCTGAAATTCAATCGAATCGGCCGAATCCGAAAACGCGATCGCATCTTTGATCGTCACGTCGACCGTAAACGACGAACCAGCGGCAACGCTCGCGGGCGTCGCGTTCTGCGTAATCGTTGGCGCTTCAAGCGCTGCGGCCACGGGCACAATCGATCCCGACGACACCGTGACGTCGATCACGGAGGCGCCCCCGACGATGTTCATGGCGTACGTTCCCGACCGTTCCTCGGTGAGACCCGCGACACGCACGCGGTACGGGCCGCCGGCTGGAACATCGACCGGCACGGTCACGCCGTTTTGCGCCGGGACGTCGATTCGACGGATTGGGTTGAGTCCAGCGCCATCGATCACGGCGACAACCGATGCGACGTTCGGGGCGAGCCCCGTGACGGTCAGCGCAAGTCCCGTCGACAAATCGGTGACCAGCGTGTGAAGCGTGCCTTCGCCGGCGAGTGTGTTTGGCGCGTAGAGCGTCACCGAGTCGGTTGTGCCGGCTGGGCGAAACGCGTCGTTTCGAACGCGCGCTTGGTAATAAAGGACACCCGCGGCTCCGGGCGCCGTGAGGCTCGCCGTCAGTTGAAACGCTGTCGTCGAAGTGGCCGTGAGCGTCGCCGAGCCGATGACGCCCGACCCGTTTTGGAACGGCACCGATGCCGATGCGACTTTCGCGGTGCCGCCGTTTGCGAATCCACCCGGGTCGCTCACATCCAGCGCAACGGCGACGGCTCCCGATGGCGCGACCCGCGCGGGCGAGTTGTTCGCGGTGATGGATGGCGCCGTAAGGGCAACCGCCACGGGAAGTCGCTGGCCAACGGGGACGTTAAGGCCCGTCGCGAGCCCACCCGCGAGCACGGTGCGATCGTTCGCGGGAACGCGCCGCGCGGAAAGTGCCGCAACGCGTACGCGAAGTCCGGTTGCCGCTGGTACCGATAAAACCGTCGTTGCCCCATCTTGCTTGGCGAGGTCAAAGCTCTGCGGTGACGCGAGTCCGCCCTCGTCAACGACCGCGACCACGCGATCCGCGCCGGCCGGAACGCCGTTGACCGTCACAGCGAGTTCGTTTGTGGGCGGAACCACTTGAAGCCGGGCGAGGGCGTCGGCCGCGTCGGGCGCAAAGATGGCGATGCGGCTCCCGTCGGGCGCCGTTTTCCATAAGAAGGCCGCTTGGTAGTACAGCGTCGTTGCTTCGCCAGGCGCCGTGAGGCTCACGTCGAGTCGGCGATGCGTCGCATCGACTTCCGTTACGACGCCAGGCGATGTGGCCGTCCCTTCGCCGTTTTGAAAAAGCGCCGAGCTCATGAAAAGCGGGAGCGACGCGACGCCTTCGAGAAGTCCAGCCGGGTCAACGAAATCGACGCTGACCGTGTACCCAGCGCCGGTAACGACCGTGGCCGGCGTTGATGCGGCGACAGCGGCGGTGACGGACTCGAGTGCGACGTCGACCGACGCACGCTCAGTCGCCGTGACCGAAAACTCGCGCGATCGGCCGCCCGAAATCGGCGAACGGCGCGCGCCCTGCGCCCCCGTGACCGCCAAAACACGCACGGTGTAGGGGCCACCAACCGGAGCTGGAACAAGCGCAAGCGACGAGCCGACCTGCGCGGCGGCGAGAATGAGCGGTGGATCGTCGTCCGACGACGATTTGTCGAGCGCGATGACGAGCTTGTCGGTGCCCATGGGAACGCCGCTTACCGCGAGTCGAATGGTGCCCATCTCGACGGGGCCGGCATCGACGACGCCGCCGCCCGCACCGCCATCTTCAGCCGGTCCGCCACCGCCAGAACCGCTGCCCGCGTCATCGACGGGGCGCTCAGGCGGGTCGGCGATGCAAACGCCGCCCGCTTCGTGCGTTCCCGGTCCGCACGCCGGCGACGACGCTTTTCCACAGGCGAGAGCGAAGAAAGCGATCAGACCCACGGCCTGCGTGGCGAAGTTCGTTGATTTGAGCGTTCCCATCCGAATCCTCCCCGGAAAAACCAAATAGAATAGCAGGACTTCCAGATTCGTCAATCGAAAACTCTGATCCCCGGATAACGGGCAACATTTGGGTGGGGCGGGCGGGGGCTGGGCTCGCTCCGGCTCGCAAAAGTCCTCGGGTCTGACATTAAAAGTGGGTCTGCATGAGATCAATCAAACATCGTGAGAACGGCAATCCCACGCCCCATCGGCACCTCATCCCCTGCGCAAAGGTGCGCTACGGGCTCCGTTCCGTCGCCCTCGCGATTCTGTTCGCGTCGGCAAGCCACAGGCTTGCCAACGTTTGCTCACAGAATATGCGAGCCTCCGCTTGCCCAACCCCCGCCCGCGCAACCAGAAACCAGCCGTTGCCATGGAACGGCTGTCGAGAGATTTGGGGGTGGATCGAACGCTGGCCGACACCAAACGGGTGAACTCTTCGTACCGCCCTCAAGCCCAGAAAACACGTCCACGGAAAACGGTCCGCCCGGATTTGCGTAGGGTCGGCAGGGGCTCGCATAGGCGCGCCTCCGCAGGGTCTGCAGCGAAATATCGATTCGGATCGCCAAGATTTCGCTTGCCTTTGAACAGCGGCGCTGTCGCGCGAGTGAGTTCAGACCCGAGGACGTCGGCGCGCCGAAGCGGCACCTGCCGACCCTCACGCTCCCGAGCGAACGAACCGCTTAACCGGGGATTGGGGTCGAAAACAACATTGCTTTCTAACGGGCCAAACCCTTATTATTTTTGTCAGGACTGTAAAAAGGGGTTCGCGAAGCGTGAGCGACGAGCGACCGAAAAAACCGGGTCAGACGAGGGCGCCTTGGGAAGGGGAGGCGGAGGCGCTCGGGAAAACGCTCGTGACGCCGACACCGATCCCACGCGATATTCTTAAGGCCGTCGACGCGTCATCGTACTCGAGCGCGAAGACGGCCGATTCGCGTCCGGCCGTTGTGCCGCCGATTCCTCCCGCAAGTGACGCCGGTCGCGTCGTGGACGGACGCTTTCGGTTGGAATCGACGCTCGGCGAGGGCGGGATGGGGGTCGTTTATCGCGCCGTGCAGCTCAGCGTGCAGCGGCCGGTTGCGCTCAAGCTGTTGAAGGGTGAGGCGTCGCGGGACTCGAAGATGGCGCAGCGATTCACGCGCGAAGCCGAGTCGATATCGCGTCTCTCGCACCCGAACATCGTGACGCTCCTCGATTTTGGGAATTCGGCCGAAGGGCAACTTTATCTCGCGATGGAGTTTGTTGAAGGGGAACGATTGACCGATCGCATTCTGGCAGCAACGCGCCTCTCGCCGAAAGAAGCGGTCCGCATCGCCACGCAAATCCTTGCGGCGCTTGAGCACGCGCACGGCCGCGGGATTGTGCATCGCGACTTAAAACCGTCGAACGTCATGCTCGTCAACGTCGACGGCCACCACAACTTCGTAAAGCTGCTCGATTTTGGTGTCGCGAAACTTTACGACGAATTGCAGTCGGGCGTTCTTCTCACGGGTTCGGGAATGGTCGTTGGTACGCCGGCGTACATGGCGCCCGAGCAGGCGCTCGGCGAGCATGTCGACGGGCGCGCGGACGTTTACTCCGCGGGACTTCTCGTTTACGAAATGCTCGCGGGGGCGCGACCGTTCCCCGACGACTCAACGCGCAACACCTTTCTCGCGCAGATCAATCAGCCGCCGCCGCCGTTTGGCGACGAGCTTCGGGCGACGATTCCGTCACGCGTTTACGACGCGATGATGAAGGCACTCGAAAAGCGACCGGAGAACCGGTTCCAGTCGGCGGACGAGATGCGGCGCGAACTCTCTGGCGAAAGTGGGGCGGCGACCGCGACGCGGTCACGGGCGAGTTCCGCTTCGGGGGCGACGCGGGCGGTGAGAGGGTCGGGGTCGCGTGAGACGCTGCATGCGCGCGGTGAGGTGGTGGCGGCGTCTAAACGGCGGTGGATTTGGGCGGGGGGCGTCGGGATCGGTTTAGCTGCGGCGGTTGTCGTGGCGCTGATCGTGCTTCCAAATCGCGGAGGGCGACAGGGCGATCCGGCTGTCCCTGAGACAACATCGCGCGGCGCCGAGGATCCACGGTCCTTGTCAGCGGCGCGATTGCCGGTGGTGGCCCGCGTGCGAGAGGGTTTTGCGCGCGTGTTCGAGGCTGCCCGACGGGACGAACGCGAGGGGGCGAGCGTGCCGCGTCCCGCTTCGGCCGCAGCCGACGCCGCTCGACCTTCGGGGGAAACGCCCGCGCGAGCCGACGCCCGGGCGGCCGTGCCAGTTCCCACGCGCCCGCGCGAAACGCGACGCGCCGCGACCCACGGGACCGTTCGCGTGTACGTCTATTGCGATAGGGAGCATTCGAAACCATGTTGGGCGTATGTTTCGCTCGACGGAAGCACACCTGTTCAAAAAGGCGTCGCGGATTTGAAGGGCCCCTTCGGATCGCGTCGGCTCATTGTGCGGAAGGATGGATTTAAGCCGGTCGAAAAGCGGGTCAATTTGACGAAACCGCTGGTGAAAGTTGTCGTGGATCTCGAGCGATTGTGATGATGAGAGCGGGCGCGTTTTTGGTCGCTTTTGTTTCGGCCGTGGCATTCGCTGGGGACCCCGGCGCGCCACCTTATGGCAAGGGGATGTCGCACTTTTCACGCGGGGAGTGGAAGGCAGCCATTAAGCATCTCGTCATCGCTGCGCTCAAGTTGCGGACTGTAAAGTTGCGGGCGTCGGCGTACAAACACATCGGTCTCGCCCAGGTGGAGCTCGGGAAAAACAGTGCCGCCGAGCAAGCGTTTGTCTTGGCCCTCACGGTCGATTCGCTCATCGACGTCGACCCGGTGTCAGATCCGCCGGCGGCTGTCGCGCTTTTTCGATCGACCCGTGAAAAGCTTGAGGGCGCGTTGTCGGTTGCGGCGAACCGTCCGCTTGCGCGCCTATTTGTCGATGGCAACGATCGCGGGCCGACGCCATGGAGCGGCGCGATCAAAATTGGCCGCCGCCAAATTCGCGTGGCGACGCCGGATGGCCATTACGAGCGCGTCATGGATAACGTCGTCGTTGGCGTTGGCAAGACCGTCGTGTTGACGCTCGACCTTGAAGCGCGCGTTGGATTCCTTGCCGTGACAGGGGCCGCGGGGAGCGATGTTCACGTTGACGGTGCGCCCGTTGGGCGAACGCCGCTGAAACGCGTGGCGGTTGCGCCCGGCAAGCGAACGGTTTCTGTTTCGCGCGCGGGGTTTGATTCGAAGATGAGCGATGTTGAGATCGAAGCGGGTCGCGAGACAACCGTTGACGGGACGCTTGTAAAGTCTGCGCCTGCCGTGGTCGCGACGCCTCCAGCGAAGACCGAACCGTCTACGGCCACGCATACGAGTACGAGCACGACAACGACGACGAGCACGTTAACCACCGCGACGACGCCGCCGTTAAAGACCAACGCGGTGTTCGAGCCGAGCCGAAACACGCGGCCGTGGGGCTGGGTGACGCTCGGCGTATCGACCGTGAGCCTTGCGGTCGGGTCGATTCTCTACTTCGCGACATCTCCAACGATGGGCGGTTCGCGCGAGACCGTCAACGCCGACGTCGACTCAGCGAACCTCAAAATCGATATCGGCACGGGGCTCATGATTGGCGGCGGAATTATTGGCGGTGTGTCGCTTGCGCTTTTCTTGCTCCACAAGGACGTCCCCAGTACGCGCGTCTCGTTCGACTTGACCGTCCCAACGCTGTCAGGACCGAGAATGCCGGGGTTTGCGATTGCGATTCGGCGGTAGTTTCCTTGTCGCGCTTCTCGCGGCCCTTATTGGGGCGTCGACCGCGTGTCGGAAATTTGAAAAACCCGGGACAAGCTGCATCAACAACAGCGGTTGCTTTTCAGGTGAAGTGTGCTGCGGCAACGTGTGCATCGCGCTGTCGAAATGCTCCGATGGCGGTGTTGTCGGTTCGGATGGCGGAAGCGACGCTGGGGACGCGGGCGATGCGGGCGCCGGGACAAACACGCCGATTAGTCCCGCCACAGGTCTTCCCGCGACCAGTCCCACGATTGCCGTTGATAGGACGGGGCGCGTGATGACCGCGTGGCTGCAAGAGTTGTCTCAAGGCAGTGGCGATTACGTCTGGACGCGGCGGTACTTGCCCGATGCGGGCTGGCTCGACGCTGGGGTCTTATCGCTCGCTGCGAACTGCGCGTCGCCGCAAGTCGCGGTGGGCGCAGATGGGTTTGGCGTTGTTGCGTGGATACAGTCGTCTCGAATCAACGCGGCTCTTTTCGACGCGGACGGTGGTTTTTCGAACCCGCTCCTAATTGAGACCTCCGTCCCGAACGGTGCTGACGCATCAACGAATGTCCGTGTCGGCGCCGATCGCTATGGAAGTGTTGCGGTGGTTTGGGAGCGCGATGCTCGGATCTATTGGAACGTCGCGGTGGACGGTGGATGGGCCACGGTCGCGGAAGTTTCTGACGACGCGGATGCGTCGGCGACGTTTCCAGTTGTCGCGCTCCACCCAACCTCGGGCGACGTCTTCTTTGCGTTTGTTCGGCAACCGTTGGCGACGCGAAGCGTGTTCGTCCGAAAAACAAACCTCACGACCAGCGGTTGGAGTTCGAACGCACTTCGCATCGACAGCGAGCCGAACGCGAACGTTAATGGTCCTCGCATCGCAGTTGATGGATTGGGGAACGCCATCGTCGTTTGGGAACAGGAATCGGTTGGTTCAACAAGAATCTGGTACAACCGCTACACGCCCGACGCGGGTTGGGGTGACGCGGGCACGGTGAGCACAGGGACAACCGCGGCATCGGCGGCTGAAATCGGCGTCGATGGGGACGGCGGTGCGGTGGCGATTTGGCGGCAACCGCCCGATGGCGTGTTTCAGCCGGCTATTTTTACGTCGGGGTTCAACGCGGCGTTCGGGGTACCGTGGAGTACGGCGAAAGCGGTGAGCGACTTGGGCCCATCGAGCGACGGCGCGCATCTCGCCTTGGCGCCGAACGGCTCGGGTGGCGTCGTATGGCGCGAAGACGGAACGAAGATCCGCGTTGGGCTTGTTGTGGGTTTGGGCGTCGGTTCGGCGACGACCGTTGTGTCGGGCGGAGGCGTCGATGCCCCCGCGGTTGCAGCGAACCCGTCGGGCTTGGATGGCGTTCACGTCGTATGGGCGGGATACATTGCGGGATCCGCTGATGGTGGCGCGAAGCGCATCTTTTGGACGACGAAGAAGTAACCACCCAAGAGTTGAAAACTTGGTTTTCGCCCCTCATACTGAGGTGCATGAGGCGAATCCAATTTCTCTTGATCCTACTGGCCCTTACAGTGGTTGCGGGGTGTAAGATCACGTCGTCGGAGTGCACGTCGAACGCGCAGTGCGGCGCCGGGCGCGCATGCGTCGGTGGAAAGTGCGAAGCCGTAGGTTGCACAACGAATGAGGAGTGCGGCGGCGGCGGGATGGTGTGTGATGTCGATGCGGGTGGCGTTTGCGTTGCGGGCGACGCGGGATCGGCGTCGGATGGGGGAGCGGCGGATTCGGGCACGGACGCGGGAGTTGGTGCGGACGGAGGCGTCGACGCGGGGTGCTTGACATCCGACGGCGGGCCGCTGGCGCTCGGTGGGACGTGCAATCAGGCGTGTGATTGCTCGACCGGCGTTTGCGAGACGGCGCCCTTAAACGGGGTTCGATACTGCTCGCAGCCGTGTGCCGATGCCGGCGTCTGTGGCGTAAACGGATTCTGTTGCGACCATCCGCAAGGGCTCGGTGGCACCACGATCAACCGCTGTTTCCCGACCGGCACCTGCGGAACATCGTGCGCGCGCGCGGACGACTGCTCGTTTGGATACGTATGTCAAAACGGAGTTTGCGTCGCACCCTTGGGCGGAGCGGTCGGCGCGCTTTGTGGAAACGGGCTGACGCCGTGTAACTCGGGCCAGGGACTTTTGTGTTTCACCGATTTTGGCAAAAACGTCAATTACTGCACCAAGACTTGCTGTGCGCAAACAGACCTCGGCTGCCCCGACAGTTTTTGTTGTCGCGCGAAAGCGCTTGGCGACGGCGATGCGGGCGCGGTCTGCGTGCCACCGCAGGATTGCAGCATCGACTGCACGAGCGACTCCGATTGTAAGGACGGCGGCGCGGTCGACACGACGCGGTTTTGCCACACGCTGCGCGGGCGGTGCGCGCAGAAGGGGACGCTGGGCGGTGGCGTTGGCGCCTCGTGCTCGGGACCGGGCGACTGCAATCCATCGGTGACCGATGATTGTGCGATACCGCAAGGCGGCGCAAGCGCGTATTGCGCGAAACGTTGCACGACGCCGAACGTTTGCGACGGCGGCACGTGCTGTCTTCCAGTTGCGAACCTTCTCACGACGGGCGAATCGTTCGAATTCACGGTGCCGCCCGCGACCGCGCTTCTTGGCGTCGGGAAAACGTCGTGTCGACAGTCGGCGACGAACGCGTGCGGCGCGACGTCGTCGGTTGTGCTCTGCGATCCGGCGCTCGCGCCCGAGTGCCTTTGCGACACGAACGACGCGGGAACGATATACGACATCAACAACCCGGGGAGCGTGACGCTTTGTGGAGCAGCGGCGCCGGCTGGGAGTTTCTTCTGCACGAAGAACTGCGCACAGCGGTCGGATTGCACACAGGATGCGGGGCCGGGCGGAATGTGTTGCCAAACGATCCAGGGGTACGGCTCGCTTTCGACCGACAAGCGGTGTCGACTCCAAACGCACTGCAAGTTGTCGGGGTATCAATACCCGTGCGACGAGGCGGTCGATTGCGATCCGTCGTCGCCGCTCTGTTATCAGCCGTCGGGGCAAAGCGCGAAGCACTGCACAAGAGCCTGCACGGGGCAGGGCGGTTGTGAAATGGGCGAATGCTGCGTCGCGTTTGATGGTGGCGCACAGAAGTATTGCCAAACGGGGCTCGATTGCCCGGCGCCAACTCCGGCCGGCGATCCATGCGCGAAGGACGAGGAGTGCAATTTGCTCGGCAGCGAGGCGTGCGTGCGTTCGCTGGTGACGCTGGACGCGAGCGTTTGCGCGAAGCCGTGCGGCGCGGAATTCCAGCCGTGCGAGACGGGAACGGGTTGCCGCGGCACGACGAACGTGGGCGGCGTTTACGGTGACGGCGGCGTTAACGGCGGTTTCTGCCTCTCATCGGCGCACATCCCGCTCGTGTCGGCGCTCGGCGGAATTTGTCCGCACGGCAACTCAGACTGCCTCGACGCCGGTGGGCTCTCGTGTCGAACGGTCGATCCGCTCGGCGCCACGCGGTACGCGAGCCCGAACAAATACGCGCGCGTCTGCACGAAGACGTGCGCGGCGGCGAACGACTGCGGCGGCGATGCAGGCGAGTATTGCTGCAAGGACATCGACGGACTTGGCGACGCGGGGCAGTTTACATGCGTGCCGAATCGGCTCGGGCTTTGTGGGTTCGTCCCGGACGGCGGCAGCTTCACGGTGCGCGACGGCGGCGTCTTTGGCGACCTTTGCCCGAGCGGCATTGGACAGTGCTCGACGTGTCCGACGAACATCTTCGATGGCGGTTGCGACGCCGACGCCGGAATTGCGATTTGCCTCGCGGATCTTGTCGTTGACGGCGGACATCGAAACGTTTGCTCGTTACAGTTCCCGGACTATTACTGCGGAGGATCGGGAAGCGGAGACCAGAAGTGTCCCGAAGGTTGGGCTTGCGCGAAGACCTTCGATGCCGGGACGTATCGCTGTGTGCCGCCGCAGATGCAGCTGGTGCCGGAGGATGGCGGCGTTTGCAACCAGCCCGTTGCGTCGGACGGTGACGGTGGATTCTACACCCCGTATCAAATTGCCGTTGTCGACAGTTACTGCCACGCGGTCGACGCGGGGGTTGGGACGCAGTGTTTTGGCAACGCGATGTGTTCGACGGGGTTCTGTTTGGCGATTGACGCGCGATTCGGGATCGCCTTCTGCTCCAAGGGCTGCGTCAAGGAGAGCGATTGTCCGACGGGGATGTGTTGCGACCGGGCGCCCAATGACGATGCGGGCGTTCTCAGTTGTTTGCCGATTGGCCCCGCGGGGCTTTGTTTGACGGAGTAAGAACAGTTAACAGCCAATAGTTCACAGTCGACAGTCAAGATTCCGGACTGTTAACTGTCAACTGTGAACTGTTTGCTTACTTCACCGCTAGAACAAAGAGGTCGTCGAAGTAAGTCGTCGGGATGTCGTTCGCGAAGCCGTTGTAATCCGCGGAGTTGATGAATGCCGAAACGCCGATGAGATCAGCGGTTGCCGCTCCGGTGTAGGCGACGCCGCCATCGACACCCGTCGCGACCGGTTGATGGAGGAACGGCGCAACGACGCTCGCCCAATAGGTCGACATCGAAACGGCCGCAGCGCCGCCATCGGTCCCGGTGCCGCCCGATGCGGCTTGTGCCCGAAGGACGGCCCAGTCGATTCCCGGACCAATCTTCGACGTGACGCCCGCGTCTTTGAGGTCGAAATAAATCTCTCGGTAAAGCGACGCCAAATTTGTGAAGTCTTGCGGATTCGCGACCGCGTAACGTTCGAGGCTCGTCCCCACAAAGAGCCATTCGGGCTGCTTCGCGAGAGCGACTTGTCGCACGAGGTTTTTGACGAACGATCGGTAACACGTTGTCGCGAACGTCGCGATCGAAGTGTCACACGTCAAGGTGTCGACGAGGCCCTGGGCGCTCGACGGGACCGGCTGCCCAGCCTTCGTTGTCGGCGCGGTGGCGGTCGCGCGCGGATCGAGAAGCTCGATCGCGAGTGCGACGCGCTGCGGGTTCCAGCCGGCCTGCGAGAGCGAGCTGTAGATGTTGGTGACGGTGCGGTCGACTTCGAAGTCGAGGTCGGGCGAGTTGCCGCCATCGACGTACGGCTTCGCCACGACATCGAAAATCGGCTTTGAAATGTAAACGATATCGCCGCCCGAGAGCTGCCCGCCGTCCACGGCGAAATCGCGAATGAGTTTCACGTCGCGATCGTTAATCGCCATGGCGCGCTTCGACGCCGGGAAATCGGTCGACGCCGATGTGAGTCGCCATTGGTCCCACGCGAGCTTCGCGAGACCCGTCTCTGACCAAAAACCGTAAGCGCACGTAACGGGCGGCCAAGCCCAGCCGTTGTCGTAGGTGCGCCCCGAAATCACCTGAAGCCCCGAGTTTTGAAGGCGACTGCAGAGCGAGTCGTTTCCAAGGTCAAAGAGGTTGTATCCCGCGACCGCCTCGTAGCTTCGCGTTGCGAGGCGCGCCTTGAGCCACTGAATGAACTTGACCTGCTCGGTTTGGTCCGGCTGCCCCGACACGAATCCCGGGAACATCACGCCCGTAAAGAAGATGGGAAAATACTCGGTCTTTTTTTCCTCAACTTTCGAGCAGGCGAAAAACGCGAGAGCGGTCAGTGTTGTGGCGAATCGTTTCATGCGTCCTCCAGCGAAGAACGCGCTCAATTAGCACAATCTCTGCGACGTGGTAAAGTGTCGGCGATGCTCTCAAAGGAGCTTCGCGAGGTTGATGTCGCGCTTTACCGCCTCGCGCGTGAGGTCCGAACCCTTTACTACATTAACCCGATCAACGCGGCGCACGAGCGCGAACATTTTTTTCGCGAGGTTCACCGCGGGCACCGGTACGCGCCGAGGTTTAGATATCGGCCGCTCAAGTTCGATGTCGGCAAAACCACGCGCGCGCTTGTGGCGCTTGAAAAGAAGCTCGACAATTCGGAGCTCGGGACGCTTTACAAACGAAAGATCGACGAGATTAACACAGAGGTGCTGCTCGTCGGGGCCGTCGGCGACCGGCAACGGTTTCTGGGGTATTCGGTGTCGCTCTATGGCATCCCGTCGGTGTCGCCGTATGGCGTTGCGCGCTCGCTCGAAGTCGCGAAGCTCTGGCTCGCCGCACCGCGTGAGGAGGAGCCGAAGGTCGTGCCCGCGATGGGACCAGGCTCGGCTGAGTCGGTGCTCAAAGAAGAGATTTCGCGATACGGTTTCAAGTGCTCGGTGCGCGTCAAAGAGCATATGAGCGCGAACGCGGCCGCGGGCGAGAGCGGGATCTCGCTTCGCAAAGGGGTCGTTTATTCGGCGAAGGAGTGTGTTCGGCTCGCGGTGCATGAAGTTGGATTTCACGTCGTCACGACGTACAACGCGAAGCAGCACGCGATTCGCCTCTTTGAGATCGGCACGCCGGGTTACCTCGCGGACCAAGAGGGGGGCGCGATTTGGGCCGAGGAGGAAGCGAAGGCCCTCACGAACCAGCGCCTCGCGATTTTGGGCGCGCGCACGGTCGGAATCGACCTCGCCGTGTCGGGCGCCGATTTTTTCGACGTGTTTCGCGAGATGGTCGATCGGCACCGCTTCGACGAAGACGACGCCTACTACATCTGCGAGCGCGTTTTTCGCGGTGGCCTCTTCACGAAGGACGCCATTTACGAACACGGCTTCAACAAAGTGCGAAACGCGTTTCGATTCGGCGTCGCGGACCCGTACGTTTTCATCTGCGGAAAAATGACCGTTGAGGACGTCCCCCTCGCGTCGGCGCTCCTCGAGGCGAAGCTGCTCCGGCCGCCGAAATTCACGCCGCGCTTTCTTCGCGATCGCGAGTGGATTTCCACGTGGCGCACGCTTTCGCGCACGAACGACCTCTTCCGCGAGCAAGATTTTCGGCGTTAACGTGGTGCTTGACGGCCAATAGGGTATTGCGAATGCTTCGCAAAGTTTTGCGTTTCTTGGGCATCTTTTTCAAGGAGGGTTTTTCATGGTGACCACGCGATTTCGTTCGGTGCTTTGTGCGGGCCTTGTTGGTGGCGCCGCTTGCGCTTCGTCGGGAACCTCGCCGACGGGCGACGCGGGATCGGGACCCGGTCGCATCTTTATCTCAACAACGACAATTTCAAACCAGGCCAACAAGATCTTTTTCGCGACCGCGACGAACGTGAGTCGCCTCTGTTCCTCGATCACGTCGAATTCCTTCGCGCTGACGGCGACAGCGATGACCAATACGCCAGACGCTGGAGACAACCCATGCGATCCGACGGTGACACCCGAGACGGTTTTTGACGCGGGACCGACGACCATCACCATCGGCATTTTCGTCGGTGGCCAGCAGACACCCGAGAAGTACGTCGTGAGAACCGTCACGGTCGCTGGCGACGTCACCGAGAATATCGACGGCGCGCTTCTTTCCCCGTAACCCGGCCGGCGCACCGATAGAACGATCGGCGCGGATGGCGCTTTCTCGGCGCGTGAGCACGCCTTCGCATTTGGTTCTGGATGAAAGAGGTCGATGTCACCGCGAAAGCCGGCTAGCCGACGCCATTAGGGCTTCCTGCCTTCCTGCTTTCCTGATAAAAACTCCCCTCATCACTCTTTTGGCATCAACGAGGAGGAGCAGATGGCGACGTACAAATACGTGACCCCACCAACCCGCGGCTCAAAGATCGGCGTCAACGCGGACGGGTCGCTCAATGTTCCGTACGATCCGATCATTCCGTACGTCGAGGGCGACGGCATCGGCCCCGACATTTGGCGCGCGTCACAGCGTGTTTGGGACGCGGCGGTCGACAAGGCGTACGGCGGAACGCGTCGCTTCGTTTGGTTTAAGGTGCCTGCGGGCGAAGAGGCGAAGCGCCAATACGATGAGTGGCTCCCGAACGACACGATCGAAGCGGTCAAGGAGTACCGCGTTGCGATAAAGGGCCCGCTTACAACGCCGATTGGAGGCGGCATTCGTTCGCTTAACGTCACGCTTCGCCAGGTGCTCGATCTGTATGCGTGCGTTCGGCCGGTGCGCTACTTTCAAGGCGTTCCGTCGCCCGTGAAGCAACCCGAAAAATTGAACGTCATCATCTTTCGCGAAAACACGGAAGACGTTTACGCTGGGATCGAGTGGAAAGCGCGCTCTGACGAGGCGAACCGGGTGATCAGCTTTATGAACCGCGAGCTCAAGACGAAAATTCGCGAGATGAGCGGGATTGGCGTCAAGCCGATGAGCGCGTTTGGGTCAAAGCGTCTCATCAAGATGGGGCTGAAGTACGCGATCGCGCACGGCAAGTCGTCGGCAACGCTCGTGCACAAGGGGAACATCATGAAGTTCACGGAGGGCGCGTTTCGCGACTGGGGTTATGAGCTTGTGCGCGAGGAGTTTCAAGGTGCGTGCGTTACGGAGGAGGACGTCACTTCGAAACATGGCGGACAGGCGCCGGCCGGCAAGGTTGTTGTCAAAGACCGGATCGCTGACTCGATGTTCCAGCAGGCGCTGCTTCGGCCGGAGGAGTATTCGGTTTTGTGCACGCCAAATTTGAATGGAGACTTTTTGTCGGATGCGTGTGCGGCGCAGGTTGGCGGCCTGGGGATGGCGCCGGGTGCGAATATTGGCGATGGTTACGCGATGTTCGAGGCGACGCACGGCACGGCGCCGAAGTACGCGGGGCACGACAAGGTGAATCCGGGGTCGCTCATGTTGTCGGGGGTTATGATGCTTGAGCATATGGGGGGGGGTGAGGCGGCGGCGCTCGTCGTCAAGGGGATTGAAGAGACGATTCTCGAGAAGACGGTGACGTACGATCTCGCGCGGCAAACGGAGGGCGCGCGCGAGCTGAAGTGCAGCGAGTTCGCCGGGAAGATTATCGAGAAGTTCTAACTACATCGGGTTTTCGGAGCAGGTTGAGAAATCGCCGCCCGCTTCGACTCGTCTCGGACACATGTTTCCCGATTTCTTGTCGCAGCGCTCAGATTTCTTCGTCATTTCACACGCGGCCTTCGGCCAAATCCACGTCTTAAAACTCTCGCCGCGCCGCTTGACGCATTTGCTCTCGTCGTTCCCGTATTTAAGCCGAACCATGTTAACGATGTCGTTGAGCGTGCGGTAGCGCGCGCCCTTGGCTCGACGCTCCAGAAGGAATTTGCACGCATTCGTGCCCCAGCCAGTCGCCATGCAGTCGCGCTGGGTCATCGTGTTCGGGTTGATTTTGTTGGTGCAGTCGATGTCGGACGCTGCGGACGCGAGACCTGGGACAGTCGCGAGCGCGAGCACGATCAACGGCAAAGTTAACGGTTTGATGTTCATGAAGATCCCTCCGGTATTCACCACCGATCGTTAGACGGCGCGTTCCCTGAGATTATTCACGCGCCAAACATACCCATTTTTTGACACCATATATATTGTAATGTATGGTCACAAACCGGTGGGTCGGCTTCGGCCCGGACCGACGAAACAGGAAGAAAGGCCGGATGAATCAGTTGAAAAAAATGGCTCTTGCCGAAAATAAGAGAGACCGATTGAAGGTTTGGCTCGAAGTGCAAGGGGGACGGAGCGACGACGCCCGTGAGCCAAACACGACGTCGAGGTTTTCGCTAAAGCCTGGTACGCGGCCTCGGATCGTGCTCGACCCGTCCAAACGCAAGAGAATCGTGATTCGGGTGACACGGGTTCGATCGTCAGCCAGCCCATAACGGGCCAAGCTAACGGGTTGGTGGCGCAGACGGTTTTCGCAAGCTCATGCAGGCGCGAGCTGCGCAGTCGGCAGCTTCGGGCGTTGTCGAGGCTGAACGGACGCACCGATATGGTTTGCCGTCGATGATTCGTCGATAAGTTCCCGGAAACAGTTTTCGGCCAGTCGAGGGGAGCGTTTCGACCCACTCGACGCGCCATTCGCCGCTCGGGTTTTTTTCGTGGGAGAGCGACTCCGCAGGTCCCCCGCTGGGTCTTCCGACCTTCCCCAACGCGACGAGATGCGCGTAGTCTGGGTCGAACTCCCGTTTTTCGGCCCAAACCCGCACGCCGCATCGAAACGCCGCCTCCGAGTGAATCGCGACCGTATCGCCCAGGATGACTTCGGCCTTCGAATCGGCCGGCATGTCGATTTCGAGGCCGAGCGACGGCAGTGTGAAAAACACAGACCGAATCGCTACAGGGCCACCGACCGTCGTCTTCTTAATTTCGCCGGTCCAATTGGAGACGCCTTCGCTCTTACACGCGGAGATTGCGATGACGAGCAGCACCGCGGGGAGACGCTCTGCAAGTCTGTGCGTCACTGATTTCTCCGGATCGACACGTTCATCATGACGCCAAGCGCGAGGCAGACCGCGAAGATCGATGAGCCGCCGTAGCTCATGAAGGGGAGAGGCACACCGACAACGGGCAAAAGGCCGATCACCATGCCGATGTTGATCACCACGTGCCAAAACAGAAATGCGACGCACCCCATCGCGAGAAAACTCCCGAAACGATCGCGGGCGTTTCGCACGATCGTGATCCCCCATCCGATGAGAAAAAAGAGGAGCGCGAGGAGGAAAAGCGATCCCCAAAAACCCCACTCCTCGGCCCACCCCGTGAAGATGAAATCGGTGTGTTGTTCGGGGATTCGCTCGAGCTGCGTTTGCGTTCCTTGGCGATACTCTTTCCCGAGGAGTTGCCCCGAGCCGACGGCGTATTTCGCTTGGAGCGCCTGGTAGCCCTTGTTTTTTGGATCGGCCTCGGGGTCGAGAAACGTCGTGATGCGATCGCGCTGATACGGTTTCAGGTGTTTCACCCCGAGATATGCGCCGCCTGCGCCGATTGCCGCGATGACGAGAAGGACCTTCCAGTTGATTTTGGCGAAGAGCATCATCGAGGCAACGATGAAGACGTGGATCATCGCGGTCCCGAGGTCGGGCTCTTTGAGGATGAGCGCGAGGGCGGGGGCGAGCGCGGCAAGTAGAACGCCGACGTCGGCAAAACCGAGGCCCGCGTCGACGCGGTTTCGGCGGTCGAGCCACCAGGCGGTAAAGAGAATGAGGCCAAGTTTCGAGAGTTCGGAGGGCTGGAACGACATTGAACCCAAAAAGACCCAGCGGCGGGCCCCGTTTATGGTGGGGCCGGCGACAAGTGGGAGTACGAGAAGCGCGAGACTGCCGATGTAGGCCGGGATGACCAAACGCGCGAAGTGGCGGTAGTCGAACACGACAAGAACGCCGGCGATCGCGGAGCAGCCGAGAAAAAAAATGAGTTGCGACGTGTGCTTTCCTTCGGCGACGGCGCGCGGGAAGCTGCCGAGGTTGATCGTCGCGACGAGGGCGAGCGCGATGAACGTAAAGAGGAGTACCCAATCGAATTCAATGGTGGTGCGGGCACCGTGACGAAAAGAACCGCGGAGCGTGACGCCTTGATGGCGACGGGCGAAAAGCGTCACGGCGTTGCACCGGGCGAACGAGGTGCATCGCGACGGGTGGTTGGTTCGGCGCGGGCGGCGCTCGCCTTTTCGCGGGGCGATTGACGGACCTTGCGCGCCGTTCGGCGGTTTTCCGCCTGGCTTCGTCGTGTCGCCCGCGCGTTGGGGCTTATTCCGCACGGCTTTCGCGACCACCGGCGAGAGTTTCCCTTCAAGCTCGAACCAACGTTCGGAGATTTTGACGGCAATGGGCGCGGCCGTTGCGCCGCCGTGGCCGCCGTGTTCAACAAGCACCGCGACCGCGAGTTCTGGTTTATCGGCCGGCGCGAACGCGACATACCATGCGTCGTCGCGGTCTTCGTAGGTCCGCTCCCAGTCCTTGCCCTTGATGTTGTGTCGCCGCTGCGCGGTTCCTGTTTTGCCGCCCACCTTGATTCGCTTTGAGCGCCGAAAATACGCCGTGCCTCCGGGCGTATTCATGACCGCCGTGAGTGCTTCGTGGGTTAAGCGACGCGTTCGCTCGCTCACATGGATCTTTCTTTTCACGACAAGCGGCGCCGCCCGCGAAACCCCATCGGCCGAGACGATCTTTTCGAGCAGCGTCGGTTTCAGGAGCTTCCCGCCGTTCGATATCGCCGCGTACGCGAGCGCTTGCTGCAGCGCCGTCACGCGGACTTCGCCCTGGCCGATCGCCGTGTTGAGGTCGAAGCCGCGCACATACCCTTCGGCCGAAACGCGCTTGTGGTGCGCGATCGTGGGCACCGTGCCGACGGCTTCCTTCGTGAGGTCAAGCCCGGGACGTTCGCCGTATCCGAGGTCGCGCGCGAACCGCGCCATGGCGTCCATTCCAACGCGCAGTCCCATGTTGTAGAAGTAAACATCGCACGAAAACATGTAGCCGTGTTTGTAATCGGTCGAACCGTGGCGCCGGTGGCACTCGAATTTGCGACCAAAGTAGAGCGAGCCCGAGCAATGAAACGACTGGTGCGGCGTGACTTTGCCGAGCTCGATGGCGCCCATTCCCGCGACAACTTTGTAGGTTGAGCCCGGGAAGTACGATTCCTGCGTCACGCGGTCGTTCATCGGTTTCGCCGGGTCCGCGAGAAGGCGCTTCCAGTTTTTGAGAACGGTGTTCGGGTCGAAACTCGGCTTTGAGACGAGCCCTCGAATTTGCCCGGTGTTGGCGTCGAGCGCGACGAGTGCCACGCGCGGGTGGCCGCGCACAAACTCCTCCATGGAGCGCTGCAGGTCGACGTCGATCGAAAGATAAACGTCGTTGCCGGGAATCGGCGCGCGGTTCGGCATTCCCGTGATGAGTCGTCGCGCAGCCGGGTCATCGCGACGGCGTCCGCGCGCATCAACGATGACGTATTCGACGCCGTCCTGGCCGCGCAATTCGCGCTCGTAAAGCCGCTCGGCTCCTAATCGGCCGAGCATGTCGCCCAAGCGGTACCCGATGCTGCGGTGGTTTTTGTACTCCGCGGGAGTCATCTCCTGCATGAAGCCGACCATATGGGCCGCGGATTCGCCGAACGGATACAACCGCAAGAGCTCCTTTTTGATGAGGACGCCGGGCAGTCGATGGGCGTTGGCCTCGAGGAGCGGGATTTCCGTCTTGGGGTCGATGTCGCGTTTGACGGGGATCGCTTCGCCCAGGTCGGGGACTGCGAGCGACGAAATGCGGACTTCGATCTCGTCGAGTTTTTCGTTTTCGAGCGCGAGGATCTCTTGAAGGTCGCGAAGGACGCGTCGGCGCGAGGGGAACTGCGCGACGTTCAGCGACGCGCGCGTGGAACCGCCTTCGCCGCGCTGGATTTCAATTTCACCAAAGCGAAACGCGGCGTTTTCGAAGGCCGCGTTTTCACTCGGCGACGTGGCTTGTTTGAGAAAGATGGGCTCTCTCGTCGAGAGCGAACCCGCGCCGGCGAGCGAGCGTTCGATCGAAGCCTGAATGTCCTTGATTTGTTCGGGCGTCAATCGAAACGTGTCGCGGAGTTCGCGCCAGAGCCGGCCTGAGCGCGGCAACAGTTTGGGGACGACGTAGACGTTGTAGGCGGGGCGATTCGCGGCGAGCACGCGGCCCTTTCGGTCGAGGATGCGCCCGCGCGGTGCGACGACGCGTTCTTCCACCGTGTTCGACATCTCGGCGAGGCGAACGTTTTCCGCGCCTTCGTCAACTTGCCACACGTGAAGTCGCCACGCGATGACGCCAAATGCGGCAAACAGAGGGATGTACAAAAACCACGCGCGAACCCGGAGGGTGTCGAGGGAAGGGTCGTTTCGCGAAAGCGCCAACTCTTTTTGTCTCCAATCAAAAATACCACCGGCGATCCTTGCTGGGCAAGGGGTCGCGCGCGCGATGGCGCCTGCCCCCGTTTCCGCAACCGCAGAAGATTTCATCGCCAAGGCGCAAAGGAGCAATGACGCAATGAATGAGGCCTCTTCCCTTGCAGCCTTCGACGGATCCAATTCAGCGACCGTTTCAAACCGATGAATCTCCTTTACTTCTGCCGTCAAGTTCAGGTATGTTGCCCGCTCGGCGCGGTAGCAGAAACTTGGAGACAATGATGAAAACAAGACGAATACTGGACTCTAGGTGGTCCACGCTGCTCTTCTGCGTGGCGGCTCTGTCGAAGGGTGGCGCTTGTGGGAGCAATGTGGTGTCACCCGCGCAGGCGTGCCGTGATTTTATTACCGCGGCCTATGATACTTACGCGCGGTGCAACCCCGGTCCGCTCGCGTCGACGAACGCCGCGACGTTTGCGTTGGGCGTCGAGCGTGCGATGCCCGGTGGGAGCTGTGACGCGATCGCAGGGGCTGTCGACGGCGCTTCGTTCGACGGGAACTGCGTCGCCTCGATTCTTTCGGCGCCATGCAACCGCTTGGCAGAGACTTTGGCGAATCCAAGCGTCTGTGTCGGCCGCCCCGTCAATCGCTCGGACGGCGGGACGAGCGGAAGAGTGCCTATCGGCGGTCCGGTCGACGCCGGAGCGTGCGCCTATGGACCTTCACAAACGGTATCGCAACCCTGCTGCGCAAGCCTTGGGATCGATGCGTGCGGTGCCAACCTATTCTGTGCCGCGTTGGATGGCCGCACAATGCCCACCTGCTATCCAGAACGCTCCCGCAGCGCCATGACTGAGTGCACCGCAGATGTTCAGTGTATGAGCAACAGATGCAGCGCTAACGAGGGCAGGTGCCGCAGTATGAGGGGTGAAGAGTGCACCATCGCTATTGGTTGTACCGATCCACTGCGCCCAAACAAGGGAATGTTCTGTGATCGCGACAAACTGACCTGCTTCGAGAAAGCGTCGGAAGGCAAACTTTGCAAGAACAATGAGGAGTGCGCTTCAGATGTTTGCTCGCTTACTCGGGGCTGTTGGGAATGCGGGAGGACAGGCTTGTGCTATGATCGGGCAGAAGAATGTGCGTCGAATACAGACTGCACGTCAGAGAATCCGGCATGGGGCTGCTACGGAAAATGTTCGTGAATTGAGCTCACGCAGGGATATGCACCAAGACCATTCGTGCGCACGGTAAGGTTCACTGCGTTAGGCGAAGCTTGTTGAGACGTTCGGCGGCGGCGTCGAGCGTTTCGGGACGTTTGCAAAATGCGAATCGGAGAAGGCGGCGGCCTTCGGTTTTGTCGGCTGCGTAGAAGACGGACGGCGGAACTGCGGCGACGCCGATTTCGGTGACGAGGCGGCGCGCGAACGTCAAATCGTCATCGTGAGACAGAGCCGAGTAGTCGGCGAGGATGAAGTAAGTGCCGCGCGGGCGGATGGGACAAAAGCCAGACGCTTGCAAGGCGGCGAGCAAGAAATCTCGTCGCGCGGTGTATTCGGCGCGATAGGTCGCGAGGAATGCGGCATCGGCCGCGTCGAGGGCGGCGGCGACGGCGATTTGAAACGCGGGTGGCGTGCAGAACGTTGTGAATTGATGAGCGGCTTGCGTTGCGGCGACGAGGGACGCGGGCCCCGTCACCCAGCCAACTTTCCAGCCGGTGCACGAAAACGTTTTTCCGGCGCTGGAAAGAGTGAGCGTGCGTTTGCGCATGTCGGGTAACGATGCGATCGGGTTGTGCGGCGCGCCGTCGTACGTGAGGTTTTCGTACACCTCATCGGAGACGACGATGGTGTCGTGTCGTCGCGCGAAGTTGGCGACGAGCTCGAGCTCGGCACGCGTGAAAACTTTGCCCGATGGGTTGTGCGGATTGTTGACGAGCACCACGCGAACGGACGCGTCCCAAACTCTCGCGAGCGCTGATTCGTCGAGCGCGAAATCGGGGTGACGGAGCGTGACGTAGCGTGCGGTTGCCCCGGCCATGGCGACACTCGCGGGGTAGCTGTCGTAAAATGGCTCAAAGAGAAGCACCGTTTCGCCGGGGTTGAGGAGGCCGATGAGCGACGTCGCGATCGCTTCGGTGCAGCCAGATGTCACCGCGATCTCCGTTTCGGGGTCGTACGCGAGGCCGTACGTGCGTTCGATGAAGCGACGGATCGCCTCGACGAGTTTCGGGTGGCCCATCGACCGCGTGTATTGGTTGTGACCGTCGTGAAGCGCGCGCGCGGCGGCGTCGATCATCGCGGGTGGCCCGTCAAAATCGGGAAAGCCCTGCGCGAGATTGATGGCGCCGTGCGCGTTTGCGAGGCGTGTCATCTCGCTAAATATCGTTGTGCCGAAAGGGGCAAGTTTCGCCGAAATCATCGGGCCTCCTCACGTCGGCGCGTCGAACGGGATAAACGCGGCGCGGCGACTTGCGGATGAGTATACCGTGGACGAATTTCAATCAACGCGACCGTTCCCTTGCGCCGTTCTCCACCAAGCCCGGTAAGGCTTTGTAAGGCGATGTCAGTGGTGCGGCGATCGGGGTAAATCTATCATCGAGGTTCAAACGGCCAATAGGTAGAAAAACGAAAGAGAGGGAGAAAAAGATGACAACGGTGGATCTCAGAATCTCATGGATTGCGATCGTCGGTTTGGTTGCGACGGCTTGTAGCAAATCGTCTGCGGTTCCGAGCGAGCCGACGACCCCGCGGGGCGCGGGCGCTGCCGCTTCGACGACGGCACCTTCCACGGCGGCGCCAGCCGTGACGAAGAACGGAACGCCGGATGCCCTGTTATCCGACGAAGGCGTGCAGGCGCTTGCGAAACGTTTCGCGGCGGCGTTCGACTGCGGGCCAAGCTCGCGCGATCCGCATCGGTCCTTGTGTGCCGCATCGAGAATCGGCTGGGGTACGTTTGCCCCCCCGGACGGCGATTCGCCGCAAACGTATCTTGGATTCTCGGTCGATATTCCTGACGGCGCCGACAACGTTCGCGCGTCCCACGATTCCCTCCGCCTGGCAATTCTGACGACGGGTTTTTCGGGTGCGCGGGTCACCGGCCTAAGACCGTCGAACGATCGCGAACGCGAGGAGTTTGGCAAGCTCGTTGGCTCAATCGCGCTCGTGATGAAGGGGTATGCAAAGGGGCCGATCCCAGTTTCGCCGGATCTCCACAAGTTTCTCGAGGGCGAACGCGCGAAAACGCTCTATCCGTTTCGAGTCGTCGGGCGCGGATTTCATTACACGGGAAAACTCCCCTCGCGAATCGTTCGTGTCGAGCGACAACCGTACGGCCATGGGTTCGTCGTGATCGAGCGCGCGCCGGGTGGCCTCATCGTCAACGTCTTCCCGGCCGTGCGCTATGCAGCGAGCCTAAAGGCGGAGGGTGGATGGCGAGCGACAGCTAAGAACGCGGGTAGCGCGGCGGAATCGCAAAGCACGCGGCCGGCGCGCCCGAAACGGGTCAACTGCGATGCCGTACACAGCCGGTGCATCACGCGTTGTGTCAACAACAGAAAGGACTGCGAAGCCGATTGTAATCACGCCTATTCGTGTGAGAGCCGCTGCGGAGATAAATATCGGGTTTGTGGTGACAAGTGTACGGATGCGTCTTTCGAGTGCGACGACCGCAATCGATAAAAAAAAACAGATGAACGATTGGGACTATCCAAACCGCTTTGTCTTGCGTAACATCGCGGCGCAACGATGGTCGACGATCTCATCGCCTTTTTGAACGCGAGCCCAACGCCGTTTCACGCGGTTGCGGAGGTGCAACGGCGGCTCGAGGCGGCTGGTTTTTCGCGGCTCGACGAAGGCGCCGCTTGGGGCGTCGCGGCACGTGGGCGACATTTTGTTGAGCGCGGGGGCGGCTCGATCGTCGCCTTTAGCTTGGGCGCGAAGCCGGTCGCTGACGCGGGCTTTCATATCGTGGGTGCGCACACCGATTCGCCGGGGCTGCGCTTAAAGCCACGCGCGGCGCGCTCGCGCGAAGGTTTTATCGCACTCGATGTCGAGGTGTACGGGTCGCCGATTCTTGCGAGCTGGGCCGACCGCGACCTCGGCATCGCGGGGCGCGTGGTCGTTGACGAGGGGGACGGACGCCTTGTGAGCCGACTCATTCGCCTCGACGGCGCGCTTGCCCGCATTGGCAACGTTGCGATCCACTTGAACCGCGAAGTGAACGAGACGGGGCTCATTCTCAACCGACACCGGCACCTCTCGCCCATTTTTGCCGAGTGGGGCGCCGACGGCGATCCGCGTGCCGCATTCGAGGAACGGCTCGCGGGTGCCGCGGCTGTTTCACGGGACGCGATTGTGGGTGCGGACCTTTCCCTTTTTGATGCGGCGCCCCCAGCGCGGGGCGGAGCCGACGGAGAGTTCATTTTCTCGGCGCGACTCGACAATTTGGCGATGTGCCACGCGGGACTCACGGCGCTCTTGCGGCTCCCAAGCGGCGACAACAGAACCGCAGCCTCCGCGACCGCCGTGCTCGCGCTCTTTGACCACGAAGAAGTTGGAAGCCAGTCGGCACGCGGCGCCGACAGCCCGATGCTTGTCGACATTTTAGGCCGCCTCGCTGGAGCCGCGCACGAAGCGTGGCCACGCGCGGCATCGCAGAGCCTTCTCGTGAGCGCCGACATGGCGCACGGCGTCCATCCGAACTACGCCGACTTGCACGACGGCGCCCACATGCCTCGCTTGAACGCCGGTCCCGTCATTAAGACCAATTCAAATCTGCGTTACGCGACCGACGGCGAATCGGCCGGGTTTTTTCGAGCCCTGGGTCGCGCTGCGGGCGTCACGACGCAAGAGTTCGTTAATCGCGCCGACCTCGCATGCGGAACGACGATCGGCCCCATCAGCGCCTCGCGCCTCGGCATCCGCACGGTTGACGTCGGGAACGCGATGCTTTCGATGCACTCGGTTCGCGAGATGTCGGGTGCGCGTGACGTCGCGCCGATGATCGATTTGATGGCGCGATTCTTTGCGACTTCGGACCGTGCACCCCTTTGATTGGCCGATTTTCGGGCCGACCTACATGATGTCTTCGCCAACGGCTTCGATGAGGCAGTAAGAGGCGTCGCGGAAGTCGAGGTTGTAGAGGAATCCGCGCGGCTGATACGTCGACGGTAGCGGCGCCCCGTTCAAGTTGAGATCGCCCCACGCGCTCGACCAGTTTTGTTTGACGTAGTCGTTCCAATTCGCGAAGACCGAGAAGTAGTTCCACCAAACGCGAACGTCGTCGGTCGCAAACGCCGACGAGCCGAAGAGGTTCGCGAAAATGCGGCGTCGCGCGTTCTTCACCCACACGGCGTCCAAGATCGCGAGGTTCATCTCGCTTTCGTAAAAGATGCCGCGGTTGTTTTTGTTGGCTGAGCCGACGCTCATGTAGAGGTCGTCGATGATGAGCATCTTCGAGTGGATATCGATGTCGGCGAAAACGCCTGCTGTTTCGTCGATGCCAAAACTCGGCGCCGTGTCGAACGAACGGAGCTGGACGACGCGGTAGCGGTCCGGGAAGCGCGCCTTCATATTGTTGTGCAGCCGCGCCGTCCAGTAACACGCGGGGTCGACCCACTCGTTGATGGGCTTAGTGACAACGACGAGCTTCAAGTCCGGAACCGCATTCATGCGCGCGGTGATAGCGTCGTTCAGAACGGTGCTGCGGAAATACTGATCTTCGATGTAGATGAACGATTTCGCCTGCGATATGGCGGCGAGCCACGATTCTAGAATGGAGTGTTCGTTCCACGGGTCGGGCATGGTCGTTGTGAGCTGCACGGTTGCGCCGCCGGCATACGACGGCTGCGCGCGATTCACGAGAAACGTCGTCGCGTTAATCGAATACTCCGCGGCGCGCGCAATGTTCGTGTCCCAGCGCACCTTGAAGACGTCCGCGACATCCTGTACGGCTGGGCCTTTCACGCGCACCAAGTAGTCCTTGCGCGGAGCCATGTCGGGCGTGTCGCTCTTCGCCAAGACCGCCTCGCGCTCCGCCTGTGTCGCTGCGAAGAGCATGCGGCGATGGTCGAAAACGCGATGTTGCGATGAATCCCAATCGGCGCGGACATAATTTAATCCGCCGACAAACGCCGTCGTGCCGTCCAACACCATGAACTTTTGGTGCTGAGAAGCGTGCGGAATGTCGAGCGTTACGGGCCAGCGCGTGAGGTCGACCATGCGCGGCGCGATCGGCGACGCGATTTCGTCTTCGGGATCAAATGGACGCGCCGCAAAGTCGGCGAAGACTTTCCGCACGCGGTCCGCGAACCGGAAACTCCGCGGCGCCATTCGAAAGCGGCCCGTTGCGTCGTTTTTCTGTCCCATGTATTCAAAACTGTCGCTCGCGAGAGGCCCATGCGCGCGAAGCGCCGTATCGGTTGTTAGCCAGTTTGTGGCGAAGTTGTCCTGCGCGACAAGTTGATTTACGAGGACGCGCTTGTACGCGGGGCTCGCCTCAAGGATCGAGAGAATGGTATTGGCCGCGCGGCCAGCCGACGAAAGGAGATGATGTGTCGCGGCGTCGCGCAAGAGTTCGAACGTCGAATCCCACATCCACGTCGAAATGTGGATTGAGCTTTGGGCGCGCGTGAGGTCTTGCCAGACGCGGGTCCAACTTTCTTCGCCGTCCATGAGCAGCTGGATGTCGTTGCCCGAGCGCGCGGGGCGGCCTTCCGCGGAGAAGTAAGCGTGACGGAGGCCGAGGAAGATGTTGAAAACGGCGACGGGTTCAATCATCGGAGGGAAGATGCGCGAATCGCGTGTTTGCGAGAGGCCGTGCGCGGGGCCGCCGCGGGTCAGCGAGACGGCGAGGGGGGAACTCTTTGCGAAGGTCGAACCGTCGTACGAAAACGTCGCGTGGAGTTCGTGGTGGTAAGGCGCGGTGATCGAGACGTTGTACGTGCCGGGCTCGAGTAAGAACGTCACGGCGGGGAAGCCGTAAGTCGCGACGGGCGTGCCGTTTCGTTCGACGATCACCTTCGCGCTGGTCGGAAGCGGCTGTCCCCAAATGTCGAGCGCGTAAAGTTGAACACGTGGCGTGTCGAGCGGCGGCCGAGGTGGCGCAGGTTGCGCGGGCGCATTGGCAAAGCAGACGCTCACGTCGGCACCGTTCGAGTGGCGGACACGCGTCATCGATGAGAGGCCTTCAAAGCGCGTGCAGTTGGCGTTGAACGGCGTCGCCTGCATCGCGCAGATGCCGGTGCGGTTCGGCTCGGCTTCAATGCAATAGGTTTGCGAATAACCGTATTTGTCGTAGAGGCAGTACCGGTCGCACGCGGCTGTGCACGTGCCGATGCCGGTCGCGGTGACAATCCGGCACTTGCCGCCCGCGTAGTTGCAATCGTTGTCGCGGCGGCACTCGGACCCGATCCACCGCGCAGGGATGTCGATCGCGCGGCCCTCGGCGTCTCGCTCGATGTCGCGCAGAATCTGAATCGGAACGCCGACGGCCGCCGTCCTGCCCCCAATGAGAGCCGTCAGCTCGAGCAGATCGGCCGCCTCCATGCGGATGGCCCCGTCCGAAACATACCCGCGTCGAAGCGTGCCGCCGCTCGCATTGCGGTAATTGTCGATCGGGCCGTGAATCGCATAACCGTCGTAAAAGCGGATGAAAGGCAACCCCGCGTAAACCGGGACGCGCGCGCCGGTGTTCGGGACGGTGATCCACACTTTGCAAGGGTCGACGTCGATAACGCTGAAGGTGTCGCCGCCCGAAAGGCGCACGGGAACGAGCGATGCGGACTCGTTGTTGGCGCCGATGCGGCCCGCGCCGATCGGGTAGACGCGCTCGAAGTTGGAGGCGCGATCACGAAGACGAAGCGTGAGACCGCGCACGGAGATGGTGAGCGTTGGCTCGCGAAGGGCGGTGAGTGCGGGGATCGGTTTGCACGCGGTTGCGGCGCCCCACGTCGGGTCGTCGGAGTTCTGGTCGTCGATTTCGCCGATGGGGACTTCGTTGTCCGCGGGTGTGCTCGGCGTGGGGGCCGGGTTGGGGGGTGGCTCGGCGGGTGGCGCGGGGGGCGCGTTTGGATCCTCGGTGCGCGGAAGGTCGCCCTCCCTGGGCGCAAGCGGTGGAAGGATCGTGTTGGGTCCGCATGCGGTGGCAAGCGCGGCGAGGAGAACGAGGAACGGCGTGCATTTGATCGATTTCATGGCGCCCAGGAGAAAAGCAACCGCTGTGCCGCCCATAAGCTGAGGCTCAGTGCGGGGTTGGAGGATATGGGGTCCGTAGTCTCCATTCGTGCCGATCGGCAAGTGGGGACTGTTAGCCTCAGATTACGGAGTCGTGTCCGCCGGAAGAAGCGCGGTCATTGCGAAGCGATCGTCGGATTTCAAACTCTGTAGAATTGTTTCGATCCGCCACTCGTCGAGGATGTAGGCCGCGCCGTTGCGTTCGACGCGCGTGATTCCGGGGTGTTCCTGCTCGAGGTCGTCGAGGAGCTGCCGTCGCCGTGACGCAACGCGGTCAGCCGTCGCGCCGCGCCGGTGCTCGTCGAGCCGTTCAAGCGCCGAACGCACGATTTCGCAAATGACACTCACGTCCCACGGTTTTGTCAGGTAGCGATAGACCTCGCCGGAGTTGATCGCCTCGAGCGCCGTTTCGAGGTTGGCGTTTCCGGTGAGCAAGATCCGGACGACGTCGGGGTACCAGGCGCGTGCGCTCGCGACGAGATCGATGCCGCTGACGGGGCCCATCTCGATGTCCGAAATGAGCAGGTCGACGCGTTCACGTTGGAGGAGGTCGAGGACTTTGCTTGGCTCTGACGTCGTTATGATGCGGTACCCTTCGGGCTCAAGGGTTCGGCGGAGCGCCGTGAGGATTTGGACTTCGTCGTCAACGATGAGAATCGTGTGGTGCTTGGGGTTCATGATGAAAGCCAGCGCCTCCAGCCCAAGCGGGTGACGATCGCGAGGACCTTGTCGAGCTCGACGATGAGGGCCGCGGCCGACGGGTAGCGGTCGCCGGGGGACTTTGCGAGAGAGCGGCGCACGATGTGGTCGATAAGGACGGGGATTGGCCCGAAGGGGCTCGAGAGCGGCGGAATGGGGGCCGTCATTTGGAGCGACATGACGGACATCGGCGTTTCCGCGTCGAAGGGAACGTGGCCGGTTAAAAGCTCGTAGAAGATGCAGCCGAGCGCGTAGATGTCGATGCGGTGGTCGACGGGCGCGCCTTCGGCCTGTTCGGGCGCCATGTAATGGGGCGTGCCGACGATGGCGCCCAGCATCGTGTCACGGGGCGTGCCGACGGGGCCTGAGATGATCTTCGCGACGCCAAAGTCGCCGATCTTCACGCGGTCGTCGTCGAGAATGAAAATGTTGGCGGGCTTGAGGTCGCGGTGGATGACGCCGACGGCGTGTGCGGCGGCGAGGGCGGCGGCGATTTCGCGGACGATGCGGACTGAGCGATCCGGTTGAAACGCGCCCGTCTCGTGAAGAACGACGTCGAGCGTTTCGCCCTCGACGAGTTCCATGACCAAGAACGACTGGCCACTCGAGAGGCGGCCGAAGTCGGTGACGTCGACGATTCCGGGGTGGCGGGGGCGGCTGGCGGCGAGGCCTTCGCGTTCGAAGCGCGCGGCGATGATGGGGTCGCTTGCGAGGGCCTTGTGGAGGACCTTGATGGCGACGGGTTTTTTGAGGGCTTCGTGTTCGGCGCGGTAGACGATGCCCATGGCGCCGCGCCCGATTTCGCCGAGAACGTTATAGATGCCGATGCGATCGTGTGCGGTCGTTTGGTCGGTGTCGGCGACAACAGCGGGGTCGCTTGCGCGCGGGATCGCGCGGAGCTCGAGGAAAAGCCCGTCGGGCGTCGGGCGAAGCGTGACGAGCACTTCGAAGGTTCGCGCGCCCAAGTTGATGGGGACGCGGCGAACTTGTTCGCTCGCGGCGGCGAGATCGATTTGGCTGATGAGCGCGATTCGAGCGGCCGTGGCGTCGGCGACGGCGACGGGAAGCGTCGAAATCGTGTTGCCGGTGCCGACCGCAGATGTGACGATGCGGTGACCGGCCGCGGAGGGATCGAGAGCGACAAACGTGCGATTCGGTTGGCAAGCCAGCCAGAGCAGAAGATCGCCGAGGTCGTTTGGTTTGAGGGAGGCGAGGGATGTGCCTTCGACGACGTCCACGGCCGTATTCTCACAGCTCGATGAGCGATTGTGAAGCGCGCTTCTCAGGCGCGTCACGACGCTGATAAGGTGCCGGCGTGAATTTGTCGTCGATTCCCGCAGCGGGAGCGCATTCCGCACGTTACCTCGCGTGGCGGCGTTCGACGTTTTGGACGGTGCTCATCGTTTACGGCGCGTTTTATTTTTGCCGTGAAAACATTTCGGTCGCGATGCCGCTCATCCAGAAGGCGTTTACGTGGACAAACGAAGACACCGGGATCATCATCACGATATCGACGCTCGCGTACGCGCTCGGGAAACTCGTGAGTGGCCCACTCGTCGATCGGGTGGGCGGCAAACGAATGTTTCTCGCGTCGCTTTTTTTGTCGGCGCTGTTTTCAGCGACGTTTGGGCTTGGCGCGTCGATGCCATTTTTTATTTTCGCGTGGTCGCTTAACCGCTTCGCGCTGTCGGGCGGTTGGAACGGTCTCATCCGCGTCGTGTCGCGCTGGTACGCACCAGAGGAGGTCGGCACGGCGTGCGGACTCATCAGCGTCAATTACCAGCTGGGGAACGTCGTTTCGCTTTTCGCGGTCGGCGCGCTCGTGTCGCTTGGCTTTGGCTGGCGCGAGCTTTTTTTCGTGCCCGCGGTTTGGCTGGTGCTGTTTGGGGTTGTCGCGACGCAGACGATGAAAGAGGAGCCGCGCGATATCGGTGAGAAGTCGCCGCCGTGGGTCACCGATTCCGCGTCGGTGCGCGCGCGAGGCCAGCTGTGGCGCGATCTTGGCGAACTTTTTCGCATGCGTGGCTTCATCTTGATCTGTTCGCTGAGCGTCATCCTCACGTTCATCCGCGCGCTCTTCATGGTGTGGACGCCGACCTATCTGAATGCGCTCGGTGGCAAGCTCGACGTCGCGGCGTTCAAGAGCGCGATTTTTCCATTCATGGGATGTCTCGGAACGATTCTCGCGGGCTGGATCTCGGATCATTATGGGCGCGCGCGCCGCGGCGGAACGATTGCGCTCATGCTCGTCGTGCTCACGGCGTGCCTTTTTGTGCTCGCGGCGTTCGGCGATCGCTCGCAGATACTGGGGTTTGTCGCGTTGGGGCTGATCGGATTTTTTCTTTACGGGCCGTATTCACTCGTAACCGGCGTCGCGGCGATCGATTTTGGTGGAACGCGCTTGACCGGCACCGCGGCTGGGTTCATCGACGCGGTTGGGTATGTTGGCGCGGCCCTGTCGGGAATCGGTGGCGGCTTTCTCTCCGAGCGTTATTCGTGGTCGACGGTGTTCTACCTTCTGGTGTTCTGCTCGGCGCTCGCGACCGCGCTCGGGTTTGTTCTCACCGTTCGAGAGCGAAATCGTTAACAGCGTACGGCGGCGATGGACCGTCGTCGGCGGAACACGGCGAGAACCGCTGCCGCGATGAGAAACCAAACAGCCAGGCTGTGCGCGGGCGATTGAGTGATGGCGCACCCTGTTTCCGGTGATTGAACGTTCTGGTGCGCGGCGGGCGCTTGTGTGCCGCTGCGCGCCGGTTCAGCCGGCGTTACGACGGGCGGCAACGGCTCCTCGGGGGTTGGTGTGACAACGGTTGTCCCCGCATCGACATCCGTGGCCGCTCCCGCATCGGCATCCGCATCCGGGTCCAAACTGTCCCCCGCGTCGGCATCCGTATCAGGCGGTGCACTCGTTCCCGTGTCCGGCGGCGTCGTCGGTGTTGCCACGGTCCCAAGTGCCACGGCGTCCGCGTCCGGGTGTATGCGCCGAAACTCGTCGATGAATTGATCGTAGTTTGTCGCCTTCGACGTCCTCTCCGCATTCCAAATGTCGATGAGGCCCCAATTCTCGTAAAGGCGCCTCAACCGACACGCGATGTTCCCTTCGACTTTGATCTTGTCCGCCTCGGTCGCGCCGATCTCTTTCCACGTGGTGCAATCCGGCGCGCCCGTTCCATAAACGACCGTTTGGATAAACTCGGCCCAGCCTTCCGAAAACGCCACGACGGGGTTTGAGATGGTTTCGAAGGTGTGACCCTCGCCGGTCAATGACATGTAAGACTCCACGCCCGCGCGAAACGTGTTCAGAAACGCCAGGAAGGACGACCGATCGGCGATGAGCGCCTGAAAATGCAACATGTGCCCATATTCGTGCGCGAGGGTGTCCCCTTCTTGCCCGACCGCAATCGCCATGAAGATGTAGGCCGCGTACGAGCCCCAATAGGTTTGTCCCGTGTTTTCAATAACCACCTCGCGTCCGCCTGGATACATGGTCCAAATGGGATAGAGCGATATGCCCAGATGCGATTCGATTGTTTGGACGGTTTTATTCAGCGATATGAACGTCTTCCCCGCGCCACTCTCAATCTTTACGTCGCCGACGTCGTACGGGTCGTCGCTGTTGTCGCGCTGTGCACTTGTGGCGTTGTAAAGGGTCCAGGGCGCGCTCGGCTGAAAGATGCGACCGGCTGGGCCTTCGAGCGAGCAACGGACGTAAAGGTCGGGTTTGGACATCGCCTCGAAAAGTGCGAAGTCGCCGCAAGTTCCGCTGAGGGCGAAGCTCCCGTCCGCGCCCGAGAGGCCGGTTGCGCAGATGTCGTTGTCGGAAGCGTCGACGGCAATAGGGCCAACGATATCGGCGTCGTGCGGCATCCAGTCGTCGTCACGGACTTCGACGCGGGCGTGTGGTATCGGGGTGCCGTCGTTCGTGATGCAGCGGCCGCTGACGCTGACGTTGTACTCGGACGGCCACGCGAGGGCGCGTGGAGGCGCGAGGGTCGCCGCGATTCCGGTCGTGGCAAGGGCGAGGATGAATCTTTGCACGGTTGAATCCTTTCTCGGTGATGCGACCCTTCATCGCAAGTTCGGGGCCGGCCGTGGTTCGGTGCGCAATTCAAGGGTTTCTCTAATGGATGGCGCATCCGCGATATCGGATGGCGCATCTAGGATACGAACGCTGGGGTTTGATAAAAACGCTGGGGTTGGCCGCGACCGGCCGCTGGAGATTTCAGTCCTCACGCGGCGCACAACGATTCCGAGAATGCGTGGAAGATTGTCGTGTCGCAGCATTTCGAGACGGCGGCAACGATCGGGGTCGCAACGCCGTTGACCAAAGTCGCGGAGGGGCGTAGATAGTGGACATGGACACTCCACAACAAGGTCTTTTGAAGATGAGTCATTTGTCGCGGCAGACGGGCGTCTCGCCGGCGACGATCAATTTTTATATTCGCGAGGGGTTACTTCCCGTTCCGACTCTCAAAACGTCGCGCAACATGGCGTACTACGACGAGTCGTTTTTGACGAGGATTCGGCTCATTCGGCGGCTCCAGGAGACGAAGCGGTTATCGCTTCGCGTGATCAAGTCCCTCCTCGCAAACGCGGCCCCCGCGGACCGTGGAACGCGTTCAGCGCGGCGCGTTCGTCGGGCGGCTGCGGGTCGTGGCGCGGCGGCTGGAGGCGCCGGCAACGGTGGGGGCGAATCGGATGCCGCACGTTTGGTCGTTGAACTGGAGTCGAAGATTCTACCGTTCTTGGACCGCCCACCCCAGAACGGTCGTCTTTCGCGCGACGAGGTTTTGACGAAGACCGGCGTTTCAACCGACGACCTCGATGCGCTTGCGCGCCTCAATATCATTGAGCCTGTGCGGACGGAGCGCGCGGTTTTTTATTCGTCAGAGGATACGGCGATTAGTGAAGTTGTTGGGCGTGCGCGGGCGCTCGGGTTGTCGCGAGACCTGTTTCCGCTCGAGGATTTGGCGCTGTATTTGGAGGCGATCGGCGATCTTGTTGGCAAAGAGGTCCAGCTGTTCGCGCGCCGGATAGAAGGGCACGCGCTGTCGAGACCGCCCGCGGAGCTGGTCGATGCGGCGGTCCACGTGATGGGCGATCTCATTGCGCGCCTTCGCGAAAAGCTTATTCGCGATCCGATCGAAGCGCTCGATCTCAAGCCCGCCGCGCCGCGTCGCGCGACGCGCTGAGCGCAAAAGGTGAAGTTTCGCTCATCGCAATCGCAAGATCGCGAAGACGTCCATGGTCACTGCGACTGATATATGCACGAGCGCGCCGCAATAAATTGAGCGCGTCCAGAGCGCGAGCGTGCCGAGGGCCAACCCCGCGAGTGTCGCGCCGAGCGCCTCGGCGAACGGTTTTTGAAAATGAATCATGGCGTAAGGAATGATCGTCACGAATATGGCGTGCGCTCCAAAACGAGCCTTCAACCCAAAGAGCATGAAGCCGCGAAAGAAGAACTCGACCGCAAGAAACTGGAGCGCGTAGAACGCCTCGAAGACGAGAAAGTCGAAAGCGCTGCGACCCGCGAGTCGATAAAAAGGGTAGGTCTCTAGAAATCGTGGGGAAGTCGACGCGACAATGATGAAGGGGAGAACCACAAGGTACAGAATGACGTAAACCTTGACGTGTTTGGCGAAACCGCGGGAGCGAAGACCGTAGTCAAGTACGGGCTCGCCCATGAGCTTGAGGATAAGGGCCGGCACGATAAAGAAACCGACGAAAATGGTGGCAACCCAGAGGATTTCACCGTTCAAGATGGCGAAGGGGCCGTCTGGATCGATTCCGAAAACCGAATTCAGGGTTTGACGATTTCCCCAGAAGCGAACGAGCGTGAGGAGAATAGCGCTGGCGACGAGGATGACGAACGGTCGACGATCGAGGTCGCGCGAGCGCGTGTCGGATTCAGCCTCAATTTCTCGCCACCGATCGATGAAGAGGGCGTGGATGACCCACCGCGCAAAACGAAACACGAGGTCTACGTAGCAGATCGGCAGGTGGGACGCACGGAAAGAGCGAATGATCGTGAGCCAACGGCGCGAGGCGGCTACGAAGGGGCGTCGGCCGGCGACTGCGCGAGGCGCTCGAATCGATAGGCGCCCCAGAGCGCGGCGCCGAGCGCACCCGCGAAGATGCCGCGCGGGTCGGTGCGGAACTCAAGGTCGCCGCCGTCGTAGGTGGCGGCTTGCAAGCACTTCTGGAGGCCGCAGTCGGCCGAGAGACCGCCCGTCACGAGGACGACGCCTTCGGCTTTGACTTTGCGAAGGAGCTTTACGAAGCGCCCGGCCATCGACTCGTGGATGCCGCGAAGGATGTTGGGAACCGTAATGCCACGCGACACCATGTTGATGACGTCGGTCTCAGCGAGGACCGCACAGACGCTCGACACTTTTTCAGGACTGTCCGCGCGTTGTGAGAGCGTCCCGACTTCCTCGAGCGTGACGCCGAGGTAGCGCGAAATGTTCTCGAGGAATTGGCCCGAGCCCGAAGCGCATTGGCTTGTCATTTCGTACGAGACGACTTTGCCAGCGTCGTCGATCTTCATCGCGCGGCCGTGGAGCGCACCGACGTCAAGGACCGCGCGTGCGTCCGGTTCAAGGAAGAGGGCGCCTCGCGCGTGAGCCGTCATTCCGTAGAAATGGCCCGTGCGATCTTCGACGAGCTCGCCTTCGCCAGTTGTCGCAAGGTACGACACGTCAGCGCGCGTGATCCTCGCGTGCCGAAGCGCCTTTGACACCGAAAGCGCGATAACTTCGCGTTGGTCGCGCCGGTGCGTTCGTTCCGTCACGCTCGCGACGATCTCCGCTCCTGTCCGCGCGCGTCCGCTTCCCGCGGAGCTCTTGACGACCGCGACCTTGACGGCGCTCGACCCAACGTCGATGCCCAAAGTTACGATCGCTCTTGTGTTCGCCACCATTCTCTTCTCTGTGTCTTCCTCTGTGCTTTGCGCTGTGCCTCTGTGGTGCATGTTCTTTTCGGTCTACGTCCGCACCGCAAAGAGCGCGGCCCCGAGCGCCCCCGTGTAAATCGAATCGGGTGAAATGTTGATCGTGCGCTCGCCATAATTCTCGGCAACAAGCGCCCGAAGCGCGCGCACGGCGGCGACGTTTTTCGCGACACCACCCGTAAACGTGAACTCGTTTCGGATCCCGCCCGATCGCGCGAGAAGCGCCATCGATCGAAGCACCATCGCGCGGTGCATTCCCGCGAGAATGTCCTCGCGCTTTTGCCCGAGCGTCAGGCGATCGCGAAGCTCTGCGCCCGCGAACACGGTGCACGTGCTGGTGATTTTTACGCGCCGCGTACTCGTGTCGGCGAGCGGGCCAAGCTCGTGGATGCCAAGGCTCATCTCGTCCGCGATGTAGCCGAGGTAGCGCCCGCATCCGGCGGCGCAGCGGTCGTTCATCTGGAAGCTCGTGACAATGCCGTTCTCGTCGACCTGAATGGCTTTCGTGTCTTGCCCACCGATATCGAGGACGGTGCGTGTGTCGGGAAAGAGCGCGTGCGCGCCCTGCCCATGGCATAGAATCTCTGAACGGATTTGTTCCTTTGGAAATGGAAGCCGCTGCCGCCCATAACCCGTGCAAATGGTCGCGTTGATTTCGAGCGGTTCGGCAAGCGCAGCTTCCGCGGCGCGCGAGAGTTCGGCCGCTGCGTTCCTCCCAAACGAATTCGCGACGGCTTCGATTGAGCGGTGAATGTGCCCCTCAAACGTAAGATCGAGACGCTCACCTTCAATCGCAACAATTGCTTTGTCGAAGATGCCCATCAGCGTCTCAAACGAAATCGCCGCATCGGCGCCGGCGATCGCCAGCGTTGAAAACTGGCTGATGGCGTCGTCGCGAAAGAACTCGGATGGTCGCGCTGGCGCAAGGGGCGAGAGGGCGCGACGTCGCATCTCGGAGAAGATTTCCGCGACGCGCGTCGTGAACCGGCCGTTGTGGGCATGGAATGTAGCGGCATGCGTCTCGGCGACAGCCAGTTCGGCGAGGCGGTCGAGCTGCGCAATGTTCTGTTCGAGTCGAAATCTATGCTGGAGCGCGACGAACAGCTTCTCATGAAGCTCATTTGCGCCGCCCGCTTGCAAAAGCGCACGCCGAAGCATCGCGAACCTCGCTTCGATCCGCGCCTCCTCCGTCGAAATCGCCGCCGCGTGCTGGTAGTTCGAACGGCTGTTGGTGATGCCGCGTCCAAGCACGATGCCGTCGGCATCCGCGATGATCGCCTTCGTCGTTGTCGACCCGAGATCTATGCCCACAAATCCTTTCATGTCGGCTCCCTGAAGCCTCCGTGTTTCGGTGGAATAGGTGGCGTTCGCCCTCCGTCTCCGTCGGGCTCCCCATTTCGCTCGCGCCGAGAGACCGCTGGGCTCTCGGCAGATTGCTCGCGAAATTCCGTGGTTCCTCTTCTCTTCTGTTCGATCATCTGCAAATACGACTCGATCCGATTCTTGATATTCGCTTCCGAAAAATAACGCGGGTCGACGAGGTCGCTTTCGATAAAGCCACCCGGAACGCCCGTCCGCTTTTCGATTTCTCGCAACATCAACAGCTGGCCCGCGGAAAAGCTGTTGCAGCTTTTGACGGAGTTGAAGAGGAATCCGTCCGCGTGAAAGTCGCGCACATATTTTTCAATGAGTGCGGTTCGCGATGGAAGATTCAGATTCGTGTAGCAGCCCATACAGTACTCGGCGAGTGTTTCGAGCGGGCGCTCGGGGTTGTGCCGAAACCCTTGGTCGTAGAGACCGCCGACCTTCGTGTAGGTCGACGCGACGACCACCGCGCCTTCGTCATAGAACATTTTCCAGAACTCGCGAAAGCTCGTCCAGTTGGGTGGCCCCTCGACGACAAGACGATATTTTTCACGCCCCATCTGGCCTTCCGGCGTAAGCGGGCTTTCGCCGGCGGCGAGGCGCTCTTCGACTTCTCGGCGGAGCGTTGCGTAATAGTCGGCGCCCTCGGCCGTTCCGCGAAACGCCGTGAAGATGGGGCCGATGTAGTAGACGCCGCCAAAGTATGCATCGATGGGCGACGGGCGGTTCTTCGCCGAGTCGAGAACCCACACGAAATCGTCTTCGGCCTTCGCGGAGAGCGCGAGCGCCGCACGAAGGCGCGCTTCGTCGTAACGACGCCCCGTCACCGCCTCAAGTTTTGGAATCACCTCGGTCTTCAGCTGCTCGACGACATACGCCGTCATCTCAGGCGTGACGACGCCTTCGCCTTGGTACGGCACGTGGAGCATCGCAACCGGGCACTTGTAGCGTTCGCGAAGGAGCTCGAACCACTTCATGAAGACGAAGCAGCCGGTGTACGAGAGAAGCAAGAGGTCTGGCTCTGGGAGCGGCTCGCCCGTTGGGCCGACGTTTCCGGTCATCCCCATGCCGATGTCGCATTTGACGTACGTGCAAACGTCTTCCGAATGCCCCGCGCGTTCTGCCTCGGCGATGTAACGCGCGGACAGCTTTCGCATGCCCGATTGCAGTGCGTTTATCTCTGGAAGCACCGGGAGCACATCGAACGCCGCAAGCAGCTCCGTGAGATTCCCGGGCACGAACGTGTAAACGACTTTTTTCCCCAGCGCGCGCGCCTTGGAGAGTCGCGTGAAGTGGTTCGCGATGAGCTCCTTCTGCTTCACCATGCTCGGCTCTTTTCGAACGCCTTTATTCATGCGGCCCCCCAAAGTCGGATCGAGTCGGAAAAAGTTCCCGCTTGTTCGCGAATGACTTGAAACTGGCCAAGGTTTTCGGCGTACTTGAATGCCGTCGACGGAATCCCCGCGCGGGCGAGGGCGGCCTCAAGCATCGGCTGCTCGAGGAGTGCCGGATCGCAAAAACTCGGCGCGCAAAAGATGACGCCCTCGGCGCGGCGCGCGCGGACCGTTTCGACGAGCGCGTCGCCTTTGCGGATCCCGGGTTCGAATTTCAGCGGGGAGGCGACGCTCTGGGCGAGGTAAGCGTTTGCGAGGGCTTGAAGCGCGTCGGCGCCCGGCGCGACAGGACCTTGAAGCCAGCGTGGCCCGAGAACCCAGTCGTCATCGACGATGTAGCAGCCAGCGGCTTCGAGCGTTTGAATGAGCTCGAGCGGCGGTTGTTCGCAAAACGCGCCGACAACGACAACGCGCGTGTGGTCGCGCACGGGGCGGTTTTCGCGCGTCGCGGCGGCGATGTAACGCTCGACGAGCCGCGTGTGGTCGTCGACGTCGAGCAGATTCGCGGCGCGAAGAAGCAGGTAGACTTCGCGCGTCGGGAAGGTCCACGGCGCTTTGGCGCGGAGCTCGTAGATGCGATCGAGGACGGCGCGATTCTTGTTATGGCGCGCGATGGCGGAGGCGAGCGAAGCGTTCGTCACCGGATGACCAGACAGGTCGCCCAGCTCGCGTGCGAGTTTTTCGAGGTCGCGTCGGTGGTAACGCGCGGCGACTGCGCCCGACGCTTGCGGTAGATCGAGGTAGCGAACAAATGTGTCGGGAAAGAGAAGCTGCCACATGCCCGAAAGGTTGCGGATGACGTCGCACGTCGATGGAAAAAGAAATCCGTCGAGCACGGCCAGTCGCTTTGTAAGCGCGAGCTCAATGGTGCTGCGCGGGAGCTGGCAAATGTACGACTGGAAGTAGGCGTCGCCACGAATGATTTCGATTTGTGCGCCGGCGCCCATGAGGCCAACCGGAAGCATCTCGGCGGCCGTGACGATCTCGCGCGGGACATAAACGGGAAGGGTACCGATCGCCTTCTGGTGAGTGCGCGCCTTCCACGCGGCGACGGCGTCAAGGTCGATATCGAAGTAGAGCTTTTCGATCTCGGCGATGACGGCGGCGAGTGTCATAGGTTTTGAAATCGGGGGGCACGCTTTTCGATGAAAGCCGCAATCCCCTCGTTCGCATCGCGCGTCGTCATGAGTTCGCCGAGGTAGATCGCCTCGAGTGCGCGAAGGCGCCCGTCGAATTCGGCGTCGAGGGAGTGGCGCGCGGCGCGTTCGGCGAACCGAAGCGAGCTCGCGCTCTTTGGGAGAAGCTCGTCGTGAACGAATGTTTCAGCAGCGGCCGCAGGGTTGGCCACGACCGCGTGAACAAGGCCACGCGTGTGGGCTTCCGTCGCGCTCCACGTGCGCCCGGATACGCAAAGGTCGAGCGCTGCGCCGCCGCCGAGGCGCCACGGCAAAAGGACTGACGCGACAGGCGGAAAAACCCCGAGCCGAATTTCGGGCTGGCCGAACACCGCTGTGTCGCTCGCGAATACCCACGACGCGAACGATGCGAGCTCGAGCCCGCCGCCCAAACACTGGCCGCGGACAACGGCGATCGTCGGCACCGAGAGCGCGAGGAGCTGACGAAAAACGGCGTGAAAACGCCGCAGCATTTCAGCCGCCGACTCGCGGCGATGCTCCTGGACGCTCGCGCCAAACGAAAAGTGATCACCTGCGCCCTCGAAGATGAGCGCCTTTGTTTCCGGCGCGACCGTTCCGAGAAATTCGCTGATCGCGCGAAGCATGTCTGTGTCGATGATGTTCGCCTTTGGGCGATTCAACACCACCTTCAGCAGAGCGCCGTCGAAGAGCCACTCGGTGCGAATGCTCATTTGGCGTCTCCTCCCTTTGGTAGAACGCTGTCGATGAGCGTGTCCGACCATTTTTCGCCGGCCGCGAGTTTCTTCCGCAGGCGAACAAAGTCGACTTCGCGTGCGTCTTTTGGCCCTTCGTTAAATGCGCGGAAGCCGGCGTTCGCTTCGGTGAGCATATTGAGCCCGAGCCACGCGCGCGCCGATTCGCGGTTTCGGTCCCAATGGAAGAGTTTGTGCGTGCGGATCGCTTCCACCGTTTTCGTGAGGCACCCGGGGAAAGTATTCATGAGCGATGTAACGAGCGCATCGACGCGGGCGTCGAGCCGCGAGAAATCGATCGTGCCCGCTTTCACGACGTCGAGCGCCGCCCGCGCTTCATCGCCTGTTTTCAATTCGCCGTAGACGATGCGGCCGTCGTCGATCCAGCGGTCGGTCACGACGCGCGGGTTTCGAACGAAGGCGCCGTTGACCTTGAGCACGGGCACGACGTCGGTGATGAGCCCCAAACGATGCGCTTTGTACGCGCTCCAGGGTTCGCACGCCGTACAGGAGAGCATCGCGTTTTCGACGCCGACGAAGAGCGGCAAGAAATCGGTCGCGCCGCCGATGGGCGCCGACCCGTGGCGCGGTCCGGCTTGTCCAAACGTCGCAAGGTCGCTGGCGATCGTGTAGTCGCACGCCATGCCGACTTCCTGACCGCCGCCGACGCGCACGCCATTCACGCGGCAGATGACCGGTTTGTCGCACGTCAAGACCGACGTCACCATGTCGTTGAAAAGGCGCATGTACTGTCGGTACTCTTCCGGGCGCCCCGCGTAATACTCCGCGTATTCGCGCGTGTTGCCGCCCGCGCAGAAGGCTCGGTCGCCCGCGCCCGTGAGCACGACCGCGACGACGTCACGTGCCGTGGCCGCCCTTCGGAGCGCGACGATGACGTCTTTGATCATGCGCGTTGTGTAGGCGTTCATCTCTTTTGGGTTGTTGAGAATCACCCATGCGGCGTAAAGGCCGTCGACGGGACGGCCCGCATTGTCTTTACAGGCGTGGAGCTCATACGCGACGTCGGTCAGCCGGTAGTTCGCGTCGATTTCGTGGTTTCGAAAGTCGAATGTTGTCATCGGTTTGTCCTCGGTTTTGCGTTTCTCAAGAAACGCGCCATCATTATATGGGGAAAAAGCGGGGATCGAAGGCCGTTGGACGCGAACGTTGCGCGAAGAATTCATGGGCACGCAGAGATTGCGAAGGGGCAGTTGTCGGGGAGAAGCGGAAGTGGGGGCGGGCTAGGTCCGTGCGAGCTCGGTCATCAGAGGCGTATTGACGTAACGCTCGCCCGAGTCGCACACCATAAACACAACAAGCTTTCCGCGCATCTCGGGGCGCGAGGCGACATTGACAGCGGCCGTGAGCGCCGCGCCAGACGAGATTCCCGCGAGAATGCCCTCCTCGTGCGCGAGTCGGCGCGCGCCGGTGAACGCGTCGTCGTCGTGGACGGGCAAGACTTCATCGATGATCGCGCGGTTGAGAATGTCGGGGATGAACCCAGCGCCGATCCCTTGAATGAGGTGATTGCACGCGCGTCCGCCTGAGAGCACGGCCGCCTTCGCGGGTTCGACCGCGACGACACGTACGCCCGGCTTCTTCGCTTTAAGCACTTCGCCGACGCCGGTGATTGTGCCACCGGTGCCGACACCCGCGACAAAAACGTCGACGCCACCCGCGGAGTCTTCCCATATCTCTGGGCCAGTCGTGCGCCGATGCGCCTCCGGGTTTGCCGGGTTCTTAAACTGTTGCAACATCACGGATCCTGGGCGCTCGCGAACAAGCTCCGTTGCGCGCTCGACGGCCTCCTTCATCAAGGCGCCGGGCGTCAAGACAACTTCCGCTCCCAAGTAACGCAAAAGCAGGATCCGCTCGCGGCTCATTCGCTCCGGCATCGTGAGGACCAGGCGATACCCTTTTGATGCCGCAACGAACGCAAGCGCGATGCCCGTGTTGCCGCTCGTTGGCTCAACAATCGTCGCGCCCGGCGTGAGAACACCGCGTCGTTCCGCATCCTCGATGAGCGCAACCCCAACGCGGTCTTTCACCGACCCCGCGGGATTTCGCGACTCGAGTTTCGCCGCAATTCGCCCGGCAAGCCCCGCGCCCAGCCGCTTCAACTCAACGAGCGGCGTTCGCCCAACGGTGTCGATGATGCGATCGCTCATCATCGCAAGAATCCCCTCAACCAGTGAGCCCCATTACGCCGATTCCACTGCGACGACGATACGCGTGATGCGCGGGCGGAGTTTGGGCGAGCAGAGATTCGCATCCGCAGGGCCTGAGGTGTCGATGCGGCGCGGACTCGAATGTGCGTTCGATATCCGCCCTCGCAAGGACGGGGGGATTTGCGACAGGCCCGAGGACTTTTGCGAATCGGCGCGAGCCCGAAACTCGCGCGCGCGCCCACCGCAAAGCTCGTTGCCCAGGAACCAAAAATCATATTGCGTAGTCCTCCACGAAAACCTTGGCTTGCCTGAGGTCTACCATGACGCGGTCGCCCTCCGACAGGCTGAGCGCGTCGATCTCGGACTTCGGCATCTCGACGGTCATCGATTCGTCCGAAGGTAGTTTGAGCGTCACCTTGACCATCCCTCCAACGCGCACGAGCCGCTCGATCTTCGCAAGCGCGACCTCTGGCGCGTCGTTCGTCACGCTGCGCGCGGCAGTTCCTTCGTCTGGCACCGGCGCGATCTTCACGTCGTGCGGTCGCACAAACGCGGTCGCCGCGGCGCCTTCCGTCGCGCCCGTCGGCAAATCAACCGAAAACGAACCGACCTCCGCGCGGCCGTCTGTGACGTGACCGCGAAGAACATTGGCGCCACCAACGAACGCAGCAACGAACGGCGTCGCGGGGTGATCGTAAATGTCGTGCGGTGCGCCGGCCTGTTCGACGCGGCCTTCGTTCATCACGACGACGTGGTGCGAGAGCTCCAGGGCTTCGTCTTGGTCGTGCGTGACCATGAGAGTGGTCAGATGGGTTTCGTCATGGAGTCGCCGCAAGAAGTCGCGAAGCTCAATGCGGACGCGCGCATCGAGGGCACCGAACGGTTCGTCGAGGAGGAGGACGCGTGGCCGAATCGCGAGCGCTCGGGCGAGGGCGACGCGCTGACGTTGACCTCCAGAAAGTTGTGACGGCCAGCGATCGCCAAGGCCATCAAGTTGCACGAGCTCGAGGAGCTCGTTGACACGCGCCTTTATGGCGTCCTTCGGCTCCTTGCGGACGGAAAGCCCAAACGCGATGTTGTCCGCAACATTCATGTGCTTGAAGAGAGCGTAGCTTTGGAAGACCATGCCGACGCCACGCCGTTCCGGCGGCACCGCCGTGACGTCTTCGCCGACGATGGAAACGTTGCCGGCATCCGCGATCTCAAGCCCTGCAACGATTCGAAGCACCGTTGTTTTGCCGGAACCCGACGGGCCGAGAAGCGTCGTGATGCTTCCCGATGGCGCATTGAAGTCGACCGAATGGATCGCAGGCCGCGCCGCCTTCGCGAAACGTTTTGAGAGCCCTCGGCCGATAACGCTCAACGCAAAACCTCACGCGTTCGCACGGGTGAGTGCGCGGCGCGTCGCCGGACAACGAAGAGGGCGCCGAGAATCGCCATTGTGATCGCTGCAAGCGCGAGCGCCATGGCGTAAGCGGCCACATCGCGCCGATCGTCGAGCGCGCGAAACACAAACAGAGTCCCGGTTTCCGCGAGTTCCGCGATTCCCCCCGACACGACGAGCACAGCTCCGAATTCACCAAGGGCGCGGGCACTTGTGAGGAGAACGCCGTTCAAGAGTCCCGCACGGATGTTCGGGAGCGTGATCCGCCAAAAAACGGCCAGGGACGAGGCGCCGAGCGTGCGGGCTGCATCCTCTTCGTCGGTGCCCGCTTCGACGAGGGCGAGCGACACTTCACGCACGACGAACGGCAACGACACAAAGACCGTCGCAAGCGCCATGGCCGGCCACGAAAAAACGATCTGTATCCCGGCGGCTTTGAGCCACGGCCCAAACCAGCCGTGTGGCCCGAACAAGAGGATAAAGCAGAGCCCGACCACAACCGGCGAAATGGCGAACGGAATATCGACCGACGCGAGAAGGATCGTGCGGCCTCGAAAACGATCGCGCGTCAGAACCCACGCGGCGATGGTGCCGAAGACGGTGTTCACGGCGACCGCGATCGTGGCCAGAGCAAGCGAAAACGCGAGGGCCGAGACCGAGTCGGTGGCCGATAACGCTTCGAGCACCGCGCCGAATCCGCTTGAGAAAGCGCCGACCGTTAGCGCGATGATGGGTGCGCCGACGAGGAAGACGACCCAGACCACGACGACGCCGATGAGCACCCTGCGACGAAGCGGCGTCGTCACGTGGGCCTCGCGCGCAACCGATGCTCCGCAAAAACAAAAAGCGCGACCGACACGGCGACGAGGACGACAGAAACTGCCGCCGCGGCGTGTGGCTCACCGCTCTCAATTGCGCCAAAGATATGAACCGGCGCCGTCATGGTGCGGCGCGGAAGGTTACCCGAAATGATGACGACCGAACCGAACTCGCCGAGCGCGCGCGCGAACGTCTGCAAAGTGCCGACGGCGATTGCGGGCCAGAGCGCTGGAAAGAGGACGCGGCGAAAGATGGTGAGGGGCGAGGCGCCGAGCGTCGCCGCGGATTCTTCTTCGGCGGGATCGATTTCGCGAAGGACCGGCTCGACGGTGCGGACGACGAGCGGAAGCGTGACGAAGAGGAGCGCGAGGATGATCGCGGGTTTCGCAAAGATGATGCGGAGGCCATGAGCGTTCAGCCAGTCTCCAAGCGGTGTTGTGGGGCCGAGGAGAAGGATGAGCATGAGGCCGGTCACGAGCGTCGGCACCGCGAGTGGCAAATCGACGAGCGCTGAGATGACGGCGCGCCCCGGGAAGCGATAGCGCACGAGAACCCACGCCGTGAGCGTGCCGAGAATCGCGCTCAGGATCGCGACGAGGCCGCCGGTCCAAAGCGTGAGCCAGAGCGCGGCGCGCGCTTCGGGTGAGACGATCGCCAGGATGGCGCCCGAGACCCCCTTTTCGAATGCGGTCGCGAGGAGGGCCAGGAGCGGCAATGCGATGAGGACGCCGAGGTAGCCGGCGGTTACGACGCGAAGAAAGATGCGGCCCCGAGACGATAAGGAGCGCCTGCGTGACGGTGTAACGAGCGCTGTTGCGTTTGACCGCGTCATCGGGCGTCCCCTACCGCGCGCGTGATGGCGCCGTCTTTCCCGAAAAGTTCGCGTGCTTTTGACCAACCGCCAAGATCGCGCACAAAAAACGGTTTCGCGACACCGGGAACGGCGGCTCGCGCCGGGTGAAATCCCCACTCGCCCATGAGCCGTTCGCCCTCCGCTGTCGTCAGGAATCGGACAAACGCTTCGGCCGATGCCCGCGTTCCGCGCGCATCGACGTTCCGGTCAACGACCGCGGCGGGGATTTCGACGACGAGCGTTGCCTCGGGCACCACCACGTCGTACCGTCGCCCCGCGCGTCGCGCAACAACCGTCTCCTGCTCGTACGTCACGGCGACGTCGCCGATGCCGCGCTCAAAGTTGATGATCGACTCGCGCGCGCCCTTGTCCATCACCACGATGTTTCCAACTGTCGCACGGATTTCCCCGAGCGCGTCGGCGACGGGGCGCGTGCCGACGAACGCGAGGAACGTCCACATCGCGGCGCCTGACGTCACGGGATTTGCGACGACGACTTCGAGCCCCGCGCGCCCGAGGTCTTTGAAGTCGCGAACCCCTTTGGGGTTCCCGGTGCGAACGGCGAGAGCGACCGCCGTGCGGGTGACGATTCCGTTTTGGCCCGTGCGCATTCGCCAATCGCTTGCGATGAGCCCCTTTTTCGCGATCTTGTCGATGTCGGGTTCAAGCGCGAGCACGACGATGTCGGCCGGAAAGCCATCGATCACCGCGCGCGCCTGCGCGCCCGAGCCCAAGTACGACGCACGAACGCGGACGTCGCGCCCCGATTGCTTTCGCCAATGTTCGCGAAACGCCGGGAAGACCGATTTTTCAAACGCCTCTCTCGGTGCGCTGTATGCGGCGACGATGAGCGATTGCACGGCCTTGTCATCATGGTCCGCGCGGGTCGCACAAGTCGATGCGACGAAGAGAACGATCGCCTTCAATCGAATGGCCGCAACCGACACGGCCCGGAGTATAGTTTGGACAAGGGTTTAGTTGAAGCCGCGCTTTCAGCTTGTTCTCGTCACCGACACCGCACTCGTCGGCGCGGAAGAGACGCTCGCTCGCCTTCGATCGATGCCGCTCGATTCGCGCGTGGCGGTTGAAGTGCGCGGGAAAGCGATTCCGACGCGCGCGCTCATTGAATTTGCCGTTCTGGCGCGTGAGGTGGCGGTTTCTCGCGGCGCTGCGCTCATCGTGAACGATCGGGTCGACGTCGCGCTTGCGACGCGCGCGGATGGCGTGCATTTGCCCGCTAACGGACTTCCCGTCTCTGTCTCGCGTTCGCTTTGTGGCGACGCCCGCTTTGTCGGCTGTTCGATTCATGCTCCCGGTGAATCGCGGATGGAGGGCGCCGATTTTTTTCGCTTTGGTCCCGTCTTTGCGACGCCGTCGAAAGCGGCGTTCGGCCCGCCGCAAGGCATTGACGGCCTTCGCGACGCGGTCATATGCGCGGGTAAACGTTCCGTGTTCGGCGTTGGCGGAATCGACATCGGCCGAATCGCCGCCGTTCGCGAAGCGGGCGCACACGGAGTGGCGGTCATTCGCGATTGGCTGACCGCGCGCGATCCCGCGCGGTGGCTGGTCGACGCGCTTCTAGCCCTCAGCGGTCGAGCTTGAAATAAATCGTCATGTGTCCGCGGAATGCGTCGCGGGCGAACCTCGGCCGACGGAGCATCTCGAGTGCGCACGTTGAAAGCGGCGGCGACGCCAACAAGTCGACCGTGACAATCTGTTCCGTCACGAGGCCACTCCCATCGACGGCAAACCGCACAACGAGCGCACCCTGCACCGGTCCGCGCTCCTTGAGTGTTGCCTCGTAGCACCGGCGCAGTGCCTGGGTATAAGGTTGAAGCGCCCCCGAAAACGCGGATCGCTTCTCGGCGCCAATTTCAGATTCGCTCGGCGGCACAACGACGACGCGCGCGATCGGCGTCGCGGCCGCGGCTCGCCACGAGAAATCGAGTGGGCGAGACGGTTGGGCTTTGCGCTCGCGGTTGGCCTTTGCGTACGCATTGCGCGGCGAAGCAAGTCGCGCAACCGCATACGACGCAATCTCAACGGGAAGAACAAGACGCCCGTCGACGAGCCGGAGACAACGTGTCCCTTTGGCGAGGCGAAACGTCAAGGAGAGCGGGATGCGCTGCGGAACAGCGGCCGCGGCGATGTCATCAACCGACGCGAAAAAATGGAGCTTCTCGGTGTCGCGCGTCGCAAGAAACCCCTCGGGCCCGAGCGCAAGCGGAAGCGTCGTGTCGATGATGATGGCGCGGTGCACGCCATCGCTCCGCGTCCAACCCCAGCCTTCAACCGTCGACTTGAAGAGGCGCCCGCGCGGTGGCGTTGCGTTCGCGGGTGGCGCAGAGCGAAATGAGGAGCCGGTTCGAGCGAGTGCGAGGGTGCGACACAAGGAAGGAAGGTCGTTTGCCTGAATGCGCCGAACCTCGGCCGCCGTCGCGAAGGTCGTTGTCGTGACGACGCCGAGGGCCAGCAGCCAAGGAAGCGCACCACACTTTCGCCGGCTCCTCACATCTTTACAACTGGGGGTGGGCGCCGTTTCATTCCCTGTCAGGGATTGCACGTGAGCGTCACGCGCGCGCCCGTTTTCACTTTATCGGCGCCGAGCTGAATCGTCGCGAACGCTTTGTCGCCGTCCTTGACCGACTTAATGACGAACGATGATCCCGCGACCCCGTCGATACTCCCCGTGCATTTGCGCGCCTCGACCCCGACGCTGGTTCCGCGGTTGATCGCGACGTCGACGCCGCCCCGAACCTTCTTGACCCACGTAATCGCTGGGTTCAGCTTGAACGGCTTTAGCGGCGTGCAGCTCACCCAAACCGAATCGATGATTCGCGCGTTGTCGATGGTGCGCGTGATTCCGTGCGCTTTGCGGTACGTGTCGCCGACGCCGAGAAGGGTTGCCGTAAGCGCCTGAAGAACAGTCCAGCCTTCATCGTTGTGGAACTCACGTTGAATGACGAAGGTGTTCGGCTTTTCAAGTCCGATCACCTCGCCCCAACAGCCGCGCTTCAACTTCTTTCGGTCGTTGAGTCGCACAACCACTTCCGAGAACCAGTTGTAATGGAAGTAGGTTTGCAAACTTGTGATCTTCGCGTTCGGCGTTTTCGGCGGCGCTGGAGCCACCGACTCTGCGAACGATGAACCAAACGGCAACGCAACGCCTACAACCGCGATTATGATTTGTCGTGTCATGCGAACCTCCCTCAAATGGTTCGTTCGTATCACTATATAGATAGACGATTCGGTGAGGCGGTTTATTCAGATTCGAAATGAACGAGATTAAGGATGGGATGGTGCTGGCCCGAGGTCGCCCTTGCGCGCGCCGAAGTCCATCTTCGGCATTTTCTTCATCATTTCCTGCATCTTCTTGAGACCTTCTTCAACCGTTTTCATGAAGTCGAGTTTCCACGCGCTCCCCTCCTTAACAAAGTGCAGCGACTGGTCAACCGGCCCCTCCTTGACCGAAACAACTGCGGAATCGCCCGAAATCTTCTCGGTCGCGCCCGCGATCGGTGTCTTTCCGATCCGGAAAACGTCCTTTTTCCCCGAGCGTCGCGACGCATCGATGAAATTCTGCGACGACTTCGAGAAATAAAGCCGTAAGCACCCGAGATCCTCAGCTTTTGCGGCCGCTACGAGCGCGTCCATCGCCTTCTTCGGCGTTGAGGCGTCGGCCTTCTTCGCGCACGGCTTTTCTTTAAGCGGCGTCGCGCCGTCCTCCGCCCCAAACGACGGGTCTGACATCGCGGCCGACATCGTCGCCTGGAAGTCGAACCTCCACGCGCCTTCCTCCCTAACGAAGACGACCTTCCCCTTTTTGGCCTTGGCCCCCGCTTTCGCGGGTTCCGTGAAGCTGAGCGTTGCACGGTTGCCTTCGAGCTTTTCGACGACGTCCGTTGGAAGCGGCTCGTCCTTTTTTGGGTTTGGCGTTGGCCGCGACGCCTGAGCGCTCTCGGCCATCTCGATCAGCTTGACCGACTCCTTCGTCACGAGCGTTTTTAGCACCTTGAAGTCGTTGTTCGCCGACGCCTTAACGAACTTATAAAGCGCTGCCGTTGCGCTGCCCGTCGGAGCGGTCGGCTCGGGAACAGGCGGTGTCGCCGGCGGCGGCGTTGCGGGTGGCGTCCCAGCCCCTTCTGGACCGATCGGTCTCGCCGCGGGATCGCCGGGCGTCGCGGGATCGGTCGCGCCCGACAGACGCTTTGCCTCGTCTGTTCGTGCGGCCGGCGGTGTCGCTTGCGCTCTCAGGTCCGGCTGAACAGGGGGCGCATCTTTCTTGCATCCAACAACAGTCGCCACGAGCATTCCCACTAGGAGGAACGAAACGCCAACGCTTCCAACTCTGTTCGACCGCGTCATCGCGCGGGCCCAGGCGCCGGAGCTGGTGGCGCAGCAGGCGTCGGTGCGGCTGGGGGCGCAGCTGGCGCTGGTGGCGCTGCTGGCGCCGGTGGTGCCGCTGGCGTCGGGGCAGCCGGTGCTGGCGCGGCCGGGGCCGGTGTTCCCGGCGCGAGCCCGCGCAAAAGATCTTTCGCTTTGTCGAGCCCCGCGCCAAAAGCTTTTTTGAGTCCCGCCTCGAGCCCGGTCGAAATCAGCTTGTCGAACGACGCCTTGAGGTCGTACTTCCACTTCCCGTCCTCCTTCTTGAAAGTCCACGGCGTCATGACGCCCGCGACTTTGACGTCGACCGTCGCCGTTGCTCCCGAGATATTTTCGGCGCCGAACCCGGTCTCGCCGCTCGGAAGGAACTTCGTGACGCTTGACGCCTTCGCCAAGAAGCTCAGGCTGTCTTTCGTCACCAGCCCCTCGAGCGCTTTCTTGTCGCCGCTCTTCATCGCGTCCACAATCTTCTTCGCGACCGCAGTCGGTTTCTCGCCCGAGCAGGCCGCGCCGAATCCCAACAAACATACAAAAAGAACCGATCGACCAAACCTTTCCATTCCTTGAAAACTCCTTTCCAAACGGGGCGCGACCGTAACACACGTTCCCGCGCGCCACAAACCCGGGAACCGGCTTGCGAAGCGCGACCCCACCCTTGTACGATGCGCGAGGTCACGCGGCGGCCCCTGAGCTCGCCCAGAAAGGAAGGGTCCTCTCAATGCGCGTTTCAACTTACGGCGCGACCGACGTGGGTCGAGTCAAAGAGAATAACGAGGACTCGTACCTTCTCGACGCGGAGCTCGGTCTGTACGTGGTGGCGGACGGGATGGGTGGGCACGCAGCGGGCGAAGTCGCGAGCAAATTAGCTGTTGACGAGGTGAAGGCCGAGGTTGTGGCGAAGCGCGGCGAATTGGAACGGCTCGTCGGAGCGGGGAAAAGCTGGGAGGTGCAAGCGATTCTCGATCGCGCCGTGCAACGCGCGTCGGAGGCGGTGTTCAACAAGGCGCGCGAGGAGAGTGGCTGCCACGGGATGGGGACGACGCTGTCGGTCCTTTGGATATGGGGGGGGCACGGCGTTATCGCGCATGTCGGCGACAGCCGCGTCTACATTCGGCGAAGCGGCGAGGTGCACCTATTGACCGAGGACCATTCGCTGTTGCGCGAGCTCATTAAGCAGGGGCGCGAAAAGGAAGTCGACTCGATGCCGTACGCCTCGGCGCTCACGCGGGCCGTGGGCGTGCAGCCGTACGTTGAGGTCGATACGCTCGACTTTGATGTGCTTCCGGGCGACGAGTTTTTGGTCTGTTCGGATGGGCTTCACGGGTACGTCAAGCGTGAGGAGATCGCGGAGGCCTTTGCTGCGGGGGTTGATTCGGCGCCGAAAAAGCTCGTCGATTTGGCCAACGAGCGGGGCGGGCGCGACAACATCACCGTCGCGCTCGTCGCGGTTGAAGGCGAGATCACGCAGGAGCGCGGTAAGGACGCGGTGCACAAATATGAAACGTGCAAGCAGATGCCGCTCTTTCGGTACTTGTCGTTCAAGGAGCTGATTAAGGTGCTCAATTTGACGCGGATGCGGCACGTCAAGAAAGGGCAGGTTCTGCTCGCGGAGGGACACGGCGGGAGCGAAATTTTTATCGTTGTGTCGGGGAGGTTGCGAATTGAGAAGGGGGGCATTGCGCTCGGCGTCATTGAGGCGGGTGGGCACGTCGGCGAAATGTCGCTCATCGATCGCAACCCGCGGAGCGCGACGGTCAACGCTGAGGAGGACGCGCGGCTCTTGGTTTTGGCGCGGTCGAGTTTTTATGCGCTCTTGCGGTCCGAGCCGGCGCTGTCGGTTAAGCTGCTTTGGAACTTGCTGCAGGTGATTTCGGCGCGGCTGCGGAGTGCGAATCGAGAGCTTGTTGAGATACGCGCTGATTACGAGGCGCTTATGTCGCAAGGGGTCGAGCTGTTCCACGTGGCGGACGATACGGGCGAGTATGTGATTCCGCGGGATAAGAAGTGAAGTCGGGACAGTCTATAGTCGAGAGTCGAGAGTTAAGAGTACTGAGATCCTGAATTCCTTGCTCTCAACTCTCGACTGTTAACTCTTGACTGTCGACTGTTCAGACTGTTCAGAGGCCAAACCGGAAATTGAGCCCCGTCCAAAGCGAGCGGCCGTCGATCGAACTCCCCGCGACGGGGTTGAGATCGGTGAAGGCGAAGGCGAGATACCAGTCGACACGCGGCGATAGCTGGACGCCGACCTGCATCGATAATCCAACATCGAACGCGGTTGCTGAAAAGAGGTCAGCGGCCGCCTTGAGCGTCAACGTTGCCGTCACGGCGAAATAAAGATCGTCCGTCGCTTGAATCGTCGGCGTCACGGCCAGCCAAAGCGTCTTTGTCGATTCGGGGTCTGTGAGCGTGAGGGCGAAACCGACCGCCAAGTCGAAACCAAAGAGATCGGCGAGCTTAAATCGCGTTGGGATCGAAACCGCGAAACCCAGCTTCGAGCCTGCGTACCCCGACGCGTCGACGTCGTTCGAGCTGCCGGACGGGAAGCGAAGATCCAGGCGGACGCCCACGATTCCCGCGCCGTGGCCCCAGTCGCCAAACTGATACAGCGCGTAAAGATGAGGCGGTTCGGTGTTGTAGCCGGAATTAGCGGCGCGATCGTCGGCGCCCGTGCCCGTGAGGATCGTTGCGCCCGACAACGAGCCGCGCTTATCGACGATGCTGAGGCCGACGCCGAGCCCAATTTCGAAATGGTCAAAAAGGGAAAGGGCGCCGCCGAGGTCAAGCGAGAGTGGAGCGACCGACCGGGCGTTTTTCGTGAGGCCGAGGTGAAGCGCGGTGCGGGCTTCAATCACGTCGCGGTCAAGAACGAGGTTTCGTTTGAGCCGCGGGCCGTCGCCAGAACCGGCATCGGCTCGACCGGTCCCGAACGTCGATATCGCGCCGACGGTCGCGCAAACTTTCAGGACGATGACCCGCATGTGCGCCCTCCAGGTCCCGGGTTTACCATGACGGCCAACGTCATCCAACCGTGAGGGGGGTGCAAGCGAACGTTGCGTCAAATGGTCGTCGCAACCCCCATTTTTTTGAAGTTGATTTTTTTCTAAAAATGGGCGAGTATTCCGCCCGAATGCAAGGTGTTCGCCGCATTCTTTTCGTAACACAACCACCAAGGGGGTCTTAGCGATGATTCGGGAGACGACACATCAGTTTGGAGCCGACGAGGTGAATGTTGACCAGCTTCGCGCCGAGCATTCGGATCTCGAGCGGAAGCTGGAAGAACTTAACGCGCACATTTACCTGACGCCTGAAGAGCAGATTGAGCGAAAGCGAATTCAAAAGCTCAAGTTGCTCAAAAAGGATCAGATTCAAATGTTGGTTTCGCGGGGAGGCAACGCCTAACCCCAACGGGATATTGAGGCGGGAAAGGGCACCCAGGGGAGGTGCCTTTTCTTTTTTCGAGTTGTGGACCCCAATCCCCGCTTAAGCGGTTCATTCCCTCGTGAGCGTGAGGGTCGACAGGAGCCCGCTTCGGCGCGCCGACGTCCTCGGGTCTGAACGCGAACGAGCGCTCGAGCCGCTGTTTTGTGGCGTGTGAAATCTCGGAGATTCCCATCCGATATCGCGCTGCAGACCCTGCGGATGCGCGCCTGCGCGGCGCCCCTGCCGACCCCACGCAAATCCGGGCGGACCGCTTTCCGGAGACATGTTTTCTTGGCTTGGGGGCGGCACGAGGAGTTCACCCGCTGGGTGTCGGCAGACGATCGATCGACCCCCGCGTCTCCTAGCCGTCGTTCCAGGAAAACGGCCGGGTTCTGGTTCGGCGGGCGGGGATTGGGCTTGCTTCGGGTCGCATCCGCAGGGGATGAGGTGCCGATGGGGCGTGGAATTGCCGTTCTCATGATGTTTGATTCATTTCGTACAGACTCACATTTCATGTCAGACCCGAAGACTTTTGCGAGCCGGAGCGAGCCCAGCCCCCTCCCGCCCCACGCAAATGTTGCCCGTTATCCGGGAATCAGGGGGTTGTGGATTCGGATTCGCGGGCGTGTTAAAGGACGAGCAACACCCAACCGAATGCTGAGTCGCCTGCGCATCACCGATTTTGTTTTGATTGACGCGCTCGATTTGTCGTTTGAGCCTGGGTTTACGGCTGTGACCGGCGAAACCGGCGCTGGAAAGTCGATCCTGGTTGAGGCGCTTTCGCTGCTTGCGGGTGGGCGCGCGTCGTCGGACCTCGTGAGAAGTGGCGCGGCCGAGGCGGTGGTCGAGGCGGTTTTTGAGGTCGACGGCGAAGAGATAGCCGTGCGGCGAACGCTTCAAGCCGATGGGCGGTCGAAGGTCATGCTGAACGGCGCACTTGCAACGGTCGCAATGCTGGGGTCGACGCTCGGGTCTCAGATATCGATCGCCGGGCAGCACGAGCATCAGCGACTTCTGTCCGAGGCGTGTCAACTCGATTGGTTGGATCGGTTTGCGGGCCCCGCGTCTGCGCTGATTGAAGTTGCGCGCGCGCATGAGTTGGTCGTGGCGGCGCGGGCCGAGCTTGAGCGGATTCGCGGTCTTGCGGGGTCGCGCGATGAGCGGGCGGCTTGGCTTCGGCACGTCGCGGCTGAGATTGGCGAGGCGGCGCTTCGACTTTGCGAGGACGAAGAATTAGCGGAAGAGCGCGTTCGCGCGAAGCACGGCGCAGAGCTCGCTGCGGTGGTTGCGCACGCTCTGGACACGCTGTACGCCGGGGAGGGTGCGGTTGTTGGACGGCTCCACGTCGCGGGAACGGCTCTCGAACGGACGGCGCGCATCGACGGGAAATTTGGCGACTGGGCCGCGCGCCTGGCCGAAGCCAAAGCCGAGGTCGAGGTCGTCGCGGCGGAGGTACGTGACTTCGCGGAGCGACTTGATGTGGAGCCGCTGGCGCTTGATGCGATTGAAGCGCGCCTCGATCGGATCGAAAAGCTCGAGCGGAAATATGGCGGCTCGATCGCGTCGGCGCTCGCGGCGGCCGACAACGCGCGCGCTGAAGTCGCGACCCTCGAGGATCTCGACACGAGCCTCGCGGAGGCGACCCGCGCGGTTGAGGCGGCCGAACGAATGCACCACGACGTGTGCGCGGGGCTATCGCGGGCGCGCCGCCGTGCGGCAAAGGCACTCAGCCGACGCGTGACCCTGGGGCTCGCCGAAGTTGGAATGGCCGCGGCAACATTCGATGTGGCGGTTTCGCCGGTTGAGCCGCCGGGCCCGCGTGGGGCCGAGTCGGTATCGTTTGTGCTGAGCGCGAATCGCGGGGAACCGACCCAGCCGCTTCTGCGCGTCGCTTCGGGCGGAGAGCTTTCGAGGGTTCACCTCGCGCTCTGCGAGGCGCTCGCGGAACGCGCCCCCGCGAACTGCACGCTGTTCGATGAGATCGACGCAGGGTTAGGCGGTGCTGCGGCGGAAGCGGTTGGTCGCAAGCTGAGGATTGCCGGCGCGCGCGGCCAAGTCATCGCCATTACCCACCACGCGCAGATCGCGGCTCTCGCCGATCACCACGTTACCGTTTCGAAGCGGGAAGCGGCGGGCCGGACCGTCACCGACGTTCAGCCGCTTGACAACGCGGAGCGAGCCGGCGAGATCGCGCGGATGCTTGCGGGCGAAAAAATTTCTGAGCACGCGATGGCCCACGCTCGGTCGATGATTGCGGGGGCTCGCGTGGGACGAAAGAGAGTCGCCCGTGCCGGTTGAGGTGAACGCGACGTCATCTGGGACGGCCGCGCAGCGGTTTAGCGCGCGCGCATGGGGGCTGACCGACGTTGGGCGAAAACGTCTCCACAACGAAGACAGTTACCTGATTAACCTCGAGCTGGCGACGTTCATCGTGGCCGACGGGATGGGGGGGCACGCGCATGGCGAGCTGGCGAGCCGCATGGCCGTTGAGATTATCGAGGAGGAGATTTTTCGCCAGAGGCGCCGCAAGCCGTCTCCGTTTGATGAGTCGGGGCCTGACGCGGTGACGCGGGTTGTTTCGGCGTCGGTTCAACTCGCCTGTGCGCGCATCTTTGACCTCGCGCAGCGAATCAACGAATACGCCGGCATGGGAACCACCGCGACGACGGTCGTCTTTCACGATTCGAGGGCCATCATCGGTCACGTCGGTGACAGCCGCGCCTACTTGCTGCGCGACGGCGCGATTCGGCAAGTGACCGACGACCACTCGTGGGTCAACGAACAAGTGAAGGGCGGACTCTTGACCGCGGACGAGGCGCGGAGCAGCCGGTACAAAAACGTCATCACGCGGTCCGTCGGATTCGAGCGCGACGTTGAGGTCGACACCGAGGCGCTTCTCGTTCGAGACGGGGATCTCCTCTTGATGTGTTCGGACGGCCTAAGCAACCTCGTGACCGACGACGAAATCGCTGAGACGCTGCGCTCGAGCTACTATCAAAAGGCGCCCGCAGAACTCATCGATCTCGCGAACGCGCGCGGCGGCGACGACAACATTTCGGTTGTTCTCGTTGAGGCGGTCGGCGCCGAGCGATCGGGGACGGCTTGACGTCGCCGGCGTATCCAACGGGGCTTTCGGGCGGCGAGCTGGGCGCACGCGGGTTTCCAACCGACTGGGCGTCGCGCTTGACGCTGGGGGATCTCGAGATGATCCGGCTGATTCTTCGCGGGTCGTCGATCGTCGACTGGCCGCGGTTTTACTTTTCGAGCGACGATGGCGTTCGGCGCTTTTTGAAAGTCAACGAGCTCGACCTCGACGATGAGCGCGACGTCGAGCGACTTTGGCAGTTGACGCGACGCGCGGCGGACTACATCGAGCGCACGTTCGGCATCGCGCTCGAACGCGACGTCGTCCACCCCGACCGCATCACCGACCTTTTCTTTTTGGCGTCGTCACGCGCGGGCGACGTCGGACTTCAGCAGTCGGCGTGCATGCTCCTCAAAGTCGTTCACATCATTAACCACATCGACGCGCGCGAGCTGGGGTTCCTCTATCCGCTCTCCGACCGCGAACTGTTTCAGCGCCTTGAGGAGCGGTCGATAGCGAAACTCACGCGACTGCGCGATCGCGGTTTGCCGATCGTCGAAGTGTCGGGGAGCCGGAAGCTCAAAGACAGCCTTGTGACGAAACTGCTGTCGAAGCGTGAAACGCTCGCGACGCAGATTTTCGACAAGCTGCGGTTCCGTATCGTCGTGGAATCGCGCGACGCGGTGATCCCCCTCCTTGTGGGGCTGACGGACGAGGTTTTTCCGTTCAACTACATCGTGCCGGGCCAGTCGCGAAATCAAATCGTCGATTTCGGCGCCTTTGTGCGTGGTCATCGCTCCTTAGCGGCTCTCGGCGCCGATTTGGCGGAGCCGCTCGATTCCAGCGGCGACCCTCAGGGGCGATTGAACGAATTCTCAGGAACGACGTACCGCGACCTTAATTTCGTCGTCGATGTTCCGATCGCCATTCCCGATGACCGCGTCAACCGAACTGTTTCGTCGGGGCCGCAGGGGCTTGGACGCATCACGTTCGTCCTTGTCGAGTTTCAGCTGCTGGATGCCACCACAGCCGCGGCCAACGAACGCGGTGACAACTCTCACGACAGGTACAAAGCGCGGCAATTAGAGCAGGTTGCACGTCGACTTCGGTGCATCCCGAAGTAAGTTGAGTGTTTGACTTCACTCGACCAGCGGCACTAAAGTAGTACACGGGAGAGGGGCAGGCCGCGATGGCTTTTTGCGAAACCGTGCGAGAGAAAACGAGGAGTTGCGAGATGTCTAAACTGTGTCCGAGGCGTCGCACGTGGGGAGTTGGCCCGTGCGTCATCGGCTTCGTGTTGTTAACGGCCGCGTGTGGCACCACGGTAAATTGGCGCAACCACGTCGCGTTTCGGTCGACGGGGACAAAGCTCGAATACTCGACGTTCGATCGGGACGAGATTGCGCGAACCGCCATCAGCACGAACTTGCACTACGTTTCGATTTCGCTCGATTCGGTTTTTTTTAGAAACTTGCCAGGGATTGGTGACGCGGACGTCGCATTCGGATTTGAAATCACGGGTGTTTTGGGCGACGGCAAAACGATCAAGACGGTTCTCGATTCGCGAAAGGGGGTTGGCGAGCACGCGTTTCTGAACTTTGACAATTTAGTTGTCATCGAGCCGTTCCTTTATAAGGGCGAAAACGTCACGATTAATTTCCACTTCACGGCGGTCCCAGGACCCCAAAGTCAGTTCATCCGCGCGCAGCTGGTCGGGCCACTCGGCGACAGTCTTAAAAAGATTAATCCCATCAAGGATTCGGGTGTGGCACAGGGTGTATCGATGTTTGCGAACGTCTTCGGTGGATTCGCGCAGAAGACGTGGAATTATGGCACGACGTTTTTCCCCTCGGATCGCGTTTATCGCGACAAGCCCGACCTTCTCTTCACGGCGAGTCGGCATATTTTGATGGCGACGCCGCCCGCGGATGCGCCGGCAAAGTTCAAAGAGCTTCGGCCGAACACGCTGATGAGCAAGTTGAAAATGCGAGGGAATCGGCTGGTTTGGGAGAAAACGGACGAGGAGTTCACCGACCTTCCGTACATTGTGCTGAATATCACGCGCTATAAGCGGTATCCGAAGACCGACACGAAGCTGCGGCAGACGCTGCAGACGATCGATGCGCACATCGAAAACGGGAGTCTTGAGCTCGCGCAGTCGTCGCTTCAGGGCGTGGGTGCAATCATTAGCGATGACGTTGTCATCACGGCGACCGAAAAAAACTTGGAGCGGAGTCTCGTGAAGTGGCGCGAGGAGCGGATCAAGTCGCTGAAGGCGAAGAAAGACGATCAAAAGGACACTGAGCTCACCCACGTCAAGAAAGAGCTTGAGCATCTCTTTTTTACGTTGAACGAGTTCCACAAGATTCTCGAGCCGTTCGAGATTAAGGACATGCTGTTTCGGTTGAATGAGCGGCTGCAGCGCGCGGATGAGTTGATGCGCGACCAGAAAGAACCCCCTGAGTTGCTCGCACCGTTCAAAGCGAAATACGAAATGATGGCCAAGAAGTTTTCGGACGACAGGCCACCGGAAATTCTTCCTGTTGGACCGGCCGTCACCGCGACGGCGCCGCCGACACCGCCGAGTACGATTGAGACGAGCAGCGGCTCGATCTTGAAGAAGTGGTGGTTTTGGACGGCGATTGGAGCGGCTGCGGGGACTGGGGTTGCGCTCTATTTTATTCTTCGCGATCAGACGGTTGAGTGTAAGGGCGTTGTCGTCGGGACAAGCACCAGCTGTCAGTAACGCGGTATTTCAGCAACCTTTTTGAGAGAGTCGGTTTTGCAGGTTGCTGAAAAATGTCCAGATGCAAGGCAGGCGCGGAAAGCCGCGACCGGACGCAGTACTCAGGTGTACGCGGAAGGGAGCGGCGACGCGCCAACGCCGCAGATGGGGTTTTTCAGCAACCTGTCAGACGAGGCGCTCAACGAGGCGCATGACCCCGCGGTTATCCGGTGACAATGCGAGCGCTTCCTCGGCGTAGCTGAGCGCGCGGGCGCGGGCGCCGGATTCGAACGCAAGGATCGCGAGGTGAATGAGGCGCTCGACCGCTGACGCCGGCATTCCAAGTTTGAGATAAAGGTTTTTCGCGCGCTCCTGAAGCTCGAGGTCGAGTGGCGAAAGGCGCGATGCGATGGCAACTTGCATCGCCGCGTCTTCGTGGCGGCCCTTTTCGAGGAGAGACTCGGCACCGGAAAGCACGTTTTTCACGTCGTCGGTTGGCGCTGAATCTGACGACCAGATGAGGTCGCGTCGTGGAGGGGGAACCGTTTCACCGCCACTTGAAAGCGACGCGCCACCGGTCGAGCGACGAAAAGCCGAAAGCTCGCCTTGCTCAATTTCGACGAGGAGCGGTTCATCGTCATCGTCGTCCAACGAAAAAGCGATCTCGGGTGCCAGCCCTTTCCACCAAACGTTAAGCGGCTCAGCCGCTCTACGCGCGTTTGACCAGTCGATATCGCCGCCGCCCTCGTCGGCCAAAAGATCGTCGGCCGTCAGCTCTTCCTCGACGGACGCTGTTTTATCGAACGACGCAACCGCGATGGGGTCGGTCGCCACGACGTCGGCGTCGGTGATTTCAACGACTTCGACGAAACTTGTGTCGTCCGTCTGGTTCGGTGCCGATGCGCCGTCCAGCGCTAACAACCGCTCGCCTGCAGAGTTGGGGTCGTGCGCACGAAGAGCGGGTGCGTCGTTCTCGTCCGACACGAGGTCTGTTTCGTCGATTTCGAGCTCAAGTTCGTTTGGGTCGATCTCATCGACAGGCGGTCGTTGTGTGATCATCGAGTGCCGTGATAAGCACTTGCTATGCCAAGGGATTTCGCGCGTTTTGTTCGCTCGCGCGACGGCGCTGGTTTTAGCTGTCCGTTAGAAAAGTGGACGGGCGTCGCTAAGTGCAACGGCGCGCTCGTCGAATGAGCCATCGCCCGCCCGCGCCGCTTCGCGTCCTCGTTTACGTTTTCGTCGCCGCCGCGACTTTGGCGACGCTTTACCCCGTTGCGCTCGTCGTCAAGAAATCGGTTTCGCGTGGGCAGTCCCTCGACGTTGGCGTCTCGCCGATCCCAACGAGTTTTTCAGGTGAACATTTCGCGAACCTGTTCAAGGGGAACTCGCGCGCCGCGCCGTCGGTTTTGCACCAACTCGCGAACAGCCTCATCGTTTCAATCGGCACCGCCATCGTCGGGCTTCTTTTTTCGATGGCGGCAGCGTTTGCCTTGTCGCGCCTCCGCTTTCCAGGTCAACGCGCTGGACTTTGGCTTCTTCTCGTCACGCAGATTTTCCCGTCGACCCTTTTTATCATTCCGCTCTACGCGATCCTCGACTCTGTCGGGCTCCTCGATAATGCGCTCGGCCTTATTCTCGTTTACTCGACGACGTCGATTCCGTTTTCAGTTTGGACGTTGAAAGGGTACTTCGACACGATCCCGCGCGAAATCGACGAGGCGGCCCGGCTTGATGGCGCGTCGGCGGTCACGCTCTTCTGGCGCATCATTCTCCCGATTTCGCGACCGGCCCTCGCTGTGGTCGGGCTCTTCTCGTTCATGACTGCTTGGAACGAGTTTATTTTGGCGGCGACGTTTTTATCGCGCGAGAGCGCCTACACGATGCCGGTTGTGCTTGCGCAGTTTTCGGATCCGCGCGCATCGGCGTGGGGGAGCTTTGCCGCGGGGTCGGTCATCGTTTCACTTCCGGTTGTCATTCTTTTTTTCTTGCTGCAGCGCCACCTCGTTCACGGACTCGCCGCTGGAAGCACGAAAGGGTGACGAACGCACTTGACCGTGGCGATCGACCGATTACGATGCAGTCCGCTCATGGCGACCGATGTTGAGATTCGAGAAGTCGCGCGAGAAGTTTTGCTTCGGCTCGCAATCGACAAAACGCCGCACGTCGAAACGCCTCGCACAGCGAAAGGAGACGAATTATTGGTGCGCGGGTCGTGCGGTATCGACCTCGTCGTTTTTGATCTCGCGGGGACCACGATTCGCGATGACGACGCGACGGTGCTCGAGTGTTTCCTGGGCGCCGCACGTGAGGCCAATATTCGCGCAGACCGCGGCGAGATGAACGCTTGGATGGGTGCCGCGAAAAAGCAGGTGTTTCAGCATTTTTCGAGGCGGATGGGGGGCGACGAGGCGACCATCGAGGAGCGAGCGGCGAAGGGGTATGCCGCGTTTCAGCGAAACCTCGAAGAGCGGTATCGCACGGGCCCGGTTGAGCCGTTGCCGGGCGTCGAACGGTGCTTTGAGCGGCTTAAGGCGTGCGGCATTCGCGTTGCGGCGTCGACGGGGTTTTATCGGCGCGTTGTCGATATATTGTTTTCGCGGCTCGGTTGGGATCGTGGAATCATCGACGCGTGTGTCACGTCCGATGAAGTCCCGCGCGGGCGGCCGGCGCCGTTTATGATTTTTTCGGCGATGACGAAGCTTGGGATCGAAAGCGTTGCGCGCGTCGCGAAGGTCGGTGATACGCCGTTTGATCTTCATGAAGGGCGAAACGCCGGCGTCGGGCTCAACGTCGGGGTCTTGTCGGGAAGTCACGATGCGCTTTCGCTTGGGCGAGAGGCGCATGCGTTTCTGCTCGCGAGTGCGGCCGAGCTTCCCGAACTCCTGAATCGCGAACATCTTCTACCGCGGTGATCGCGCGCCGACTCTCAGAATGAAAACGCGCGGCGACGAAGCCTCTCATTCTGCGCGCGCGGCCCTGTCGCTCGCACACGCCGATGCCCGCGATGTGGCGTCGTGACGCGAGGTGTTCCGAGGGCGCGGTCGGCACATGAGTTGCTTCGACTCTGAACGAGGAGAAACGACGACAAGATGAAAGAAGATCAAGACGCAGCGGTTGCGACATTTGACAGTCGGCGATCGGCGGTGGGCGCGGTTCGGGCGCTTCGGCAAAGCGGGTATGCGATGGAGCGCGTGTCGATCGTCGCGCGGGAACGCGCGTGCAGCGCGCGAACATTGGCCGAGGTGCGCGTGGGGAATGGGTCGTGGACGGGTGTGTTTGCGTTGCCGGGGCTGGGGCCGACGTTGATCTCGGGTCCGCTCGCGGAGAAATTCGCCGGGCCCCTCGTTGGAACGCTCGCCGGGGGCAGCGCGGGGGGCGAAGCGGCCTTGTCGCGCGGGCTCTCGCGGCTGGGCGTTCCGAAGCGCGATGCGCGCGAGATGTCGTCGCGCGTGCGGCGCGGCGAATGCCTTGTCATCGTGTCGGGTGCGCGGCGCGAATTGCGCGGAGCGACGTCGGTGCTTGCGCGAAAGCGTGACACCAAAGAGTTGCGTGCGCCCGCCTACGTTCCCCATCTCTGAGACCAATCCGTTCTCAGCTGTCGAGCGCGCGATTCCAATAGTCCTGCAAGTCGGCCGGGAGCGCGCTTGCGACCTCGACGCGCGCGCCCGTGACGGGGTGTGGAAACGCGATGCGCGCGGCGTGCAGCGCGTGGCGGGCAAGTCCATCGCTCGCGCCGCCGCCATAGATTTTGTCGCCGGCCACCGGAAATCCGATAAGCGCGAGATGCGCCCGGATCTGATGTTGGCGCCCGGTCACGGGACGGCACGTGACGAGCCCGGCCGATCGTCCAGCCGCGACGAGGGTCACATGCGTGACCGCTTTTCGAGACGCCATCTCATCGCGCGCGGCGACCATCTTGCCGCCGAAGGGACTGTCGGGACCTGTCACGTCCTTATCGCGCGCGATCGGGATGTCGATCGTGATTCGTTCGCCGACGCTCCAAGGCGGTTTGGCGCGCACGATCGCCGTGTAAGTTTTCTCGACGAGCCGACGCGCAAAGGCCCGCTTGAGGACGCGCGCCGAATCGACGCCGCGGGCAACGACCACGCAGCCGGACGTTTCGCGGTCGAGGCGGTGCGCGATTTGAAGCGGCTCACCAGGGAATCGAGCGACGAGCGCGTGGACGAGCGTTCGCGTCTTGAATCGGCCGCCCGCGTGCATCGGGAGGAGCGCCGGCTTGTCGACGACGAGGAGCGACGCATCCTCATAGAGGACGCCGAACGACATCGGCGCGTCGGGCTCGGCGAGCGGCTCGACGTGAACCGCGATGCGACTCCCGGTGTGGACGCGCGTGTGGGCTTTGGGGTGGCGTTCGTTGAGCGTGATGTCGCCATCGACGATGAGGCGGTGAATTCGCGTTCGCGACGCGCGGCGAAGTCTGGCGGCGAGAAAATGGTCGACGCGCGCGCCGTCCCACTCGGGTGGTACAACGAAGGGAATGATTCGCGGCACCCGGCTGTTATATAACGGATCACTGGAGATGTGAGCAGCGGGACGGGTGCGGTAACGGGGGTGAAGGAGTGAGACGAATGAAAACGGCGGTGATGCGCGTTGGCGCGATTCTGGTGGTCGGGGTTGCGGTCGTGGCGTGTAAAGACCCATCGGCGGGAAAGCCGCGCGCAACCGTGGGGGCCGCGGTGCCGGACAGGCGCGAAGCGACGGCGGCGCGGGGAGCGGCGGGGGCGACCTACGCGATTTCAGCCGACACGTCGAAGATTGGATTCGTGGGTTCGAAGGTGACGGGGTCGCACGTGGGTGGCTTCGCGAAGTTCACTGGGACCGTCGACACCGATGCGCAAAAGCCGGGTTCGATTACGGTCGAAATCGACGCCACGTCACTCTTCAGCGACACCGAGAAATTGACGGCGCACCTGAAATCGGCGGACTTTTTCGACGTTGCGAAGTTTCCCAAAGCGACGTTTGCCTCGACAGACATTCGCGCGGGCGGGACGGATAAGGCGACGCACACCATCACCGGCAACCTCGAGCTGCACGGCGTGAAGAAGTCGGTTGCGTTCCCGGCCACGGTGGCTTTCGTGGACAATTCAGCCGCGGTGACGGCGACCAGCGAATTCTCGATCAACCGAAAAGATTTTGGGATTGTTTATCCCGGCATGAAAGACGATCTCATTCGCGACAACGTGCTTATCAAACTGAGCATCAACGCGAAACGCGTGGCGCGGTGACCGACGCGGTAACGGACGCGGTAGCGGGAGCGGGAAATTAACGCGGGGCGATTGGAGTGGCGGGCGCGGGCGATGCGGGCGCGACGGTAGTCGGCGCTGACTTCGGTGCGGTCGGACGTCTCCGGCCGCGCGAAACGAAGATCGTCGGATAGCGATCGAGGGCCGCTTCGTCGTCGCGGAAGATGAAGCCGGCCGCGGCGCGAATCGTGTCGACGCCGTAGCGCGCATACGTCGCGGCGCGATCGCGAAGGTCGCGCGCCTTTATCACCTCGCGGTCGTCCGATTTCGCGGCGAGGGCGTTCACGAGCTTCACCGAGATGTTTTGCGCCTGCGTGACGTCAGCCTCTGTAATGTCGCAGCGCCCCTTCGCGGTGCTCCAGTTCGCCGAGAAGAGGCCCGCGAGCGCGGCCAAGTCGTCGGCGGTGTCGAGGTGGCCTTGCCCCTCGCGGATATGGGCGAGCTGCGGCGCGATCACGTCGTCGTGGCCCCAGAGGTAACTCGCGGCGCGGAGGATGCGCTGGCGAAGCGGTTTTGCGGCGGCGATAAGCTCGGCGGCGAGCCCCTCGGGGTCGGTCGCGCGGCGGTAGAGGAGGTCGGCCTGCCAGGTCGCTTGCGCGCGAACGACGAGGTTGTCGTGCGCGGCCGGGTCGAACGCGGCGGCGGCAAACGTCGCGACGAAGCGGGCGCGGTCGGCGGCGTAGCTCTGGGCGTTCTGGATGATCGCCGCGACGGCCTCGGGGACCTGCGCGCGAAACGGCGTTACGGCGTGCGCGGGGATCGCGTCGAGCGTCGCGCGGAGCTTCGCGAGCGCCTCGTCGCCGCCTGAAAGCGTGATCGCGTCGGTTGCGGCGTGCGTCGCCTGCTCGGTCGTGTCGTTTGTCTTTGTCATCTTGTTCCCCTCGTGCGGTTGCGTGGCCTCAATCGGTGCGGGACCCAATGTCCCCTGTGCTCATTTGTCGGCCGCTGTGTGTGGGGTGGCGTATCGCGAGTTGGCGGGGGATGGCAAGGGGGGATTCGATCTGGGTCACCAAACTTGCTCGGGTCACCTCTGTTGGCGACAATGGAACTTACGTTGAACAAAAAGCTCCTCAGCGAACGGGACATCGCCCCTTGGAGGCGCCATGCCGTCTAAACGAAACGTCGCCGACCTCACCGAATCGGAAATTCAGTTTATTCGCAAGACCCTCGCTTTGATTCCGCTTCATGTTCTGGCGCAGCGCCTTTCACTGGAGCTTCTAGATCTGAGTGCGTGGTTACGAGAAAAGGGGATCTCCGAATACGCTCGTCCCGAGGAACTCGTCTACATTCGGGATAACATCGATCGAATTCCCGCGGAAGAAATACGCACTCAGTTGCGAATGTCAGAGACCCAGTTTGCTTTGGTGGTGAATCGAACACTGGGTCTTACGACTCAAACAGCTCGATCCGATATGAATATGGAAATTGCGATCGGGAAGACACGTTGGTTGGTCGAGACCAAGCTGGGGCTTCCGATTGACGATTTCTTGCCGCGAAGCATATCAAACACCCATTTTTCGAAGAACGACCTTTTTGGCTGCGTCGATTTTGCGACAAGAGAAAAAGCTAAACATACAGAATATCGATCCTTCCCGGCCGTCGCTTTTCTCATTTGCAATTCATACCCTGGGATTTTTAGATTGTTCCAGTTTCGACATAGTAAGCTCGGACACCCGTTTCGTGGGCGCGACGGCAAGCGTAATATTCTGGATGCGGTGAAGTGGGTACTCGAAACAAAGTTTGGATATGACTTGTCGTCGCTCGGCGACATTTCCAAGAACAAACATTTCTTGCGCAGCAGCGACCTTCAGTTTTATGGAATCGGCTATCACTGGTATAGGCCGTACTTCAAGACGCGAGAGGAACTCGTTAAGGAGGTGGTCCGCATCTCGGACAAGACACCCAAGAAGCACTCGGAGAACACGATGGCTCTCCGACAGAAGGTGCAAGGTGAGGACGTCGATCCGAGGAAGTGTTTCGCGACGAGATGTTCAGCTGAACCCAAGATGATCGAGATTCACCATATATTCCCGAGAGCACGGGCCAAGGCGGAGTTTGGGGAGCGCTTTGACTTTGATATTCAGGAGAACCTCATTCCGCTCTGTGCAAATCATCATAAGAAAGTCGCCGATTTCAACTTCCAGAACCTTCTCCGCGTGGACCGAAAGAAATGGAGAAGTCACGTGCGGGTGTTTCTTGGCGGAGGTGTGATCCAGGATGCAGAAGGGTAATGACGCGAAGCGAGGAAGCGATCGGAATGCAACGTAGCCTCGCCGAACAGCACCGCATCGTCGCCAAGGTCGACGAGCTGATGGCGCTCTGCGACCAGCTCGAAGCGCAGCTCACGACCACCGAGACCGAAAGCCAACGCCTTCTCGAAGCGGTGTTGCACGACGCGCTTACGGAGGCGGAGTGAGAATACAAGCAACGAGACCTACCCGATTGCCAGCGTGTAATGGCCGCCAACCTTTACGTTACCTTCATTCAAGGACGAACAATGGACAGCCCCGGCGAGGCAGGGCAAAATCGAGTTAATGCCACGGTACTTCAGGTGCATGACCGCTGCGGACAACGGTTTGCCCGAACTGGGACGATCCGCGCGGAAACTCGGTGTGAGGCCTGCGCCTTGGGGTGCCGCCGCGCCGTCGTTCGCGGAGGGACGGTTCGACGTATTTCCGGATGCAGAGGGCAACATTTCGCCCGGCACCGGTGGGCTCTCGGTCAACGGAACGGTGGAAGGAATCCCGCCGTGGAGACGCCCCCGCGGGCTCGATGCCGGCGCCTACGGCCCTCCGCGAGACGCGGTATTTGCTGTCGATCCGTTCGCACTGGAGCCGTCAGCACTGCTCGTCCGGCCAGAGCGGGAGGATTTGCCTCTGGGGCACGCTTTCGTCGAGCCGGCTCTGCGGATGCTGCTCCTGGCGTACGAGGCTGCCCTCGCCGCGACACGTGCCGCTTGGACGCGGGAGTGGCCATGAGTGGGCGAATGCGGATTCTGTTGGAACTCGAGCGTATCTTGCTCGTTCTGGATGCCGAAGATCCGGCCGCCGAGGCGCTGCGCGAGCTGATGGACCCGCTCTGGTACGGGCTTGACGACGAAGAGCGCCGCCTGCTCAACGATCGCGCGATCAGCGGGTATGGCGACCGGCACACCATTCCCTTCGAACTGGGGGCGGACTTGTTCGGACCGGCCCGTGACTTGGGCGGCACCCAGGCCGAGGTGGGACCGCTGGAGTTCGGCGACTGGAGGTCGGCGGCATGACCGGCGAGGTGGCGCGGCGCGTAGCAGACGAGGGCTTGACCGTCGAGATTGGCGGAAACAGATTCGTCGACTGCAACACGCTGATTTCAATCGGTGGGCAGACGCTGCTACGCGTTGAGGCGAATCCCCTGCGTTTGTCGCTGACGACGCCGCCTGACCTGCCGTCCGGGCGGCGGGTGAGCGTCGTTCAGAACAACCTCGATTCCGAGTCGGGTTCGGTGATCGTGGTTACGGCCGATTCGAACGTTTCTATCTTCTGGGGCAAGGGGGCGTCGTCGCCGGTCTCGATGGTCCTTGCGACGCGACTGGATGCGCACCGCGTTCATCTTAAGCTCGACCTGCGTCCGCTGGGCATCCTAGTCTACGACGACATCGACGGCTTGCACGTCGGCGGCAACGCGCTATGCGGAAACACCATCCGTGGCGCAACCGTAGCTATTTCCCTCAAGTAGGGTATTCGGCCGACGTTTCGGGTCCGGTCGCCGCCGAAAGATATTTGGAAATATCGAATTTCGGCTGCGGCGGCGCTTCGGCATATTTCGAAATATCTTTTTTTCGCCCGAACCCGAGCCGGGGATATTTGAAAATATCATTTTTCGGGGTTGGGGCCGAAATTGGATATTTCGAAATATCGATTTTCCGGCTCAGGCGGGCGAAGGGATATTTCGAAGATCAGAAAATGATCGGATCGGGGGCGGGAGCGGTTGCGGGCGCGGGAGCGGGGGCGGATGCGGGGGCGGGTTGCCTCTTCGCGACCTCCTTTTTCGCCCTTACCCCCGCAGGCCCCCTGCGCGCTCCGCGCTTCGGGTAAGGGCCTTTTCGGTTGCGGGCTTCAAAGGAGGTTCCCGATGAATCGCTACTCCGTTCCCACGACGGCTTCTCTCGAACGCCTCGACTGCTATCGCGTCGCGCGTGATTTCGCTCGTCTCGCACAAAGGCTTCCGATTACAAACGCCGTTCTCCGCGATCAGTTCCGCCGAGCATCGATTTCGGTGCTGACAAACGTTGCCGAAGGCGCTGGGCGCGTTACTAAGGCGGACAAACGCAGGTGTTACGCAATTGCTCGCGGCGAAGCGTGCGAGGCAGCCGCGCTGCTCGACCTCATCGACGATGCACCGGCTGAAATCGGCGAGCTGTTGTCGCGAGTTATCGCGATGCTCACACAGCTCGTTGGATAAGCCGCGAGAGAAGCGCACACACCCGATCGCCGAGCGCATCGAGCTCGGCGACCGTCGGCTCGTCGACGTAGCCCCACATCGCCGCGAGTCGAAGTGCCGCTCGCGCTTCTCGGCACGAGCCACGTGCGATCTCGAAGAACCGTGCCTGGTCGCGAAGAGAGGATTTTCCATTCCCCTCCGAAATATTCAAAACGCAACTGGCCATTGCGCGCCGGAGTTGATCTTCGAGACTGCGATCCTTGCGACGAATGACATCAAGCGCGGGACGAACGTGACTCGCTAACTCGAACGCAACGTCGTACGCGATGAACCGATGAGACATGAGAACCTCCTCTCGAAGCCGCTGAGCGCGGCCCCCGCAAGGAATAGGGCCCGCGAAGCGGCAAGAGAGGAGGCGCGAACGCAGGTAAAGCGGGCGCGGGAGTGTGCAACCGGGAGATCGGGTGACATTTCAGCCCGGGTGATCGGGTGACACTTTTCGCCTTTGCAGCGGGAGGAAGTCATACTGCAAAGGGTCCCCTGCGAACCGCCTGGCGAGATT
>JACPTQ010000029.1 GCA_016192705.1 Deltaproteobacteria bacterium | reverse complement strand
GTGCGGGAGCGGGTGCGGGAGCGGGAGCGGGAGCGGGTGCGGGTGGCGATTGCGCAGGTGTCGTCGTCGGTGCTGGCGGCGTCGCGGGCGGTGGCGTTGTCGTTGGCGGTTTCGCTGGCGTTGCCGCAGGTGCAGGCGCGGGAGCGGGAGCGGGTGCGGGCGCGGGCGCGGGTGGCGATTGCGCGGGTGTCGTCGTCGGTGCTGGCGGCGTCGCGGGCGGCGGCGTTGTCGTTGGTGGCTTCGCTGGCGTTGCCGCAGGTGCAGGCGCGGGAGCGGGTGCGGGCGCGGGGGTCGGTGCGGGCGCGGGAGCGGGTGGCGATTGCGCAGGTGTCGTCGTCGGTGCTGGCGGCGTTGTCGTTGGCGGGGCCGGGGACGGCGCTGGTGTTTTCGGCATTAACTTCGCGATAGCGTCGCCGAGCCCGAGCTTCACAAGCCACACGATATGGTCGTCCGTTATCTCTTTCCTCAGCCGGTCGAGGCCAGCCTGCTCGCCGGCGACCACCCTCCAACAGACAACAAATGCGGTGCCCTTCTCATCGTTTAGGAGCGCCACGAGCGACGGGAACTCCTTCACTTCACCCGCGAACAACTCAAGGAGAAGCCGCTTCAGCGCTTCCTTAAGGTTCGCCTCTCGCCTCGCGCGCAGCTCATCCTTCAGACCCGACAATTCAAGAAACGCCTCGTGGTCCTTTGGATTGAGCCAAATCTTCTTCAGTTCCTCTGCGCCGATCCCCTTCTGCGTGGCGATTTCCAACGCCGCTTGGAACGGTCGTCCCTTCTCGTCCGTTAGCTTTTCCGACAGCCCCGGGAACTCCTTGCATTCCGCCGCGAACGCATCAAGGAGGGCGCGCTTGATCGCCTCGCGCAACGCCGCCAGCGCGGCCTCCTTTTCAAGCGCGAGCTTTTTCGCTGCGGCTTCGATTGCCACGAGCTTGGCTTTGAGCCCCGTTTCCTCAAGGTACGAAACGCGCGATCTCTGGATAATGACCACAAGCCCACGCACGCCACCGCTTCGCCGACGAGACGTGTAATCACCGAGCGCCTTTCTAAGCACGGCCCCTTTCTCATCGATCAGGAAATCGCGCACATCCGGGAATTGGCGCACCTCGGGCGCGAACACCTCGAGGAGCGCCTTGCGCGCATCCTCTTTGTCGTCGGCCATCGCGGGTCGGATCCACGCGCCACTGACGACGCCGATTGAAACGGCCAAGCCCAGAGTTCTCGTGATCGATGGTGTCATGGCTTTCTTTTCTCCTAACAACGATTATTCGCTGTTTGCCGGCGATTTGCAAAACGAAAGGCGTGACGGGTGTTGGTCGCCGCGAGGATATTCATGTAAGCGAATGTTAGTGGAGGTGAGCGGGCGGATCCGAAATACTGGCTGTTCGCGCCGAACCAGCGGTTGGAATCGGCGCGCCGACGAGGTGTGCCATCGTGGCGGTTTTTTATAGAGGCCTTTTGATTGGCGTTGGGGCCGTTTTGTTCGCAGCGGTCGGCTGTGAATATCATCCAGGGAACAGAGAGCGAGAGGCCCGAGGTGCGAACGAGCGACCGGGGCCGACACAAACCTGCTGCTGTCCCGCTGGCGACGCGGGTGCGGATGCGGGCGCGGGAGCGGGTGCAGTAGCGGATGCGGATGCGGGAGCGGGCGCGGGTGCGGATGCGGGCGCGGGTGCGGGTGCGGGAGCGGGAGCGGATGCGGATGCGGGCGCGGGTGCGGGTGCGGGAGCGGGAGCGGGTGCGGATGCGGGAGCGGGAGCGGATGCGGATGCGGGTGCAGTAGCGGATGCGGATGCAGGTTCCATCCTTCAGTCCTCGCACCACTCAAGACTTTCCGCGGGGAAAAATCACACGTGTTTGATCGATGCGGTCGGGCTTCTCTATTGTTGGGGCGAAAACACAGATGGGCAAGTTGGAGCGATCGGCGCGAGCCGCGTGCTCAGCCCAACTCCGGTCGCGGCGCTTGGTGGCATCGCGGTCTCGGTTTCAGCGGCGTCGATTCACACGTGTGCGCTGCTCTCAGATGGGCGCATTCGCTGCTTCGGGGCCAACGGCGATGGACAACTCGGCGACGGCACGACAGCCGCGAGCGCATCGCCCGTCGACGCGTTCGGCATCGGAGCTGCGACGGCTGTGGCCGCCGGTCGGGATCACACGTGCGCCATCAACGCCGCGGGTGGCGTCGTTTGTTGGGGGAAAAACCACGCGGGGCAGCTCGGGGATGGAACGGCGACATCTCGGCGAACACCGGTCGACGTCGTCGGCCTTACGTCGGGCGTCACCGCGATTTCGGCGGGGCGCGAACACACCTGCGCCCTGACGTCGCTCGGCGAAGTTTTGTGCTGGGGCAAGGGGAGCCACGGACGCCTTGGGGTCGGCACGCAAAACGATCGCCGCGTACCGACAGCTGTACCGGGCCTCGGCGCGGGTGTTGTGGCGGTTTCGGCGGGGCGCGAACACACGTGCGCCGTCACCCTGTCGGGCGGCGTCAAATGCTGGGGTGGAAGCAGCGCGGGACAGCTCGGCGACGGGACGACGACCGATCGGTTGGTCGCGGTTGACGTGGTTGGTCTCGCGAGCGGTGTCGCCGCAATTCACGCGGGGCGCGAACACACGTGCGCGACGATGGCCCACGGCACGCTGCGATGTTGGGGAAAGGGGAAGAACGGCCGGTTGGGAGACGGAGCGAAAGCCGATCGCACGACGCCGGTGGACGTTTTTGGTCTCACCGCAGGGACGGCTCGCGCTGCGGCCGGTGGATTTCATACCTGCACGCAGCTTACGAACGGTGCGCTGTGGTGTTGGGGATACGGCTCGTTCGGGCAGTTGGGAACGGGGTCAACGCGCGATGAGGCGCTCCCCGTTGCGTTAGCCGTTCCGTAATTTGCCGCTGTTCCCATGGCGCCGCCGCGCCACGCATGTTCAATCGAAGCGAAACAAGTCGACAAAGTGAGTCGAAGTCGGTAATTTTAGTAAGTGCCGTCCGGGGTTGCGGCGCGGAAATGGGTCGAAATATGAAGAAGTTTGCTGTTGGGCTGATCGCTGTTTTCGTTGGCGGTTCTGTCATGCCGCATCGTGTGACGGCTGAATCGAAATGGAGCACGCACGACCTCATTGCGGAGGTGTGGAAGCCCATCATCGAGAACGACCTTTGGTTCGCCTTCGAGATGATGAGCGCGCGCTATGACAAGCTGAAAACCGACGAGTCGAGGCGCGCGTTCTACATGCTGATGCACGACGCGCTCGTCAAGAAGGTCGACCACATGATTGAAAAGATAGGTGCGCAACGGTTCAAGTTCTATGAACGCACACAGGGAAGTCAAAACGAGGCGTACCGAGACAAGGTGTTGGATGATTACACCCGCGTGCAGAAGGAGCTGTCAGTGCGACGTCGTGAGATTCTCGACATCGGATACTTGCCGCCGGCCATGTTCGCGATTGGGATCTCGGCGCTTCGCCTCAAAGATAAGTCGGTTCACCAGTATTGGGGGACCGAAGCGATCAACATCGGTGGCGACAAGATTGTCGACCAGGCGAAGGCGAAACATGGCGTCCTTTATGCGCTGTCGCAGTCGGGGAAGGCGACGTTTGCGGCCACCGCGAACTTCTTTAACGAAGCGATGAAGGCGGTTGGCGGCGACACCTGGGACAAGCTCGCCGGGAATTCGTTGCGGGATAGCGTGCTCGAATACTGCGAGACCGTTGGCCTTGAGCGCGATTACGCGGAAAACGTTGTTAAGTACAGCGCGGCAGCAGGCTACGTTTGGGGCCAGGCGATGGAGGTGATTCTAACGCGGAAAGGCGGCGCCGGGTCGAACTTGGCTGCCGCCGTGAGCAAGGTCGAGAAGGTGGCGGACGTCGCCGATAAAGCTCAAAAGGTGGTCAGTGCCGTTGGCTTTCTCAAGGATTCGAAAGCTCACTTGGAATTGGCGGTGAAATTCTTGCTCAAGACGCCCGAAGCTTGGGACAAGATTGCAAAGGAAAAAGACACCGAAAAGCAGATCGTGATGGGCATTCTCTTCGCTTTCGACCTTATCCAAAAGACAGTGGCCAAGAAGTGGCTCAAGAACCTAGTGTTTGGAGCTCATGTAAAAAAACTGATCGCAAAGCTGGAGGACGAGAGTCGATTCGACGTCGCCGCGAAGGCAAGGATGGACAAACCCAACCTATCCAGGAGGGAACTTAGAAAAGAGGTCCGGTCGCAAATGGCTGAGACCAAAAAGCGCTTGAAGGAGCTAAAGAAAAATGACAAGACGTCGTGGGGAACAACCGGGAAGTCGCGCGGCGCCAAGTTTCTTCAGGCGCTCCTCCTGAACACGCTGACCGAACTGATAAGTCAGTTTCTTAAGGCGGCCGAGGGGTGGCTCCTTTACGAAGGGGTCAAAGAGAGCGAGGAGGCGACGAAGGCTTGGTCGGCGCTCGACGCGGCTTTTCGCGACGGAAAGTTTATTGAGGATGTTCTTGTGTCGACGGCAAAGGACGTTGTGGTCGATTATCTTGGGTTAAGCGATGGGCCTGCCCTGGTCGTAGAGCCCGTAAAGGAAGCAGTGGGGAAAGGATTGAAGGAACTGATCAAGGAAATTCGCGAGTGATGCGATGCGGCTAATCGTTGCCGCGATGCACGAGGCGCCGCACGGGCTCGGCGTCACCAAAGGCGTAACCCGTTTCCGTCGTGACGAGGCGTTTCGGGACATCGGCGTCGTTCTCTAAGACCGTACGCAAACGCCGGATGGCGACATGCAATCGCGTGTCGTCGCGGAGCGGGTGGTAGGTGCGTCCCGGCCAGACGCGCTCGACAAGAGATTCTTTGGTTGATGCGCCACCCTGTGACGCGAGCGCAGCGAGAATGCTCCACATGAGGCCCTGTGTTGACAAGTCGACGGAGGTTCCGTCCGACAGCCAGACTGTTCGGCGCGTTTCGTCCAAGCCCCAGCCCGCGCGCCACTCACGCGCCGGACCCGATGCAGGCGCGGCGATCGTTTCAAAGGTTGCGTTGCCCATGGCCTGCGTAAAAGCTTCAATCACGAGGGCGTCGAGACTGTCGCATCGCGCGATTTCATCCGCCCGCGACGACGCGCTCCCGCAAAGGAGCCGCCGCACGCGCCGAGCTACGACGGGCGCTGACGCGATGAGGAGCGCGAGTTGTTCGAGGATGTGCGGTGACGACGTTGGGTTTGTTGTCGCCAAATCGAAAAAGCGAGCTTCGGCGCTGAATCGGTCCGATGGCAACGCCTTGCCGAGTTCCGCGAGTCGCGCGGCGTGGCTCTTTAGCGCGTTCGCATCGTGCGCGACAAGGCTAATCGCACAGAGCGCCTCGATGGCCTCGCACTCAAGGAGTCGCCACCCCTCGCTCGCCGCGAGCTGTCGGGCGCTTTCGGCTTGTGCGAGCGCCCGTTCTTCGTGGCCGCGCAGGAGCGCGATTTCGGCGGCGACGATTCTCGCCAAAACGCGGACGTCGATCGCGTCGGAGCGAGACGCGGACCGAATCATCTCACGACCACCCAGCTCTTTCCCGAACCGCACCGCTTGGCGCACGCGTCGCAGCTCGAGCGCCAATCCCTCGGCGCCCGATTGGACGGGAATCGCGGGGGGCCATTCCCACGACGCGGCGGGGGACTCGCCGCGCAGCGTTTCGTTGACGACCTGGTACATCTTCGCCCACGAATAGACGTAGACGTTTTGTTTGCGTTCGGCCTCTGCCGCGAGCGACCGGATGGCCGAAGGGAGATCGGCGAGGTCACCCGCGGCCGTGCGACGCTGGATGTCGAGCCCAGCGAGGTAAGGCGACAGCGCCGGCGACTCCTCGAGAGACGGCCGGATCGCGTCAAGCAGTTGCTCACCGTCGCTGAGTCGTCCGTTGTCGATGGCAAGGGCCGCCTGCAAAATGATCGTTCTTCGCGTGCGGTACGGGCCAACCCGCTTCGAACCATCGCCCAGCGGTTCGGCGGCGCCCGTGGCCGCTTCCGTCGCACGGGTGAGCCGACCGAGCCCAGTATAGACCGACGCAAGACGCTCAAAGACTTCTCGGCGTTCGCGCGGGGCCAGTTCCCGAATTCGTCGCCATGCGGTTTCGGCCTGCAACAGGGCCTCTCGGTCTGATCCAATGGCATGGAGCCAACGCGCCCGGTCAGATGCCTGCTGTAAGCGGGCAACGCCATTCGGTGCACGCAAGCGTTTGAGGAGAGCAAGCGCCTTTCGCGGGGCGCCCGCAATTCCCGTCACGTGCGACTCGAACAGCCCGACGTCGAAGGCGAGTGTGGCGTTCTTTTCGGCCACCGCGCGCTGCCGAGCGAGCGCCGCCATCGAAGTCGCATCGGCTGTTCTTCCGCGCAAAAAAAGGGCGCGCGCCCAGAGTGCCGTCGATGTGGCATCCGTTGGCGCGGGATCTCCCAGAGCGTCGAGGGTTTTGCCGTCGCCGACTTCAACGGCGGCCCGAAGACGCCACGGCAGGACGCCGGCAGTTTGGAACGGTGCGAGGAGATTGCAAAGCGTCCCCGCGTGTCCGGCCTCGATGAACGTGTTTCCGTGTCGCGCGAGGATTCCCGCAATCCGCGTCGGCTCGCCCAGTTCAGCCCAGAGCCGCATCGCTTCGACGCCGAGCCGCACGTCCGTCGGATGGCGGTTCTGCTCTTCGCCGAGACAAGTCGCGACGTTTTGCGCCGAATCGCGTCGATCCCGTTTAGTCGTTTCTTCAACGATGAGCGAGCGGGCGACGTCGGTCACGCGAATGCCCGTCGGGGCGCGCTCGATGAGGCCACGCTTCTCTAGACCTGATAACTTGAGACGACGTGCGGTCGGGCGTAATTGCGAAAGGAATTGTTCCGAAACTGGGATCGCCAACTGACTCAGATCGACGAGCAGCGAAGCGGCGCCCGGCGGTAAACCCGAAAAAACCCCCCTTGAATTATCGGCCGCACGACCGGACGACGTCATGACGGCCCGACGCAATCGCCATGGTGAGCCGGCGGCCGATGCGACCACGCGCGCGACATCCGCGGCAAGCAGCGACGGTGCGCAGGCACGCGCGAGTTTCGAGAGGACGCCGTCTGAAATCGCGCCGATCGCAATTACTTGCTCGGAGATGTCGTCGAGATTTGGGTCGAGGCGGCTGGTTGCAATCCACCGACCTTTCGCCGCGTACCGGGCGATTGTCGAAAGAAACGCGCGCGCGGCATCGCCCGTGTCGTCGCCATGATGCAGGTCGTCGACGACAACCCAGCATCCTAGCTTATCAACGAGCTCAACGACCGTTCCCGCAAGAAGCGTGCGGTCAGCGAGGAGCGCGCGCCAGTCGATGTCGCGAATTCCGTTAGCCTCCGTCACCGCACGCAGCACCTCGATCGCGGCGTTGTCGGGTGCGGCGGTGTTTGAAATTGGTACCCACACCGTCTGGCGAACGCGCGCCGGAAAGCGCTTGTGGAGCACATGCGCGACAAGCGAGGTTTTCCCAAGTCCTCCGAGGCCCCAGACAACGGTGAGTGGGGCGCGGCGAATCGCGGCTGCGAGTAACGCTGTTTCTTTCTCACGGCCAACAAAGAGCGGCGGTGGGTTGGGGACGCGATACCGCAACTCGGTCGGTCGTCGGCGGGAATCTCGTCCGCGCTTCGCTGACCTCCCCCTCGACTTCGCGCCGACCATCGTCGCGCAACATCATAACCGACGATTGGGGAACGCCCAATTCGCGTGCGGTCAGAGACCGTTGGCTTTGAGCCGATTTCATACCGGCTGGAATGTTTAGTTTCGAGATGGGGCTAAATGTCACCACGCGATTTCAACGCCCTGGGGACAGGCGCCTCCAGACCGTGTGCGCGCGAAGGCTTGACACGACACGGGTTTAACGCAGGTGGCTGTTGGCACCGTGCTTGCTCAATCAGCCCGCGAAACCGACTTATTGGAGGACAAGATGAAATCGAATCGAATGGCTTTAGCGTTTACGGTTGCTGGTTTTGCGGCGTGCGGCGGTGGAATGGAAGATCCACTCGACCAGGACGACGTCGCCGAGGAGAGTGGAAAGGCCGACGCGTGGGATTACGCGAACAACCCCGCGCGCGTCGGCGAACCGTTCATCTACGATTTAACGCGGCTGCCGGTGCGCGGCGCGACGAAGACGGTGCCGATTGCTGGTGACTACTGGGCGACGGCACGCGACAGCATCAACGTGCGTTGGGATGGTGCCGATTCGAAGTCTCCCGCCGAGAAAGTTGCGCAGGCGTTCAACCTGCCGAACTTCCCGAAGTACATCACGGACAATTTCGGAATCTACGGTCACAACAAAAAGGCGTGCGACGCCGATTCGGAGTGTGAATCCGAGAAGGATGGGTCGTCGTGCGTGAAGCCGCGCGGCGCGACGGGCAGCAAGGCGGGGCGCTGCATCCCAAGTTGGTGGGGGATTTGCCACGGCTGGGCGCCCTACGCTTTTAGCGAACCAGCGGCGACGCGCCCCGTGACGAAGAACGGCGTGACGTTTTATCCTGGTGACCTCACCGCGCTCATGTCGTTCGTATACGGTGAAGAGCTCCCGACGAAGTTCCTGAGCTCGCGTTGCAACAGGGAAGGCGACAAGGTTGGCCGCGACAACACAGGTCGCATACGGGATGACGCCGCGGAGTGCCGAGACATGAACCCAGGAACGCTGTTCATCGTCGCGAGCAACTTCCTTGGATTGCAGCAGCGCGGATTCGTCGAAGACCGGACGTTCGATCTTCAAGTGTGGAATCAGCCGGTTCAAGGGTACGACGTCACGAACGCGACCGGTGGGAAGCTCAAAGAGATTACGAAGGCAGAAGCTGTTGCGCTTCTCGGTCTTGGTCTTGGCTTCACGTCGCTTTTACCTGAGACCGAGCTTGCCGCGAACGCCGAGAAGACCGGCACTTACCACGCGACGGCTTCGGGCGAGATCGTTTTCCGCACGGACGGCAGCGAGGGCGATGTGGACCTCTACATTAAGAAAAATGGCGCGGTGTCGTCGAGCGGTTCAAACGATTGCAGCGGAACGAGCGGCAGCGCGCGGGAAGAGTGCAAAATCACCGTGGCGGTTGGCGACACGGTCGCGTGGCTCGTGAAGGGTTACAGCGCTTCGAAGAAGGTCACGCTTTCGGTCGGTGCGCAAGGCAGCGGGACGAGCTACGTTTACAACACGAGTGCGCAACGCTTCTTCCATGTCGAAATGGACGTGCACTACATCACCGAGGCGGGACCGGGTCGCACGATGCCCGATGCGTCGCAATCGATTCGCACGGACCACTACCAGATGATCCTCGAGGCGGATGCCGATGGGCGTGCGCTTGGTGGCGAGTGGGTTGGCGCGAGCCGTTCGGCGCACCCGGACTTTGCGTGGTGGCCGACGGGCACGCCGCGCGCGAACCTCGGCGGGCTCACGTACGCGATGGTCAAGGCGCTCAACGACGACGCGGCGGGCGGTGGCGGAACGGGGCGCACCGAAGAGAAGACGGTGTTTGAGGGCAAGTCTGTCAAATATGGCAACAAGATGGTGGATGTGCAGTCGCAGTCGGAAGCGTTCGGCGTGCCAGCGGGTGTGAAAAAGGTCGAGTTCAAGATGACGGGAACCGGCGGCGACGCGGACCTTTACGTGCGCGTGGGGAACTACCCAACGACCGGGAAGTACACGAAGAAGTCGGCAAAAGCCGGGACGGCAACCGAGAGCGTGACGATCGACAATGTGCCGGCGAGTGGCGCGAGCTACTACGTTCGTGCGCGCGTGGCGTACGGCTCGCGCAATGCGACGGTGTCGGCTACGGTGAAGGCGACGCTCTACTACTAACAGGTTGCGGAAAAACTCCCATCTATGCGGCACTGCCGCAACACCAACTTCATTCGTGCAAATCCATCATTGGCCTCGCAAGCCTCTCGATTCATCTCGATGGCGTTGGCGCGCCGCCGCTCGCTTCCGCGTATATCTGAATACAGCGTCAGCTCGCGGCTTTCCGCGCGTGCCTTGCATCTGTGCATTTTTCCGCAACCTGAAAACCGACTTTTTCGCCTCTCCTCATTCCCCAACGGCAGATATTCTTGTCATCGCGGGCGCCGGTCACGGCACGCAAATGGCCGCATGCACAGCTGGACCGCTCCCCGTCATTTGGCCCCACACGGCGACCGCTGTTCCGCCCGACCCGACCGCGACCTGATGCGCGGCAACATCGGTATCAAGCGTGTCAAGGAGTCCAGCATCGCCCCAGACGCCCGCCGTCGTCGCGCGATTTGCCCAGAGGTTCATTCGAACGCCATCGCTTTGCGCCCAGATCGCGTGTGCTGCGCCGCTCCCTTGCACCGCGACGCGGGGGATCGCGACGTCGGTTGAGAGGTCACGCGAGATCTGGGTTGGCGTACTCCATGCGCTGCTCGCAAAGCGGCTCGTCCACACCGTTCCGGTTGAAAGCCCGCGTCGCCAAATGGCCGTCACGACGCCTGTTCCATCGACACCAATCTGTGGCGCGGTGTCCGGGAGCGTCGTTGCCGGATCGACAATCGTCGGCGCGTTCCATGTTCCCGAAAACTTCGCGTGGCGAAGGCGCGCCGTTCCACCGTCCGATTGCGCCTGCGACCAAACAACATGCCCCACACCCGATGTGTCGACCGCGACCGTGGGAGACGCCACCGCGCCCGGTTCGTTATCGATCGCCGACGCAGTCCACGACCCGCTGTTGACCGCCGCCCAAACATCGGCCGAGCCATGTCGCCACGCCGCGATGATCATCGCGCCGCTGTTTCCAACAGCCACAGCCGGTTCCGCGGCGGCGGCCCCGAGATCGGTTTGAATTCGTTGCGGTGATTGCCATGCGGACGACGTATAGAGGCTCGCCCAAACAAAGTCGGTCGCCCCCTCGCGCGCGAGCCACACCGCGGCCGTCTTGCCACCCAGGAGATCGCGCGGCGTTGTAAGGCTTGTGACGGTGCCTCCGGCATCGGCGAAGACGGCACTTCCCGGCGATGCGCCCCAGCCGCTCGCGTAGGTATTTGCCCAAAGTTTGCTCGTGGTGTCGGGGAAGATCGAGACGGCGTCACCCGAAGTCGCGCCGGCGATTTGGGGGAAGATGAGATAGCTGGTGCTGCCGCCGGCAATCGACGCCGGTGAATCCCACGAGGCGCCAGACGTGTACCGACTAGAATAGATGTCGGTGTATGGGAACGAGCTCTGCTTTTGCTGCCAGACCGCGAGGGCGTTTCCTGTCGAATCGACGACAACTTGCGGTTGGCCCGCGTCGCGCGAAGTCACCGAGATCGCAGTCGCCGATTGCCAACACCAAGGTGGCCCCGCGGGTCCCGCGTCCTGTCCAGTCCCCGCGTCCGATCCCCCGCCAGCATCCGCGCCGCCCCCCGCATCCGCACCGCCGCCCGCATCCGCGCCAGCTCCCGCGTCCGCCCCCCCGGCATCGGTCCCCGCTCCTCCCCCCGCATCCGTGCTCGTCCCTGCATCGTAAACCGGACCGGTGCATCCCGACGGCGTTGCGCAAATTGAAACGACGGCCGGCTGCGCCGAAACGCCAACCGTGATGGTCCCACTGGTTCCGCTTCCAATCACCGACCCGGCTGAGTTTCTTACACGCGCCGTGATGAGAAATGGCAGCGTCGCCGCGCTTCCGCTCACCGCGAACGAAAAGGTGGTCGTTGACGCGAAAACATTAGAGTCGATTTTTACTTGCAGCTCGTACTTGCTGTCCGAGTCGACGTCTTCGACGGTGTAGCTGTAAAGGGTGTCGTTGAGAACTCCGTACGATGGGGTTGTCACGGCGCTCGAGTAAAGCGTGGCTGCGCCCGGCGGCTCGTCGAAGTAAAAGTCGAGTGAAGCGACGTTCGCGGCGCTAATGCTTGGATCGAGCGTCAACTGCACATTGTGCAAAACCTCGGTGCCGCCATCACTTCCCACCGACACACCCGTCGGGCACTGCGCGTTGGGGCAGATGTTGACCCGCGCGGACTGCAGAGTCCCGTCAAAGTTCAGGGCGCCGCTCTCGCCGAACGCCAAGATCGCCTCATTTGAATCGCGTACGCGTGCCTTAATCTTGAAAAGCTGCGCGCGCTTTTCACCCGAGATGGAAAAGGTAAACGCGTTCGTCGCGGTGAAAACGTTCTGCTCGACGCGGAAAACGAGCTCGTACTTCTGATCGACGTCGATGTCGTCGTGGTGCATTCTGAAGGGGATGCCGTTTTGTGTCCCGTCGCGCCACGCGGTTGTGACGACGTCGAAGAGCGCGGCGCTTCCGTCCAGCTCGTCGAGATAAAACTCGAGCGTTGCGATTTTTGTGCGGTCGACATTAATTGCGACGAGCATCTGAATGTCGATCCCCACGTACGTCACTTTGGGCGAGCAACTGCTGGCAGCGACGCACGCGGCAAACGCGGCGCGTGCCACATATCCCACATCGTTTCTTTTCATGTCATTTATGGTACAGCGTCTTTCGAAAATTTTCCCGTTTCGCAACTCGCTGCATCGGGCAGCAGTCGGAATCAACGCGGTTCAGTTTTGGCCACCACACCCATTTCCCTGGCCCTTTCCGTTGTCGCTCGCGTCGGGGCAGTTGTCGTTACCACCATCTTTTTTGTCTTTCTTTTTTCCGCCGTCCGTGTCGTCATCGTCGGTGCCGCCATCGGATATTCCACTTTCGTCCATTCCGCCGTCGATTGTTGCCCCCGCGTCGGCAATTGCTTCCGCACCGGCGTCCGCCTCCATTCCCGCGTCCGTCCCCGCTTCCGCCTGTGCTCCCGCGTCGGTCTCCGCTTCCGATTCGGCACCAGAAACCGCGCCTGCGCCAGCATCCGAAACTCCGCCATCCGCGCCCGCGTCCGCCTCCGTGCCTGCACCCGCATCCACACCTGAATCCACGTTTCCCAAGACCGCATCGTCTGTCGAGTCCGCCTCGTTATTTCCGCTGCCCGCGTAAGGAACGTCCCCACACGCCGGTCCGATCACAAACCCGATGCTCATCAAGATGCGGCGCACAGCGCCACCCGCGGCCCTAAGCTGTACGTTGATATCGCTCTGCGTCGCCATCTTGCTCGGGTAAGACTGCACAGCAAAGACCAACGGGGTCCGCGAAAATGTCGAGGCGTAATCGCATTCGGACTTTCGAGGTCGCCAAGTCGACGCACCACGTGTTGTTGGCGCAACACACCAGGCCAAGCGCGGCAGCTCTGTCGTGTGGTCGGCAGTCGCACAATTGCACGGGGCGATTCGCAGGCCGCTTTACACGATGCTGACGGGCGGTTAGTTTGAAGCGATGCGAATTCGAATGCCTGTCCGAATCAGAATCCCCGAGCATGTATCGCGCGCAGGACTCTCGTGGTTGCTCACGCACCCGCGCTTTGTCGTCGACGCGACGCGAAACGCCGCGCAATTCGGCGCAACGATTCCCGTCGACCTTTTGCGCTGGTTGACGACGCTCATTCCAAAGGGCAAGGGTCCCGAGCGGCTTGCGGTCAGCGCGGCGCCGCCGGGACTTCGCGTCGACGCAACGATCAACGTGTTCGGGACGAGAATCGAGGTTGGCAGCGACGTCACGGTCGAAGCGGTGACGATTTCGCCAGACGCCGCGCGCGTCGAGATTCGCGTGAGCAAGCTCTCTGTTGTCGCGCCGCCCGACAGCCCAGCCGCGATGATGATTCAGGCGATCGACCTTACAAACCCCGGCGCACTCGCGAACATGATGCCGAATCGTCCCGCGTTTCTCGTGGAAGCCGCGGGAGATCGTTTTGTGTTCGACCTCCTCAAGGTTCCGCGCATTGCGGGGAATCGCGTCGTACGGCGCGCCCTTGCGGCACTCTCTGGTGTTGTCGGGGTTAAATCGATTCGCGCGGCCGCTGATGCCGTCGTCGTTTCGTTCGCGTTCGATCCGCGTGCGCTGCCTGGCGCGCTCTCACGCGCTTTTGCGGCCTAACTTTTCTTCGACAAGGCTTCGCGCATCCGTCACGCGCTGCGATGGCACCATTATATCGACCGGAATGACCGGGCCAAAGAACTGGAGAAGCGTTCGGTGGTAGACGCCGCGCGGAAACGCGGAGATGTTGGCGCTTCGAAGTGACTCGACAATTGGATCGACCGCGTAGAGGCGGTGCTCCGGCCAAACCGACGCAAGCTCGCCATGTGCGCGTCGAGCGCGCCACTCATCGATGAGGTCAAGCACGACCGCTGGCAGAATGATGGCCGAGCCGATTTGGAAGAGTGCGCGACCCGGAAGCGACCAGTTGCCAAAAGGGAACTGTGCGACGACGATGTAGGCGAACAAAAACGCGCAGCTGGTAACGACGCCGCGCCAGCGAGCGAGACGAAGTTCGTTTGTGAAACCCGCGTCGTCCGACACGCGCCCAAGTTGGCGAAAGACGCGTGTGACGTTGCCGATTCGGTGAAACAGCAGCGCGTAAGCGGTCCCGAAAACTGCGATGCCCGCGGCGAGCCACCAGAAGTAAGCAGGCGATCCCGGAGTCAAAGCCGCTGCGATTCGCGACGTGTCGACGCCAAAGTTGGCAAGGGTCGAGAAGACTGCGGCCAGTGACGCGGCCTCAAGGACAGGCGCAACGCCGCAAAGCGGAAGTCGCAACACAACGTTGCTTGAGGCTCGTCCCTTGCCTCCGCGACGTAAGAGCCTTGCGGTTGCAACGCCGAAGGCCGCGACGATCAACACGGCGAATCCCGCACCCATGGCGGTGACGAACCCGTCCGAAACGTCCCGAATCAAGACCGTAAGCTGTCGAGCGAGGTCAACGACGACGCCCGACACGAGCACCACCGAGAATCCGTTTCCGAGGCCGAAGCGACTGACGAGTTTTGCCGTCAGCACGAGCACCGCAGTTCCAGCGATCATCAGTCCGCCGAAGATGAGGTGGTTGCGAAGGCCGTAGATTCCCGCAGCGTACGTGAGGGAGAACGCTTGGACGCCGGCGAGCACCAGGCCGACGACGAGGCTCCACCGCGCGAGTCGCGCGCGTGCGGCCGTTCCGCCGATTCGAAGCGGTCGAAGGCGCGGAATTGCGAGCGCCACGAGCTCGACGATGATAAACGCCGCGATGATGGGGACGAGGCCGAGCTCGAAAACGCCGAGAGACGGAATTTGAAATGGATAACGGTCATCGCGGGGGATGGGGATTTGCACGAAATCGGAGAAAAAGACGGCGATGGGAGCGGCGACCGTTACGGCCAGGCGACGCCAGAGTTCTGGGGTTGGTTTGGGCACCACGGCCCGCTTACTTGCGGGTGCCCCAGCGCAAAGAACGGAGCCACAGTCTGAGCAGGTCGCGACGTGGTCCTCGAACTCCGCCGCGCGCCCGACCCGCTTCGCGTGCGGGCAATTTACGTTAGGGCAATGTTTCACGGTTGCGCGTGACGTTACTCGGAAACCTCGTAGATGCCCATCATGCCGCCTTCCATGTGTTCGGGAACGTGGCAGTGGAAGAGCCATTCACCAGGGTTGTCTTCGCGCCAATCGAACGTCGTGTACATGCCGGGTCCGAGAAGGACGTTGTCGGTGACGACGCCGTCGGCGCCGAGCCAGCGGTGGCCGTGGACATGAAACGTGTGAAACTCGCCACCCAAGCTCACGACGCGCCACCGCACGCGGTCGCCGACCTTCGCGCGAAAACGGGGCACCCACTTTGTGTAAGTGCGGCCATTGATCGAATGCATGTATTGGTGTTCGCCGTGGAATTCGCCGTCGGTCGCGCGAAAGGGACCCATCGGCATATTGGGCAAACCCTTGAAGCGCGCCATGTCGAGGTCGGCGAGGACAACGAGGTTCTCGACGTCAGCGCGTGGTCCGCGCGGATCGTGGACAACGACGGCCCCAAACAGCCCGGCGCGAATCCCTTCGCCTTCATTCGAACCCGCTGCGTGGTCATGGTACGGGAACGTCCCCGCGTGAGCCGCATACAATTCGACGGTGATCGTTTCGCCGGGTTGCGCAATTCCCTTCCACGCGCCGTCACTCGACTCCGCAAAAAATGAAATGTGGGTGTGGACGGAGCGCGGCGACGACGTCCGGTTTGTTAAGCGGATCGTAATCCGATCGCCCGCATTCGCCTCGATAACGGGTCCGGGCAGCGTTCGGTTGTAGCCTATCGCTCGGTAAACAGCGCCGGGCGCGACTTCCCAGTCGAACTCCGTAACTTCGAGGTCGTAGGTGACCACGCGGCCCGTTGGAAGCGCCGGGGCGCCGGGATCGGGGCCATCGCCGCGCGGATCAGCGCCGCAGGCGGTTACGAGCGAAAACGCAATCAGTTTACTTATCGCGTGTTTCATGTCGGTGTTTGCATCGCCTCCGAAGTGCGCTCGTTGTCTTGTGTTGGCGCACCCGTCGAAATCCAACGCTCGATGGCGCTGGTGTCGATCCCAAACTCGCGAAACCCCGGAACGACGAGACTTTTAAGCGCCTCGATGAGCGCCGTCTCAAGCAGTTCAAGCGAAAGCGCACCTTGCCGCACGAGCTTCGCGTCGCTCGGATAATCGCGCGGCGTCTCGCGCCACATCTTGAGGTTGACGCGCGCGAGCGGGAGGAGCCACGGCTCGACCGCCTTTTGCTCGGCGCGGCTTTGCGTCGCGAAAAACGCCCACCCAAGCTTCGCGTGGTCGACCTCGTCCGAGAGTAGCTCGCGAAGCGCGGCGTTTGCGAGAGGCCCCGTCGTTTCGGCGAGCGACGCTTCGAGCACGGCGCTTGCGTACGTTTCGTTGAAGGCGCACTGGCCGAGCATCCACAGCGTGAGGCGCATTTCGGGGTTCACCCCGGGGTGCTTCGGCGTTATGAGCGGCAAGAGCGCTGGGGCCGGTAGTTCGCGACCCGCAAAACGGGACGCGACGATGCGCGAGATTTCCGCGTGCCGCATTTCGTCGTCGACGGCGCGCGTTGCAAGCGTCACGAGCGATTCGGGTGCGCGCCCCGCGCGAAGGGCGTCGCGGACAAACAGAAACGCATCTCCCACGCGCCGTTCGGACGCGCCGCGCGAAAGCCAATGCCGCGCGAGCTCGGTCCGCTCGGTCTTCGAGAGCGCGTCGATCGTTTCGTCGACAACCGGCAAATCGCGCGACGTGAGCTTCCCGTTCCAGCGGCCGTGCGGAGAAATCCGGTTCATTTCGTGGGTTGCCACCCAGCGTCGATGTGCGCGGTTCCCGCATCGTGCACGGGCGTCCCAGCGTCGCGCGTTGCCGTCCCTGCATCCCGCGCGAGCGTCCCTGCATCGCGCGTGGGTATGCCAGCATCACGCGTCGCGCCACCCCCCGCGTCACGAACCGCAGCGCCACCGCCTGCGTCAACGCCCGCATCGTTTTGCCACGAAAAAACTGGCGGCGAGGTCGGGTCAACGGCGCCCGTTTCGGTTCCGCCGCAGCCAGCGACGGCGCCGCCGAACGCCATTCCCTGAAGAACAATCGCCGGGTAAAGTTTGGTTGGTCTTGCGAGTCTCATAACCAAGTACCTCCTACGTCCGAGAACAGCATTCGCAGTGCCAAGAGATTGGAATGTAACGGTTCACCTCACAGCCAAAGTCGAATGCGAAAAAGTCTTATATTCTACCTGGCTTATCCAATTTGTCGAGCTTTTTTTATTTCCCGATTGGAGAACGAACGGGCTCGTCCGCGCGCGCAAAGTGGTTTGAATCTCAACGGTCCATCTCGGGGCGATGACATTTTGACGGCTTGACGCGGGTCTCAGGATTCACCGAAATTGCCGTTCAACGGCCCAAGCCCGTTCACGCGCGCGATGAGTCGCCGCATGTGAGAAAAAAGCGCGTCGCTGACGGCGGGCGGCTCGCCGAGCGCGGTGAGGCAAAGCGCGATCGACTCGATGGTGGAAAGGCACGCGCGGCGCGGCTCACGACGAAGATCGCCGTAGAGGGAAGGCGCGGGCGGGTTCAGAACGATGCGGCGAAGCTTGAGGAGCCACGGGTTTCGCCACCAGATCGACTTTGCCTGTTTCCATGTGGCGTCGAGCAGAACGATCCCTTCGAGGGGGAGCGCCGCTTCGGAGGGCGCGATCGGCTGGCCTTTGGCGAAGACCGTGAGGAGCGGGGCCGTCCGGGCGCGGGGCGATTCGCGTTTGCCGCCAAGATAAAGGACGCCCCACGCGGCGGGCGTTGCGGGGCGGCCAAGTGCGCGCGCGAGATTGGGCCACGAGAGGCCGACCTTGAGCGTGCTGTTGGTGAGGGCGAGCGCGGCGATGCGGCCGGTGCCGAGGATGCGGTCGGGTTCGCGCGGGTGTTGGAGGATGAGGACGTGGAGTCGCGTCGCGAGTGGCGTGATGCCGTCGCAGATACAGGTGCGCGAATCCTTGAGACAACGTGGGCAATCGCGCGATCGTGCGTCGAACGGTCCCGAATTGGGAGGCTGTGTCGAATCGGCGGTCATTTTTGTTTTGTAACGCCTTGATGCCGTCGACGTCGAGGCGATGTATTGTCTCGGTCACCAACGTGGCGATAGAGAACGAAAGGTTGGAAGGCCATCCATGAGAAGACCCGTTTGTCCGGTGTCCCGACGTTTCGGTTTTTGGGCCGGGATTCTTGTCATCGAAGCGATATCGACGCCGTCGGTGGCAGGGGCCGAAGGGATTGCAACGAAAGTTCTCGAGGAACTTACGTCGTCGCTTGAGGACCTTGCGAAGACGGAGCTTGCGAATGGCCTCGGGCGCGTGATTGCCGAGCGAAGCCGGCCGCTTTGTTTTTATTTTCGGGGGACGATCGATCGTCTCGAGACGAACCAGTGGGGAAACCTCAACCACGCTCTTCAAGAGGGCCTTACGGAACTGCTGGGGGATCTCATCGTTGCGACGGTGACGAGCGATGGTCACGCGACGACCCCGGGGGCCGGCGTTGATTCGCACGGCGTCGAGACGCAGCTGCAGCGGTTTCTCAAGCGAGGCCCGTTCGGTGAGAAGTCGGGGCTCCGCGGAAAACCGGCGTCGTATTTTTGTGAGGGGCGCGAGAAGCTCGAGCGGTGCTGCTCGCTTCGGCGGTGGAACGAAATCGGGGCGCAGACACTTTTTGAGCAGGTTTGTAAGGCGTCGAAGGACCGCGAGCATCAAGCGGAGTGTTTGCTGGCGCGCACGATGGTTGCCGCGGTGGGCGGTGAGCCGCTTGCGCGCGAATACGCGTTTGGCCTTTTGGGTTACGTCAGCGCGCGCCCGATGATGAGTCGACTCAAGGAGATTGGTAAGCTTCCACAAACGATCGTGGAGCTCTGGAAACGGTCGATGGATCTTCGGGCCAACGTTCGGCGATGGATTGAAGATCTCAAAGGGATCGACGCCGCCACGGCCGATATCGACGCACATTTCGCGACGTTACGGCGCGCGGGCGAAACCGGGAGCCGATCGCGACAGGCAACGGAGGCAGACCGCGCGGTGATTCGTGACGCGTGCGTGCATTTCGTTGGGCGCTTGGCCGATATCGGATTGCCGGGCGTTGCGGCGATCGACCGCGCCGGTGGGAGTGGCGGCGAGGTCATGAGTGGATCGGCGTGCGGGTCGGGTGTGCCATCGCCCGAGTTTATGGCGAGGGGACTTGCGATCCGCGACGAGGTTCTTCGCATGCGAAGCTACCTTGCAGCGGCGCACTCGGCTGAGTGGGCGCAGGGGCAGAATCGAATTGACGTTCAGGGACTCGTCGTTGCGGCGAGTGCGATTTGTCGAGAAGAGGAAATCGCGATGGCCGCGGTCGCATCAGCTGGAGCGGTTGGGGCGGAGAACACGGCAATACCGATCTGCCGGGCGGTGCGACATCTGCGTGAATCGCTCGACGGGTTTGCGTTTCGCCGCGTTATTGCCGATGCGGCGAAGGGCGACTACCGGGCGCTCGCGCGCGCGATTTTGCCGACGGCGCTTCGACGGTCGAAGGACCCAAAGGCGGGACGCGAAACCAACGCCGATCGTCTCGCGCATCTGTACTCGGAGTTTTTGCAGAACTTTGCGAGCTTTGTCCTCGATGGTGGTGATGGTCATGCGACGCAAGCGATTGCGGCCGAGGCGTTTCGCCGATCGGCGCGGGAGCTGCTCATGAATTTGTCGGGGTCGGCGACCGGGTACCCGCAGGGCGGGCTCACGACGTGGAGTTGGCCGCGCGGCGTTTCGGCTGGGCGCGCCATCGCCAACACGTTCATCCCGTCGTTCAGTTTTCGATTGTCGTGGAATGCCCACTACTTCAATCAAAGCGGTGGCGACGGTTTTCGGTTTTCGCCGTCGCTCGACTTCTTTTCGTTTCGCGCAGCGCTCTCCGAAAACTTGGGACTACAGCTGTCGCTGCTCGACCCGCTCGCGCCGCTCGTCGAGATCGCCATGCGAAAGAGCCGCACCGTCGAGAATGAGGAGCATCTGGCGCTCGATGCGGTGAGACCGCGGCTCGATTTTTGGTTTGGAATTCCGCAGGTGACGCGGCGATTTGCACTTGTCGCGGGTGTTTCGCTGCGGTTTGTTCGCGCCGCGCTCGCGACGCGTGTCGACGCCAACCAAGTCGCCGTCGAATCGCTCCGATACTCCGCGGGAGGAAGTCTCGAGTTCAATGTGGGGGCGATGGCTTTTTTCTAGTGGACAAATCGAAGCACATCGTTGTCGTCGGCGGCGGATTCGCCGGGCTCTATGCCGCGCGCGGTTTGCGGCGTGCCCCGGTTCGCGTGACGATTGTGGATCGCCGCAACCACCATCTGTTCCAACCGCTTCTCTATCAAGTTGCGACCGCCGCGCTGAACCCCGCAGACATCGCGGCGCCGATTCGCGCGGTGTTTCGCCACCAACGAAACGCGGACGTTGTCCTCGCGGAAGTCAAACGTGTCGACGTCGCTCGGCGTGCGGTCGTGCTCGACGACGGCGAATTGTCGTACGACTTTCTCGTGCTCGCAACGGGCGCGACGCACACTTACTTCGGGCACGACGAGTGGGCTGCGCGTGCGCCGGGACTCAAATCGATTGAAGACGCGCTCGAGATTCGTCGCCGCGTGCTTTACGCGTTCGAGGCGGCCGACCGCGAGGCGGATGATGCGCGCCGCCGCGCGTGGCTCACGTTTGTTGTTGTCGGGGCGGGGCCCACGGGCGTTGAGCTTGCGGGTGCGCTCGCCGAAATCGCGCGGCACGCCCTGGCGCGCGACTTTCGCCACATCGATCCGCGCACCGCGCGCGTGATTCTTGTCGAAGGTGTCGACCGCGTGTTGCCGCCTTTTCCGGCCGACCTCTCCGCGAAAGCGCGTGCCCAGCTTGAGCGACTTGGTGTCGAGATTCGCGTTGGCGCGCGCGTCACTCAAATCGAGGAAGACGGAGTTGTGTTAGGCGACGAGCGAATTGCTGCGCGCACGGTGATCTGGGCGGCTGGCGTTGCGGCATCGCCGCTTGGTCAATCGCTCGCGGTGCCACTCGACCGCGCCGGTCGGGTGATTGTTGGCCCGTGCCTCGCGATACCCGGTCACGACGAAGTTATATGGGTCGTTACGTGGCGCGCGCGATCATCGAACGCCTTCTGGGCCGAAGTCCCGCGCCGTTCCTGTATCGCAACAAAGGGATGCTTGCGACGATCGGCCGCGCTGCCGCAGTGGCCGACGTTCGGGGCTTACACCTTTCCGGCTTTTTCGCCTGGGTGTTCTGGCTCGCGATTCACATTTTCTTTCTGATTGGCTTTCGAAACCGGGTCTTCGTGTTGCTGCAATGGGCGTGGGCCTACGTGACGTTTCGCCGCAGCGCGCGCCTCATCACGGGCGGGGCGCAACGGGATCCAGAAACCTCGCGCAGACCTCGATAGGGAAACGTGTTTTGCAGTCTTGTCGTCGGCTACCGGCGGAATGGGAAATCGTTGGGTGCAAGCCCGGATCGCTCTCCAAGCTCCTGAGCGAGCGCCGCTTTGGCGGATTCGGTCAAATCGTTCGCGAGGTTGGCTGCGGAGATGGGGTCATACTCTGCCAATGTACCTTCCGGCTTTGTATTGGCCTTGATGAGGTTGCCCCGGTGAATGGGACTTGTCGGTGACGATGACGATCCACTTGGCCCCGAGCATTCGTCGGTAGTCCTCTGCAATGCGCGCGGCTTCTGCGGTGTCATTCGGCGGGCTGAATTTATGGTTCGTCGGCGTCAAGTACTCTAAGAACTTTTCTGTTTTGTAGATAGAGGTCCAGACTGTGTGGGGCACGGCGTAGAGGAATTCGAACGTGCTGCGTGAATCACCCATCGATGTAAGGGCATTGGCTTGCGCGAAAAGATCGCGCTTGGGATCGAGCTGAGGATTAAGCGACCGCAGATCGGGGTCTCTCCCAAGCGGTGTCGTGCGGGCGGCCTGTGCCAGCGCCTTGATCTGTTCGAGCCTCGCTGTTACGTCCGCTCGTGCCGACTCGATCGTGTTCCGAGTTTGAGTGGACGCATCCACTTTGGTGCAGCTGGGCTGAAACATGAGGGATGTCAAATACAAACTGAATATGTGGAGATCGCCGTGACGATCGATGTTCGAAACGCCGAGCAGGTCGACGAGGCGGAATTATTGATTCGCGAGACGGATGCGGTTGAAAACGTCAGCGCGCAGTCGACGCGCGTCAGGGCCGGACTTCGTTAAGTCGTTCGATTGCCACAGTGCCTCGAACTCGGCGAGGTAGCGTCGAATGACTTTTCGCTCGCGCGCGCCGCTGAACACCATCAAGTTTTCGTAGTTTGACTTGAGCGCCGCTGGCGTCCAGTTGTACGTCCCAGCAACCATCGTTTCGCCGTTCACGATCGCAACTTTGTGGTGCATAAGGCGCGAGCGGCCATGGTCAAGCATCACACGCTTCGACTTCGCGTCCCACACGTACGCTTCAGGGTACCACTTGTAGCGCACCGAGACGTTGTCGAGCTTCTGGCTTGCGAACCGCGTTTTGAGCTCAGTGGCGCACGGCGTTTTGCAGTCTGCCTTGCCCTGGCAAACGATCGTACAAGCATCGGAGTATTTCGCCACCGCGACGTCTTCGAGGTAAGCCGACATGTGCTGTTGCGAGTGCGAAATCTGCGAGAGGTCCGTGAGGAGCCGCACCGTGACGAGCGTCGGGTACGCCTGCGCGATGCGCAACATCTCATCCGCGAGCCGCCGCGTCGTGAAGCTAAAGACCATCACGTCGATCGTCGCTTGCCGCCCGCTCGCCGCTTTCGCCTCGGCCGCCGCGAGAACACTCATAATTCGGTTGTCGAGGTTCTCGGTCTTGTCGCCTTCTTTCTTCTCAATTCCCGCCGAGCCGCCACTTCCCAAGCTTGTTCCACAAGCGATCCCACTCGGCTTCAAACTGCGCGAGCACATGCGCGTCGCCCACAAAGAAGACGCGGCTCTCGTCGTACTTCGAATTTGCGCCACCCGAAAAGTTCGCGCTGCCGTTGAAAACGATCGTGTCGTCGATGATGGCGAACTTTTGGTGCATCATTCGCGATGAGTATTTCGGATACTTCGCCTTCACGTTCGGGAACATCGCGAGCCCTTGCACCGCGCCCTCGGTGTACGGCAGCTTCGTCACCTCGTCGCGTTCCGATGCGTCAAGGTACATCTCTATCGCAACCCCGCGCTCGGCCGCTTCTTTGACGGCCGCGAATTCGGGCGTGTTGTTTCGAAAGCTGTACATCGCGATGCGAAGCTTGCTTGTCGCGCGCCGAATAAAATCGACCGCGCCGTTTGCGAGCGATGGCGGCAGCCACTCGACGGTCTCCGCATCCGCGCGCTTCACGAGCGCAACACGAAGCTGATTGACGGCCGCGTTTCCATAAGTCTCGCCCGATTTTGGTGCGAAGAACGCCTCATGCGACGTGACGTTCACCTTGTCGCGGAGCGCGCTCGCGAGCGCCGCGCTGCCCCCCGACACCTTCGCGATATCTTCGAGCGACGAGAAAAACCCATAGAGCCCGCGATACGCGATGATGGCATCCGCGAGGCTCGCCGTTATGGACGGTAGCGATGCGAGCGTCGACGCAATCGCCGAATTAAGCGACGGCTGTTGCTCGGAATCGGTCTCATCGATGGCCGTCGGGGCGACCTTGAGATTTTTCTTGATCTTCTCGAAAGTAGCGCTGCCGACACCCGGCACCATCGTCACTTCTTCAATCGCCTCGAACCGTCCATACCGGTCGCGGTACGCGACGATCGCCGCGCCCTGTGCCGGCGTCACGTACGGGAGCGCGTCGAATTCGCCCGCCGTCGCAGCGTTTAGATCGACGACCGTCGTTGCGCGCGCGCTCTCGCGACCGAACTCCTCGGCGACCGCGTTGTCCGGCAGCTCCGTGCCGAGACCGCAGCCGACAAGCGCCACCACCGCAAACAGCACTCCACCGATCCCACTGGCCCAGAGAATCCGGTCGACGATGACGTCTTCTTTTCGATTTCGATACGCTGTAGAAAACATGTTTAATACTCCATCCATTGTTCGCATGGGACCAAAGCACTCGGTGTGCCGAGGCTTTGACCGGCTTTTACCTTTAGAATTATTGATCTTTTGGTTTTCAGGACCGTTTAGCGAATGAACACTCGATGGGCGTTAACCCATATTATTCATAAAATAAGAGCGTTTTGTTGGCGTCTTTGTCGTGTACAGTTTCTGTTCAATCGGGGTGCCGCAAACGGCCTATACGTCAAGCGATTCGCCGAACGTCGGAACGACGGCGTCCGCGTGCAAGTCCGCGATGACCGCCTTCGCGAGGGCGCGCGCGCTGTCGGGCTCGCCGTGGGTGACGCATACTTTCGTGCTTGAGAGGTCGTAACGACGCAGCCAATTGAGAAGCCCGTTTTTATCGGCGTGCGCGCTGAACCCGCCGAGCGTTACGACCTTCGCCCGCACGGCGACTTCCTCGCCCAGGATCTTCACGTCTTCGGCACCCATGATGATCCGGTGCCCGAGCGTTCCCTGCGCCTGATACCCGACAAAGACGATCGTTGCGTCGTCGCGCCAGAGGTTGTGCTTCAAATGGTGCTTGATGCGCCCCGCCTCGCACATCCCGCTCGCCGAGATGATAACCGCTGGTCCCTTACGTTCGTTGAGCGCCATCGACTCCTTCGGCGACTGCACGAACGTGAGTCCCTTGAATTCAAACGGGCTCCCGTCCTTTTCGATCATTCGCTTTGTTTCGTCGTCGAAGCAATCGGGGTTTTTTCGAAAAACGCCCGTCGCCGACGACGCGAGCGGGCTGTCGACGAAAACCGGAATGCGCGGGAGCTGGCCACGCACCTGGATTTCCTTGATGTGGTAAAGGATTTCTTGCGTGCGGCCGAGTGCAAACGCCGGGATGATGACTTTGCCGCCGCGTTTGTACGCGTCGCGGATGATGGCGCAGAGTTCATCGACGGTGGCTCCGTGGTCTTTGTGGAGTCGGTTGCCGTACGTTGATTCGATGACGATGACGTCGGGCGCGCGAAACTCCGCGGGCGGTGGCGCCGGGTCGCGCACGACCGCCTTGCCCGGATCGCCGACGTCGCCGCTAAAGACGATGCGTTTCGTTGTGCCGTTCGCTTTGACTTTGAGACACGCCGTCGCCGACCCCAAGATATGCCCCGCGTCGATGAGGGTCACCGCAAACCCACGTCCCACGTGCCCTTCGCGGCCATAAGGCAGTTGCGCAAGTCGCTCGACGGCTCGGCGCGCGTCGCCTTCGTCGTAGAGCGGCTCTTCGGTTGGTCGCCCGCGACGCTGGTTCTTGCGGTTGTGCCACTCAACTTCGCTCATCATGATCCGCGCCGAATCGGGCAACATGATCTCGGCAAGGTCGCTCGATGCGGGTGTCGTGGTGATGGCGCCCTTAAACCCCTCGCGCACCATGCGCGGTGTGAGTCCCGCGTGATCGATGTGCGCGTGCGTCAAGATGAGGTGGTCGACTTCGCGGGCTTCGTAGGCCCATTCGTCGCGGTTGTGGCGCGCGATGTCGTCCTGCCCTTGGTAGAGGCCGCAGTCGACTTGCAGCGTTTCGTCGCCCGCTCGCACGAGGTAGCGCGACCCCGTCACCGTTTCCGCTGCGCCATGAAATTCGATCGTCGACGTCACGCATCCTCCGTTTCGAGAGATGGTGCGACGTTATCGCCAAACGCCGGCGAGGAGAAGAGGTCGCGATGGCGTTGAAAAGCGCACGCGGGCTCCAGGCGCGGGAGCGGAGGCGGGCTGTGCTCTCCACGGCTCGCCTCACTTTCGGCTCACGCTTTCGAAAGGAGATCCAATGCCGCTTCCCGTTACTGCAACCCCTACACCGTTTCCGTGACCGCATCCATCGAACGCCTCGACTGCTTTCGAGTCGCACGCGATTTCGCGCGGCTTGCACAACGACTTCCAATCGCAAACGCAGTAGTGCGTGATCAATTCCATAGAGCGTCATTGTCGGTCCTGACGAACGTCGCCGAAGGCGCCGGGCGAATTGCGAAAGCTGACAAACGGCGTTGCTACGCCATCGCGCGTGGTGAAGCGTGTGAGTGTGCGGCGCTCTTGGATCTCATCGACGACGCGTCAGGCGAACTCGGCAACCTGCTTTCGCGTGTCATCGATGTATACCCATATCGCCGCGAGTCGGCGAGCCGCCCGCGCTTCGCGACACGACCCGCGAGCGATTTCGAAGAAGCGGGCTTGGTCACGCAGCGACGACTTGCCATCGCCTTCCGAGATGTTGAGAACGGTGCTGGCTACGGCACGTCGAAGCTAATCTTCGAGAGAACGATCCTTGCGACGAATAACTGTGAGCACTGGCGCGAGCCGATGCGCGAACTCAAACGCGACGTCGAGAGCAATGAAGCGATGCATTGAGAACTCCTTTCGAAGCCGCTGAGCGCGGCCCTCACCAATCGGATGGGGTCGCGAGGGGTGGGCGAAGGAAGGAGGCGCGAACGGAGGGAAAGCGGGCGCGGGAGCGGGAGCGGGCGCGGGAGCGGGCGCGGGCGCGGCTCTAACCCGAAAAACGGGCGAGACCGATCGCGGCGGCTGCAAGCGCAAACGGAACACCGACGCCGGTCCAGCGAACGCGGCGGTGAAGGACGCGAACGCGCGCAACGTCGTTCGCCTGGGCGGCTTGGTGGCGCTTTACGACAAAGAGGACGCAGACGGCGTTTGCGGCGATCGCGGCGAATGCGGCCGCTATCTTAATGATGTGAAGCGGCGTTGGAGGCCAAACGCGAAGCGTGAGGACCGCACCAGTCGTGACGATTGCGACGAGCAGCGGGATTTCAATGATGAGGTCCGTGAAATAATGGAGGCGCGCGGCGGAGCGAATTTCGTCGTCGGACCGACTCGCGAGTTCGATGACCGCTTCGGCGAGGACGAGCCCGCCCCATAAGCAAATGGCGATGAGGTGTGCCAGACGAAGCGGGTCCACGCGATCGTAGCGCTATCGAGAAAATGTCCCCGTGATCGACCCCTGGCCAACGATTTTTGACGCAATCGTGCTTTGGAAGGTCGCGTAAGGAACGGTGCCGGAGAGACTCAGCGAAGAGTTGAGCGCGTAAACGGTCGTCACGTACGTGTGGTTTTCACCCTGCGGCGGCTCCATCCCGCCGTAGCCGGACGTCATGAAGTCATTTGTGAGCTGCGTCGCGCCTGTGATCCCCGCGTCGGACGCGCCCTCGGCGAGGCTCAGCGTTGTTGCGGGAACGTTGACGACGATCCAGTGGATGAAGTTCAGCGCCGACGTGTCGATCGTCGCGACCGCGAACGTTTGCGTCGTGCCGGGCGCCCCCGACCACGCGAGCGGGATCGATTTGTTTTGCCCGCCGTCAACGTTCGTTGTCGCGTGCTTCGCGGGGATCGCGCTGTTGTTGGTGAACGACGACGACGTCACGGTCAGTGCGCTGGTCCCCGCATCACTCGCGGGGCTCGACGCACTGCTGCATGCACCCGCACCAACGATAACGCCGGCGATCGTCCAAAAACTTCTCCGAGGTGAGATTCTCATCATCGCATCCCTCCGTGAAAATGGTGTCGCACTCTTTTCGCACCCCACGGGCGCTGGTGCAACTGCGAATTCGAGCCGATATCGAGGAATCGCGACCACGATCCGATCGCGCTGCGTGTCTTGACAGTCGATCCGATCCGCGAATAGGTTTCCGCGTGCCTTTCGAGTTCACGGCCGCCGAAAAGCAACAGATCGACGCGCTCATTTCGCGCTACCCGCAAAAGCGTGCCGCGCTGATTCCCGTGCTGCACTTGGCTCAGGCGCGCACCGGCCTCATCACGGCCGAAGTCGTTCATGCTGCGGCCGGTGTCCTCGGGCTCACGGCGGCGCAGGTGTATGAGGTCGTGAGTTTCTACTCGATGTTCAGAAAAGCGCCGGTTGGTCGGCGGCATGTGCAGATCTGCACGAACATCGCGTGCATGCTGCGTGGCGCCGAGGACCTCGTCGCGGCGGCGACGCGGCGATGTGGCGTCGATGTTGGCGAGACAACCGCGGACGGCGAGTTCACGATCGAGGAGGTCGAGTGTCTTGCGGCGTGCGGAACGGCGCCGGTCGTTCAAGTGAATGAGGACTACCACGAGAATTTGACGGTCGAGTCGTTTGAAAGGTTGCTGGCGAAGAATTAGGCACGATGGAGCTGTTTGCCACAAAGAATTTTGGAAAGCCGGAGGCGCTCACGATCGCGGGGTACAAGGCGCTTGGCGGATTTCAGGGGCTCGACAAGGCACTCGCGATGCCCCAGCAGGCGGTTATCGATGAGGTGAAAAAGGCGAGCTTGCGCGGGCGCGGCGGCGCCGGATTCCCTGCGGGCGTGAAGTGGGGTTTTTTGCCGAAGGACAATCCCAAGCCGCGCTATTTGGCGGTGAACGCCGATGAAGGCGAGCCGGGGACGTTTAAGGATCGGCTGCTCATGGAGGGCGATCCGTTCGGTTTTCTCGAGGGGACGGTCATCTCGTCGTATGCGCTCAATGTTCACCATGCGTATGTCTATGTGCGCGGCGAATTCTTCAAAGCGCGGCGAATCGTTCAGGACGCCGTTGACGCCTTATATAAGGAGGGTCTGCTCGGGAAGAGCGTGTGCGGGTCGGGGTACGAGCTCGACGTGACGGTGCACCCGGGCGCGGGGGCGTATATTTGTGGCGAGGAGACGGCGCTGCTTGAGTCGCTCGAAGGGAAGCGCGGCGAACCGCGGATCAAGCCGCCGTTCCCCGCGGTTGTCGGCGCTTTCGGGTGTCCGACCATCATCAACAATGTTGAGACGCTTGCGTATGTTCCGTGGATTCTCGCAAAGGGCGCCGATTGGTTCGCAGGGTATGGGATCGCGGGCGAAGGCGGGCCGAAACTTTTTTGCATGAGCGGCGACGTGAAGCGGCCGGGGCTTTACGAACTGCACTCGGGGGCGAATTTGCGAGAGCTCATTTACGAGCACTGCGGCGGCATCGTGGGCGACAAGAAGCTGCTTGCGGTGATTCCGGGCGGGGCGTCGTCGGCGCCTCTCACCGTGGACGAAATCGACGTTGGGATGGATTTCGAGACGCTAAAAAAGAAGGGGACGATGCTCGGGAGCGCGGCGACAATGGTCATCGCCGAGGGGCGGTGCGTCGTGAAGATTCTCGCGCGCACGCTGAAGTTTTTTCACCACGAATCGTGTGGGCAGTGTACGCCGTGCCGTGAGGGAACGGGGTGGCTACATCGCCTGATGGAACGGCTTGAGCACGGAGGCGAGCCGGACGTCATACGCAAGGACATGGGGCTCTTGTTCGGTATTTGCGACAACATGGTGGGGAACACGATTTGCGTGCTCGCGGATGCGGCGGTGATGCCGACGAAGGGGTTCGTGAACAAGTTTCGGGGGGTGTTTGAGGCGCATATGGACGGGCGCGGTTGCCCGCTCCATCGTGATGCGCAAGGGCACCCGTAATGGCGGAGCAGATCTTTTTTTGGATTTTCGGTGCGCTCGCTCTCGGCGCGGGGATTTTTGTCGTTGCGGCGCGGAACCCGATTCACAGCGCGGTCGCGCTCGTTTTTTGCTTTTTCTGTCTCGCGGGCGTTTTCGTTGTGCTCCAGGCGCACTTCCTCGCGGCGATTCAGGTGATGGTCTACGCGGGCGCGATCATGGTGCTTTTCATTTTTGTCATCATGCTGCTCAATTTGTCGGACGAAGAGCTCGGCAAAACGAAGTGGACGATCACGAAGTGGCTCGGGATGGCAGCGGCGTGCGTGGTCGGCGTTGTGGCGGTTTGGGCGACGCAGCCTCGCGGAGACGATGAGCCAGCGGCGCCGGGGGGTGCGCTTCGAATGGTGACCGAGCGGTTGCCGTCGGTTGTCGCGGGCGAAGAGATGTCGATAAAGCTCATCGCGGCGGGGGGCGCGCCGCCGTACACGTGGTCGATGGTCGACGCATCATCAATGATAGGCGCGGGGGGGAGGATGACGCCGGATGGGCAACTCAAGGTTACGGCGGTCAAGAAGGAGTCGAAGCTTGACGGACTCGATTCTAAACTTGCACTGCACGTGACTGTCACCGATGCCAAGGGGGCTCGGGCCGTTCGCGTGTTTAGCGTGCCGATCGTTCACCCGTCGTTCGGAACGACGGCGAAAGTGGGCGGGCTGCTCTTCGAAAAGTATGCTTACCCATTTGAGATTGTGTCGCTCTTGCTGCTCGTCGCGATCGTGGGCGCCGTCGTGATGGCGAAGAAGAGGATTTAGGCATGGTGCCGAACGAACAAATCCTTGGGCTTGCAGCGGTGCTTTTCGCGGTCGGCGCGATCGGGTTCGTCGCGCGGCGAAACGTGCTCATCGTGCTCATGTCGGTTGAGCTGATGTTGAACGCTTCGAACTTGGCGCTCGTCGGGTATGGGCGGCTGCGGGCGGCGCTTGACGGGCACGTGTTTGCGTTCTTGGTGATTGCGGTTGCGGCGGCTGAGGCGGCGGTTGGGCTCGCGATCGTCATTGCGGTTTACCGGCGCCGGCGGACGGCGAACTTGGACGAAGTGAAGACGCTGAGGAACTAGGCGGATGCGATCGAACGCGCTTCTCTTTGCGATTCCTTTATTGCCGCTTGCGGGCGCCGTTTGGAACGCCGTGTTCGGGCGGCGGCTTGCGCGCGAAACGGTCGCGTTCGTTGGGTGCGGCGTCGTGGGGATCGCGTTTGCGCTCGCGCTCGTCGCCTTCGTTGGCGTCGCGGGAGGCCGTGGCGACGTCGTGCACGTCGCGCCGGGGTTCTCGTGGATCGTCGCCGGCAACTTCGCGATCGAAGTGCGCCTGCTGTTCGACAACCTGTCGAGCGTGATGACCCTCGTCGTAACGGGCGTCAGTTTCCTCATTCACGTTTATAGCGTCGGCTATATGGCGCACGACGCGGGCTTCGCGCGTTACTTCACGTACCTCAATCTGTTCGTGTTCGCGATGCTGATGCTCGTCCTTGGCGACTCGCTCCCGGTTATGTTCGTCGGCTGGGAAGGCGTGGGGCTTTGCTCGTACCTTCTCATCGGATTCTGGTTCGAGGACGACGCGAAGGCGTCTGCCGGGAAGAAGGCGTTCATCACAAATCGCGTTGGTGACGCGGGATTCTTGCTCGCCATCTTTTACATCGGGTGGGTTTTCGCGCAGGCCGCACCCGACCGGAGTTTCTCGCTGTCGTACGGCGAGCTAAAGGCGAACGCTGCGGCGCTTGCGCCACACGCGACGGTCATCGCGCTTCTCTTGTTTGTGGGCGCCATCGGAAAGAGCGCGCAGCTTCCACTTTATTTTTGGTTGCCTGATGCGATGGCCGGTCCGACGCCGGTCTCGGCGCTCATTCACGCGGCAACGATGGTCACGGCGGGCGTCTATATGGTCGCGCGGCTCGGGTTTTTGTACGCGCTTTCGCCGGTTGCGAGCAGCGTGGTCGCGGGCGTTGGTGCGGTGACGGCGTTTTTCGCGGCGACGATTGCGGTCACGCAAACCGACATCAAGAAGGTTCTCGCGTTTTCGACGGTGTCGCAGCTCGGGTTCATGTTTTTGGGCGTCGGGGTGATGGCGTATTCGGCCGGGATTTTTCATTTGATGACGCACGCGTTTTTCAAGGCGTGCCTCTTCCTCGGCGCGGGGTCGGTAATTCACGCGATGTCGGGCGAGCAGGACATTCGCAAGATGGGCGGGCTTTGGTCGAAGGTGCCGCGCACCGCGAAGACGTTTTTCGTCGCGACGCTCGCGATCGCGGGGCTGCCGTTTTTATCGGGATGGGTGTCGAAAGACGAAATCCTCGATGCCGCGTTTCACTCGACGCTGCCCGGCGCAAAGATCTTTTTTGGCGTCGCGCTCGCAACGGCCGGGCTCACGGCGTTTTACATGTTCCGCCTGTTCTTCATCGTGTTCACTGGCAAGCCATCTCATGAAGCCGAACACGCACACGAATCGCCACCGTCGATGACCGTTCCGCTCATTGTGCTTGCGGCGCTGTCGGTTGTGGGCGGCGGGTTTTTCCCAGGGCTCTTGCCGATCGGAAAATTCCTGGGTGAAGCGCACCCCCCGAGCTTCTCAGAAAGTTTGCCGCCGATGCTCATGGCGCTTGGCGTGGGCGCCGCAGGATTTTTCGTCGCGTACAAACTCTATTGGGGCGGGCCGTCGCCGACGGCGTTGCGCCTCGCGACTGCGTGGGAAAAGGTCGCCACCGCCTCACGCGAGCAGTGGTACGTCGATCATGCGCTCGGGCGCTTCGTGCCGCGCGTCGTCATGGTCACGGGGTTCATGCTCTGGCGTCTCGTCGATTTTTTCCTAATTGACGTCGTGATTCTTGGCGGCGCGTCGGCGTTTGCGCATGGCATCGGCCACCTCGCCCGTCTCGCGCAAAACGGCCAAGTCCAGCGCTACGCAACGACGTTCATCATCGGCATCGCGGTGCTTCTCCTCTTCTTCCTCAGGTGCCGGTCATGAATCCGTTTACCCCGGCTTACTTGAGCGCCCCGAATTCGCCGCTCCTTTCGGTCCTCGTTTTCTTGCCGCTCATCGGCGCCGCGCTCCTCATGCTTTTCCCGCGAAACGAGACGCGCACCATTCGTGGGTTTGCGCTTGTCGTGTCGCTTATCGTTCTCGCCGTTTCGCTCGTGCTCATCGTGCGGTACGCGCCGGCCGCCGGTTCGGTGTTCGCTTTTAAGCAGCGCATCGATTGGCTTCCGGTTGTCGGCGCGGTTTATCACCTCGGCGTCGACGGTGTCGCGCTTTCCCTCGTCGTGTTGACGACGCTCTTGACACCCATCGTCATCCTCGCCGCATTTTCACAGATCACCGACCGCGTCCGCGAGTACATGATTTCAATGCTCGTCCTTGAAGCGGGCATGCTCGGGGCCCTTTGCGCGCTCGACCTCGTCGTCTTTTTCATTTTCTGGGAGTTGATGCTCGTGCCGATGTATTTCCTCATCGGTGTCTGGGGCGGCGATCGGCGCCATTACGCGGCCGTGAAGTTCGTCCTCTTCACTGTCGCAGGCTCGGTCCTCATGCTCCTCGCGATGCTTTACCTCTACTTCGAAACGGGCGCGCGGAGCTTTGATCTCGCGGTGCTGCTCGGCAAGGACGCCATCGCGCCTGGAAAGCAGTGGCTCCCGTTTCTCGCGTTCGCGCTCGCCTTCGCGATCAAAGTGCCGATGGTCCCGGTCCACACGTGGCTCCCCGACGCGCACACCGAAGCACCGACCGGCGGCAGCGTCATCCTCGCGGGCGTCCTCCTTAAGATGGGCGTTTACGGGTTTTACCGGTTCGCAATGCCGCTCATGCCCGATGCGGCACGCGCAGCGGCGCCCGCACTCGCGGCGCTTGCGGTTGTTGGCGTCGTCTACGGAGCGCTTCTTGCGATGGCGCAGCGCGACCTAAAAAAACTCGTCGCGTATTCGAGCGTCAGCCACCTCGGATTCGTCATGCTCGGGCTCGTCGCGCTTGAACCGAAGGCTGTCACGGGCGCGGCACTTCAGATGATTAACCATGGACTGTCGACCGGCGCGCTTTTCCTCATCGTCGGACTTTTGTACGAGCGTACGCACACGCGCAAACTTTCCGATTACGGCGGCCTCTTCAAGGTCACACCGGCGATCGCAGTGGTCTTCCTCATCACGGTGCTGTCGTCCGCGGCGCTGCCCGGGATGAACGGGTTCGTCGGCGAGTTTTTGATTTTGTCCGGCAGCTTCGCGTCGACGGGGATTCCTGCGATTCAAGCCTGGACGGGCGTTGCAACGATCGGCGTGGTACTCGGCGCCGCGTATCTTCTCATCGCGTATCAGCGGACGATGTTTGGGCCGGTGAACGAAAAAGTCGCATCGCTTCGCGATCTCGCCCCGCGCGAAATCGTCTACATGGCCCCACTCCTTGTGCTGTTTTTCGCGATCGGCGTTTTTCCGCGCCCGGTGCTCTCGCGCCTTGAGCCGTCGGTTAAAGTGTTCACCGCGCTTGTCGAGAAGCGGTCACGAATCGTCGCGGCGGCCACGCCCGGCTCCACGGTGAGACTTGGTGCACCGAGTGTGGTGCCGCCACGCCCAACGCTGCAGGTGCAACCGATTCCCACGCCGAATCTCGCTGCGCCGAACCTCCTCCAACGGGTTCCGCGCCCGACGTTCGCTCCCGCGCAGCCGCCGTCGCCAATCACACGTCCGCCGTCGCCAAAGGCTGAGGAGCGCCGATGAATCCGGTGGTCCAGATGAGCACCACGTTTGCGCTTTTGCCGCTCGTCATTCTCGCGGCGTCGGGCGTCGCGCTCTTATTGCTCGAGGTTTTCGGAAGCGGCGAGCGTCGCGAGTACCTGGGATACTTGGCCATCGCGGGGGCGGTATCGGCGGGTCTTGCGATGGTCGGCATCACCGTTTCGGCGGGCGGTGGCGCGACGTTCTTCGATGGGGCGATGGTTGTCGACCGATTTGCGTCGTTCGTCGGCGTCGGCGTCCTCGCATTTCTCGTGTTTGCGGTGCTGTTATCGGTCGATTACTTGCGCGAACATCAAATCGCGCGCGGCGAATATTACGCGCTTCTCTTTTTCGCCGCGGCGGGAATGCTGGTCGTGGCATCGGCCGGGGATTTCATTGTGCTCTTCCTTGGTATCGAGCTCCTCAGCCTATCGATATACGTGCTCGCAGGGTATTGGCGGTCGACGGATCTCTCGGTCGAAGCGTCGATCAAGTACTTTCTGCTCGGGTCGTTCGCAAGCGCCATCCTCCTCTTCGGTATCGTGCTGATTTGGGGTGAGGCCGGGACGCTTTCATTTGCAGCGCTCAAGTCGGCGGCCGCGGGGGGCGCCGTCTGGCAAAACACCGCGTTTGTGGTCGGCGTTTTCCTGGTGCTTGGCGGAATCGCGTTCAAAGTGGCAGCCGTTCCGTTTCACATGTGGACGCCCGACGCGTATCAGGGCGCGCCGACATCGGTGACGGCCTTCATGGGTGCCGCGGTAAAGCTCGCCGGGTTTGCGGCGCTCGTGCGCGTCTTCCCTATGTCGTTTGGCGGCGGTGCGGGGGCGATGTGGGTTGAGCCGGTCGTCGTGCTTGCGCTCATCACGATGACGGTCGGGAATTTGGCCGCGCTCACGCAGTCGAACGTGAAACGCCTTTTCGCGTATTCGAGCATCGCGCACGCGGGTTACGTCCTTGCAGGGGTCGCGGTCGCAGGGCTCGTGCTCGGCAAGGGAGACGGAGCGGCGAGTCGCGACGCGCTTGCGGGCGTCCTTTTTTATCTCGCGACATACGGGCTCACCTTCTTGGGCGCGATCGGCGTCGTCATTCTCCTCGGCCGACGTGGCGACGAAAATCTTACGCTCGATGCGTGGAGCGGGTTTGGATGGCAGGCGCCGGCGGCCGGCATCGCCATCACTGTCTTTTTGATGTCGCTCGGCGGAATCCCACCCACGGCGGGCTTTTTCGCAAAGTTTTATCTCCTCCGCGCGACGATAGAAGGTGCCGGCGTTCAAGGTGCCGCATCCGGCACGCTGTACACGCTCGCCATTTTCATCGCGCTCAACAGCCTCATCGCGCTCGGTTACTACTTGAAGCTCATCATTTTCTTGTACATGCGACGACCCGAAAAGGAGCTGACGCCGACGCGCTTGCCCGTCGTTTCGATCGCCGTTGTTCTTCTCGTCTTCCTCGTTCTTGCGCTCGGCGTATTGCCCGGCCGGCTGTACGACTTCGGCTATTCAGCGTTCGCCGCCCTCCGGTGAAGCTCGGTCGTGCTTCCTGTGAGTGGAGTCTCTTTGGCGGTGCCGCGGTTTTCTACGCCGCGCTCGCAACCAACACGGTGCAGGGCGGTGATTCGGGCGAGCTGACCGCGGTTGCGGCTTCGTTCGGCGTCGCGCATCCACCCGGGTACCCACTCTTTACGCTGCTTGGACACGCGGCCGCGCAAATCCCGGCCGGAACCGTCGCCTGGCGCGTTGCGCTCGTGTCGGCACTTGCGGCGGCCTGGACGCTCTTCGCGCTCGCACGCGGATTGCGATTGGCTGGTCTGTCGCTCCCGGCGTGCGCCATCAGTGTTGCCGCCATAGCATTTTCGCCCACGTTCGTTTTTCAGGCGGGGGTTGCCGAAGTATTTACGCTCCACACCGCAATCGCCGCGACGCTTTTCTGGTTCGCCGCGTCGTCTTCTCCAACGGCGCGAATTGGCTTGCGTGCGTTCTTACTCGGTTTGACGGTGGGTCTTGGCGGCGCGAATCACCACACGATCGTTCTCGGGTTTCCGCTTGCCGTCGTCGCGTTTCTCAAGTTGCTCGCTGGAAGGTCGAGGGGCCGCGTGGTTGCGATAACCGTCGCAGGAATCACCGCGGGTCTTGCGCCTTACCTCGTACTCGTCATTACGCGCGACGGAACCGAGTGGCCGCGTTGGGGTGATACCCAAACGCTCGACGGCCTCGCGCGGCACATCTTTCGCTCTGACTATGGAACCTTCTCGTTCGGGCTGCTTCGAGGGACGGAGTCCGGTTGGGACCACGTCGCTGCGCACCTCGCGCGAACGGTTGCGGCGCTTGGCCCCGCGCTTCTCCTCCTTGCGGTCATCGGCGCCATCAGATCGGTTCGCGGTGGCGCTGGAGTCCCTGAGAGCGGCTTGGGACTGGCGAGTCTGGCGACATGGATCTTTTCAGGTCCTTTGCTCCACGCGCTCTTCAATAATCCGGTCGACGCATTCGGCGAGGAGATCGCGGCGCGGTTCGACCTCTTCCCGTTCGTCATGGTCGGCGCCGTTGCTGCGATCGGCCTCGAAGTCACGTTGAGATTCCTGGCATCGCTGCCGCGTTTTCGGGCCGTCCGCGTCGCGCTCATCGCGGGGCTCGGCCTCGCGTTGGCGCTTCAAGCCGCTCAGAGCGTCCCCGCAGCAATTCCCGAGCGCCACAAGCTCGCCGAATCGTACGGTCGCGACGCGCTCGCGCTTTTGCCGCCGCACGCGCTTCTCTTCATCGACGGCGACCGCGACTACAGCGTCCTCACGTACTTGCAAGAGGCTGTGCGTGAGCGTCAAGACGTTCGCGTGATTCACGTCGCGCTTCTTGGACACTCGTGGTACGTCAACGAGATTCGGCGCCGCGAACCGTCGCTTAATGTCCCCTTCGTCCCGGGTCGCGCGCTCTCGCGTGAAGTCATGGCGTCCGCGCACACGGCGGGCCGTCGCGTCTTCGTCACGCAAGGCGTCGCCTCGCAGATGAGTCGCGCCGATCGCCTCGCCCCGTTTGGCGTCGTCGTCGAGTTTCTCGCGCCGATGGTTCCGACGCCTCGACCCGACGAGCTCGAGGTGCATTTGCAAGCGATAGCCAAACGCGTCGTCGCAAGGCCACTGCAGGCGTTCCCACCACGTGCTGCAGACGCCGACATCCCAGGGCTCTATGCTTCCGGCTACAAACAGCTTCGCGGCGCCTACACAACCGTTGGTGACCGCGCGGGCGTTCAGCGATGCGACGAGGCCGCGTCCAAGCTGGCGGGTCGATTCGCCCTTACAGACTAAAACTTCTTCGAGAAGCCGACGCCGAAAATGTTGTAGCTGCCGGTGAATGTGCCGTTGCCGACCGTTGACGCGCCGCCCTCGTTGACCGGGTTTTGCTGCGTGACGAGTGAGTCCTGCACGGTTGTCGTCTGCATCGCGATGTGCGCGTACGCCATGTCGATTTCCCAAGAGCCGACGGCGACGCTCGCGCCGAGCGAGAAGCCGTGCTTGTTCATGTCGGCGTTTTCAAGTGAGAGCGTCTGTGGTGGAACAGCGCCGCGCTCGAAAAAGTAACCCGCGCGCATCCGCACTTTTTCGCCGATGCGGAACGACCCGCCCAGGTGAAACGAGTGCGCGTCGCGGAAGTATTTCGGGACGTTGATCGGGTGAATGCGCTGCTCTTCCATCGCGGGAAGCCCCGTCACGACAATGTCGGGCAAAATCGCGAGGTTTTGAATGGTTCGCCATCGCTCGTATTTGTACGCGGCTTCGACATCCCACTTCTCCTGCGCGACGCGAAGACCAACACGCGTGATCCAAGGCATCGACATATCGAACTTCGCCGAGTTGCCGTTAGCCTTTGCGTTGTCAAAAAAGACCGACGACGGTAGCCGCGCTTCCATGGTGCCGTCGAAATTCAGATCGATCGGAAGCTGCGTCGACGCCCCGATTTCGATCGGGAGCTTGCCGAGTTTCAACCAAAGCCCAAACGCGCCCGAAATATTGACCGCCTTCGTCCCTTCCATCTTGACGAGCATGTCCCAGTCCTTCGACTCAGGCTGCGCGATGAAGCCCGTGTACGCCGACGCCATCTTGATGAAGCGCACCTTGACCGTCATGTTTTCGAGCACGGCACCGATGCGAAAATACTTGCTCGGCTGCCACGCGACGCCAAGCCCCTGATAAAGCATGATCGAACCGGTGGACGACACGAGCTGGTAACGTGTGTCGGCGTTTTCGTCGAATGTCGTCGGCGAGAGGTACGGCGCCCAAACGCCGACGCCAAACGTGAAATTCTTGGTGCCCAAATCGGTCGTGAAGAAAACCGACGGATCGACTTGCGGCGCTGCGCTGTTGTTTGTCTCGATCGACGATCCTTCACGCTGAAACGATGTCCCGCGCTGAATGAGGCCGAGGTCAACCGTGAGCCGCGACCCGTCAAAGGCCGCCAGGTTCGCCGGGTTGTCCCACATCGCCGAGCCATCGACCGCGCCCGCAACCGTCGCGCCACCCATCGCGAGGCTCCGAGCGCCGCGCGCTGGAAGCCAAAACCCACCCGCCTCCGCGCGCTCGCCGCTCGCGACGATTCCGCCGAGGAGCGCTGCTGCTGTCATTATCTTTGCTGTACGTTTCATCGCTCGCTCGCCTCCCTATTTTCTGTTCTTCGTGATTTCGATCAGCTTTTCGACGCCATGCTTTGTGTCGAGCAGATATTCGTAAGCGCCGCCTAAAACAGACCGATGGTCGGCTTCCGACAGCGCGCCCGTCTCCGCCGGATTCACGCGGTGCACGTCGCGAATGACGTTGCCAAGAATCCCGAAAGGCGTTTCGCCGCGAACCGACGGCTCGAATCCGCTTCGAAGGAGCTTGATGAATGTTCCCTCAGTGTCGAGCGCGTCGACACGCTTTTGGAAATCAAGCAGCTTCCACAGCAAGTCTCGGTCCGGATCAAGCGCGTTCCCCCAAAACCGCGCGACCGGCTGAATCACGGCGCCGTCGAGCATCGTAAAGAACATAATGGCCGTCGATCGCAACAGCGCATCGCGCCCGTCGCCCGTCTTCAAAAGGATGTGCTTCAACAGATCTTGCGTGTAGATCTTTGTCTCTGCGCGGCCATCGATGAGCGTCAGCGCGTCGAAGATCGTCGCAAAGTCATACCCCGTCAGGATTTCCTCAGTGTCTGCATAAACAGATTTGAGGCGCCTCGACATTTCGCCCGGCGTTCGTTCATGGATGCGGATGCGCTCCGCGAGCTTCTCAAGCGCGTGCGACAAAAACACGATCCCCGTTTGGTTCTTGAGCTTCGGCGCGCCCGACGATTCGTCGATTTCCAAATACAGGTCCTGAACGGCGGTCCGCATGTCGAGCCACAGCGCTTTCGCCGACGCGTTGTTCGCGAAGGCGCGGTCGATTTTCGAGACCGCGTTTCGAATGAGGTCGAAAGGTGTGAGGGGCGTGACGCGAACGCCGTTCTCGTGCGTCAGCTCGACGCGGTTGTCGCGCGTCTTGAGGAGCGCGTCTCCCTTAAAGAGTTTCCGTGCGGCGCGCTCGAGGAGCGTCGTGAACTTGATGCCATCGACCTCCGTTCGGAGCGCTTCCTTTGCGAAGGCGCGAAGTCGCGGCATGAACGGCGACGACCAAAGCTCGATGAGGACCGGCTCGTAACGCACGATTCCGCTTCGCTTCGACCACATCGGCTGCGCCGGGTCGGAGCTTTGGTAGTTCGACTGTGGCGACGCCCAGTGTTTGTAGAGCGTGACGAAAAACTTTACGAGGACTTCCGTCTTGCCGCGATCCGAGAACGGTTTGACGATTGGCTTCAGCGATTTTTGCAGCCCGGCCGCCTCGAGCGCGAGGAGCGCATCGCCGTGGTATTCGCGAACAAGCACGCCGTCGCGCCCGACCGGCTCGCTCATGAGCGCGTTCGGTGTGTTGATGAATCGGTTAACCTGCTCGGGCGTCGGACGCTCGGCGAGTGGCGTTCCGAGAAGGCGGGTGATCGTCGAGACCATCGAGCTGACGCGCGCATTCCCGGCCACCGAATCGAGATAAAAGATCGCGAGGTCGGGAATCGTGATGAGCGCACCCGCGTCGAACCGGTTAAAGACCTTGGGCGCGAACGAGACTTTGTACGTGTCGTATAAAAGGTGCAGCGTCCGCATGAAGAGGCTGCGGTTCTGGTTCGTGTCGGGGCGCGTTCGATCGACGAGCGTGTTGTAGACGGCCGCCTGGCCGGCATTCGTTTCAGCGATGGTGACGCGGTCCTTTTTGTATTTCAGTTGGAGCAACATCCCGCGGTCCGAGTCCTCGGCGATCGGCGTCACGAGCCCTTCGAGCAGCGCCTGGAGGAGCCCGTCCGTTTCGATGATTTCAACAAGGATCGGCTTCAAGTCGTCGAGCAGCGTGTTTCCGCGCTCACCCAGCGCCTCCGCGTGGGCTTCCGCAACCGCGTGGAGTCGCTTCAGCTCTCGCACGGCGCCCGCGATGGCGTCCGGCTTTGTGTCGATGATTTTTTTCGCACCGGTGAGCAGTTTCGACAAGTCGGGAATATCGGCCGCCGCCATCAGCGCGTGAACGAGATCGAGGAGAGGCGCATCGCTCGCGCCGAACGCGTTGAACGCGCGCCCATTCGGCCCGCGCGCCGAGACCCGCTGACCCATAACGACCGGAATTGTCTTCGCCGCCTTGAAGAGCAGCTCTTTTCCGATCAAGGCGTGCGTGTCGTCGAACAGCGCGCCCGCGAGTGTTTTGTTCAAGTCGACGTAATCGAATACCGCTTTGCCATCAGCCGCCAGAGCGCGACCGTCCGCACTCCGCGTGATTCCATCGGCGGTCGACGCGCCAAACGGCTCAAGCGCGATCGGTTGTCCGTCGGCGCCGACGAACTGTCCGGCCGCGTTCACATCCGCGAGGCCATCGTTGTCGCCATCGACAAACGGCGCGTAAACCTTGCCGGTCGCCGCGTTAATTCGAACCCGCGCGATCCCCCGCGAATCTGGGCGCGCGGCGAGCATCGGCGCAAGTCCAGGGCGCGCCACGCGGTCGTCTTCTTTCAGCAGCAAGTCGGCGAAAAGGTACGCCGTCCGCTCGGGGTCCGCCGACGCCGTGTACTCCTTCAATCGTCGCGACGCGACACCGACCATGTTCGCGAGTGTCGCCGCTTCGTCGTTCAACCGCCCATCTTCGCCGCGCCCGTCGTAGGCGAGCGCCATCTTCACGAAATCGGAAAGCTGCTCACGAAGGCTCGGAAACGACACGATATGTTGTACGAGGCTTCGTCCACCCGGCAGATAATTCTTTTTGAGATCGCCGCGCACGGCCGCCGTCAAATAGGCGTTGTCTAGCGCCATGTCGCCCAAGAGGCTCGCGACGCTTCTTGTTGTGCGGCTAAAGATGTCTTCGTCATAAAGCGGGAGCATCGACGTCAAGAGCTTCTGAACCGGGTCGTGCATAGCGGGCGGCAAAACGTTGTCGACCGCCGTGATGAAGTCGTCTTTCTGCGCCTCAACCCGTCCCACGCGCGCCTGTTGGTCGCGCGCCGAGTGCGCCGCTTCGTCAAGGACAATCTTATAAACTTCTTCGCCGAGCGTTCCGCGCGCGGGAACATGGCGCTCCGTCGAAAACTCGTACTCGCATCCGACGGCGCCGACCCCAAGGATTGCAACCGCGCCCCAGCTCCACTTTCGATTCCACATTCGACGATTCCTCCGCCCCAACATCGCTTGTTTCCCCTGGTTTCCCCTGCGTTTGACGCTTACAACGAGAACTTCGAGCATAACGTGAGCAATGCGCGTACCACGCAAGGCCCAGCTGTTTACCACAGAATCGAGCGCCGCGGGGCCATTGCGACAGCCGACCGGGGTCAGGTGACCGTTCATTGGGCGACGCGATGGGAACATTAGACCCCAGGCCCTGTTGCGAGATTCATCGCGCGGACCACATTTACCCACAGTGTCGGGTGGCGACCGGTGCGGCTCTTCCGTAGAATCAAGGAGGACGGAAGGGTCCGCCTCGCGAAGGAGAGTTTTGCCCTGGGTAAGCGCGCGCCAAGTGTTGCTTTCGCGTCGGTTATCGCTCTGGCGGCCGCCGTCGCCTGCACGCGAACCAGCGGCCAACGTTCACCCGAGCTTTTGAGCATTTCCCCGGATCGGCTCCCCCAATCAAACCAAGCGCCGGATGCCTCCGTCGTTCTTTCGGGCGTGAACTTTGTCCCGAAAGTTGAAGTGCATGCCACCGGCGAGAGTCTTAAAGCCAACGCCACATTCACCGTCACCCTCTCGCTTGATGGTGGCGAGGTCATGCGCCTCGTCGGGCCGGCGGACGGAGTCGTTTTTGAAAGGTCCACTGAAATCCGTTGGGACCTTAATCCAATGTTTCCTGCGGGCGTCAACCTTTCGGTAGGCCATTACGACGTCGAAGTCATTGATCCATCGGGGAGGCGGACCAACCCGGTCACGCTGAACGTTGAGGAAGCGAGCGCGCTCATTCCAGCGCCGACGATCACGTCGATCGATCCGCGCTGTGGATTGTTTTCTGGGGGCGAAACGGTTGTCATTCGCGGCACGAATTTCATCGGTGCGACGTCGGTCCTCTTTGGCGCGATTCAATCCGCCGACGCGAGTGTCGAGAGCACGAGCGTCATTCGCGCCGTTGTTCCACTGGTGTTGGCCGACGCGGGGCCGACCGCGGCTCCCAATTATGTCGATCTTCGTGTGAGCGCGGCCGGCGGCACCGCAACATTTTCTGGTGGACATGTTTACGTTGCGGGGGCGAGCGCGATTAGTCGGGTCAATGTCGTCGATATCACCGGCTTCTTAACGGGCGCGATTGACAACCCCGATGGCGGAGCCAAAGTATTGATTTCGGGCTCGTCGTTCACGCAAGGATCGGTCGTATATTTTGGCGCAAGCGCCGCGACCGTTTTGGGCGACGTTGCTGACGGTGGAACGCAAGTCACCGTCATCGCGCCGCCGGCCACGGTTTTTCTCGATGATGCCGGATCGGCGTATGTCGATCTGTCGGTGTCGGGGGTTTGCGGGACAGCCGTTCTTGACGGCGGATTTCGTTATTACTCTGGAGCCGGCGTCGGGGCGCCCGTTCTTTCGTCGATATCGCCTCAGACCGGTCCGGAGATAGGCGGGACCCTCGTCGAGATTCGGGGCGCAAATTTTGACCTGAGTGCTCCGACGACCGCGTATATCGGTCCGAATCCGCTGTCGAATATTGTCGTGGACACGCCAGAACTTTTGCGCGGTCTCACGCCGCCGGGAAGCGCAAGCGATGGTCCGCGACCGGTGACGGTCATCACGCAGAAAGGCTCTGGACAGTTATCGAGCGCGTTTACTTACGAGGCGCGTCCCGTTGTTGAGGTGGTTGTGCCATCCAGCGGACCAAAGGCAGGTGGGATTCCGGTCACAATTCGTGGTCAAGGTTTTATCGCGGGGACGGGGTTTTCAATCGGCTCGACGCCGGTGCCGGCCGTAAGCATCACGACGGTCGACGCGGGCATTTACGAGGCACGGGGTTTCTTGCCGACGGCCGTCGCGCCGGGAGTCGTTAACGTTGTCGCGTATAACCAGAACGGTCTTGCGACGCTCACCGGTGGGTTCACCTATTATAGCGAAGACGGCGGCGTGCCGACGGTGAGCAGCATCGCGCCGGTGGTTGGCCCGATGGGGGGCGGAACGTCGGTTACCGTGACGGGCACGAACTTCGTGCCGTCGACAATCGTCCAGTTGGGCGGCGTGAATCTTTCCGACGCCGGGTACGTGAGCAGTTTTGTCATGACCGGGTTCTCACCGCCAGCGGCTGTTCCGGGCCAAGTGGCTGTGACGGCGTACACGCCAAACATCGGTGGCATGTGGGATTCAGGCGTGAGGTTTACGTACAACCCGGTCGTCTCGATTGCGTCGGTGTCGCCCGCGATTGGACCTATGGCGGGTGGTACAACCGTGACGATCGATGGCGACGGCTTCGTTCCAAACGCGACGCTCGTTTACTTTGATGGGGTCGAAGCGGTTGGGGTCGTGTATGAGCTGCCATCGCCGACGAAAAAAATGTCGGTCTATGCGCCGGCCATGGGTTCGCCAGGGCCCGTTAATATCACCGTCGTCGACGACTACGGCCAGGCGATCGCGGCGAACGCCTTCACTTACGTCGCGCCGCCGACCATCACGACGCTTGTCCCGGCGTCGGGAACGCCGTCGGGCGGAACATTTGTCGCGATTTTTGGAACGGACCTCGTCGATTTGGAGTCCGTGAAGTTTGATGGGTTGTCGGCCGTCTTGTTCTGGGACGCGGGTGCGGAGTCTGGAAAGATCATGGCCATATCACCCGCCTTCAACGACGCTGGGGCGGTACCCGTAACGTTAACCGCTCTCGGCGGGACGTCGAACGCCGCGACGTTCACCTATTCGGGGGCGCCGGTTTCGGGGCCAACCGTTGTGAGTGTGGAACCGGCGACCGGGATGTCCGCCGGTGGAACGAGCGTGCGCGTGTTTGGGGCGGGCTTTGACGCTGGTATGGTCGTCCTGTTTGGCGGAGTGCCACTCCAGTTTCCCACCTTTGTAAATACGAATGAGATCGACGGATTGACACCAGCGCATTCACCGGGCGCTGTCGACGTGTCGGTTGGGGGGGGAACACCGCTCGCGAACGCGTTCACGTATTTGGAGGCACCGACGATTTCGTCGGTGGTGCCTTCGAGCGGCACGGAGTTGGGCGGAACTTCGGTGACGATCACCGGGGCGAACTTCAGTGCGGGTGCGGCGGTGACATTCGGAGGACAGCCGCTCCTAAACGTCGTGGTCACCGGAACGACGTCGATGACCGGTGTGACGCAGGTTCACGCGCCTGGAACCGTCGACGTCGTTGTCACCGCGGTTGGTGGGTCGTCGTCGCCCTATAGTGGCTACACGTACACAGTCGCGTCACCGGGTCCCGCGACCATCTCGAACGTTTCGCCGCTTTACGGCGCCGAAGATGGCGGAACATGGGTCACGGTTACGGGCACCAAATTTGACGCGGGAACAGCGATTTACTTTGGCGGCGTGCCGATGGCGATTTCGGGACCGATTCTTCCGAACCAAGTCACCGGATTTGCGCCGCGCGGTACCGGCGCCGTTTCTGTTCAGGTTGATCCGCCCGTTGGAGGAACGTGGAGCCCGTTCACGTATCTGCCGCCACCGCACGTTTCGTCGATTGTTCCGTCGACTGGCCCATCCTCGGGTGGAACGCCGGTCACAATCTATGGAACCGATTTCGCCGATGCGGGGGGCGCGACGCTCGGCGGTGTTCCGTTGACGCAGTTTTTAGTTGTTAATCCGACAACAATCACCGGCGTGACGGCATCGCTGTCGGAAGGGCAACAGAACGTTGTCGTCACGAACGCGCTCTTCGGGTCGTCGCCCGAAACCGTGTTGTTCGCTGTAACGCCCAATTTCACGGTAACGAGCATCTCGCCGAAAGCCGGGTCGCAGGACGGCGGCATCTCCATCACGATCACGGGGAGTAGCTTTTCGGATGCCGGGTTCATCGCGGGTTGGGGTTCGACGACGCTGGTCAGCTCGACAACGATGTCGATTACGATCCCAGCGGGTCAGGGAACGAAGGTTGTTTCGGTGACGATGGGCGAGACCAAGACGTGCGCGGATGCGTCCGATTGCACGTTCAACTACATGCCGGGTCCGACGCTGTCCGGGATTACGCCGGTTTTGGGGCCGACGGCGGGCGGGACGTCGGTCGAGTTCACCGGGGCAAACCTTGCGAGCGTAACGGGTGTGACGTTCGGTTCGAATCCAGCGGGGTCGTTCGTTTACGAACCGGGCACAGGCAAGGTGTTTGCGACCACGCCCGCGGGGCCGGCCGGAAACGCGGCGGTTGTTTTGACGACGCCTTATGGGATGGCCAATGCGCCGACGGCATTCCGGTACGTGGCGCCGCCGACGATCACGTCGGTTATGAACACGGGCGTTACTCCGAATGTGAATGAAGGCTCGGCGTCTAGCCCGGCGCCCGTTACGATAACGGGTACGAACTTCGTCGACGCAAGTGTCTCGTTTGATGGCGGCGGGCTCTTGTCGAGCATCGTCGTCGTCAACGAAACGACGATTACCGCGACCACGCCATCTGGGCCGGGGCCAGGCTACGTCACCGCCACGGTGAGCTCGGCGGGTGGCGTGGGATCGCTCGGCAACGCGTTTTACTACACGGTGGGTCCATCGGTGACGGGGATCTCGCCAGACGCTGGGCCGTACGCGGGCGGAACGGCGGTGTCGATTATAGGGAGCGGCTTCTCACCGGCGACCACGGTGCGGCTCCACGGCGTGGCCGACGGGGGCACTCTCCTTTCGAAGGTGTTTGTAAACCCGACGCTCATCACCGGAACGACGCCGGCCGCTTCGGGAGCCGGATCCGCGCCCATTACGGCGTACAACACCACGGGGAGCGGGACGTTGGCTCCCGGCTTTGCGTATGACAGCTCCAACGACTTGGCGATCACATCGGTTACGCCCAGCATGGGAACGGTCGAGGGGAGTGTGCCGGTCGTGATCTTCGGGCGAAACTTTGGTGGCGTCACGAGTGTCCTTTTCGATGGCGGCCCTGTGCTCTCGATGTTCGTGGTCAGCGGGAACCAGATCAACGTAACGACGCCGGCATCGGCTTACACGGGGCGCGTCGACGTCGAAGTTTGCAAGCCAGGTTGCGACGGCGGCGAGACGTACGCGATTCTTCCGAGCGCGTTCGAGTACATTCCGGCGGTGTCGATCACGTCGATTTACCCGCCCGTCGGGCCAACGATTTCGCAGAGGGCGTCGCCGACGAATCAGCACGTCACAATCACCGGCGCGAACTTCAATCCCGACGCGGGTCTCATCGTCAAATTCTTTAGGAGCGATGGGAGCGCCGACCTCATCAATCAGGTCATTGTGAATGCGACGACGATCACCGGCGAAGTACCGAACGGCATCAGCGATTACACAACGGCCGAGGTGTCGGTCACGAGTCCGGTGACGGGAACGAAGATCCTAGATGCGGGTTACAGTTACTGGCCGGCGAAAGTGAATTTCGCGTCCGGGGTTTTGAACGATGACGTCTTTGCGATTGCCGAGCACACACCGACGCGAATGTGGGTCGGTACGGGGAACAACGGACTCGTCCTCATTGAACCAGTGACCGGTGCGATTATTCGATCTTACGTAAACGAGACGCCATCAAACAAGATTCGTGATGTCGCGGTTTGGAAGAGTGGGCTTATGCATCGACTCGTGCTCGCAACGCACGACAACGGCATCGAAGTTTGCTCGGTCGACGCGGGGTCGATCGACATCGTTCTTCCTTGCACGCCGTACTTTACGAATCGAAGGTCACGGGGTGTCTCCGTTCATCAAGACGGACGCGCGTATTCCGCGACAGATAATGGGATTCGGGCGGTCGATCTTTATTCGGGTTCCACAGATTGTTGGAGCGTTGCCAGTTTGTTCGCCGTTCAAAATGATACAAATGGGATCTCGGTTGATACCGTTAACGGCGCGATTTGGCTTGGTACGCAAGCAGGAATCTGGGGAACAGCGACCATTCCTGCAGTTTCGTCGTGCAACAACGACCGCTGGCCAACCTCTATCGCTGCGTCACAGGTCGTGGGTACGTCGGGTTCCGTTCAGGCCGTTCGTGTGGATCCAGATGGCGGTTACCTTTACTCCGCTATCAATTCGAGTTCGGGCGGGATGGGGCGGTGCATGCGAACGCTAACGCCCGACTGCCAGTCGTTTGGCGTCGTGGCCAACAGTCCACCGTTCCCGTCGAATTGCCGCACGGCGCAAGATGTGGCGATCGGCACTGTTGGGTTTGCGTGGCTGGGGGTTTCATGTGGCGACATCGCAAGTGGCTTCGGCCGCTTCAATATGTCCCAGAACCTGTTCGACTCCGAGTGGGTGTCCAATGCGACAAAGAAATTTAGGGTCAACGCCGTCTTTGTCGATTCGCGCGAAGTGAAGTGGATTGGCGGGACAGCTGGAGGCGCGAATGTTCCGGGGGTGACGCGATACACGGAGTGGTAACGTTCGCGCGTACGTGGGTGCGATGGGGGCGATTGACAGGCTCCGGTGGATTCGTCATATTGAAATGGCTGTTGAGAATCGTTCTCAGCGCGTTCGGGAGGCGAGGGAGCCGAGATGGGTCCGCGCACGGTTGAGAAGCATGTCCATAAAGATGAGGCGTGGGAGCGCGTGCGGCGGTATCTCGCGCAAAAGGGGCTTCGGTCGACGGGTCAACGCGACCTCATCATCGAGACGTTTTTGGCGGCGTCTGGGCACATCAACGCCGAAGAGTTGACGCGCGCCGTGAAGCGGCGAAATCGCGGGGTTGGGGCGGCGACGGTTTATCGGACGCTGCGGCTCTTGTCGGATTGCGGCGTTGCGGTCGCGCGAACGTTTGGCGATGGCGAAAAGCGCTACGAGGTTGAAGACCACGACGGGCACCACGACCACCTTATTTGTGAATCGTGCGGGACGATCGTCGAATTTGAGGACGACGAGATTGAAGCGCTTCAGGACGCGGTTGCAAAGCGGTACGGATTCCGATTGTCGCGACACAAACACGAGCTTTACGGGCTTTGTCGGAAGTGCATTTCGTGAGGGCGTTTGGGATGGACATTCGCGGGTCGTGTTTTTGCGCTATAGTGATAATGCGAGTTGTTATCAAGTTGGGACGGGTGTAGAATTCGTTGATGAGTAAGGCACGACGCATCGTTCTGGTCGGGAACCCGAACGTCGGGAAGAGCGTTATTTTTGGGGCGCTCACGGGGAAGTACGCGACGGTGTCGAACTTTCCTGGAACAACCGTCGAGATCGCGCGTGGAGCGCTCGACACCGCCCGCAGCCGCGGATTCTCAGAAGTCGTTGACACGCCGGGAACCAACAACCTCGTGCCCTCGAGCGAAGACGAGGCGGTCACGCGCGACATTTTGCTCGGCCTTGAAGTGGGCGATGTCGTTGTGCAGGTCGCCGACGCAAAGAACCTCGCGCGCGCGCTGGTCCTCACAATAGAAATGGCCGAACTCGAGGTGCCGCAAATCCTCGTGCTCAATATGATTGACGAGGCGGAGGCCCGCGGCGTTGCGATTGGCAGAGGCGCCCTCTCGGAGGTGCTCGGAGTTCCGGTCGTTGAGACGGTCGCCACGCGGCGCGAAGGGATTTCGGGGATCTGGGACGCGCTTGGAAAGGCGGCGGTGGCGCGCGTCGCGACGCGGTATCCCGAAGCCGTCGAATTTGCGGTGACCGAGATGGGCCCGCTCTTACCGGCCGAGTTGCGCGGACGTCGCGGGTTTGCGGCGATGCTCGTCGCGGGTGACCGCACGCTCGACGCGTGGTCGGTCGCGCATCTGTCGCGCGATTCCGTGGTGCGGATCGCTGAGATCGAGCGGTCGGCCGCCGCGCGATTGGCACTCCCCGTTTTTGCGACGATGAACGCGGCGCGTGTGCGCGACGCCGAGGCGATGGCGGCGCGTGCCTCGGAGAAACGCGTTGCCGAGGCTCTCTTGGGAAAGTCGCGACGCACCTGGGGAGCGCGTATTGCCGCCGTTGTTCTCACCGTGCTCGCGTCCTACCCGACGGCGGTGGCCATCGACGCCGCGGCCCGGCGCATCGCGGCGATCGACGCGTCGACGAAACTGCCCGACGATCCACTCGACGCGCTTGGCTTTGGCGCGGTTTTTCTGGAGCGCATCGAGACAATTGGCGGCTGGGTGTTTTTTGCGATCTTGCTTTTGTTCAACGCCCTGCTCTTTGCGCGGGCGCGACCCACCATGCGCGCCGTGATGACAACTTTTGCAGCCCAAGCGATCGCCTACGTCGTCTTTTATTTGGCGCACACGATTCTTTGGGCGTCGGGTGTCGCGAGCGTTGTTCCAGAGGTCTCGTTTGCGATTGTTGCGACGGGCCTCCTCGCGGCGTTCACCGTTGGACGCGCGCGATTCGAGGCGCCTTTTTTGCGCGTTGTGTCGCGCTCATCGATGCACCCCGTGTGGGGCGTGCCGTTCCTTATCGTTGTCCTTTTGGTCACGTACAAGTTTGTCGGTGGGTTTGGCGCCAAAACCGCGGTCGATTTCTTACAGAACGACGTGTTTGGGAAGGTCGTTGGGTCGCGCACGGTGACGATCACGCGCGGCGCGCCGGGCGCAAATTCACGGTGGATTGGCGAGCCGCTTCCCGACGGGAGCGAGAAGCCGCTCGGCGCGTATCTCTCGAGTGACGTGCGAACGTTGAATCGCGTGGAGGCGTTGCGCGACGGCAAGGCGACGATCGCTTTCCGATTTGAAACGGTGTTGGGCAAAGAAGTGGCGCCGTACATCGACGGGGCGGTGTCCGCTTACGTGGCATCGGGAAGCGGATCGCTCGGCGCCGTTGTTCGGGGCGAGCCGGGTGAAGTCCGCGTCGAATATGCCTTTGCCGAAGGCGAACGCGAGGCACGCGTTGAAATCCGCAACTGGCGTGGCTTTCTCAATCGGCTCGTTTATGGCGCGGTGCAGCCGATTCCCTTTGCGTTCGTGCGCGACCTCGTCTCGGGACCTTACGGCGTCGTGACGATGGCGCTCACGTATGCGATCGCGCTCATCTTGCCGATCATCCTCACGTTCTTTCTCGCCTTCAGTGTGCTCGAGGACTCGGGCTATTTGCCGCGCCTCGCCGTCATGGTGAACAAACTTTTTCGCGTCATTGGCCTAAATGGCAAAGCTGTGCTCCCCATGGTTCTTGGGCTTGGGTGCGACACGATGGCAACGACGACGACGCGCATCCTGGAAACACGCAAAGAGCGCATCCTCGTGACCCTGCTTCTCGCGCTCGGGGTGCCGTGCTCCGCGCAGCTCGGCGTTATCCTCGCCATGCTCGCGACCCTCAGCTTTGCCACGGCCATGTGGTGGGTGGGCGCCGTGGTGCTCGTCATGCTCGCGGTCGGATTCATCGCCGCGAAAGTCATTCCAGGCCGCACGAGCGATCTCATCCTCGAGTTGCCCCCGCTTCGTCGCCCCGAAATCGCCAACATCGTCATCAAGACGGTCGGGCGCGTCGAGTGGTATCTGAAGGAGGCGGTTCCTCTTTTCGTGATTGCGACGCTGTTCCTATTTCTCTTCGACAAACTGAATCTGCTGGGTGGCATCACGCGTGCGCTCGAGCCCGTCGTCGTGACTTTTCTTGGCTTGCCGAGTGACGCGGCCGAGGCCTTTCTCATCGGGTTCTTGCGACGCGATTTTGGTGCGACGAAGCTGTTCGACATGTCGCACCGCGAAGTGCTGGGGAGCATTCAAGTGGTTGTTGCGATGACCACCATCACACTCTTCATCCCGTGTGTCGCGAACGTTCTTATGATCGTCAAGGAGCGCGGATGGAAGGTCGCAACGGGCATGGTCGCGTTTATTTTTCCGTTGGCGTTTGGCGTGGGTGGGCTTTTAAATGCCGTGATGCCACGCGGCGAGCCCGCGGGTGCGTTGCCGGTCGCGGTGGCGGTCGACGGGGATCACGCGACCATTCGCGTGGGGCCCGTTGTTGACGCGGATAACAACCGATTGCCGGGGGCGGTGTTGTCGGTGAAGGTGGGTGGCCGCGAGGAGAAGGTTGTGGCGCAAGGCGGTGTGGCAACGTTGAAGGTTGCGCGAAATGGCGCGTCAACCGAGAGCGTGGAGGTTTCATCGATACGAGGAGCAGCGCGTGGGACAGGCGAAATCCGATTTGCACCATCGTCGGCGGTTGAGAGAGCAAAATGGCTCGCGGGGGTCATGCCATGAGTCAGATCGCGTGCCCACTTTGCGGGAACCGGTTCGAACGAAGCTTGGAAGCGAATCGGTGCCACGGCGGTTGCCCGATGGGCGACAAGTGCAATCTCGTGAAGTGCCCAGGGTGCGGCTATGAATGGCCCGGTGATTCGCGCCTTGTGAATTGGTTGAAGCGCCTCTTTCGTGTAGGGGAACCGGGCAGCGGTCAGGGTCCGCGCGTCGCGTCGCGTGGCGAGGACATCGTTCAAATGAAAGTGAGGCGGCCGTGATCCACGATCCCCGCGAGGAGATCTTGGAGCGCGTGTTCGCGCTCGGCGAAGAGGGGGACGCCACGGTCGCGGGGCTTGAGGCGATGCTCCCAGACTTCAACGTGCGGGACGAGATCGCAAAGCTCGTCGCGTCGAAGCACCTCGTGAATGAGGGCGACCGGCTTCTGCTGACGGCCGAGGGCGAAGAGATCGCGCGACTCGTCGTGCGGCGGAATCGGCTGGCGGAGCGGCTGCTCGCGGATCTGTTTGATTTGCGCGGCGAGGTGATGGAAGCGGGGGCGTGCGCGTTTGAGCACGCGCTGTCGCCCGAGGTGACGGCGTCGGTTTGTACGTTCCTCGGGCACCCGCCGCTTTGCCCGCACCAAAAGCCGATCCCGCAAGGTGAATGCTGTACCTCGGCAGCGCGTGAGATGCGGCCGCTCGTCACGCCACTTCCCGATCTCGACATCGGGAACGCGGGGCGAATTGTTTTCATCGCGCCCAAGTATATCGATCGATTGAATCGCCTGTCGTCACTCGGTGTCATCGCGGGAAGTGTGGTTCGCTTGCGCCAGCGGCGACCGGCGTGCGTCATCGAATTTGGCGAGACGTCGCTCGCACTCGACCCGGAGATCGCGCGTGAGATTTTTGTGAAGCGCGTGGACGCCGGTTAATCGCGTGGTATAACTTAATGTCGGGATTGAGGTGAGGTGATGGCGAATCGGTCGAAAGTCGCGGTGCTCAGGACGAGGCCGGAGACGGTGCTCGAGGACTATACGCGGCTTCTGAAAATTGCGGGTATTTCGGAAGCGCTGCCGAAGGCGAACCAGACGGCGCTTAAGATTAACATCACTTGGCACACGTTTTATCCCGCGTGTTCGACTCCGCCGTGGCAGCTTGATGGCGTGATTCGCGGGCTTTTGGCCGAGGGGTTCGCGCGCGACCGGATTTACGCGTGTCACAACCGAACCGTCGTGGTGAGTGCGCGGCGCGGAGAGGTCGCGAACAATCAGCTCCCGGTTGTCGAGAGTCACGGGCTGCGAAACGTTCACCTCTATGAGGGCGAGGAGTGGACGACTTACCAGCCCAAGGGGAAGATGCTCGTGCTGCCCGATATTTTCCCGAACGGCATTCAGATTCCAAAACGGTTCATCGGGAACAACGTGCTTCACCTTCCGACGATGAAGACGCACGTGTTCACGACAACGACGGGCGCGATGAAGAACGCGTTTGGCGGGCTGCTCCACGAGAAGCGGCACTTCACCCATTCGGTGATTCACGAGACGCTGGTCGATTTGCTGACGATTCAAAAGGAGATTCACCCGGGCATTTTTGCGGTGATGGACGGGACATTCGCGGGCGACGGACCGGGGCCGCGATGCATGCGCTGGCACGAGAAGAACGTGATTCTCGCGTCGGCGGATCAGGTCGCGATCGACGCGACCGCCGCCAAGATGATGGGGTTTGACCCGATGAAGCTCACGTACATTCGGCTGGCGCACGAGGCGGGGCTTGGGTGCGGAAACCCGAGCGAAATCGAAATCGTCGGCGACGAGGATGCGGCGCGCGAGAATTGGAATTTTTCGGGGGCCGAAGACACGTTTGCGTCGCGCGGACAGAAGGCCATTTACTGGGGGCCGCTCAAGCCGCTCGAGAAGTTGCTGCTGCGCACGGTGATCGCGCCCTGGTCGTACGCGGCGTCGATTTTGTACCACGACGTTTTTTGGTATCCGGCGATCGGGCATTGGCGCGTGAGGCGCGCGCTCGACACGGGTTGGGGGCGACTTTTCGAGAGTTACGGCCCCGCGCGGTTTCCGTGGGGGCTGACGCACACGGCCGAAAAAAAAGCCAGCTAAGCGATTGAGACGGCATCGACGGATTGTGGCGCTGCGACGCGGGATCCTCGTCGCCGTGCTCGCGGCCGCGGTGTTCGGTGGGTTTATCCTTTACGGTGACGTGGGCGAACTCAGCGCGAACCTCGGCGCGTATGCGTGGTGGACGTTTGGCGCGGCGTGTGGGCTCGCGCTTTTGAACTACGCGCTGCGGTTCGCAAAGTGGCATTACTACTTGCGCTGTCTCGAGATTCGCGTGCCGGTTGGCGAAAGCGCGACGATCTTTCTCGCCGGTTTCGTTATGTCGATCACGCCTGCGAAACTCGGCGAAGTCTTAAAGGCGGCCCTCCTCCGCGACCGCGGGCGAGCGACGATCGCCGAATCAGCGCCAGTCGTCATCGCGGAGCGGCTGACCGACGTCGTCGCGCTCGTGCTGCTTCTTTGCGTCGGCGTTTTCACGTACCAAATGGGCGGTGTTGTTGTGGTCGTTGCAGCGGCGCTCGTTCTCGCATTCGTTGTCGTTGTCGGTTCGCGGCGCCTCATGAACGCTATCATCGCGCGGCTGCCCGTGCGCATCCGCCCGAAGGTGAGCGAGGCCTACGCGTCAATGGCGCGGCTTGTAACGCCGCGTCCACTCGCCGTCGGCGCGGTGCTGTCGGTTGCCGCGTGGTTCGCCGAGTGCGCGGGGTTTTGGGTTGTCTGTCGCGGGTTTCCAGGGGCCCCGAGCGTCTCCATCGAGATCGCCACGTTTATCTATGCGCTCGCGACGCTCGCGGGCGCGTTGTCTATGTTGCCGGGCGGGCTTGGCGTGACCGAAGGCAGCATGGCGGGAATGCTTCAGCTGATGGTCGCGGGATTTGCGAAGGCGCCAGCCGTTGTCGCCACGCTGCTTGTGCGCTTCGCGACGCTGTGGTTTGCGGTCGCCATCGGCTTCGTCGCGCTCGCCTTCTTTAGGACGCGGTACCCCGCGATACCGCAGGTTGAAACGGCCGCACGCATCAAGTCTTGAACACGCCGGTGGTCACCGTCGCAGGATATTTGGAAATATCGAATTTCGGCGACGAGGGCGCTTCGGCATATTTCGAAATATCTTTTTTTCGCCTTAACCCGAGCCCGGGATATTTGGAAATATGGTTTTTTAGGGTTGGGACCGAAATCGGATATTTCGAAATATCGATTTTCCGGCTCAGGCGGGCGAAGGGATATTTCGAAGATCAGAAAATGATCGGGAGCGGTGGCGGTTTCGGATGCGGGAGCGGGTGGAGCGGGCATCAGCTCGCAGTAACCGAAGCTTTATTCGTTGTCCGCGTTTGCGCGCACAAGGCGCAGCATTTCGTTCGCACCGAGGTTCGAAGCGAAAGCGTAACGGACGGTTCCCCGTTCCCACTGAACAACGTTGATGTGTCCCACGCGAAGGAAACTCACGTTGCGCGCGACCATGCCCCCGGGCCCAGAGGCGGGAATTGGGTCGCCGCTCTCGAACGCGAAGAGCGACAGCTTGTGGCCATCCTTGTGGAAAAGAAGGTGGGCCGCGCGAGCGTCTCCGAGTTCCGTGAGGCGCGCACCAAGGAGCTGGCCGCCTCGCGCAATGATGGGCGGGAGGTGAATCGAGAAGTTGAGTCGTCGCTCGAGGAACCGTGCAATCTGAGCCGGCTCGGGCGATGCGATGTCGAGGGCGATGGGGCGTTCGTGGCGCCGCGCAATCTCTTCGGCGTGGCGCGGGAGGACGGCGGATGCACGCGGGTTGGGTGACGGTGATGCTGGTGCCTCGCGAGGCGAGCCCGCGGCCACGCGCACGAGCGGAAACGACGAGGGCGGCTCAGGCAGGCGGGCGAACGATACGGGGCGCGCGGCTGCGGTTGCGGAAGCGGTTGCGGAAGCGGGTGCGGGAGCGGGTGCGGAAGCGCTTGAACGAGCGGCCGGCGGTTCAGCCTCTTTCGGGAACAACACCACGACGCCGACGATTGAAGCCGCGAGGACCGATGCCACCCACGGCGCATGCCGTCTGAGCGACCGCCCTTCCGAATACCGCAACGAGGCTCGAACCCGGTCGCGCAAAGCCACCGGCGCCGCCTCCTCACGACATGCCTCGCGGAGCGTTGAACGCAGCGCCCGCGCGGCCGCCGCCTCTTCCGCGCACGGTTCGCATCGAACCAAGTGGTCCGCAACAACCTGCGCATCGTCCGGTGAGCATTCGCGATCGACATACAAGGGAAGGAGGCGCTTCGCGTCGTCGCACGAGAGCCCGCCGTGAGGTGGAGTCGCCGTCATCCCGCCTTCCCCGCTTTTCGAAAATCGTCGAGGTCGACGACGTCACTCGCCCTCTTCGCCGCAGCATCGCTGTTTCGAAACACGCCCTGTCGTTTCACGTACTCCTTGAGCGCCGCTTGCAAAATCTTTCGCCCGCGGAAAAGGCGCGACATGACCGTGCCGATCGGGCAATCGAGAATCTCCGAAACCTCCTTATACGAAAAGTCGTGCAGGTCGGCGAGAATCACGACCGTCCGAAACTCGATCGGCAGCGAATCGAGCGCATTCTTAACGTCGTCGCTGAGGAGGTGATGCAGCCAATTCGACCTCAAGTACGCATCAACGTCTTCGCCCGGCGTCGCGAGCGCGCGCTCATGAAGGACGCCGCGCTCAGCGCCATCGGTAAAACGGGCATCGCGCTTCGACCGGTTGTAGTCGTTGATGAAGATGTTCGTCATCACCTTGAACATCCACGCGCGAATGTTTGTTCCGCGCTCAAAACTCTTGAACAACCGGTACGCCCGCATGTAGGTGTCTTGAACAAGGTCTTCAGCGTCGCGCTCGTTTCGCGTAAACCGCAGCGCGCCCGCGTAGAGCGTATCGAGCAGGCCAAGCGTAAGCGCCTCAAATTCCTGGGTTTCTTTGCGGTGGTTGGCGAATCGTCCGAACATCGTCCTCCTTTATATAGTACCAAACCGCCCGGACTGATTCCTTATTCCCGTTGACATTCACCCTGATTCCCGGATAACGGGCAACATTTGCGTGGGGCGGGCGGGGTCTGGGCTCGCTTCGGCTCGCAAAAGTCCTCGGGTCTGACATTAGATGTGCGTCTGTACGAAATCAATCAAACATCATAAGAACGGCAATTCCACGCCCCATCGGCACCTCATCCCCTGCGGATGCGAGCCTCCGCTTGCCCAACCCCCGCCCGCCCAATCAGAACCCGGCCGTTTTCCTGGAATGGCGGTTAGGAGACTGGGGGGTCGATCTATCGTCGGCCGACACTCAGCGGGTGAACTCTTCGTACCGCCCGCAAGCCCAGAAAACGTCTGCAGCGCGATATTGGCTGGGACAACCGAGCTTTCGCGAACCTCTGAACCGCGGATCGTTCGCGCGTCTCAAATCAGACCCGAGGACGTCGGCGCGCCGAAGCGGGCTCCTGTCGACCCTCACGCTCACGAGCGAACGAACCGCTTAACCGGGAATCGGGGTCAACCGCGGTTGACCCGTTGTCGGTCTCTTGTCTAGGATGCGCTTCATGCGTCGAGATCTGTTCGCCCTCGTCCTTCTCGCCTTCGCGTGTTCCGAAACTGAGCTTCGCCTCGACCCCTTTCCCGCTGCGACGTCGGCGCTTTCGGTGACGTTCTCGGGAACAGCGCCGGATGCGCATCGCGTTCGCGCGCTGGGCGGGCTCGAACCGCGCGACGTCGTCGCCGTGACGGGTCGCTTCGCGATCGACGTGCCGCTCTGGCGCGCCCGCACGAATGAAATCGAATTCGTCGCCGAAGATGCTCTCGGTGAGCGCGCCGCTTCCGTTCGCATCGCGGTTTCTCAAACGAGCCCGCCGGAATCGGTCTTGCCCGCCGATCGACTTGCGCCTCGGCCACCCGTCGTCGATGCCCTCGCCCGCGAGACAACGTCGCCATCGGTCTTGCTCACGGGGACGGCGGAGCGGGGTGCCAAAATTGATCTGTCGGTTGGCAACGTTCGCGCAACGACTTCGGCCAATTCCGATACGGGCCGATTCGTTCGCGCCGTTCCGCTCTCGCGCGGCGTCGACAATCAGATCGTTGTAACAGCGACCGATGCCGCGGGGAATGTAAGCGACGGAGTGGTCATCAGCGTACGGCACCGCCAGAACGTGGGGACAATGTCGTCCGCGCTTGCGACACCAACGCTCGACGCACCGGTTGCAACGTCATCCAGCGTCGGCTGGACGGTGCGCGGCGCAACGGGACCCGCGATGGCCGTTCGCGTCGAGGGTGCGGTCGAAACCACCATCGCCACAAGCGACAACCTCGGCCGATTCACGGTCGGTGTTGAATTGCGGCGCGGCGTCGCGAATCAATTGACGGTTGTCGCGGTCGATGACCAGGGCCGTTCGAGCGCGCCAGCCGTCGCGACGATCACACACCTCGCGTCGACACGGCCAGCGACACGGTTCCCAATCGTTCTTGCGCACGGATTTGGTGGTTTTCGAAACATCGGCCCGCTCGATTATTACTACGATGTCCCGCGCACGCTCCGTGAGGCGGGTTACGAAATCCACGTCTCGCAAGTCAATCCGATGAATTCGATCCTCCACCGCGCGACCGAGCTCAAGGCTTTTATTCAGTCGACGACGACGGGCAAAGTGAACATCATCGCGCACAGCATGGGCGGGCTTGATGGCCGCGCGATGATTTCGCGACTCGGGATGGGCGATCGCGTGGCGTCGCTGACGACGATCGGCTCGCCGCATTATGGGACGGTTCTCGCCGACATCGCGCTTGGAATCGTGCCGGGCGACATGGTCGCCGCTGCGGATTTTCTCGTTCGCCAATTTGGATTCTCGCTCGATGCGGTTCGCGAAATCAGCGTTGGCTACGTCACGACAACGTTCAATCCGGCAACACCCAACGACACGCGTGTCGCCTATTCGTCGTACGGCGGCGTCGCGGATCCACTCGGCGAATCTGGGAATATCCTCTCGCCGCTCTTTACGATTCCTTGGTCGATGATCAACGCTCGCAAGGGCGCAAACGACGGGCTCGTCGATGTCGAGTCGACGAAGTGGGGCGCGTCGCATCGCGTGATTCAGGCCGATCACCTCGACGAAATTGGACAGCTGGCCGGCTCAACCGACCGGTTCGATCATCGGCGGTTTTTTGTCGAGCTCGCCGAATCTTTGCAGCGACAAGGTTTTTAGCGATTTAGCAGCCGACACGCGACCGAGCGCGGCTCACGCCGAAACGCAAGCTGAACGGTCTCGCGGTTGGCCAACACGGGCCGTCGAAGGACGAGGGTGTCTGCTCGTCGCGGGCCGCAAGGAAGCCCGCCGCAAAAATGCGCCACAGACCAAGGTGGCGGCGGCGGTGCAATGAGCCCGCCCGCTTCGACAACACGAATCTCGACCGCAACGTCGAACGCCGGAGCGCCGCGCGGCGTCGCCATCGTCACATCGACGGCCCCATCGCGAGCAACGCACGAAAATGTGATTCTCGTTGCCGCGTTGGCTGAAGCGAACAACCCGGCCTCATCGCGACGTGGCGCGCGAAACACAATGGTTCCACGATTCAGGCGCGACGCATGCGCGTGAACGTGCGCGATCCAAGTTCGCAGTTGCTCCGCCCTAACCGCATGCAACTCCTCGCCCGGTCTCGTCAGCCGCTTCGTGGAACCCTTTGCGACACGCCAATCCGTCGCCGCATCAGACAACATATCGTCAGCGATTGTGCGAAACGACGACCAGCGGCCCTTCGCGTCAAGCCGGCGAATCTCAGCGAAGGCGGGCAATCCGATTCGGTAAGCGACGCCGAGCGCATCCGTTCGCCGAAGCATGACATCAAGATTTGCGAGCGACGGTTCGTCAAAAACCATTGGCACAACAAGATCGAACGATTGGACAACCGCTCGAAGCTCGCGATGGGCCGCCGGCGACACGAGCCACGTTGGAAGAAGCGTCGCCGACAGCGGCCGAAAACCGCCGAGCACTGCAGCGACTCGGCCGAGGTGCGCGAGCCGCCGCGTCGGAAAATCAAAGTCGATCTGAAGACCAACCGCACGCGCCCCCACCTTCTGAAATGCCCGCCCTGCATGGTCCGCACAGCGACGCGCCGCCGCGACAATCGCACCCAGCTCGTCGTCCCGATAACCGCGCGCGAGCGCACCCGCGAGCTGCACAACCGGCGTCGCCCGAAGCCCGCGCACCCCGACCCTCTCCGCAAAACTCACGCACCGAATCGTCCCCGCGCGGTCCCGCGTGACACGCCCCGTTTGCACAAAGATAGGCCCCCGCTCATCCAATCGAGCCCGGCCGGTGTCATCAATAGGATCCGCGCCCCAACGCCACACAGCCGTATCGGGCGCCACGGCGCATGCCTGTGCGAGAAGCGTCGTCGCCAGGACCACACGCATCATCGACAATGCCGGGGCCTATCCGACCGAGGGAGTTTACCGGCGAACTCCTCCCACTCGCGCGCGTCGGCCGCGAGCGCGTGTTTTGGAAATTCCTCGCGTACGCGCTGGTAAAGATCGCGTGCCTGTCGCGCGAACCCTGCGCAAGCCGCGCGATAGCGCCAGTACGACGAAAACGTCGTCAGCAGAAGCGTCGCCGTCGCCGCGCTGTAAAGGGCCTTCGGCACCAACTCCGACTTCGGAAAACGCTTGACCAATTTGAGGAACGACTCGCGCGCACGCCAAAGCGGGTTCGTCCGTTCGAAATAATGCCGAATGCGATCGTGATCCCGCGAATCTTCTGGGTTGTCCTCGAAAAAAGCATACGAATAAACCGTGGTGGTCGCGCCGTTTGGCCAGAGCAATGGATTCCAAAAAATGCGCCGACGCTGGTGGTAGTAAAACGCCCCGACCGCGTAGAGCGATGCGTCGGTTTCCTTCGCGGGCGAAAGCGCCGCGAGCTCTCTGTACGTCGACACCGCCTTTTCGGCACGCGCCCGATCGTCCGCGTCGACCAAGTGCGGCACCGCGTCGCGAAACGCAGCCTCGGCCTCTTTGAACTTGCCCGCCCGCGCAAAGTGCATCCCCATCGAGAATCGGAGTTTCGCGCGCTGCTTGTGATTTGGCCGCTGCGCCAAATACCGCGCAATTTCGGACGGCTTCATCACAAAATCGACCAAAAAACCTACGTCGGCCTCGTAACCGAGCGCCTCGTACTCTTCGATCGCGGCAAACAGGCGCCCCGCTTTTTCGTACAACACCGCGAGACCCTGCCGCGCCTCACGCTCGTGCTCGAGCGGTCGCGCCGTCGCGAGGTACGCCTCGAGGTCCGCGACCGCCGCTGACCGCTCGCGCAAATGGAGTCGCGCCGCACCGCGCACAAAGAGCGCATGCGCCCGAGCACGCGACACGGCCAACCGAAGGTCGGACAACCCGTTCATCGACGATTTTGGAAACGCGTCGTTCAACGCCGTGAGCGCCCGCGTCGCCGCGGCCTCCGCATCGGAATACCGCGCCGCGCGGTGGTGCAAATCGGCGAGCCGGAGGCGCACCCAAGGCCGCACCTCGACTCGGCGATCACTCGCCCATCGTTTTACGAACGACAAAAAGACCTTCGCAAGAACCGCGGCTTTCTTTCGCGCATAAACCGTGTGCGTGATGTATTCGGCGAGGAGGCGTGGATCGACGTTCGGTGCCTCGAGTCGAGCCTGAAGCGCTTTCTCGTCGGCGAGCCGAGCCAGCGCCCAAACAGCCCGAAGCGACGGCAATACCCCAGGGTCGTAAGTGCCATCCTGGTCTGGGCGAAGCGCCTCATAACACGCGAACAGGGCGTCACTCACACGGCCGAGCCGCGCGAGCGTTCCGCACTGCCAATGCGCAAGATCGCGCCGAAGCACGCCCGCGGTGTCGAACCGCCGCGCCGAGACGAGCGCCAGAACCGCGGACTCCAAATACCCGACCGCCCGCGCGTCTCCCGTCGCAACGCCCCGCCATTCCGCCCCAACCGCGAGTCGATAAAGTGCGATGGCCGACAACCGATGGGCGCGCGCCGCGAGCGCGGAATTCGGACTCTGCGCCAATAAATCGTGAACCCCTTTGACGGCGTCGAGGTAACGTCCGGCGCGATAAAGCGCACGAAGCTTCTCGAATTCGCTGTCGGCCGGCGTCGGAGACGTCACGCCACCGTCCACGCCCCCGTCCGGCTCGTGTCTTACCGCTGTCTCCGAATGCCCGCGTAATTCGCGACGCTCTCTGTACGGCGAAATCAGCGCGACAACGTCGTACGGCGCGTCGTAGCCCCGATTTGTCGTAAACCGCACCGAGTCGAGCATCTCCCACGCGCACGCATTGGCCGCGCCCTCCGTCAACAGGCCGCCGAGAAGAAGAGCCGTCCCAGCGATCGCGCGACGCGTCAAATTCATTTCGATGCGAATTCTACGCCCGTGGGGCGCTCCTGTTAATAGGAAAGGGATACCAATTGAATAAAGTCGCGGCGCCCCCCGTCTAACGAGAGCCTAGAGAAGGAGGCATGTGCATGTTGTCTGTTCGCTTCCTCCCAGTCGCAGCATCACTCGCGGTTTTTTCGGCTCCCATCGTGGTGCAGGCTCAATCGGCCGCCCCCATCGAAGTCTTTTTTAGCCAGGTCTACGACTACAACAAGGCCGCCGCCCGCGTGAACCCCGAGAGCATCGACCGAAAGCTTGGCGTCTACATCGACGGCGCCGAACGAACGCTCGACGTCGCCGTCTACGAGCTCCACAACGACGTCGTCACGAGCGCGCTCATTCGCGCGAAGCTCCGCGGCGTCAAGGTGCGGGTGCTTGGCGACGCGATGTACCGATGGAAGCGCGTGAAGAGCGATCCTCACGTTTGCCCGCAGTGGGAGCAGATTGAGCGCGAGGGGATCGAAACGAAATACGACACGAAGACGAGCTATATGCACAACAAGTTCTACGTGCGTGACGGGAAGTGCGTTTGGACGGGGAGTTTTAACCCGATCGACGCCGACGCCTACGAAAACCACAACAACTCGCTCAAGATTTGCAACGATCAGATCGCCGCGACCTACGCCAAGGAGTTTGAAGAGATGTTCGTCGCCGGAAAGTTCGGCATTGGCTCGCCGGCCAACACGTCGAAGGCGCCCGTGACCGTGGGCGATGCGACCGTCGAGGTTTGCTTTGCGCCCGAAGACAACTGCGGCCGATTTCTCGTCAACAAATTGCTCGCGGCGAAAACGAGCATTCACATCATGGCGTTTTCGCTCACCAATTTTATTCCGCGCGGACCCGAAAAACTCGCCATCCGTAAAACGATGCCCACGATGAAAAGCGCGATCCTCGACAAGAAGCGCGCGGGGCTCACGGTTCAGGCGGTCTTTGAGAACATGAACGTCTTCGCCAAAGAGAGCATCGGGCCAGATCTCATCGCGCTCGGGGCGCCTGTGAAAGCCGACTCGAATCCGGGCGTTTTGCACAGCAAGACCATCATCATCGACGGCACGACGGTTATCACGGGGTCGTTTAATTTCTCGGGCGAAGCTGAAAACGGGAACGATGAAAACGTCGTCGTCGTGACGGGGGCGCGCGTCGCAAGCCAATACATGGCGGAGTTTCGGCGCATCTTCGACGCGGGCAAAGTTCCGACGCCGCCCAAGACGTGCGACCCGAACAAGAAGGTCGACATCAATTCGGCGACGCTCACCGACATTAACAACTTGCCGGGAATGGGGTGGGAAGGCGCGGCCAAAGTTCGCGATAATCGTCCCTACGCGACGATCGACGAGCTCGTGACGAAAAAAGTGATGACGAAAGCGAAGTTCAATCGAATCAAGAATTGTCTCAAAGCGGATCCCATTCCAGTTCCAACGACGCCCTGACGGGGCGCTGCAAAGGAGAAATCGATGAGGCGAACGCGAAAGGTTCTTACGACGGGCAGAGCGGGCGCGGGGTTCCTGGCGCTTCTCTTTCTTGGACAGGGTGCACGCGCGCAAGAAGGCGCTGCGAAATCGGTCGAGGTTTTCTTCTCGCCGAAGGGCGGAGGCCATGAGGCGGTCGCGCGCGCGATCGCGAAAGCGACGAAGACCGTTGACATCGCCATGTACAGCGTGAGTCCCGGGCAAGTCGCGATGTGGACGCCGCTCGCCGACGCCGTGAAGCGCGGGGTCAAATGTCGGTTTGTCTTGCACGCGGGGAACTCGGCCGCGGCGAAGTCGAAATCGGCCGCGGTTGAGAACATCGGATGCGACGCGCGATTCGTAAGCGGAACGATGCACCAAAAGTTCGCCGTCATTGATGGTCAGACGATCACAACCGGAAGCGCGAACTGGTCGACGGGCGCGGAGCAGAAGTACAGCGAGAACATCACCGTCTTCAACAACTTCGTCGGCGTCGCGAAAGACTTTCAGGCGGAGTTCGAGCGCCTCTGGGCGCGCACCGTTGATTTTCCATTGCCGGCGGGCGCGCGGCCACGTTACCCGCGCGTCGACCCGGGCTCTGGAGTCGCCCCGGCAGCCGCAGACGGAATCGTAACGCTCTTCACGTCGCAAAACTCAAAGACGACGATGCTCTTGAACGACGCCCTCATCGCGCTCATTAAGAACGCGAAGACGACGCTCGACATCGCAACCGCGCACTTTGACACGGACCAGATTAAGGACGAGACGTGCGCGGCCGTCGCGCGCGGCGTAAAGGTCCGCGTCGTAACCGACATGGGCGAATACAACATCGGGGCGTCAAAAGTGAAGGCACTCGAGGCCTGTAACACGCCCGTGCGGTATAAAGTTTATGGACTCGCCTATTGGCACCCCTATTCGCAGCTCATGCACCACAAATACGCGATCGCCGATGGGAAAACGCTCGCGACTGGAAGCTACAATTGGTCGACCACCGCCGAAAAAGGAAACGCCGAAAACCTCCAAGTCATCGACGGGGCGGTCGCCGACAACACGGCGCTCGTCGCGGCATTTCAGCGCGAATTCGATTGGCTTTGGGATTTAAACCGCGATCGCGTGCAAAAGATGATCGAGACGTTTAACAACCCACCCGCGGGGAAATGCGTCCCCATCCATTGGGACACGACGTACTTCAAGATGGTGATTTCGTTGACGCGCGCGGAGTACCTCGAGGTGCGGCGAAAGGGCGTCGCAGCGGGGCTTTACAACCAAGCCAATGCGAAAAGCCGCTGCGTCGACTACACGCGGCGAAAGTTTTATGGGGCGGTTTTTGCGGGGCAATGGGCGCCCGAGCTGTCGCTTTAGGCGATGAGGAAGAAGAAAATGAAACGAATCATCGTTACGGCCATTGTGTTTTTCGCGATCGGTGCTGAAAGCCAAGCGGCGACTCGGATTGCGCTCAAGGGGACGATTGTTACGCCCACGGCGCCCGCGGCCGCGGGGTTCGTCGTCATCGAAGGGGGCGCGATCGTTTGCGCAGGCGCGACGTGTGACACAGCGGGCGCAACGGTCATCGACACCGGGCTCGACCTTTACGCCGGTTTCGTTGACGCGCACAACCACATCGGCTGGAACCTTTTTCCGTTTACGCGCTTCTCGCGGCCGACGTTCAACAACCGGTACAACTGGCGCTTCGGTGAGAAGGTTTTTAAGGACTTCCAGAAGCTGAAGAGCACGCTCGACCGGAAACTGAAATGCGATGTCACGCTCTACACGGAGGTGATGGCGGCGCTCGGCGGGACGACGACGATCGTAAGCGAGGACAAGTGCCACACGGGCGGCATTCGGAACGCGGAGAACCCGGGACTCGGCGAGCTGAAGATGGGCGGAACGGTCGGCGATCCGTTGCAGTTGCGCGGAAAGACGCGGACGAAGTGGGAGGCGATTCTGTCGAACCCGACACCGCCCGTCACGCGGTTCGTGATTCACCTCGCGGAGGGGCGCGATGCGAGTAGCTTGAAGGAGTGGACGAAGCTCGAGGCGATGGGGCCGCCGTTCGTGCAGAATCGGATTACGAGCATCGTCCACGGGATTCCCTTAAAGGCCGAGCATTTCCGCACGCTCGCGGAGCGCGGCTGGCAACTCATATGGTCGCCGTCGTCGAACATGCGGCTCTACCAAATGACAACCGACGTGGTCGCCGCCGCTGCTGCCGGCGTTAACGTCGCGCTCGCGCCCGATTGGAATCTTGGGGGAAGCCCGACGCTTCTGCAAGAGATTGCGTATGTTCGACGACTGTACGCGGACGGGCCGGTGCGTGCGCACTTGACGCCCGCACGACTCCTCACCATGGCCACAAGCGGTGCGGCCGCGGCGATTGGGCTCGAAAAACATGTTGGAACGCTGGCGGCCGGTTATCGCGCCGATATCGTGGGGTTGCGTCGGGCCAGCACCGGCGACGCGCTGGAAACGCTGATGCGGGGCGACCCGAAGTCGGTCGAGTTGGTGATGGTCGATGGACGCGCGATGGTTGCCGCGCCGACACTGGCCGCGCTGGCCACGTTGCCCAAGGAAAAAACCTGCGAGGCGGTCGATGTTTGCGGCGTCCCGCGTCAAGTTTGTCTCGCGACATCGCTCGCGGCGCTCGTTGGCCGCGTCAAGGCCCAGTATCCGCAGGTTGCCCCCCTCGCCGATTGCGCCGAGCGCCCGCTGCGATGAGCTGAGAGCTCCTCTCATCCACCCTGATTCCCGGATAACTGGCCAGATTTGCGTGGGGCGGTCGGGGTTGGGCTCGCTCCGGCTCGCGGAAGTCCTCGGGTCTGACATGAAATGTGAGTCTGTACGAAATGAATCAAGCATCATGAGAACGGCAATGCCACGCCCCATCGGCACCTCATCCCCTGCGGACGCGAGCCTCCGCTTGCCCAATCCCCGCCCGCCCAATCAGAACTCCGCCGTTTTCCTGGAATGGCGGTTAGGAGACTTGGGGGTCGATCGAACGGTGGCCGACACCCAACGGGTGAACCCCTCGTACCGCCCTCAAGCCCAAAGAATACGTCCCCGGAAAGCGGCCCGCCCGGAATCGCTTAGGGTCGGCAGGGGCCCGCATAGGCGCGCCTCCGCAGGGTCTGAGGCGCCGGCTGGTTGCGCGATTGGTAGACATAGCTTTCTTCCGTGAGAACAAGTGACCTACGAAACAAGTCAGACCCGAGGACGTCGGCACGCCGAAGCGGCCCCTGCCGACGGTACGCGCAGTAGATGACTGGCCGCTTAAGCGGGGATCGAGGTCTCATCCACTTTGCGCCGCCCCTCACCCGGTGTTACAAAAACAAGAGGGAACGGAAAGGGGCAGTCGGTTGCCAGGCGAAACGGGAACAAGCGAGCCGGTCGGCCTAAGTGAAGGCGAAGCGCTCCTTCAGTTCACGTGCGCTGGCTGTAAAGCGATTCTCGAGATTGACGCCGACGCGGTTCCGCCCGAAGGCGCGATCGTCGGGTGTCCGAACTGTGCCACCGAGATAACGATTCCTGCGCGCGACGTTGAGCCCGCTCAATCGACCCAATCGCCGACGGCAGAGGTTCCGGAGAACCCCGCGACAGATTTCACGTTAGACGAGCCCTCCTCGCCGAAACCGGCAGCCCCAGCGCCGATCGATGAATTTGGGTCGTTCGAAAACGACCTTGCCACATCGTTTAAGGACAACGACGCGCCCGGTGCGCCACCCCCTTTGCCGCGACCCGAAAGCCCGTACCTTGCGCCATCGGACGAAGACGACTTTGAAATCCCAGACGAACCACCGTCCGCGTCAAAAGGAGACCTCAACGCGAAGGCGCAAAGCCACGAAGGCGAAGAGGCAGGAACTTCTCCTCTTGGCGTCTCCGTGCCTTTGCGTCAAGTTCCTGCTGTTCCCGGATCCACGCCCGAGGTCGACCCACGCGACCTCGATTTTTCGCTCGACGCTTTCGAACCGCCGACACAAATCGATAAGCCGCAACCGGAAAAGGCACCGATCGGCCGACCGACGGCGTCGACCGCGGCGACCGACGACCCTTTTAAGCTCGACCTTGCCGACGCGGAGGCGCCCGCGTCACCGGCCGCTGCCGAGAACGGTTTCGCCACCGACGACAACCTCCTCGGGGAATCGCTCGGGCTGGGTGGTGGCGCCCCTGCTTCGGTTTCGACTGGAGCCGCGTCAGAAATGGCGATTCGCGGCGCGGACGGCCAGGTCTCTGGTCCATTTGACCGCACGACGGTGCGAACGCTGTTCGAAGAGAAACGCCTCGATGGTCACGAAGAAGTTTCGACCGATGGCGTCCACTGGACGCCGATCGCGTCGGAGTCGGACTTTCAAGCACTCGCCACGCTGCGCATCGCCGAAGTCGCTAGAGAGGCGAGACCGGCCTCCGCAACCGCGACAGCACTGGCGTCCGCATCTGCTCCGGGTGCCGCGCCCACGACGCCACCAAAAAACGAATCTCGGAGGGAGCGCAAGGAACGCGAGAAGCGTGAAAAACAGGCCAAAAAAGCGGCTGAGGCGGCGGCTAAAGCGCAAGCAAGAAAAGAGGCCCACGAAGCGAAGGACAAGAAGAAGGCGTTGGGGGCTCCACCCGCAAAAGGGGCCGCACCGACGAAGAAAGCGTTGCCTGGTGCGCGCCCGCGCGGAAAACTCGCCGTCGGCCGAAAGCAGCTCGCGGTCCTCGGCGGTGTCGTCGCGGCGGCTGTCGTTTTAATCGTCGTCGACCCGTTCGGCCTGAACCTTTTGGGCGGCGGCGACGAGGAGGCCCCGGCCGAGCGCGGCGGACGTGGTGGATCCGGCCGCAGTCCCGGACGAGGCGGCGGACGCGGGGCGGCGGGTGAACCCGCTGGGAATCCAGAGAAGGCGCTCGCGGACGCCCGCGCAGCGATTCGGGTCGACGTCTTCAGCAAGTATATGGAGGCGTTCGATCAGCTTCAGGCGCTCACGCGAACAAAAGCGAAAGCGCCGGAGCGATCGGCGGCCCGCGATGGCGCTGAGCGGAGCTCGGACGAAAATGCGCAGCTCAAACTCTTGGCGGAAATTCCGAACAAAGCGCGCGTGCAACTCCTCAAGCTACAGTCGATCATTCTCATTCTGCACGGGCCGCAGTCGGGTGCGCGTACGATAGCAGAAGCGTCAACGGAGGCGCTCATGAACGAGCTTGAAAAGGCCGGCGTTCGTGACCCGGAATACAACAAGGCGAAAGCCGTGTGGTTTATCGTGAAGCGAAACTTCACGACCGCGCGCGAAAACCTCGATCGGGCTGAAGCGACTCTGAAACGCGACGCCGAGGTGTCGTTTTTGAGGGGCCTCTCGTTTGTCGAGCAGGTGAAGAGCGGAACGGATTCTGACCCGCGAGACCGCGAGGCGGCTGTCAGGGCGCTCGCCGAGGCCGCGACAATCGACGCGACGTACGCAGCCCCGCACTACCAGTTGGGGCGGTTGGTGCTTGCAACAATAGGACACTCGGCGACGCCGGCTACACCCGCTCCCGCTCCCGCGTCCGCAGGGGATTTCAACGCCAAGGCGCCAAGCCGCAAAGACGCAAGGAATGAGCCCGCTTCCCTTGGCGTCTCCGCGCCTTTGCGTCAAATCCCCGCTCGCGCACCCGCATCCGCTCCCGCACGCGCTCCCGCTACCGCATCCGCGCCCGCAACCGCTTCCGCTCCCACACGCGCACCCGCAACCGCAACCGCTTCCGCACCCGCGCCCGCAACCGCAACCGCAACCGCTCCCACACGCGCAACCGCACCCGCCGCCTCCCCCGCTCAAACCGCGCTCAAGCACTTCCGCAACGCGCTCCAAGCGAGCCCGCTCCACGCATCGTCCTACCTCGCGCTCGGAAAGCTCGTGCACCTCGACCTCCTCAAAGACAAGACCGGCGCCCGCCATTACCTCAACCTTCTCGTCGCACCGCAAAGCGCCCTCCTCGCCGCCGCCTCCCCCGATGAGCTCGCCCAAGCCTACGCGGTCTTGGGCCGCCTCGCGCGCGACGACGGCGACACCGTTGCCGCCATCAAGTGGCTCGACGCCGGCCTTGCGAAGTCACAGCTCGCGTCCCTTCGAAGCGAGCTCCTCACCGACCTCGGCGGCCTCGAACTCAAACGCCGCGACTGGAAAGCCGCGACCGCCCGTTTCGAGGCCGCCATCAAAGCCTCGCCGCCCGACGTTGACGCGCAAACTGGGCTCGGCAGTGCCGAGTTGGGAGCCGGCTCACCTTTGCGTGCGCGAAAATCGAGCGAGCTGGCGCTCCGTCTCCTTGAAGAAGAGAAAAAAAGGGCGAACCGAACACCGCGCGAAATCGAACGCACGAATGAGCGCGTGGCGCGCCTCATGAGTTTGAGGGGTCGAATCTTCGCGCACCCGGAGGTCAATGAAACAGCCGACTCGGTCGAGGCGTTTCGCGTTGCGATTGAGGCGTCGCGCGCGATTTCATCCGAAAAGGCGCGCGAGATTCAGGCGGAGATTTTCGTTCATTACATTCAGGGGCTCCTCGCCCGCAAAAACTTTCATGACGCGCTCAGCGTTCTCAAGGACGCACAGAAAGTTATCCCGGACGCACCGGCCGTCACGGCGGGATTTGGCGACGTTTATCTCGAGCAACGCGATTTCCCGGCCGCTGAAGAGGCTTACAAAAAAACCATCGCGAAAGCGCCGAGCTTCGTCAGCGCACACTTCAATCTTGCGCGGGTTTATGGGCAGACGGGGCGTTCGGCGCTCGCCTTGAAGGCGCTCGACCTCGTCCAGAAATTCGATCCCCACTACCCTGGCCTTCGCCTTGAACTCGCCCTCAACTACCGCCAGCAGAAGCGCCTCGCGGACGCCCTCAACCAATTCAATCTCGCCATCAAAGAAAACCCGAAAGACCCGTTCCTCCTGGTCCAAATCGCCCGCGCGAACTTCGACGCCGGCGGCCGCGACGCGTTTCTCGATGCGCGCCGCTACCTCGACCAAGTGATCCAACAGAACCCCGGAATCATCGAGGCGCGTTATTGGCGCGCGCGAACGCTCATCGCGCTCACAGAGTTGGGCGGCGACATGAGCACCCAACGCCTTCTTCTCGAGGCGCAAGACGACTTGAAAGCGGCGACCGACAAAACCCCGGTGAACGGCGTCTATCGACTCTGGTTCGCGAAGACATTCGATCGCCTCGGCAACGGCGCGGAGGCGCTTTACCATTACGAAGAAGCGGTCAAACTTCTCACAAAAGACCGAAACGAAGTTGACATCATCGAGGCGCAGTTTCGCGCGGCGCGAATTCGATTTTCGCGCGACGAGCTGCCGGCCGCGAAGGTTTTGCTCGAAGCGATTCTGAAACGTACGAAAACCCACCGCGCGGCTTATCTTCTCCTTGGCGACTATTTCGTGGCGTCGAGTCAGCCGCAGAAGGCGATCGAGATGTACACCCGCGCGATTTCACTCAAGTCGGGAAACATCGATGCGCACAAGAAGCGCGCACAGGCGTATATGCAGGTGAATTTGCCGACGCTTGCGCTCAACGATTTTCGGGCGGTTGCGCGCCTCGACCCAACCGACCCCGAGCCCCACATGATGCTCGGGCGGGCGGCCAAAATCGCGGGCCAAACGGGTACGGCGATTCGCGAGTTCGAACTGTTTCTCAAGTTGCACGCAGCGAAGACCGGTCGAAAGAGTGGCGACCCCCACACAAAACCAGCGGCGGTCGACGCGCGGCAAGCTAAGATTCAGCGAGCGCTCGCGAAAGAGGTTGAGGATGAGATCTATCGGTTGAAGAATCCCGTCCGTTAGCCCCATAATGCGCGCCGATGGAGTCGTTCCGCGCGCGCCCCGGCATTGCCAATCTCGCGCTGTCGCTCTTCGCGGCGCTCGGCGGGCTTTACATACTTGTTTACGGTTCGTGGAAGGCCGTCGCGGCCGACGCCCCGTGGAGCATTCTCATCGCGCTTCTTGGCGCCATCGTCGCGGTGCGTAACATCGTCCAGCTTGCGGCATGGCGCGCGGTCGTGACCGTATCGGAGCGTGGCGTTGAGCTTCGCGGCGGCCTCTCGCGGCCAAAGGTCGCACCGCTTGACGACTGCAGCGCGATGCGGTCAACAACGTTGATGCTGATGCCCGCTGTCGAGTTCGTGCGTGATCCGTCGCTCGACGATCTCGCGCCCGCCGCCGCTCCCGCAACCCCTTCCAAGCCCGCGCGCATTCGCCTCCTGCGCGTTGGCTTTGACCTCGCCGCAATCTCCGACGCGATCGATCGCTTTCGTAGAAAGGCGTCCCGCGGATGACGGCAGCGCCGGTCACGCTCAAAGCGGAGCTCACGCTCCTCGCCCAAATCGATCTGTCGCGTTTTGTTTCGGAACCGGTCGGCGTTCTTTTCCTCGAAAGCGGCGGGCTGCTCGTTGCAGACCGGGGTCGACGTCGCCTCGTCCGTCTTGCGGGCGGGCACGCGGTCCCGCTTGTCGACGGCGTTACTTTTACGGGCCTTGCCGAAAGCGCGTCCGGCGGCGTTTACGCGACGTTTGACGGCGAACCGACTCCGGGCATGGAGGCACACCCAACCATCACCTTTGTGTCGCGCCCGATCGCCGCGGTCGACACGGCGTCACGCCTTTACGGCATACTTCCGCATGGCGACGGCGAATCTCGCGGCCCCATCGGCGCGCGGATTAACCCGGCGACCGGCGAAGAGCTCCTTTACAATCGCCAAATCCGCGCCTACGGCGGCGTCGCCGAGTCGGCCGCTGGCTTTCGCCGCGTGACCGCCATCGCCACCCGTGCCGACGGCTCCGTTTTTTTTCTCGGCCAGGGCTCCATCGCGCGCGTCGCCGGCGAGCTCAATCTGCTCGTCGAGGTTTCGCCCGAAGGCGCGATTCGCAAAGGGTATCCTTACTCAACGCACATTCGCCGCGAAAGCATCGCGAACGCCGACCGCTTCATTTTCGCGAGCGACGAAACCTATGCGGGACTTCACGATGGCAACGGCGACAACGAACCGCCGCCACCCGTCGGAACCACGCTCGAATACACGGCGCTCGTGGCGCTCTCGGATGGCGGCGTCGTCCTCGCGGAAGATCGCGAGCTCTTTTACGTGCGCCCGGGCCGATCGACGCCAACCCCGCTTGGGGTCGCGGCCGTCGCCGAAACGCCGATTTTCGCGCCGTGGCTCCTCGCTTCGTACGGCGACAGCTTTTCATTCTTGAACGCCGTCACGAATCGTGTGTATCGTGCGGCGATCGTGGTTGAGGAGAATCCATGAACTTCGAGCTGAATGAGTCGCAGCGCGTTCTGGAAGAGGCGGTTCGTGGGTTTGCCGCGGCCGAGGTGGCTCCGCACGCGACGAAGTGGGATCGCGAGGAGCGATTTCCGCGCGAGATCATCCCCAAGCTCGCCGCGCTCGGACTTCTCGGAATGGCCGCACCCGAAGCGTACGGCGGTTCGGGGCTCGACATGACGAGCGTTTCGGTGGTGATCGAGGAGATCGCGCGTCACGACGGGTCGCTCGCGCTCACGATCGCGTCGCACAACGGACTCGCGTCGGCGCACATCGCGCGGCAGGGCAACGACGCGCAAAAGCGACGGTGGCTGCCACGGCTTGCGCGCGGCGAGGCGCTCGGGGCGTGGTGCTTAACCGAGCCGGGGAGCGGAAGCGACGCCGCGGGTGGGATGCAAACGCGCGCGGAGCGGCGGGGCGGCGACTGGGTCATTAACGGCACGAAGATGTTTATTACGCAGGGGTCGGTTGGCGACATCTATGTGGTGCTCGCGCAGACGGGCCCGAACAAACAACACGGGATTACCGCGTTTGTTGTCGAGCGCGGCAGCTCAAGGGGAGTTAGTGTTGGGAAGCACCTCGAGAAGCTCGGGATGCGCTCGTCGGACACGACGGAAGTTGTTTTCGAAGATTGCGTGGTGCCGGATGAGAATCGGCTCGGCGACGTCGACAAAGGGTTTCAGGGCGCGCTCGGCGTTCTGGAGCGCGGGCGAATTTCTATTGCGTCGCTTGCGCTCGGGATTCACCGCGGCGCGCTTGAGGAGGGGCGAAAATACGCGCTCGAGCGGGTTGCGTTTGGTAAGCCGATCGCCGAGAACCAGGCGATTCAATGGATGATCGCCGATATGGCGACGACGTACGAAGCGTCTCGGCTTTTGGTGCGGCGCGCGGCGGCCATGCAGGACGCGGGATTGCGAACGCCGTTCGAGGCGGCGGCGGCGAAGCTGTTCGCGTCGGAAGCGGCGACCCGGGCGTGTGACCGGGCGATTCAAATCCATGGAGGTTACGGGTACATACGCGAGTTTCCGGTTGAGCGTTATTGGCGCGACGCGAAGCTCTGCGAAATCGGCGAAGGGACGAGCGAGATTCAGCGGCTCGTGATTGCGCGGCAGATCCTGAAGAATGGCCTGCGCGTCTAAGGGAAGACAATCACCGCGTGATCGTGAACGTGAACGTGGTCGGATGATGAAAGCGGGGTCAAAGTAATGTTGGGAATCGTAGGATTGATGGCGATTGCGGCGATCGGGGGCGCTGAGGGCGTCGTCGAAAAGGTCCAGGGATTCTACGAGAAGACGCGGAGTTTTTCGGCGACGTTTCGACAGGTTTATACGTATAAAGTGTACAAGCGAAAGCAGATTTCGAGCGGGCGAGTTTACTTTAAGAAGCCCGGGCTCATGCGGTGGGACTATTTGAAGCCGACGAAAAAGGAGTTTGTTGCGGACGGAAAGACGCTCTGGATCTATCAGGCCGATGAAAATCAGGTGACGGAGCAAGAGTTTCGGGCGGACCGGCTGTCGAGCTCGGTTAGTTTTTTGTGGGGCAAGGGGAAGCTCGCGGAGGAGTTTGACATCAAGGCGGGCGAGCCGCTGGGCGGCCTCGACGTGCTCGAGCTCGTGCCGAAAAAGAGCGAGTCGCACTTCAAGAAGCTCTATTTTCACGTTGACCGCGAGACGGGGCGCGTCATGAAAACGATCGTTTTTGACCCCGTTGGCAATACAAACGAGATGACCTTTTCGAGAATCGAGGAAAACCCCGCGCTGAAACCGAGCCTTTTTACGTTCAGAATTCCGAAGAATGCCAACGTCATCAGGAACCCTTGACCCGCCGCAATTCGTGACTATCTTACGCGCGAGGCAGGTTCATTAAGGAGCGATAGAAATGGGAAAAATCATCGGTATCGACCTCGGCACGACGAACTCCGTCGTCGCGGTCATTGAAGGCAAAGACGTCAAGGTCATCTCGAACGAAGAGGGGTCGCGCCTGACGCCGTCGGTCGTCGCCTGGGACGAAAAGGGCGAAACGCTTGTCGGGAATATCGCCAAGCGACAGGCGGTCACAAACCCTGAAAACACCGTCTATTCGATCAAGCGGTTTATGGGGATGAAGGCGCACGAGCAGGCGACCGAGTCGAAGCGCGTGCCGTATAAAGTCGTCACGGCGCCGAATGGCGATGCGCATGTGGACGTGCGCGGCAAACGGATGTCGCCGCCCGAGGTGAGCGCGAAGATATTGCAGAAGTTGAAAAAGGCCGCGGAGAACTATCTCGGCGAAACGGTGACCGAGGCCGTCATTACGGTGCCCGCGTATTTCAACGATTCGCAGCGGCAGGCGACAAAAGATGCGGGGAAGATTGCGGGGCTCGACGTCAAGCGCATCATCAACGAGCCGACGGCGGCGGCGCTTGCGTATGGCCTCGACAAGAAGAAGGACGAGCTCATCGCGGTGTACGATTTCGGCGGCGGCACGTTCGACATTTCGATCTTGGAGGTCGGCGACAACATCGTCCAGGTGAAGTCGACGAACGGCGACACGCACTTGGGCGGCGACGACATCGATCAGCGCGTCATGCAATATCTCATCGACGAGTTTAAGAAAGACAGCGGGATCGATTTGTCGAAAGACAAGATGGTGTTGCAGCGGCTTAAGGATGCGGCGGAGCGCGCGAAAATTGAGCTGTCGTCGATGCTCGAAACCGACATCAATTTGCCGTTTTTGACGGCCGACCAGAACGGGCCGAAGCACATGAACATTCGGCTGTCGCGGGCGAAGCTCGAGCAGCTGATGGATGAGATCATTGAGCGGACGCTCGAGCCGTGCCGGCGCGCGCTGGAGGATGCCGCGAAACGGCCGGGCGACATCAACGAGGTCGTGCTGGTTGGGGGTTCGACCCGAATTCCGAAGGTGCAGGAGGCGGTCAAGAAGTTGTTCGCGCGCGAGCCGAACCGAAGCGTGAACCCGGATGAAGTTGTCGCGATCGGAGCGGCGGTTCAGGGCGGCGTCTTGGCGGGCGACGTTAAGGACTTGCTCCTTTTGGACGTGACGAGCTTGTCGCTCGGGATCGAGACGTTGGGTGGTGTGTGCGACGTGCTGATTCCGCGCAACACGACGATCCCGACGAAGAAGGAGCGCGTGTATTCGACAGCGTCTGACAACCAAACACAGGTTGAAGTGCACGTGCTTCAGGGCGAGCGAAAAATGGCGAGTGGGAATCGCACGCTCGGGAAGTTCACGCTGGGTGGGATTCCAACGGCGCCGCGCGGGGTGCCGCAGATTCTGGTGACGTTCGACATCGACGCGAACGGGATCGTTCACGTTGCGGCAAAGGACAAGGCGACCAGCAAAGAGAACACCATCAAGATCGAAGCGTCGAGCGGGCTTTCGAAGGACGAAGTTGAGCGGATGGTGAATGAGGCGAAGGCGTCGGAAGAGGACGACAAGAAGCGCTTCGAGGAGGTCGAGGCGCGGAATCGGCTTGACGCGATGGTTTACGAAGTTGAGAAGCAGGTCAAGGATTTGCGAGAAAAGGCGCCCGCCGATGCGCTGAAGGAAGTCGACACGGCGATCGCGGTGGGCAAAGAGGCGCTCGAATCAAAGGACGCCGACCAGATGCGCGCAGCGTACGACCGAATCCAGGCGGCCATGCACAAGGTCGCGGAGGCGGCGTACAAGGCGGCGGGCGCAGGGCCGGGGGACGGCGGCAGCGCGGCCGGTGGTGGTGGTGGCGCGTCGGGTGCGGGCGGTGGAAACGGCACGGGCAAAGCGAAGCGCGATGACAACGTTATCGACGCGGAGTTCGAAGAGAATAAGTAGCGCGCACGGCCACCAGAAACGAATCCATTTTTTTTGCGTCCTTGATTCCAGCGGCTGATTCGACGCCGCTCGCGACATCGACACCATAAGGGCGCACAGCCCGAATCGCCGTCGCGACATTTTCAGGTGTGAGCCCACCCGCAAGGAAAACGCGATGTTGGGCCGCCGCCTCAAATGCCAACGACCAATTCGCGCGGTGTCCCGAACCCCCGCGAACAGGCGCGCGGGCATCAAGCAAATGAAAGTTGGGGCAAGGAAACCGCTCGATTGCCGCGAGGTCGCGCCGCGTCGCAAGCGGAAACGCCTTGACCGCGTGTGGTCCGATCGCGCGCACAAAGTCGGGCGGCTCGTCGCCGTGAAGCTGAACGAAATCGAGACCGAGGTCGTCGATTGCGGCGCGGATTAAGGTTTCGGGAGCGTTGACGAAAACCCCGACCAGCTTAACGGCGCCCCGCACGCGATCGGCGATGGCGCGCGCGCGTCGCGGTGAAACAAACCGCGGGCTGTCGGCGAAAAAGTTAAGGCCGATGAGATCGGCGCCGAGCTCGACCGCCGCGACGGCGTCTCGGATGCGCACAAGGCCACAAACCTTAACGAGCAAACGACGGCTCACGACCCGATCAGCGCGCGAAGCTCGGCTCCCGGGTCTTTCGCCGTCATCAGCTTCTCGCCGATAAGCACAGCCTCCGCGCCGGCCGCGGCCATTCGTGTGACGTCGTCCCGAGCGCGAACGCCGCTCTCGCCGACGCGGATGAGCGTCGCTGGAACGCGCGGCAGTATGCGCTCGACAACTCCAACATCCACGGAAAAATTCGCCAGATTGCGCGCGTTGACGCCAACGATGGCCGGGCCAACCTTCAGCGCGACTTCGAGTTCGCGTTCAGAATGGACCTCGACGACAACGGCGAGCCCCAAGTCGGCCGCGAGGCGATGAAGCGCCTGCAACCGGTCCTTGGCCAGCGCCGCAACGATAAGGAGAATCGCATCTGCGCCGATGAGCCGGCTCTCGTACACCTGGTATTCGTCGATAATAAAATCTTTACGAAGGACGGGGAGTGGTGTGTTCGCACGGGCCGTCGTGAGGTCAAACGAATCGCCGCCAAAATAAGTGTGATCGGTGAGAATCGACAGCGCCGCGGCGCCCGCGTCGGTGTACGTCTTGGCAAGCGCCGCGACGTCGACCTGCGCGCGGAGCAGGCCCTTCGAGGGCGACGCCCGTTTGATTTCGGCGATGGCCGCCGGTGTCGTCCGAGCAGCCCGAAGCGCCGCCGCAAAATCTCGTATCGGCTCTGACATTCGACGGGCAGCGTCTTCGACCACCGCAGAGGGCGCGACTCGCTTTCGAAACTCAACCTCAGCGGCTTTCGTCGCCAGAATTGCGGCCAATCGGCTCACAACGTCCTCCCGTCGTCTTTCGCATAAGTCCGCACGACACTCTCCAACGTGGCCCGAGCGGCACCGCCGTCAATCGCTTGAACGGCCAACTGACTGCCGTCGCGAACCGAGCCGGCGCACCCAGCCACATAGAGTGCCGCACCCGCATTGACGAGAACAGCATCTCGTACAATTCCAGGCTCGCCTTCAAAACACGCGCGCATCCTCGCCACGCTTTCATTCGCATCGCGCGTCCGCAGTGCGTCGCCCGAAGCATGGCGCGCAATCCCAACATCTTCAGGCGAAACGTCGTAGGTCGAAATCTCGCCGCTCGGCTTCAATTCCGCAACCAGCGTGGTCGTAACGACTGAAAGCTCGTCGAGTCCGTCTCGACCGTGAACCACCATCGCCCGCTTAAGGCCCTGTCCACGCAACACCGCTGCGAGCGGTCCCACAAGCGCCTCATCAAAGACGCCAAGCAGCTGCCCCGAGAGTGGGACCGGATTGACCAGCGGCCCGACCAAGTTGAACACAGTGCGCACACCGATTTCACGCCGCACGGGCGCCGCGTGCTTCATCGCGGGGTGATAGGCCGGTGCATACAGAAACGCAAACCGATTCAGAGCGAGCGACGATGCCGCAACAGCCGGCGCCGCGGTGATACGCACACCCGCTGCCTCCAAAACATCCGCGCTCCCCGAACGCGACGAAACCGCTCGATTGCCGTGCTTCGCGACAACCGCACCCGCCGCCGCCGCAACGATCCCGGCGGCCGTCGAAACATTAAAGCTTTGCGCGCCGTCGCCCCCCGTCCCGCATGTGTCGATCGCGCCCGCGAATTCGCCCGGCACTCTTGTCGCAACCGCGCGAAACGCCCGCGCGACACCGAGAATCTCGTCGACCGTCTCTCCCTTCGCTCGAAGCGCCACGAGCCACGCCCCGATTTGCGCCGGCGTCGCTCCACCCGCAGCCACTTCGCTCGCAACCGTTGCCGCCTCATCGACAGACAGCGCATCCCCGCGGAGCGCCCGCGCAATCGCCTCGCGAATCATGACGGCATCTCGCGCGCACCCGCAACGCTCGCAACCCAGTTCCGCAACAGATCTTTTCCCGAAGTCGTCAAGATCGATTCCGGGTGAAACTGCACGCCTTCGATCGCAAGGCTCCGATGCGCGAGCCCCATGATTTCGCCGTCCGCCGTCCACGCCGTGACGCGCAACGCAGCCGGCAGCGTCTCGCGCTTCACGATGAGCGAGTGATACCGCGTCGCTTCAAACGGATTCGGTAACCCCGCTAACACACCCGATCCGTCGTGCAGAATCATCGACGTCTTTCCGTGCATGACGCGCGCCGCCCGCACGACATCGCCACCAAACGCCGCGCCGATCGACTGGTGACCGAGGCAAACGCCCAATATCGGCACCGCCCCTGCAAAGCGCTTCACAACCGGCACCGAAACGCCGGCCTCATTCGGCGTGCAGGGCCCCGGCGAAATAACAATTCCGTCGGGCGCACGCGCCGCGATCTCGTCGACCGTGAGCGCATCGTTTCTCACAACGACCACCTCCGCGCCAATCTCGCCCAGGTATTGGACGAGGTTGTACGTAAACGAGTCGTAGTTGTCGATCATCAGGACCCGCATTCCCTTACTCTCCCGGCCCCGCAGCCCGCTCGATCGCCGCCATCACCGCACGTGCCTTATTCTCGCACTCTTCCGCTTCGCGCGCCGCATCGCTGTCGGCGACAATTCCCGCACCCGCCTGCACCACCCATTCGTCGCGCGACGCCACGAGCGTTCGAATCGTGATCGCCAAATTCGCTGAGCCATCCCAACCGAGCATCCCAACCGCGCCGCCATACGGTCCACGCCGTGCGCCCTCAAGCTCGTCAATAATCTCCATGGCCCGTACCTTCGGCGCCCCCGACAACGTTCCCGCCGGGAATGCCGCACGCGCCGCATCGTACGCATCGAACTGTGGGTCAAGCTCGCCTTTCACGTGCGACACGAGGTGCATCACGTGTGAATAGCGTTCGACCGTCATGAATTCTGGGACTGAAACCGACCCAACCTTCGCGACGCGGCCGACATCATTTCGCCCCAGGTCGACGAGCATCAGGTGCTCCGCTCGCTCCTTCGCGTCCGCGCAAAGCTCATCCGCCAATCGCCGATCGTCGTCTTCGGTCGCTCCCCGTGGCCGCGTCCCCGCTATCGGTCGCACCTCGACGATCGCCCGCGAATCGGCGCCCGGCGTGACTTTCACGAGGATCTCGGGCGACGCACCCACAAGCGTTACATCGCCGCCCCGCAAAAAAAAGAGGTACGGCGACGGGTTCGATGTTCGCAGTTCGCGGTAAACTTGAAAGAGGTCGACGGCCGGCGCCTTCACCTCGAACCGCCGCGAGATCACAACTTGGATCGCGTCCCCAGCGGCAATATATTCTTTGATGCGTTCAACCTTCGCTTCAAACGCGGCTCGCGGCTCGCGCTCCGAAAACACCGGAGTCGCAGGTTTGGTTGGTCCGTTCCGGTCGTTCGGAATAGGGGCTCTGAGCGCCGCCACCACGGCATCGACGCGCCTGACGGCATCCGCGTACGCCGCCTCTGGACTCGACCCAGCCACCGTCACCGACGACGAAACCATCATCCGATGCCGGAGGTTATCGAACGTCACAATCGTTCTCGGAACAATGAACATCGCGTCGGGCGCACGACGCCCACGCTTCAATGGGGTCCTCTCGGGCAGACGTTCCCACGCACGCACCGCGTCGTAGCCCACGAAACCAACCGCGCCGCTTATTGGCACCGCGGAATGCAGGTTGGGTGCAAACGGTAGGAGCCGCTCGCGCAGAAGTGCCCACGCGTCGCCCTCCCCCGCGCCCACCGTCACCATCGCTTCGGGGTCGATGCCGATGACGCTGTACCGTCCCCACCGATCGCCACCCGTGACGCTCTCGAGCAAGAAAGCTGGCCCCCCGGTGTCGAGCTTCAGAAACGCTCCGACGGGTGTATCAAGGTCCGCTGGAATCTCTCGCCACACAACGCCGCGCGCGCGGTCGCGTCCCACCGCCTTCACCCGAGCGACGAATTCACTTTCGCTTGGAAACACCGGCGCCATTCACTTTTCTCGTATCACAAACACCGACGCGAGTGGGATCTTCGATCCTCTCCTTGCCACGAACTACGACACCGCCGTCAGCGCGTACATGATCGCGAGCCCCACAACCGTCGCGATCGATGTCCCCACGCGACTTTCACTGTGGCGGTGCGCCGTGGGCAGCAGGTCCGAGAAAGAAATGTGAAGAAACGTGCCGGCCGAAAACGCGAGGGCGAACGTTCGAATCTCGGAGTCACCCGAGAGACTCGGCACCACTAAAAAAATAGCGGCGCCAAGCGGAAACGAGGCGGCGAGCATCCCGACAACCGCGATCACACGGCGCGGCGTATTACCGGCGCTGCGAAGAATGAGCGCAAGCGCGAACGATTCCGGAATTTTGTGTAACAGAACCGCCATGAACACAGTTAACGCGAGCGATTGCGACGTTAACGCGGACCCTGCGGCGATTCCTTCCGTGAGCGAATGAAACGCAATGCCGACGAACGCCGTGAGCCCGAACGTGTGGACCTCGCAATCCTCTTCCTCGGGGGCGCACACGTGGACCATGAGGTAGCGCTCGAGCAGAAAGAGCGTGATGAAGCCGATGGGCGTCGCGTAAAGAACTGTCGCACCGCCGATCTGGACGGCATCGGGAATCATGTGGAAGAAGGCGGCGCCGAGGAGAAGGCCGGCCGAGAGCGCGAGGGCGAATTGGAGACGTCGTCGCGTGAAGGTTGTCAGAAGCGGAACCGCGCTGCCCGCCATCGAGGCGGCGACGATGGCGACGCTGAAGAGGACAAGTCGAAGGGCTGGGCTTTCCACCGCTTGTCGCTACGGGGTGTGGACCTTGAGGAGACCGAGGTACTTCAACTTCTTGCGAAGCGTGTTGCGGTTAAGGCCGAGGCGCGCCGCCGTTACCACTTGATTGCCCCGCGTCAGCTCCAGCATTCGCGCAATGAGTGGGCGCTCGAGCGCGCGAACAAAGAACTCGTAGATTTCGGCTGGCTGGGCATCCCCCCACGCGGCGAGCTGACGATCGACAGCCTCTTGCAGCGCGAAGTCGAGTCCCGCACCTTCCCCCGACGCGCCGTCAACGACCACCGACCGCTCAGCGTCCCAAGGAATGGCTGTCGTCGGCGGCCCGATCTTCGTCAAAACGCGATCGACATCTGCGAGGGAAAAAGGCGTTGTCAGCGTCGCGAACACTCCAGAGTTCGCCACCTCAGCAAGGCGATGAAGAGCGCAAACAACGACCACGTAAGGGAACTCACGTACGACCGAGCCGAGCGCACCATTCCCCGGTGCAGAACGCGCGAAGCAGTTTGCGTCGATGAGGGCGGCCGCAACCCGCGGCGCCTCTCGCCGCCCGCGCGCTTCATCCAATGACCGGCAAACCTCAACGCGAAAACCGCGAACCGACGCGGCGCGCTCGATGCAAAAGCGCGAGGCCGAATCACAGCCGACAACGAGAAGAGAAGACATCGCATTCGAATAACCCAGAACCGACGCCGAATCCATCTGTCGATCAACCGGGCAGCGGCCCAAGCCGATTCCAGTTTCGAAGCCGCTCACCGCCATCGACCGCCAGCGTTGTGCCCGTGATGTAAGCCGCGGCCGGCGAGAGCAAAAAGAGGGTCGCTTGCACACAATCGTCGACACTCGCCATTCGACCGAGCGGAATCGCCTCCTCAATGCGTCGCCGCGCGTCGTCCTCGCGCCAGAGCCGCTCCTTCGCGCCTTCCGTTGCAACCGGGCCCGGCGCCACCGCATTCACGCGAATCTTAAATGGCGCCCACTCAACCGCAAGCGTCTCCGTTAGATTCAACACGCCCGCCTTCGCGGCGCCCGAATGCGCGATGAGTGGCGATCCATTCCAGCCGTTTGTCGCCGCCATGTTCACGATGGCGCCGCCGCCACACTCCATCATGACCCGCGCCGCCGCCACCGAGCAAAAGAACGTTCCGTTCAACACCGTTTCCACCACGGCGCGCCACCCGTTTGCGGAAATTGCCATCGCCGGACACAAAAAATTCGCCCCGGCGTTGTTCACCAAAAAATCAAGTCGCCCAAACTTCTCGGCGGTCGCTTTAACCATCCTCTCGCAACTCTCCGCATCGCGCACATCGCACACTTCAACGTGCGGCGCGTCGCAGCCTGTTTCCACGACCTCCGCAGCCGCCGCGCGCAACCGGTCTTCCTTTCGACTTGCAATCGTCACGCGTGCACCGGCCGCCGCGAGACCCCGCATGAGCCCGCGCCCAATTCCGGTCGCACCGCCCGTCACGATTCCCACTTTGCCCTCAAACAATCGCGCCTCTCCGCTCATCTCTCGCCCTCCGACCGGTTTTCTCCCCGACTATCCCGACGCCCGCTTCAGCTCCTCGAGCACCAAGTCGACAAACGAAACGTCGCCCGCGGACTCCGCCCGGCGCTCGGCCCGCCCCAAAATCGTCTTCGTCATCGTCTCATCGAGAGCGCCTGTTTCGCGACGTCGCGCCGCCGTCGTTTCGCCCTCCCTCGCCTTCGCCATGGCGATCTTTGGCAACGCCCGCTCCGCATCAGAATACTGTTCGCGCATCACGTCGGCCAACGTCGGTGTCGTCGCGCCGCGTGGCAGCGCCGCCCCTGCGGATTCAAGCGCGACACCGATGGCCTCGGCCGATTGAAACCGCTCGTGGACTTTTCGCGCAAGCGCCGTCTTCACAACCTCCGCGATCGCCGCCGGGACCTCTGGCCGCTTCTCGCGCAAGTCCGGCACTCGCGCCTTCCGCACGCGCTCAACGGTCTCCAGCAAGCTCTTCGCGGCGAACAACGTCTCACCCGCAATCATTTCCCAAAGCAAAATACCGAGCGAAAAAATATCCGACCGATGATCGACGTTCTTCCGCGCTGCCTGCTCCGGCGACATGTACCGAAACTTCCCCTTGAAAACCCCCGCCTCGGTTGTCACGTCGTCCGTCGCAAACTTCGCGATTCCAAAGTCGCTGATCTTCACATCGCCCCCAAACGACACCAGCACGTTGTGGGGCGACATATCGCGGTGGACAATCCCGAGCGGTCGCCCCTGGTAGTCACGCGCGCCGTGCGCATAAGCGAGCCCACATGCAATCGCCTGCGCAATCTCGAACACAACCGGCATCGGCAACCGCCGATTCTTTTCGGTCAAGCGCCCAAGCAAATCCGCGAGGTCCCGCCCGTGAACGTACTCCATGACAACGAAGTAGTCCGTCCCGTCCCCTTCCGTGACGGTGCCGAGATCCAGAACTTGGACGATGTTCGGATGCTCGAGCACGCTCACAATCGTCGCCTCAGCGAGCAACATGCGCGACAGCTCTGGCTCACGCGCAAGCGCCGGCAACAACCGCTTGACGACCACCACGCGCCCGCCGCCGCGCTTTGTGCGCGCCCGCGCCAAATAGATCTCCGCGACGCCCCCCACCGCCATGAGGCCGTGAATCTCGTATTTCCCCGCGAGGATGTTCACCCCTTTGCGGCCCTGGTCATTTGAATCGCGGACAAAACGTCGCTCGCCGGACGAACGTCGATCTTCACGGTGTCGCCGTAATACAAAATGAGCGTGTTCAAATCCTCGGCGTTCGCCGTTTCAATGACCATCACCCCTTCGAACGGCGCGGATTTCCCGAGGACCACGTAGTCGCACACCATGCGAAATCCGTCGGGTTTCACCTCATCCCACTCGAGCCGCTTCGCCATCGCCGTCTCAAGTTTGTCCGATTCGACACTGTAGTAGCCGAGAAAGAGCATGCGTCACCTCACCCTTCAACCGCCCTCCGTTTTTGCCCTCAGCCACGTCGCGCTCGGCTTCCAAACGCGCTCGGGCGCGCTCCCCCCCGCGATGACTCCGATGTGACCGCCGGGCACCAAATGATACTCAAGGTCGCTGCTTCCAACTGCCGCTTGGATCTCCTTGGCGCTCGCGGGCGCCGCGACTTTGTCGTCTTCGCCTGCAAACGAAAGGACCGGGCAACGCACGTCTTTGAGGTTCGCAACGCGATCGCCAAATTTGAGATCGCCGGACACAAGCTTATTGCCCACCATCAACTCACCGAAGAACTGCTGGAACGCAGCGGCCGGGTAGTCGATGAAGTCGTTCATCCAGTGGTTAATGGAGTCGTACCCCTTCACGAATTCGTCATCCCAAAGATTGACGAAGAGGTCCGCGTAACGCGTCACCATCTTGAGCGGCGTGATGAGTTTTAGACCGGTCGCCGAAAGGCCACCTGGAATATTTCCAATGCGTCGCGAAAGGCGCGACACTTGACCCTGCGCGGTCTTCGCGAAGACCGACAAAATCCCCATTTTGCGAAAGTCGATCGGAGCGCCAACAGTCACGATGGCGGCAATGTCGGGGTCGTGCCAGGCCGCGCTGTAAAGAAGTCCAAAAATCCCACCGAGGCAGTACCCCAAGATGGAGACTGCCCGCGAGCCCGACGCCGCGCGCACGGCTTTGAGCGCGGCTGGGACGAACGAAAGAACGTAATCGTCGAGGCGCACGTGGGCATCGCTCTGATCCGGTTCGCCGAAATCAACGAGGAACGTGTCGAAGCCGCTCGCGGCGAAAAACTCGACGAGGCTGTGCCCGGGTCGCAAATCGTAGACGTAGGGACGCACCATGAGCGGCGGGATGATGAGGAGTGGAACGCGCACGGGCTTGTTCGAGACGACCCACTCCTCGGTGCCGAGCGCGATCGCGGGCTCTTTTGGCGTGCGGTAACGCCAAACCTCGAGCTTCCCCTCCTTGAAAACGACGTCCTTGGGCGTCTTGCCGACGAGCGGTTGGCGACCGTCAAGGAGACGCGAAAGGCCGTTGACAAACCGAAGAAGCGCGCGGTCCGACGCGACGCGCATGGCGCGCTCACGGGCCAGTCCCTTGCGAGACGGTTGGAGGAACAGCACGCGGTTATTGTATCATCCAAGGCGCAAGGAGGTGCGAGATGGCTGTTGTCATTTATGGCAAAGACACCTGACCGTACACGACGGCCGCCCGTGAGGCGTTCCAGGCAAAAAAGGTCGAGGTCGTTTACGTCGACGTGAAGAACCGTGACGCGCATCGCATCGGCGAGATGTTGGCGCTGTCGAAAGGCGTGCGCCGCGTGCCGGTCATCGTCGAGGACGGAACTAAGGTCACGATTGGATTTGGCGGCACCTGAGGTGTCTAGTTTTTCACGTGGGCCGGCGGCTCGCGCAGCAAGTTCTCGATATCAATCCCCTATTTTTCAACGTCCCCCGACACAAGCGAATTGAAAATCCCCGTCACGGGGCCCGCGTGCTTTCCCGCATCGTCGTACGCCTTTTGCGCCTGAACGATGCGTTGCCCGACAGCTTCGAAGCTCGCCCAAAACGTCTCAAATTTTTTCGCGAGCGTGCGAATCTGCTGCTCCACGCGTTGAACATCCTCCGCGACCTTTTCCGATCGAAACCCAAGCGCAATCGCTTGAAGGTACGCGAAGAGCGACACCGGCGAACACGGCACCACATGATTCTCAATAGCGTGCCGATGAAGCTCGACGTTCTGGATGAGTTCGAGAAAGACAACTTCCGACGGCACGAATAAAAGCGCGTAATCGAGCCCAGTTCCCTGAAGGAGGTATTTTTTTCGAATCGAAGCGATTTCGGTTTTGACCTTTGCAAAAAACGCCTTGCGATGCGCCTCAATTTCCGCTGTGCCAAGGCCGGGCTCTAACGAGCGCCGAAAATCGTCGAGCGGAAATTTTGCGTCGATGTAAAGATCGCCCGCCGCAAGGTGGATGACCGCATCGACGTAACCGTCGGCCACGGCAAACGGCATTTCGAATTTCTCGGGCGGAAGCGTGTCGGCCAAAATCTCCTTGAGCTGAAACTCGCCCGCGAGCCCACGAAGTTTCGGCTGCGCCAATATACGCGACAGACCATCGACGTGGCGCCCCACATCCGCGATGCGCGATGCCGCCGATGAGACGCCTTGAAGAATGGGCGTCAAATCCTTGAATGCGCCGAGGTTTGTCTTGAGCGTCTCTTCGAGCTTCTGCTGAACAACGCCCTGCATCGCGCCGAGTCGCGTCTCGGTTCTTTGCTCGAGGGATGCGATGCGCTCACCAAAACTTGCCGCAAGCCGATCGTGCAACCGCTCAAGCGACGCGACCGACTCTTCGTGACTCCGCGACACCTCTTGGCTCCGCGCGACATCCCGCAGCCGCTCGCGAAGCGCGACGACGAGAAACAGCACAATGCCCACGAGCGCGAGCGACACCGCCGCCACGACCACTGCAATCGTTTCCATCTGAGCGCGAGTCTAGCCTTGCGTCGCGAGGAAGTCAGCGATCAGTTTTCGGTCGTCCGCGCGAAGCTCGACGAACTCAATCCCCATTCCAGGCTTCCCCTTGCGCGCGGTCGGCGCCTCCGAATGCCCGATGTCCGCAATCCACACCACGCGCGCACGCGCCGCGATCCGGTGCGTCCCAGGAAGCGCAAATGAGATCGAAAACTGCTCGCCCACCTCGAAAAAAAACTCGCTCTCCAGAAACGCGCCGCCAACGCTCAAATCGCCCGACTCAAAAAAAATGTCGCCGCTGTGAGTCGCCTCGCCCGCGCGCACTTCGACGCCGACGGGTTTTCTCACGTAACGACGGTGGTCGCGGTCACTCGCCACGGCTGACGCTCAAGTTCTCTTCGACAAGAACCGCGGCATGCGCCGACTGAAGCCCAGTTGCTGAGAATGACGACAGCCGAACGCGCGTCGCGGCCACGTTAATCGCCTCGCGGCCTTCCCCCACATACGACGCATCCACGGTGAAATCGCCCTTGTCAGCGACGACGCAACGCGACGTCGTTTGACCCGCTCGAATCGAGAGGACGACCGCATCGCCAACAGAGCCATCGGTATTCCAAGCGAGTTCAAGCGCGCGGCCGGCCGTCCACCCACGCACCGCCACGAGGTTCATCGCGCTCGGAATTTCCAGACGCACCTCAAACGGGCCGACAGACGCTCCCCCCATCGATCGAACCCGAACGCGTCGATCGACCCCGAGCGTGACGTCATGCGCGGTCTTGTATAAAGTGCCTGAAATCCGGTCGAGCAAACGCGGGACCGTCTTCGCGTCGAGGCGCTCCGTTGCCGCGCCTTGTGCCGAAAGGGCGCCGACCTCAAGCAGTTCTATTTCTCCCCGCTCCGTCGACGGCTGCGCCTCAATCCAACACTCGCCGGCGCGATGGCCCAAGACGTCTGCGACTGCGCGCACGTCAAGCGCATCGATTGTCGCCATGGCGCTGATGCCGCGGTGGCGCGCAAAAAAACCGTCGAACCGCACCGTATCGGCGCCGAGGTCCCTGTCGTTCGTTCGTACGGAACCCACGATGAGCCCGACGCGCCCCGATGTCCGCTCGGCGAGCGGCTCCGAAACGGAGTTCTCGCCAAGGCTCTGTGGGCCTTGCTCACACGCGACGAGTACCGCCATCACCAAAAACGCTGTTCGCCGAACCCGCATGAACGACTGAAAGTGTAACAGACGCGAGCGTCTGCGCTCAACACCCGGCCGATTTGACCCCGATCCCCGGTTAAGCGGTGATTTCACTCGAGGGCGTCGGGTTGGCAGAGGGCCGCGTCGG
>JACPTQ010000072.1 GCA_016192705.1 Deltaproteobacteria bacterium | reverse complement strand
CTCGAGCGGAGCGTGCGTCACGACGACCGACTGCCGACAAACCCCCTGTCCGACCGGGTATTACTGCGATCTCTTGAACGGCGCGTGTCGCGAGGGTTGCGCCGCGGACAGCCAGTGCCCGCAACCCGGCAGATGCGACATCGCAACCCACCGGTGCGAGTGCAGCAGCGGCGCCCACCCATGCGGCGGTCGCTGTGTCGTCGAAAGCACGGCAAGCTGTGGCGCCGCGTGCGCGGTCTGCCCATCGGACGCGAACGGGACGGCGACCTGCACGAGCGGCCAGTGCGGAATCGTCTGCCTGGCTGGGTTCCACCTCTGCAACGGCCGGTGCGTTCCCGATTCGAGCACCGACAGCTGCGGCGCGTCGTGTACGCCGTGCGGAGCGGGCGCAAACAGTTTCGCCACCTGCACGAGCGGGCAATGCGGCATCACCTGCCTAACGGGATTCCACCTCTGTAACGGCCAATGCGTTCCCGAGACGAGCGCGAGTGCGTGCGGGGCGTCGTGCCGAGTTTGCCCGACCGTCGCGAACGGCGCAGCCTCCTGCGAAAACGGTGCGTGCGCCACACAATGCAACCCCGGGTTTTACAAGTGCAACGGGGCATGCCTTTCAGATTCGATCCTAGCCTGCGGCGGCTGCACGCCGTGCCCGACAGATCCGAACGGTCAAGCGAGCTGCTCGAACGGCAGCTGCGGACTTTCTTGCAACCCAGGGTTTCACAAGTGCAACGGCTCTTGTGTGTCGAATTTCAACCTGTCTAGCTGTGGATCGCGCTGCTCGGCATGCCCAACCGATTGGCTTGGAACGAGCACGTGCGATGGCACAACGTGCGGCATCAGGTGTCAGTCCGGCTTCAGGCTCTGCAACGGTGCTTGCCGATCGGAAACGGACTCGCGAAGCTGTGGGCCAAGTTGCGCGGTATGCCCCGCTGTGACCAATGCACGCGCGACGTGCACCAACGACCAATGCGGCTTCACCTGTAACGCGGGCTTTAGCTGGTGCGGCGGTCAGTGCGTCATAGACAGCATCACAAGCTGCGGTCCGTCGTGCGCCGCCTGCCCGGGCGCGCCAGCCGATGCGACCCCCCTCTGTCGAAGCGGACAATGCACGTCCAAGTGTGACGACGGCTTCGTGAAGTGTGGGGGCGGCTGCTGCCGCGCAACGGCGGTCTCGGCCGGCGAATCCGGGACATGCATTTTGATCGGGGACGGCGGGGCCAAGTGCTGGGGACGAAACTATTACGGCCAGGTTGGCGACGGCACATACATGGACCGCAATATACCCGTCGATGTCCAGGGTCTCGACGGAGGCGTTCTCGTTCCATCAGTCGCTGGCGACCACAAGTGCGCGGTGACGAGTGGCGGTGGCGTCAAATGTTGGGGGAGTAACGGCGACGGTCAGCTTGGCATCGGGACTTCGGGCGGCAGATACCCCTTGCCGATCGATGTCGTCGGATTGACCGAGCCGGTCGTCCAGGTCTCAGCGGGCAGCGTTTCAACATGTGCATTGACCACAGACGGTGGCGTGAAGTGCTGGGGCTACGGCGGGACCGGTCAGCTTGGCGACGGAACGTGGATGAGTCGATCGAGACCGACGGACGTTGTCGACGTCGCCGGCGCCAAATCGATCGCGACTGGCTCAACACACGTCTGTTCGGTGATGCAAGGCGGTGGCGTCAAATGTTGGGGAACGAACAACGTTGGGCAGCTTGGTGATGGCACATCGACCATACGTTTAACACCTGTCGATGTCGTCGGGCTTTCCGGCGTTTCAACGCTCGCCGCATCCTCAACGCACACCTGCGCACGCATGGTAGACGGTCGCGTCAAGTGCTGGGGCAAAAACGATTACGGTCAACTTGGCGACGGAACGACGACGAATCGCCTGGCGCCCGTCGATGTGTTGGGACTTACCGACGTCACCCAGGTCTCCGCAGCTCCGTACCAAACCTGCGCCTTAACGTCGGATGGCGGCGTGTTGTGTTGGGGAGGATATTCGTTTTCCACACCGACGTCGGTAAGCGGGCTGTCGTCGGGCGTTACCGCCATTGCCACCGGCCACTGGCACACCTGCGCTCTCACCGTTGAAGGCGCGGTGAAGTGCTGGGGCGATAACTACTATGGCGTACTTGGGACGGGAGACAACATTTCGCGTTCAACACCCACTTTCATTTCGGGCGAATAGGATGCTGCAACCACATCGACATAAGCGACGAGTGGCAACGGGAATGGCGGTGCTCGGCTGCTTCGTCGCTGCGTGCGCGACGAGCGACGAACCTTCGGAGTTTGTGGTCGACGAGGCCTCGCCGCCTGTTGCGACCGAACGCGATGGCGGACATTTGCTCGATGCGGGCGGACGAGTCGCCGCGGTTGATGCCGGCGTTCGTTTCGATGCGGGAGCGCCGGTGCGTCCCTTTGACGCTGGCTTTAGCCGCGATGCCGGAGCCGTGCGCGATGCGGGAGGCTTGCGCGATGCGGGCACCGCCCATGACGCAGGCGTTTTTCGCGACGCAGGTGTATCGGCTGACGCCGGAATGACGCTCGATGCCGGGCGATGCCCCGCTGGATTTCGCGACGACGACGACATCCCAGCGAACGGGTGCGAAACGCCATGCGCGCCGTTCATCCTTTCGGCATCCGGCGTCCGAAACTTCGACCTCCAGACCATTCAAGTCGCAGGGCGTGTCACGCTCGATGGCCAAACCGCTCCGGCCGGCTCGCCGCGCGGCGCTCTCTCGTTTTTGCGCGTTGGCACGACGCTTCCCGTTACGGTCGAGCTCCCAACCTCGGGCGAGGCCGTGTTTTCAACGAAGCTCTTTCCGGGATTTTATTCCGTGACCTTCTCAAAATTTCAGTCGTGCGCCGGAACCACGCTTCCATGCGGCACGCAGTTTCTCAAGCGGTCACTGCAATTGACCGCCGATGGCGCCATCGACTTCGACGTGCGAAGCGTCGTGCGCGTAACGGTGAGCGGCGAGGTCACGGTCAACGGCTCAATGATGGGCGTCAGCACGCGCGGTGGGACTCGCGGGTCGGTTTCATTTCGCGCGCACGATGGCCAGACCGCGGCGACGGTCGCATTCCCGACGCAAGGGCGTTCGCTCTACAGCGTCGACGTGCCCATGGGCGATTACGACGTCGTCGTAACCGGGCCGCGCGCGTGTGAATCCGACTCGCCGATTCCGTGTCACGCGAGCACCCGCATGACGGCCGTTCCCATTCGCTCGACAGGCGCGCTTAACATCGATCTCCCCGTCACAACGGTCTCCGGCACCGTGACCGTCAACGCGCAACCGATGGCCACGCGAGCCAGCGGCGCCACACGCGGTGTGGTTGCCATCATGGGCAGCGAGGGCCTTGGGCCAAACGCCGATCTCGGGCTCGCCGGGGCGGCGACTTACCGCGCCGTCATCTATAAGGGCGTTCATTCGATCGCCCTCTCAAGCTGGGAGGCGTGCGCCGTCGGGCCACTCCCATGCGGGACGAACACCGTTCGCACCGGGATCCAAGTCCAGTCGGTGAGCTCGCTCGACATCGATGTTTCGACCACGTCTGTCAGCGGCACGGTGACGGTGAACGGCGCCGCGAGGGCGGAAAACGCCGACGGCCGGAGCCGCGGAATGGTGACGCTTCGCGGTCCATCGTCCGTGACCGCGACGCTCGGGTCGACGGGCGCCGCGACCTTCACCGCCCTCGTCTACAAAGGCCAACACGACGTGTCGTTTTACAATTTCTATCACTGCGAAACCGGGCCGACGCCGTGTCAGTTTTACGACGTCGCGCGCGGCGTTTCGATTGTCGGCCCCGCTTCACTCCCGATCGATTTGCCGGTCATCGATGTCGCCGGGACAGTCACCGCCAACGGATTCGCGGTCGGCGCGAGCGACGCCGGCTCGAATCGAGGCGAACTTCATTTTTCGAGTCCGACCCTGGGGCAATCGGCGGCAACGCTCGGCGCGACGAACGCCGCGACCTATCGGATTCGGCTGTTCCCGGGGACGTACGACATCACATTCTCGAACGACGACGACTGTCCTGCACTTGGCGATGGCGTTCTCCCGTGCCAAGGGCGCGTCGAGATCCGGCGCGATGTCGATTTGAGGGCCTCGGGAAATCTCGATTTCGACCTCGACGTCGTGATGCTCTCGGGCGTTGTCACGCTTCGCGGCTTCCCGATGCCGGCGAGTTTGCACGCGAAAAATCGCGGGTCGCTCATCCTCTGGGACGCGGCCGGAAACGGGATGTCGACGATTCCGCTTGGCGTCGACGGCGGGGCAACGTTTCAGCGACGATTCGTGGCCGGTCGCTACGAGGTCGGGGTGGAAAATCGACGCGACTGCGTAAGCGGCGTGTTGCCGTGTCAATCGCTTCCGCTCATCGGGTGCCGCGTCTGGTAACGGCCACGGCTCGATTTCAATCGTGGGACGGCTCGCCGCAACTCTTCTCACTGCGACAACGTCCCGACTCTCCCGCTTCGAATGGGCGCAGCAGCTGCGTAGAAACAAGGTAGGCTGCGACCTCCGTTCCGTCGGTCTCGCCATTTTTCTCGCACCGAGAAGCCACTGGCTTCTCGGCCGATGGCTCGAAAAGTTCTATGACGTCGATGCACTCGCCTGTCCTGCATGCAACGGCCGTCTCGAATTTATCGCCGTCATCACTGAGGCCGAGCCCACACACGCAATCCTCGAACACCTGGGCCTCCCTTCAGTACCTCCCATCCTCGCGTGTGCCCGCGACCCAACTTCCTTCAGCCCCTTCGATCCGTGCTCCACCCTCGATTGAGCGACACCCGCGCCGCCATCGCCAACGTGTCTTCCGAATCCCCCTCCGCACAAACGCCTTCTCTCGCCGCCTTCCGCGCCATCTCCCGCCCTCATCGCCTCCCGAACCCATGCGCATCCCCAATTGCGTGTCCTATCCTTTGCGTGAGATGGCGCTCGGCGTCCGCACGTGCCGCGTCAGACAACCGCCCGTCGAGCATCAAAGCGACGACTTCGTCCGAGAGACAATGCGACACGCGCGCGCGCCCTCCCCTATCGATTCTGGGGGCGAACCTTGTTTTGCGCAACAAACCGCTCGCGGCTCCGTCTCATGGGTAAAAGGACGAAGACGATGCGTTACGAAAAGCGAGGAAGAGAGCGCGAGAGAACGATGAACGGTAAAAGAATAGTTAAAACCTTGATCGTTCTCTTTGGGGTTGATTGAGGCCGCCAATTCGCACGAGGGGAACGAGATAACGAAGACAAACGAAACGACCGAGCAGGCGACGCACGCCGCAACCGATGCGATCACCCTTTCTGGCGGCGATGAGGCGCTCGCGAAGCTCCGCGCGACGTTCGACGCGATCCCCGCGCACGCCGTGACACCGTTTCGCGCGCAGGTCCCCGAGGCCGTCGCGGCGATCATCCAGAACGCGCAAAGCTGCGCCGCCGACCGCGCTCGCTTCGTCGCGACGTTTGCCGCCGCCGCGTTCGACCCGGCCGCGCACGACAACCTCGTCGTTCGCGCGCAAGCACTTTGGCAAGCGGACCTCCTTTACCGCCGCAGCTCGACCTTATCCGCGAGGGACAAGGACACCTCGACACCGCCGACGATTTGGCTGCGCTCGCCGGCCTCTTCTCGGCGAACTGGAGTGGCGCAAAGTGTCGCTCCGAAATCACGGAAGCCGACGTCACGCAGGCGCAAAACATCTCGGTGAAGCTCGTGAACGCTCTCGCCGCAAAGTCGGACGACCGCGAAGTGACGAAATTTTCGCCGCAATGGCGCGAAACCCAGTGGGCTGAGCGCGCGGCGAAAATGGGGAGGGCGACGGAACGGAGCCCGAGCCCCACCGAATCGCGCGACCTTCGCGACCGCGCCGCCACTTACGCGCGCTATGGCGTCGACACGATCCGCGCCGCCGCCGGCTTCATCTTCCGCGCCGACGAAGCGGCCCTCGATCGCTATCCGGCGATTTTTGTCGCACGCGGCCGCAGGCGCCGCATCGCGCCGAAGACGGCACCGACAACCGTGGTGCCTGCGACGCCCGCGCCGGTTGCTCCAGCAACCCCGAGGTAGTTTTCCGCATCCGCAATCCTGTTTATCTTGTTCATCCTGTTCAGGATAGGCCTGGACCGCTACCGCAGCCCCGTCCTCGCCTGGTCCTGGACCTAACCCTGGACCTGGTCCTGGACCGTTCGGCGGAAGTCCAGGTCCAAGTCCAAGTCGAGGTCCAAGTCCAGGAAAGATCGCTACCGCCCCCGCTTCCGCGCGCGCTTACTGCCCGTCGCCGCTGAAGCGATAGCGCGCGTGGCACGGGCCACACGAATTCGGCATGACGGCCGTGTCAGAGACGCCGCCGTCGGTCATGATGCGCCTTATCTGCAGCCGAATCACGTCGAACACGTGCGACCCCTGGTCGCCCTCGATGAGCGCCGTCTTGCCGAAGTCATCAACGCCCGTCGTCCATCCACCGCTCGTCGCGGTTCGTTCATCGTCGCTCCGCGACGTCGCGAATCGCTGCGGCGATTTCGTCCGGCACCTGTTCCTGGAGGAAATGCCCGGCTTGCGTGCGGGTCACCGGCGCATTGGGCAACAGCTTGCGCATCCAGCCGAGCACCCGACCGAGGACCGGATCGCGATCGCCCCACACGATGGCGGTCGGTGCGGTAAAGGCTCTCACGTAGGCCTCGCAGCGCTCGAGCGACGGGATGGACGGGTGATCGAAATCGTTCGGCACCATGCGCGCGAGGGCGAGCGGCGCGGCGTTGTCGCGCCAGCGACGCAGCGGGTAACGGTAGGCGCGCGCCACCTCGCCGCGGATGCTGCAGCGCTCACCCTGCGCAATCCACATCATCGACTGGGGAAAGCCCGCCAGCCGAAACAGCGCCGTGCTGATACCAGGTGCGCGCGCGAGTCGATGGAAGGCCGTGGCACGAAACCCCTTGCGAGGCGGGGAGAGCCCCGTGTTCATCACGACGAGCCCGGTACACAACTTGGGCCGCGTCGCAAGTGCGCCAACGCCGATGGCGCCACCCCAGTCCTGCACCACGGCGACACAGCGCTCGAGCGCCAGCGCATCGAGACATCGGCTCATCCAGCGGATGTGGTTGTCCAGGGTGTGGGCGTCGGCTCCGGGCTTGTCGGAGAAGCCGAGCCCGATGAGATCGGGCATGATGAGCCGAAGGGGCTGGCCTGCGAGCTTGTCGACCACGCGGCGATAGAGAAAGCCCCACGACGGATTTCCATGGAACAGCACGACGGGCAGACCTTCGCCGATTTCCATGACGTGCATGCGCAGGTCGTCACCGACGTCGAGCCGGTAGCGGCGGTAGGGGACCATCGCCTCGAGCCATGCGGGCATGGGCGGTGCCGGTTGCATCGCGCCATTATAGCGCGTCCGACGGGCTCATCATCAACGGCGTGGACGTGGGCTCCCGCTTACTGCCCGTCGCCGCTGAAGCGATAGCGCGCGTGGCACGGGCCACACGAGTTCGGCATGACGGCCGTGTCGGAGACGCCGCCGTCGGTCATGATGCGGCTCATCTGCGGCCGAATGACGTCGAACACGTGCGACCCCTGGTCGCCTTCGATAAGCGCCGTCTTGCCGAATTCATCAACGCCCGTCGTATAGCCGCCGCTCTTCGCCGTCCGCGGCATGTGGCAGTTCATGCAGCGCCCAACGCCTGGCTCGCGCTCAGGGTCGTACATCACGAAGAAACCCATGTTTGCCTTGTTGTTCATATGGCCTTCAACCACATCTCCGACGCGCTCGAGCGCCGACGCTATTTCGCCCGCCGTAAAGCTCTGGTTCGTCCCGTTCTTCGAAACAACCCTCGAGTCGCCGACCTGAATCGCCGCGACGTCGCTCGTCGCCATCGTCGCGAACTCGCCGCTCCCCGCGTGGCACGAGAGGCAAAGCACGTTGTTGTTGAACCTCGGCGTTTCGAACACAAACGTGTCACTCCCCGACGTGACGCTGTGCGCCTTCGGACCTTGGTACGTGCTGTGAACGTCGTGGCAACTCGCGCACGTCATTCGCCGCGTCGTGTTGTTCACGTGCTTCGACTTGAGCAGCATCGCGTACTGCTGGCGGTGCGCCTTGCCCCACGTCTTCGTGCCGAAAATCGTCGCCCATGCGTTGAAAGAAGCACCGCCGTCAAGGTTCGAAATGAACTCGCTGATGTCGTAGAACCCGGGCACGTACGTCCCTCGCCCAATGTACGTCGCGCCCGCGTCGGCGTAATTCAGGTTGTACGCGTAACCGTATTTCTTCTGGCTCCCCTCGTTTTTTCCGTCGTCACCCGAGTGGCACTGCCCACACACCTGGCGCTCGCGGTCCGCAGTCAAGTATTTCGGGTTGATGATCGCCTTGGCCAAACCGCCACCCACCGCGACGTGCTCGGAGCCCGGGCCGTGGCACTTCTCGCAGCCGACGTTGAGGTCGGTGTACGCGTAACTCGTGATGTAGTCGCTGCCGCCAGCCTGGTCCCACACGATGTTCATGTTGGTGTTGTGGCATCCCGCGCACGCGTACGCGAACGTTCGATTGCGGTTCGCCCATTCGGTTTCTTTGTACACGTCAAACTTGGGGTATCCATCGCCGGACTGCGTGACCTGCACGGGTAGGACGAGAAGGTCTTTGTCTTTTCCAGCGGTGTAAGTCCACCCGGTCCCCGAATCGACATCGTTGACCCGCGCGAAGAATCGTTGCTTGAATTTTCCTAGGTTCGCGACAATCCCGCCATCCCACGTCGACCGATCGCCCTCACCGCCGTACGTTCCCGCGACCGGGATAACGATTCCCTGGGTCGTGCCCCCAGCGCCGGTGCACCCAGCGTCGACACCCGCATCGGGGTTTGGGCCGAACATCATCGCGTAAGAGCCCGCGCTGTTTTGGCACAGGTAAACGCGGTTCCAGCCGCTGCCGCCGTTCCCCGCGTCATATTTCACGCCGTTTGGATCTTGCGCGTATTTTCCGGTGTCGACGGTCGCACCCACGCTCGGCCAGAGACTCGTCGAGACGAAGCGCTCACCGCCATCGAGGCTCAAGGAGCGCCAATGCCCAGCCGACGCATGTCGGGGGACAATCGTCGTGTCACCGACCACCGCGTGACACAGGGCGCACAGCGACGTTCCGATGTACGTTGCCGCGCTCGAAGGTCGCGCAGACAGAATAATGCTCGCGTCGGTGTGTGACGCGCGCGTGAGAAGAAGGCTCACGCGGGTGTCGCCGGCGAAATACCCCGCATCGGCGTCGTTCGTTGGCGGCGCGACGTCGAGGAAATAGGGCCCGGGCGCGGGGACGTTTGTGATGGTGTACGTTCCGTCGGCGGCGGTCACGGCGGACGCATCAACGCCCGATACGCTGACCGTCGCGTTCGCAATGGCGGCGCCGGCCGTGTTCTTGACCGTCCCGCTGATCGACGCAAACCCGCCGTCCGCCAAGTAAAGCACGAACGCGGCACTCGTCGAACCACCCGCCGTCACGCTCACGCCCGTCACGCTCGACGCCCCGTAACCGGCCAACGTCGCGATGACGGTGAAGACGCCGTTCGGAACTGACGCGAGCGAGAAGTTTCCGCTCACGTCACTCGCCGTCGACGATGACGTCGGGCTCGTCGAGATCGTGGCACCCACGAGGCCCGCGTTGTTCGTGTCCTTCACCGATCCCGTTATGGTGCCGCCCGATGCGCCCGGCGTTCCCGCGGCCCCGGCGTCTCCCGACGGACCCGCGTTACCGGTTGGACCCGTCGCACCCGCATCGCCCGCGGGACCCGCGGCGCCTTCTGGTCCCGCGTCGCCCCCCGGACCCGCTGACCCATTCGTCCCCATCTCCCCCTTCTCCCCTTTACTTCCACACCCAACGGCCGCGAAGAGCGCGACGGTCACGAAAACGAATCGAGACATGCTGGCCTCCTTTTCAAGCCACAGGCACTCCCCGACGCGGCCCAGTTTCCCAGGACGGGTCGGTCCAACCCGAAGGAGCGGTGTGCATCGCTGATGCCGATTGGGGCGGCGCGTCACGCATTTGGACTAACGCCCGTAACAACCTGAAATATCACCGCTTATTACGACGTCAGCCGATTGAAAGGATTAACCTGACACCGCAAATCGCGCGTCACGAGCCGCCGCGGCGACCTTCTCGCGCAGTTTCTTCCTGCGCCGTCAGACGCGTACGGGAGTCGCCTATAGAATCTCGATCAAACGACGATTGCCCTGCTCAGGGCGCGCCCTTACGTCCCTCTTTGATCCCATTGTTGAGATAGTGATAAAGGGCCTTCGCGTAGCCCGTCGCACCGAACGCACGCTGAAGGTCCGGATACCTCGCGAGGTAGGCCTTTGTCGAGAAGTTCGGGTGCGCCTGCCGCCCCTCGCGAATCCCGTGACTTTGCCAATGTCTCTGCGCCTGGGCCTGTCCGGATTGCGCTCGCTTCAAGTCAGGTTGGTTCTCGACGTACCATCGCCAATCAAACACCTCTGGCCAAAGGTCGGCAGCTCCTGGTGACGCCCATCCCCGTTGCGCGAGCGGTGGGAACGACGGCGCAGGTGACGCCCATCCCCGTTGCGCGCGGGGTGGAAACGACGGCGCAGATGCGGCCGGTTGCACCTGTGATGTTTGCGGCGACGAACTCGCGACTGGGCAACTGCACGCGGCGCACGGGGCGGCTGGTTGACAGGACGGACACGCGGGGCACGCGGGCGCTGTGCCGGCCGCCAGCGCGGGCAACTGCGGCAGCTGAAAGAGGAGATCGTTCATGCCGAGCGAGCCCTCTACGACAGGCAGGATCTGCGTATTCACAAATCCCTTAATGCTGTCCAACAGCCCACCGAGCGAATTCTGGAGTCCGCCGAGTGTTTGGCCTATCTGAGCCGTGGTTCTTCCGACAGCGCCGCTGTCGAGGTTTGCGCCAATCCAGTCGGCGATGCCGTCGATCTTTTCACGGACAAACTTGAGGCCCATTTCTTTGACCGGCGGAGCGCCCACCCAGTCCCACAGAACGCGAAGCCCAGTCGTAATAGTCGCCGCGCAGATGGCCGCACCCACAAAAGGAACGAGCCCACAAACCGCATCGATGCCGCTCGTCAAGACGCCGACCGATGTCGAAAGACCTGACAGCGCGCCATCGACAATCTTGCCAAGCTCCACATCGATGAGTCCTCGCCCCCACTGCTTGAGTAACTCAACGCCCGCACGCACCGCGAGTCGAAAGCCTCCCGCATCAAGCCGGGGCAGAGAACCGACGACGCCCTGTAGCTGCGTGAGTGCCGTGCGCGCACTCTGGCCGCCCTTCTTGATGTCGAGGACAAACCCTTTGATCTTTGATGTCATGTCCTTTGAGAGGCCTGTCACCTGACCCACCACGCGTTGGATCGATAACCCCACATCTTTGAGCCAGGGCGGAAGAAGATTCGCGATCGCCAGCGGGAGCCTGCCGCTGATGAACTGTTGAAAGAGTTCCTTCAATTTGTCCGTGACCTTTTGAATGGCGCCGTCCAAAACGTCCTTCGCGGTACCAAAGACGTTTGCGATGGCTTCCACCACGAGACCCGTCACGCCATCTATCGCGAAGTGCACGAGCCCAAAGCCCTCGGCCATCGTAAAGGGGCAGAACATTCCTGGAATGTTCTTTGCGAACGCGCTTGTCTCGACCCAAACATCACCAAGGGCCTCCCTGACGGGCTTCTTGACGGCCTCGCGCCTCGCCCCGTTTTTTGGCGATTCGAGCAGGGCGCCGAACGCCGCTCCGGCTTGTTGCAACTTGCCGCCAACCCGACCCATGAGCGAGACAGCCCGCGATTTGACTTCATCGAATTTCGCCATCAAGTTTTTGCCCATCTGCCCGAAGTCAAGCCAGTTCTTGATGGTCCCGACGGGATTCGTGATGAAACCGAAGATTCCCTCGACGAGCTTAAATGTTTGGGCTTCCTTGGCAACAAGAGCCTCTCCTCCCGGGATGGCACATTTGAGCGCATCCAAAAACTTGGGGTTGGCACCGAGGAACTGCTTTACAGCCTCCACAATCTTCCCGAAAGCCCCGGTCAAGTCGCCGAGCGTCTTCTTGCCGGCTTCGAACATTTCGCTGCCCTTTTTCGCAATCTCTTTGCCGACGCATTCCGCTAAGCGGGCCAAGCTGGAGACCCGACTGTTTTCTCTCGAGCAGCCGATTGGTTTCCCGATAATGTCGTAGATAAAACCATCAAAGAACTGGGCCGCGGAACTTCCCCACTGCTGCATCGCTTTGGCGGCCTTATCCCATTGTTCTTTGAGTTTTCTCCCGAGGCAGTTGAGGAAACCGCCGATGTTATCGATTCGAAGCGGGCAGCCGAACGGACTTTTGATCTGGTTCACCACCCAGTCTTTTCCTTCGTTGAGCGCCTTCCCAGCGTTGTCAATGAGCTTTTTAGCGTTGTTATGCACGCAATTAAAAAAGCCATCGCGTCTCCCTTGGTTCGTAAAGTCACTACCCCAATCAATTTGACAACCGATAACCTTGAGGAACCATCTTCGTTTACCATCCCCATAGTAGTTTCCGTCGGAGGGCCAGCACCCGCCATCCCAAGGTCCGCACACTTGAATCCAGGGATCGAACTGTGCCCGCGCGGTCGACACGAGGCCGACCTGGCCCGTTTCGATCGACACGTTCCCGAGAAAAGTTCCGACGGCGGCAGCCCCCAACAGCCAGAGTTTCGCTTTCCTTTTTCGCATCCTCGGTCCTCCCCTTGCAAAATAGCGCCGACCAATCGGCCACCAAACCGTTTAGACGGGGAGGGGGGGGTGTTTTATTCAAATTCTTTTCGGTCGCGGCGGCGATTGACCACCGAAAAGCTCGACGGAATTGAATAGATGGCCATATCGGCACGTCTAATGAGATGTCGGAGGGAAGAGAATGAATCGACTCGCACCGCGACCCTTGATTTCACTTTTCACGATCCTCGTGCTCGCGTCACCCGGCGCCTCCAGCGCGCGCCCCAACGATCCCACCTGCACCGAATGCAGCCCCGGCGAGAAAACGCCGTACGAAACCGATGGGTCGAGCGAGGAGCCGCCGCGCTACCGATTGCCGCACATTCAATACGCTGCGCAGACGTCGGTCACCATCGTCTGGAAAACGAAAGACGGCGCCGACATCTGCGAATTTTTTCACGCGGTTGAGCGCGCGCCGCTTCCGTCGCGACCGAGCGCGACCGTGCAACGGACGGGACGGCAAACGATCGGCGTCGATATTGTGGGGAGCGCGGGGAGACGTTTGAGAAAGTCAAACGCCGAGCACGGCTTTGAGGTCACGCTGACAGGGCTCACTCCGGGCACGTGGTATCACTACCGCGTCGTGCGAAAAAACAGCCGCGGGCAAGGCGCCGTCGATCTCGTGCGCGACGCGCGATTCAAGACCAGCGAGCCGCGCACGCAGACGTCGTTTTCAACGGTTTTCGTCTCCGACATTTTCAGCGCCTATTCGCCCGACTGTAACGAGCTCCGAAAAATCACCGACCCAAACTGCAGCTACCACATTCACCGACACCTTCGCGATCGCATTTTCGAAACAAAGCGCGCGCGACGAACCGTCCATGGCGAAGCGCGCACCGGTTTCGATTTCATCGTGTCGCCGGGCGACGTGTCGAACGAAAAGGGAAAAGCCTGGGAGTACGCGGAACATTTGTTCGGCACGTACAACGGCAACGGTTGGCGCGGCGGCGGCAAAGACATTTTGAAGGGCGTTCCGTTTTTCCCGGTGCCCGGCAACCACGATCATGAGCACGGCGACAAGCTCTCACACGGCGGACGCTACTACCGCGACGCATTTCGACCGCTTCTCCAAAAGAACGGCACGGGAAAGACGTACTATTCGTTTGACTACGCGAATGCGCACTTCATCGGCCTCGACATCGCGGGGGTCGGCGCGGTGAGCGCGACGGCGAAAATGGCTAACGGGTCTGAGTCGTACGCCATCGCGTCGCTTGACGACGTCGACGCGAACGACAGCCCGCAGGTTAAGTGGCTGAAGGACGATCTCAAACGCGTGCGCGGGCAAACGAACATTTGGAAAATCGCGTTTTTCCATTTTCCGCTCCGCGACGGCGGCGTTCACAAAGAAACGGCGAAGCGGCTCGCCCTTCTCCTCGAACGCGAGGGCGTCGACCTCATCGTCGTTGGCCACTGGGAAAGGCTCGGGCGCGAATCGACGGCTGCCGTGTCAGGCACGCAAGCCGGCATTCCAACGCTTGTTCTTGGCTCGGGTGGCGCGCGCTCCGATCGCAAGCACTTTAAGCACGTCAACTTCACGCTCGCCGATATCAAGGGTGACGACCTGCGGCTCGTCGTCGTCGACAGCCAGGGCGCGTCGATCGCCGAAGGAACGTTGAAACGCGGGTCCCGAAACCTTCAGTGGTCGCGCTGGCCGGCGCCGTGAATAATCGTCATGCGTGAGGAGGAAAAATGACAGCAAACGGGTCTTTTCATCTTTCACTTATGGCCGGTCTCATGATGATCCTTGGCAGCTCTCGTGAAGCCCGCGCGGATCGGCACTGCCAACGAGATTTCATTCAAGAGGTTCGTGCGTGCAAGAAGGCGTTTCTGCGGTGCGTTTGCCCGGTCTGCCCGCGCGCAAAACGATGCGGCGGCAAAGAGTCGCTCAAATCGTGCACGGGCGCGAAAGTAACTGCGTGTGTTGCAACGCGGAAGGCATGCTTCGATCGTGCACGGCCCCCGCGCGAAGCCTGTTTTCGAAAACACGTCGCCCCTGGATGGGAACGCGCACACGAGGAGCTTCTGGAGTCGCGAAAGGCGCGCAAAGCCCCGAAGTCGGGACGCCTCCTCGACCCCACAAAACCCGCGCTGCCGTTTTTTATCCTTGCCGCGCCGCCGCCAGGCCCCCCGACCCCCATTTTTTCGGCGGTGTCGATCGCCCTCGCGGCGTCGTCTTCGTGTTCGGGCGTCGTCGTTCCTGACCAGTCAGGGTTTAACAAGCGCATCGCTCTCACCTTCGACGACGGCCCCAACCCTGAAACGACGGCGCAAGTGATCGCCATTCTCAAGCGGCAAAACACGCCGGCCACATTCTTCATCAATGGAAAGTGGATCGATTCGCAAGCCGATCGCACGATCATCAAACAGGTCGCGGACGACCCGATGTTCTTGCTCGCGAATCACACGTACGCCCACATCAACCTCGCGCAGCAGACGAGATCGAAGGTCGCGTCGGAAGTCGATTCGGTCGCAACCACCATCACCGGAACGGGCGAGCCGCAGAAGTTCATGCGATTCCCATTCGGGAGTTCGACCTGCACGACCATGCAACTTGTGCGCGATCGTCGCCTCGTCGCGACCGGCTGGCACATCGACAGCGCCGACTGGTGCTTCTCGTCGGGCGGCGGCAAGTGCAAAAAGGAGACGTTCAAGTGGGTGCCTGATCGTTATCGCAGCGATATGAAGGCGTACGTGTTGTCGCAAGCAAGAGAGGAAGGCGGCGGCATCCTGCTTTTCCACGATATTCACGACAACACCGCTGACAACTTGGAAGCGATTATTCTTGCGCTCAAAGCCGAGGGATTTTCATTCGTGCGGTTGGATGATGCCGCGACGTTTCCGAAGTTGAACGGTGTCGCGCCGCCACCCCCGCCGCCGGCGAAGTTTGTTGGCGATCGATGCACGGCCGCGGTCGATTGCGCCTTCACGAGCAGCGGCGCAGCGGGGTTCTGCCATGCGCGGGGCTTTTGCTCGCTGACGTGCAACGGGACATGCCCCGACCTCGCCGGGAAAGCCCCAACCTTCTGTATCGCCGATCCAGGCGTTGCGCCAGCGCGGGGCGTCTGCGTCAGCAAGGCGGCGCCGCAGAACCACAACTGCGCAGACCTCGCAGGAACCACGAAGGGGACGCTCCCGCGATTTGGGAACGCCGCGAAAACAGCCGACGTCTGCGCGCCGAAACGATGATTACTTACACTGATTCCAGATTAACGGCCAAGACCAGCGTGGGGCGGTCGGAGTTGGGCTTGCTTCGGCTCGCAAAAGTCCTCGGGTCTGACATGAAATGTGAGTCTGTCCGAAACGAATCAAACATCATGAGAACGGCAATCCCACGCCCCATCGGCACCTCATCCCCTGCGGATACCAGAACCCGGCCGTTTTCCTGAAACGGCGGCTAAGGGACTTGGGGGTCGATCGATCATCAGCCGACACCCAGCGGGTGAGCTCCTCGTGCCGCCCTCAAGCCTTAGAAAAATGTCCCCGGGAAAGCGGTATGCCCGGAATTGCGTAGGGTCGGCAGGGGCCCGCAAAGGCGCGCCTCCGCAGGGTCTGCAGCGCGATATTGGCTGGGATCACCGAGCCTTCGCTTGCCTCTAATCAGCGGCTCTGTCGCACGAGTCAGTTCAGACCCGAGGACGTCGGCGCGCCGAAGCGGCTCCTGCCGACCCTACGCACAGAAGCGAACTGGCCGCTTATCCCGGGATCGAGGACTACTTACACTTATCGAAATTAACCGACGCAAGGAACGCGTCCGCGAGCGAGCGCAAGTCGGCGTCGCGAAAATCGGGGTAGCCGGCCGAGGCGATGATGAACTCGCTTCCCCACTTCGTCAGCACCGACCGTGTGATGAGGCGAACCGGTTTCTCGCCCACGGCGAGCGCTGTTTCCGACGAGATGTGATAAGCATCGCGCCCACTCACCTTGTGGTCGGTGACGACCGGCGCTTTTATTTCTGTTGTCGCGTCAACGAAACTCTTGAATTGGCCGACGTTGGCCCGCATCTTCTCGGCCGTTTTCATCGTCTCTTTCATCTTGTCGGCGCTGCCGAGTGCCTTCAAGATGAAGTCCTTGTAACCCGGCAATGACAATCCGCCCGACGGAATGAAGCGAACAAGAAAGTTGTCTTGGTTTCTTTGCGCCCCTAAGGAATAAATCTTTTCGCCAAAAATAATGATCTGTTTTCCGTCGGTGCCCGAGCTCTTGCTCGTTGGTTTCCAGCCGGGCGGCGCGGTGTAACCAAAACAGTCGGACGCGGGGCGAGAATCTTCGGACTTACAACCAGCACTGACCCACGAACTTGCTATCAAGAAAAAGATAACGTGCTTGATCGACATCGCGGCCCCCTTCATAAGAGTGGTATGTACAGGTTGGGCTTTGGTAGCGCAAGGAGAGACGTATGTTAGATGAAAGCCGATATTTATCGCTTGTTGATAGCGCCTGGAAAGAGATCGACGCACGCTTCGAGGACGTCGACCCCGACCTCGCCGAAGTGACGAACGCCGGGGACGTCGTTACCATCCAATACCCGAAGGGCGTCCGATGCATCATCAACACGCAGCGCCCCGTGCGGCAAATCTGGCTCGCCGCGCGCGACACGGCGATCCACTTTAACTACGACGAGCCGTCCGGGCGGTGGTTCGACGACCGCGGGCGCGGCATTGAGCTTTTCGCTTACCTGCGCACGCTCACCAAAGACCTCGCGGGTATCGACCTACGATGAATAAACGAACGAGCTTGCGCGTCTAACGGGCTGCTGGGAAAGTCGGTTTTTCGGAGGCGACTCAGAAAGGGAGGATGAAGATGCGCCAAGGTGCTGTCATTGCTATCGGATTACTCGTTGCACTCACTGGAAACGCTTATGGACGCCAGGAATGCTATTGGATCGCCGCAGAAACGACGACGGCCGTCGAAGCCGAGCCCGCCGAAGTCTGCTTCGAAAAGATCCAAGATCCGGGGTATTCCGAGGTTTACGACATAAAAATGAAGACCGCGGGAAAAATCCTCGTTCACTTCAAGAGAATGAAACGGATTTTGCGATGCAACTCTTCGCCCTGTCCAATTCCCAACGGCACTTTTTACCCGACGTCGAAGGAGAGCAATTGGCTCGAGCACTTCAGTCTCAACTTTCGGGAGCACCCGAAGAGCCCGAACGGCGGACGAATGACGATCGGCGAGGGCGGCCTTTCGCCAAGCTTTGCGCGATGGTGGTATGTCAAGAAGCCGGCCCGGCCGGGCAAGTGCCTCAAGGCCGGTTGCTTCAGCGAAAACTGTGGCAAGGAAATTGTGTCGAGGTTGTGCGATTGGAAACCACAGTATGCATGTTACCAAACCGCTGAATGCAAAGAACAGGCGGATGGACGCTGCGGATTTACCGAGACGACCTCGTTGCGGCAATGCCTCCTGAATCCTGCGCGGTGAAACGTTTGCGCGGCAGCTATTCGCGGGTTCGTCGCCCCCCCTTGTAATACCGACGCACCGTCTCATCATCGAGCCAACCGATCTCAAGCGCCGTCTCGTGCCCCACGCGAAGCTCGTCGAGTCCGCGCACCGGGCGCAACCGATTCGGCGCAAGCGGAATCTCACCGGCCATCACCTCGGCGAAGCGTTGAGGAAGAAGCGGCGCCTTAAATGGCTCCGCGTATCCGCCCGGGAAAACCGTCGCGCGGCCGTCGTATTTGTCCTTCGCGCCAAACGTGTGCATCAGCTCGTGCGTGATTTCGGCGACGTTGTAAGGGATGTCGGCGATCGCCGTTGGCACGTAGACAAGCCCCGCGTGGTCACGAAACGACCCGTACGAGTCGGAATGTTTGTCGACGGGTTTTCCGGGTGAGTAGTAGACGAGAACAAGCTTCACGAGAAACTTTGAAAGATCGACCGAAGCCGCCGTCGCGACGCGCTTTAAGTAGGAGCGAAACGAAAAGCCGGCGACGATGCGCCCGAAAAAACTGTCGCTCGGCTTTGGTGGTGGTTCGCGAAAGACCGTCGGCCCAAAAAGGTGAAAGCGAATGAGGGTTCGATCGCGTCCGGTGAGGCGAACCGATTCGTCCCGCAGCCAGCGCGGAATCGCGTGGAGTGACGTCCCGCGATCGGCCGGGTAGCTTGACGGCGCAAAAAATGTGCGCGTGAACTCATCTGGAATCGGCGTCTCGTCCGGCGTGAGTTGAATGACCGCCACATCGAGCGGCTGTTCCCACGACTGAATTTTTTCGTCCGCTTCAAGCAGCGAGCGCACATAGAGCACGACACCAACGAGAATGAGGAAGGCGACGAGTTGCCGCGCATTCCGCCGCGAGAGTCGCCCCCACGGAATCGGGAGCTTCACGCGCGCGCGGCATCCTTTCTTGAAGCGCGCTTTTGCTCGGATCGCTCGGCGAACAAAGGAACAATCTCGCGCTGCGGTGTGCCGGTTGTTACCTCGGGGCCGCCCGCCGTCATGAGGACATCGATCTCGGTGCGTACGCCAAAGTCGTCGTAATAAAGGCCCGGCTCAACCGAAAAGAGAGAGCCCGGCTCAACCACGCGCGAATCGTGCGTCTCGAAACCGTCGATGTGAACGCCCGAGCCGTGCACGTCGGTGTCGATGCTGTGCCCCGTGCGATGAATGAACGCGGCGCCCTCCCCCGCTTGCCGAATGACGCCGCGACAGACGCCATCGAGCTCGGCGCCCGTGGGGCGTGCTTTTAATCTCAAGTGGTCGACAACCGCGTCGCGCGCTGCGGCGATCGTGGCGAATGCGCGGGCGTAGCGGGCTGGCACGCGGTCGCCAACGAAGCCAACCCACGTGATGTCGGCGTAGATCGCGCCCGGCGTTTTCTCCTTGGCCCATAAGTCGAGCAGCACAAGATCGCCCACGCCGATCGGAGCATCGTGTGTGGCGTCGGGTGAATAGTGAGGCCTCCCAGCGTTACCGTTGATCGCGACGATCGGTTCGGCGTCAAAAACCATCCCGCGCGCTGAAAGCCCCGCGGCCATCCATTTCGAGAGCGTCCACTCGGTGAGTTTCCGTCGCGCGCGAACGTCGCGGCGAATGCGCGAGAACGCCGCTTCCTGAATGTCGTGGAGAGCCGCCGCGGCGCGACGGTGTGACGCGATGCCGGCCGGCGTCAAGCGCGAGAGGAGCCGCTGAACCAACATTTCGGACGAGACAACGTCAATGCCGAGCGCGCGCACGCGATCGACGGTACCCGCGTCGACGCGCGAAACGTACGGGAGAGCGCCCTTGGGCGAATACTCCATGGCAACGCGCTGGACGCCTGCGAGAAGCCACTTGAGCCCTTCGTCCTGCTCCGCGCGAGAGGCATAGAATCGTTTCTCGCCCACGATGTTCGTGAAGTTATCGGCCTCGATCCGGTGGAGCAGGAGTTTTGTCTTCGCGACATTCGTTCGCGGAACGATCACAAAATAGCGCCGCGTCGTGTGTCCCCGGGGCAAGACGACGTTCGCCGCAATCGGATTTTGGGCGCGAAAATCGGTCAAAAGCCACGCATCCACGTCGAGCGCGTCGAACAGTCCAGGGGCGCGCTCGAGCGGGATTAGTCCTCGCACGTTTTTCGCATTCGCATCCGGTCTCAGTTTTGCTCGCATCGAAGTCATTTGCGGATGTTACGCGCGATCGCGCGACGCCGCAAATCGCACCCTGATCCCCGGATAACGGAGAAGACTTCAGTGGGGCGGTCGGGGTTGGGCTCGCTCCGGCTCGCGGAAGTCCTCGGGTCTGACATGAAATGTGAGTCTGTACGAAATGAACCAAGCGTCATGAGAACGGCAATCCCACGCCCCATCGGCACCTCATCCCCTGCGGACGCGAGCCGCCGCTCACCCAATCCCCGCCCGCCCAAGCAGAAACCAGCCGTTTCCCAGAACCCTCGGTTCAGAGACTTGGGAGTCGATCGATCGTCAGCTGATACCCAGCGGGTGAACTCTTCGAACCGCCCTCAAGCCCAGAAAAAGCGTCTCCGGAAAGCGGTCCGCCCGGATTTGCGTGGGGTCGGCAGAGGCTCGCATAGGCGCGCCTCCGCAGGGTCTGCAGCGCAATATTGGCTGGGATCACCGAGCTTTCGCTTACCTCTGAACAGCGGCTCTGTCGCGCGAGTCCGTTCAGACCCGAGGACGTCGGCGCGCCGAAGCGGCACCTGCCGACCCTACGTAAGGAAGAAAACTGGCTGCTTATCCGGGGATCGAGGAAATCGCACGAACCCTGGACGCAGACCGCACAGTTCAGGCAGACTCGCCCCGTGGGCGCTAAGGAACCGCCGTCAAAGCAGGGCGAGAAGATCGTTTGCGTGAACCGCAAGGCGCGGCACGACTATTTCTTGAGCGAAGCCTACGAGGGCGGGCTCGTGCTCACGGGGAGCGAAGTGAAATCGCTTCGCGATGGCAAGGCGAACCTCACCGACTCTTACGCGGCGATTGAACGTGGCGAACTTTTTCTCGTGAACTCGTACATTGCCGAGTACCCGAACGCGACGTACAACAACCACACGCCGCTTCGCGCGCGAAAAATCTTGGTGCATCGCCAAGAACTGCATCGACTGGCGCGCGATGTCGCCGAAAAAGGTTTCTCGCTTATTCCGACAGCACTCTACTTCAAAGATGGCCGCGCGAAGGTCGAGTTCTTTTTGGCGAAGGGAAAAAAGCAGTTCGATAAACGTGAAGCAACCGCGAAGCGCGAGGCGGAGCGGAACGTTCGACGCGCGTTACGCCGTTAGCAGGGTGCGGAGATGCCCTTTTGAAGCCCCTGGGGGCGGCTGAAACGCCCGCCGCGCGCACGGTTGGTGCAGCAGCGACTCTGAGGGCGCATCTGAGATTTTCGGTTCTCCGTAAGATCATCGAAACGCCCGAAGAGCGAGCAGACCAAAAGGTCTGCGAGCGCGGAGCTGCGGAGCCAACCGGAGCGCGCGGCGGGCGTTTTTACGCACCCTGCTACGGATTTGGCAGCGTGACGACAAACGTTCCATCCGACGCCGAGACGGTCGACGCAAGAACGGGCGGCGTGACCGACGCGTCGGGCGTCGACGCAAAAAACTCAACGAGAACGTCGGCGACATAAAAAGCGTCGGGACCGATAACAAGACCGGTGACGGTGAGACCGCGCGGCAACGTGATCGGGAGCGCGCCTCCCGACGAGAAGAAGGCTCCCTCTATCGTCGTCGCGGGTAAACGCGTGGACGGCACCGGCGTCACAGACACGTCGAATCGACCCGGATCGACAAGGACCGCCGCCCGCCCGTTGGAGTCTGTTGTCGCTGCGATCTCGTCGATAACCCACGGGGCCGCCGACGCATCGAGCTCGCCGACGCGCCGGAGCGAGATCGGCGCATAAGCGACGGGGTCACCCACAGAAGACGCGACCGACAACGAGATTAGAACCTTGTCGGGAAGTGTCACGACGACGGTATTTCCAGACGGGCTCACGGAGACGCTGCTTCGCGCCGATGCCGAGCCGGCGCCGGAGGGTGGCGCAACTTCGGCGACGTAACTCCCGGGATACAGACCGACGGTCCATTCTCCGGTCGATCCGGTCGTTCCTGTCGCGGTGACAGTGCCAGCCCCAATACTTCCAACCGAACGAACGCGCGCATTCGGCACCGCGCCGCCATCCGACGCAAGCACGCGAAACGTTGTCGACACGCGGCCGCCCGACAGATCGCCCAAGCTCACGTCGCCCGCAGAGAATCCCGCGGCAACGATTCCGGCATCGACATCAACCGCCGGGTAAAGGCCGCTCGCTTCGGTTCCGCGCACCTGAAGTAATGCCTCTGTGGCGCCGGGCGCGATCCAAACCGTGAACGTCCCGTCCGCGGCGGTCGTTGCGGTTGTCGATCGGATTTGCGCCGCTTCGTCGATGATTTGCACGGTCAACCCGCCGACCGTCGCAACCTCGCTTCCCACTTGGACGACGCGCCCCCGGACTTCGATGAGCGCGGCTGGATCGGTGAGTGTGAAGGTTTGCGACGTCGATTCGGTTATCGAAGCATCCAGAACGGTCACCGGCGGAGACGGCGCGTCTTTCGGTGTGACGGTGAATGCGTACGTTCCGGGTAACACCGCAAGCGTGTATGTCCATTCGGCAGCGGGTGTTTTTTGCGCGAACGTTGAGAAGCGAGCGATGGTGCCGGCGATAGCGCCCGGCCGCTCGGCGACGATTTCAATCGATGTCGGCAACACCGAAGCGTCGGCCGGAACGGCAACTGAACCCGTGACGTTCACGGGTGACGCGAGCACAAAGGTCGGAAGAGTCGCGGAGGTTAATTGCGACAAGTTCTGTGAGGTCATCTGCACCGGACGCAAGAAACCACTTGATGTGCCCGGCGAAAGTTGAACGTCGACGGTGAGAGAGTTTGCGGTGTCCGCGGAAACGCAATAGCCGTTCGTGCAGGTGAACCCACTTGGGCAAGACGACGCAAAGGAGCACTCCGGGATTCGAAACGCCGACTTCTGTGACGTGAGGCGTAGGAGGCACGCGCCAAGAAGGGCGAGCGGGAGCATCATAAAGACAAGCGCGAAACGGCGCGCCGAAGACCGCGGACCAGAGAAGCGCGTCGCCCAGGGCCGGTGCGCGGTCGACGATTTTGCGCGCAGCATCATGGGACCACCTGGACGGTCCACGCGATGTAATCGGTGCGTGCGTCGGACGGCACGTTCCGATTGATGTTCGTCGTTTGCCCCGTATCCGAAAAGCCGCGATCGCTTACGATCGCCTCGACGAGGTGCGCCGAAGCGGTGGGGTTCGACCCGAAGAGAGCGGTCGGGGCACTGAAAATCACGCCCGTGCGAATTGTCGGGGTCGTCGAGCCGGGGTCGGCGAGCAGCGTGAACTCGCGTTGAATCGTTGTGTCGCGGTGGTAGTCGACAAAGAATCGAATGGTCAACTTGTCGGCGACGTTCGGGTCATCGACTTGAATGATACGAAACTCGGTCGATGTCGCGCTCTGGTTGATGGACACGAGTCCGACAGGCGGGTCGACGGTTGTCCAGACGATGCGAGGCGATGCGGCCGTCTCATCGGCCGGGCCGTCGATCGGCGCTGGGACGGCGCAAGACAAGACTACGAAAATGCAACCAAAGCGGCACAGAGACAGCGAGCGCTGAAGCACAGGGAAGTGGATCTCAAAAGAGAATCCCCTCCATAAAATCCCAGTGTCCGTGTGTCTTTGTGGTTGCATTCCTCTCTACCAAATACTGTAAGGGCTGGCCGCGCGATTATCCAATGGCGACGCGGGATGCCGCTTCGCGAATGGGCACGATCTCAAATCCCTCGCGGCGAAGGATCGAGAAGAGCTCGATGAGCCGTTCTCGCTTTTCGACGAACGGGATTTGCAAATCTGGCTGTTTGCGAAGCCGCGGATCGATGGAATCGGCCGCGAAATCGAGAAGTTCAATCCCGTGCAGCTCAACGTTGACATAGTCGTATCGCGCGCACACGGCGCGCGTTAGCCAGCGAAATACAGGGCGCGGCGTGGTGAGGATCGTGGTGCCGATGTAGGGAAACGCTAAGGGCGGCACAACGGGTATCGGCAATTCAACGAACGAGCCCGATCGCGCACGGCGTCGCCAGTTGTGCGGGTCCGGAAAGTACGGGTGTCGCGGCGCGGCGAGAACCTTCGCGGGTCCGAGCGACGACCCAACGGGGCGCGAAAGGAGGCGCTGTGACGCGATCACCGCGGCTTTAGCGAGGTAGTACGGCACAGCTGGGAAAACCGACGAATCGTAGCGGTAGCCCAGGGCACGCACGGCGTCGAGAAGCGATTCCGATACGCTGTATCCCGGCGCGCGAAATCCAACGGGCGCAACGCCACAGGCGGCTGCGATGGCGTCATGGGCGTGTGCGATCTCATCCTGCTGAACCAAGGCGGGCTGTTGCCACAGGTCGTAAAGGTGGCGAAAGCTGTGATTTGCGATTTCGTGTCCGAGGCTGGCGAGGACGCGCAGCATCTCGCTGTTCCACGACGCTTCTTCACCCACGACAAAAAACGTCGCACGCACATCGTGCTCATCAAAGAGATCGAGAAAGCGCGGCATGGCGAGACGCCACACCTTTCGGTCCGGTTCCCCCGTGGCGTTTCCGTGAATGCGCAGGTAATGATGAAGCGAATCGACGTCGACCGAGATCGAGGCGAGGCGCGCGCCCATCACCCGCGAATGCGAATTGCGACGAAGAGCCGCACGAGGTTCTTCAGCACGTTCGGCACGCGCTTAAACAAGTTGACCGACGGTGGCCGCTTCTCGATGACGCGCACGGGGATTTCACGCATGCGGAGGCCCGCGTGTTCCGAGCGAATCACGAGCTCGCTCGCGAAAAGGTCGCGGTCGACAAGGCACTCCCGCACCGTCGCCAAAACCGTCTCGCGCCGAAACGCTTTAAGCCCATGCGTGTCGGTCCCATGAAAGCCGAGCATCACGCGCAAGAGCCCGTTGAACACGTACGTCGCGAGCTGTCGATACGCGGGGCGCTCGTCGTCCGAATCGGCGAGACGCTTCGAACCCACCACGAAATCGGCCTCGCCCGACTCGAGAAGTTCAAGCGCGCGCCGGTGAAAGTCGACGTCGCACAAATCGATCTCGTCGCACACGACCACATCCGCACGCGCATCCTGAATGCCACGCCTGAGCGCTTTCCCGTAATTCGCCTCTTCGGTGTGCAGGACGCGCACGTCGGCGTGTTTTTCAGCGATGCGATTGGCGATGGCGAGCGTTTCGTCGCGGCTCCCGTTTTCCGACAAAATGATTTCGTACGTTACCCCCCACTCCGCGAGCTTCTCGCGAAGCCCCGCGACCGCATCCGCCATAATGGCGTGCTCATTGTAGACCGGGATGACGATCGAAAGCCGAGGCGCCGCCAGAGACGCCCTCTTTGCCCGCGCCGCGCCCATTCTCTTCTTACTCCCGGCCCCTTTGATCGCTGGTGCTTCAGCCTTCATTTTTTTCTCGCCCTCCGCCCCCGTGCGCCGCGTCGTACGTCGGCGGCCGCCTCGCGCCCCATCATCATGGCGTCTTCCATGGAACAATACGTCCACTTTCCGTATCGCCCCGTCGAGAGAACCCCTTGTCGCGCGAGCCACGGCAAGATCGTCCGCACGCCCCGAAAGTAGTTGTCATCAAAAATCACATACGCACACGGAATGTTACACATCCGCTCGACGACAATGTCGCGCGCGTCGCAGACGAGTCCCGCATCGACGACCGCGGCCCGAAGCGCCGGAAGCACTTTGTCCGCAACCAGCTCGCCGCGATGAGAGACTTCGACGTAAAGCGAGTAGTGGCCGGGCGGAGCGAGCGCAGCGACGGCGTTCGTCGGGATTCCCGCGCGGTAAAAGGGGAATCGCGTCTCGGGATAGTAGATCCACTGTGAGTCGATCGGCGCCCGACCGCGCACGCCGAAGTTCGCGAACATGACCGAGGTGTGCCGAAGTTTTTTTGCGAGCGTCCGAATTGTCGCCGTGACCGGACGCGACATCGCGACGAGCGCGGGCAATGGCAGCGTCGAAATGAGGTGGCGATACGCGAGCGTTTCGCCAGACGACAGTGTGACTTGGCGCCGCGCGAGGTCGATGGCCACGGCGCTCGTCGAGAGTCGCAGCGGCGACACGCGCACGGCGAGGGCTTGCGGCAAGACATCGATCCCCGCGTCCTTCGGATAGAGGTAAGTTGCGTTGTAGCCAATCTGCTCGCGCGACAACCCGAGTGCACCGCGAACAACCTCATCGATCGTCGGGCGCGGCACAAAGCGCGAACACCACTCGCTTGTGATCTCGCGCGGCGGCACACCCCAAAGCTTCGTGTTGTAAGGGATCATAAAGTGTCGCGCGATCCCTTCGCCGAAATGAAAAAAGATGAACTCTTCAAAATTTTTCGGGTCGCGCAGCCTCTTGAGACCGCGGGCGGGTGCCGTACGAGCGGGTGCCGTGATGAATCCGAGCAGGCATTCTTCGACGACCTTCGGCGGGAGTCCGTACGTGTTCGCTTGAAATGGGTAGTGCGTGTAAACGCCGTGCGAAAAAATCTTGCTCTTGCGAACGACGTTCACCAGTCGATGGCCAATAAACTCATCGACCATCGCCTTGATCCCCGGGTCGCGCAGGTGGAGCCAGTGCCCCGTGCGATCGAAGTAGAAACCGTCAACGACATCCGTTTGCGCAAGACCGCCGACGGCCGCGCCCTGTTCCACGACAATGTAATCGCGCTCCAAGTGAAGCGCCGCGGAAAGCCCCGCGAGCCCCGCGCCCAAGATGACGGTTTCGTATTCCGCGGTCGGCTTTTTCATGCGCGTCCGCATCATAGCGAATCGTGCGCCAACGTTCATTCCGTTTTCGCGCTCGCGGTGGCTCCCGAGCGATGCGCAACGCTCTTCGGGTCGACCGTGCACCCGAGCAATCGCAACGACCGCGCGATCCACGTCTTCAGCTCTCGACGCTCGACAACCGCATCGATCATTCCATGCTCGAGCAGATATTCCGCGCGCTGAAACCCTGGCGGCAACTTCTCGCGCAACGTTTCTTGAATGACGCGTGGCCCTGCGAAGCCAACAAGCGCTTTGGGCTCCGCAACGATGATGTCGCCGAGCATCGAAAAACTCGCGGCAACACCACCGGTCGTTGGATTCAGCAAGACCGAAACAAACGGGCGCGCAACACCCTCGCGGGCCGCACCCGCACGAAACCGCGCGATCGCCTGAACCGTCTTCGCCATCTGCATAAGCGACAGCGTCCCCTCCTGCATGCGCGCACCGCCCGAACACGAAAAAAGGACGACCGGCAGCCCCGCCGCGAGCGCGCCATCGAAGAGCCGCGCGATCTTTTCGCCGACGGCAGACCCCATGCTCCCCCCCATGAACGCGAAATCAAAAAGCCCCGCGCGCACCGGGATCCCCTCCATCCACGCCGAACCGGTGACGATGGCGTCCTTACGGCCAACCGATTTTTCAGCCGCCTTGAGACGATCTCGGTATTTCTTGCTGTCGCGAAACTCCAGCGGATCGGCGCCACGAACCCCCGCGTCCGTTTCGCGAAATGAACCCTCGTCGAAATGAAACGCGATCCGGTTCGTGACCGAGATCGGAAAGTGCAACTGACACCGCGGACACACCTCGGCGTTTTTCGCAACCTCTTGCGCATAGAGAATTTCACCGCACCCATCGCACTTGCGCCAAAGGCCATCCGCGGTTCGCGAAATCACCGCGCCGGAATTCACCGTCTCAGGCGGCTTCTCTTTTTTCCACCACGCCATTCCTAGAATCGAAACTCATCGGCGAGCTTCAAAATCCGAAGGCGCCGCCCCATCCCGCGCAACTCGCGCGCCACCTCGCCATAAAACGGTGGCTTCAGATGATAAACAAAGATCGGCACGTCGCGGTTCGCGAGTTTTTCGAGCTCGGTTTTCAGTGTTTGCGGCGTGAAGTGACCCGAAAGGTCGGCGACCTCTTGCAGCGCATTCGGAAACGAACATTCGACGAGCACCGCGCGCAAATCGTGGGTGCCGTTCAAGACTTCCCAAAGTCGCGTCGTCGGCCCGGTGTCGCCCGACACGGCGATCGTGCCGCTGCCATCCGACACGAGAAACGCGACCGACTCGACCGTATGAAACACGGGGATCGCTCGGATCGTGAGTCGTCCGATCCGAACGTCTTTCTCAAGGGACACCGAATGCAAACGAATCGTCGGCCGCGACGCGGTCGGTATCCGCGTGAAATCGGGCCAAAGCTTATCGTTGAACAGATGCCGCTTCAAATGCTTAACCGTCGTCTCGGCTCCATAAACGTCGAGCGGGGACCGGCGAAGCGCAAACGTGTTGTCGGCGACCATCGCGAGATCTTTCATGTGGTCAAGGTGGATGTGTGAGAGCGCCACGGCTTCCAGCCGCGCCTGCGCCGTGATCGGGAGCGCGCCAACAATCCCGCCCGCGTCGATCGCAAACACATCGTCGATGAGAAACGCCGTCGCGCGAAACCCAGGCGCTTCGCCGCCGTGGCAGCCGAGCACACGGAATTTCAATTTCCGACTTTCATGTGAGCGGTCGCTCGAAGCGCGCCTTCATCCCCAAGAATTCCAGAAACTGCCCCATCGCTGCGGGGTCTGGAATAACAAACGCGCCGCCCGCTTCGGGCTTGAGCAGATTCGCCTTTACGAGCCGCGCGAAAACATCCCCGACGGTTTCGAGCGGCACCAAAATGGCTTGCGAAACTTCACTCGGCGTTGTTTGAATCCGCACACCGCCTTCGGTCGCCGCGACGCCGGCTGTCTCCGCGAGGCCCTGCAAATGGTGCACAACGCGACTCGCCAAGTCACGCAACATCAGGTTCTCGATAACTCGGTCCGCCTCGTCGAGTCGCTCCGCGAGCTTCTTGACCATGCGCACCGCGATCTCCGTGTTTCCGCGAATCATCGCCTCGAGCGTTTTCGCGCCAACCACGAGGAGTTGCGCCTCCTCGATAACGGTCGCCGTGGCGCTCCGCGGTCGCGCGTTTAGGATCGCCATCTCGCCAAAAAACTCACCGGGCCCAAGCTCGTCGAGCATCCTCTCGATGCCACGAACCGTAACCGTTATCTGCACGCGGCCACTCTGAATGACATACATCTCCTCGCCGGAATCGCCCTCCCGGAATAGGACCGTCCCGGCTGGCGCCTGGCGACCAAACCGCTGAAAAAGAACTTCGGAGCCGCCGGACTGTGAAGCCACGTCGTTCATCGTTGCTCTCAATCTAACAAACGCCCTGAAACGCGGTCAAATCTCGCAGCGTGTCCGTCCTCCGCCTGTTCTCGGGGCGCTCAAACACCGTGGGAACACGAACCTTCGATGTTCTCACCCTAACACGGTGCGGAAAAATGCACAGGCCCTGAGTCGCTGGGGGTGGACCTTGTGACGGCAGATCGCCGACCGGCTCGCCGTGCCCATGCGACCCGGCGGGTTCGCCTCTTGGGTGCACGCGAATAACTCGCGCCAAAACGAAATTGTTGAGAGTCACGGACGAATACCATCAACCTGCTACCTGGTCTTTTTAGATGCGATTGCGCTGACTGGGGGCATCGGAACGGTGACGGAAGCCCCCCAAAAAAACTTTGAATAAATCCCCCCCCCCCCCGTCAAAAGGATATAGAAGGTCGATGACGGGAGGAGAGAATGCGGTTTGCAGCACGTTTTAAGTGGAAAACTCGGATGGCCAGACTCGTTATGCCGGCGTTCTTGCTCGCTTGGTCGGTGCCAGCGTCTGTGCAAGCGCAGCGGAAACCTGACCGCGCCGCCGATTGGTGCGCCTGGCACACACACGACACGTGCCGTGCGCTTACGCGCGCGACGACCACGGGGTGCGCTCCAAACAATGAAAGCACCATCTGTCGAAACACCGCGTACGCCTACAAGACTGTCTTAGGACGAGAGCCCGATCCGCGGGAGTTTGAACGGTGGAAAAAAGCGCTCGCCAACGTCCCGGGGTTCGGCCAAGACCTCTCCGTGGCTCCAATCATGACGGCGCTCATCAAGGAGCTGCAGAGCGACTCGAAGATGCGGCGCAACCTCATCGAGTGGGGCGTCCTTCGTCGTGTTTTCTATGGAGCGGGGGCCGCGAGGGCACCGGCACCCCCCAAGGAGCGGATCGACGAAATCGAAGCCGAGATGGTCGCGGAAAAACTCACCTTCGCGGACGTTGAGCGGATCGCCCTCACGGCACAGCGTCAGGCAATCAACATCTATATGGGCAGTCTGCCCGCGTCGATCGGCGGTTGCGCGATCGTCGTCGAAGCCATCGAGGCGACGCGGCAAACAGAGCTCCCGGAAATCCTCGCGCGCCGGCTCCAGGAACCAATCGTTGTCAGACCTGGACGCGAACGCCAGGTTCTCGTGCGTCTTCAGTCGCGGATGAAAGAAGTCGACTGGACCCCTGCGATCAAAGCTGCGGTCGCTCGCTGCTACGCGCCGTCCGTCGCGAGCCAAGTCCTTCCGCTCGTCTATGCCGACGAAGACAGCTCCGTCGGATACAAACTGCGGCCGGTCCTTCTCGACCCAAACGGAGTTCCGATGCGCGCCGCCATCGACGCCGTTGTGGCCTCATTCACCAAGCTAAAAAAACCTACGGGGTCGGGGCGGGGACGGTTCAACGACTTCGAAGTGGGCGGCCCAGTGACCCGCAGGTCCGGCCAGATCATATCGCCCGAACAAGTTTTACGCGACGAGCTTTTTGAGAAACTCAAGGCAAATAAGACCGGCTTCCCTGGATTCAAGGCGATCTTTGGCGAGCTCGACAAATTGCGGCGATTGTATGCGGGGCAAGTGATTGCGAGTCTCTTTCCGATCGTTCGGCAGAACTTCCCAACCGTGCTTGGCGCCGCCGTTCATCCGAACGGCCGCGTAGTTCAGGCCGCCGCGGATTGGATACGGACGTCGCCGCCAGGCAAATGGGAGCAGGATATACGAGGCAACTGGTCAAGGCAGTCCGAGTTGATTCGAGCGCTGACCGAAACAGGACTCGATGTTTTCAAACGCGAGCGGCTTTGCGTCAACGAACGGTATGAGGTCCTTTACGCGGCGATCAAACGCCAGTTCCCAAAGTTCGGGTTTAACAAAGACCCGAACCAGGTTGCGGTCGCGCTATCGAAGTGCATCGACGGGCTCGAAATCGTCAACGCCCTCGACCTTGCGTATTTCCATTACACCAAAGTGGAGCCCGGCCTTCGCGCGATCTTCAAAGACCCATCATCCGACCTGCTGAAAACGGCGCTCGCGAAGACGAGCAACGTCAAACTCACGCCCGCCGATTGGCAGATCATTTCGTCGCGAGACCAAAGACGGATTCCACAGAGCCGGAACCTTGCGAACTTCATCGCGCCGCTCCTGGAAAAGCCGGTGAGTGACAAAGTTGAAGCGGAATACGTTCGGTTGCGCGAAGAGACTGTTCGTTCGTCGCTTCTCACGGTGTTCAAGGACGCCATCACGTGTTCGCCGCAAATCATTCCGGCGGTTACGAGTTCTGGGAACCCGTTCTTTAAGGCGCTGCTCCGCCGGTTTTCGTCCACTGAACGCTTGGACGCCGCAAACGTCCGAGCAAAGCTAACGCAAGAGCAGGGCTCCCTGCTCGACAAACTAAAGGTCGGAAGTCCCAATCGTGACGCCGCCATCGCCGCTCTTCGTCGTGAATTCGCGACGGAGCTCGACCACTATCCATCGATCGCTGGCATGCTGCTCTTCGACGACGCGAGCGATCCGAGTCGCGCATCGCCGCTCCGCACCGTCATCAAGGAGATGTGGGGCTGGTGCAAAGGCGCGAACGACCCGGCGAAACTCGAAAAGTCGGTGCGCGAGAAGCGTGGTTATTTCTTGAGTCAGCTCGGGATTGGCGCCGAGCTCGAACGCCTTAAGGGCGAGGCGGTGAAGTCGCTCATCTTCGTGGCAACCGCCGAATTGCGCGCCAATTATCCCGGGATCGCCGGCTACTTGATGAATCCGACATTGCCGGAGCACCCGAGCGGCACGCGTCCAAACCGCGCGCTCACGCTCATGCGAAAGTTGCTCGACGACGGCGTGGGCGGCGGCGGCCCGCAAGGGCTGCGAAACCATTTCGCCACCGCCGACGCGCGACGAAAGTTTGTTTCCGAGAGCAACCTCGATAGCACCGCCGGCACCGTACTCTGGATGAAAGAAAACGCCTGCATCTCACAGGGGCTCGCCAAGTTTCGCGCTGTTTTTGAACCGCCGTTCTCGCGATTCCCTTTTGAGAAGGCGAGCGACTTTGGGAAATGGGTTGAAAACGGCCAGGGAGAATTTGCAAAGACCATCGAGGCTCTCGGGAAACATGTTCTCACGCAGTTCTCGAAAAAGGACGGGCCTTGCGCCGGGGCCATGGTGAGCCCCGTCACGGTCGTGCTTAACACGGTTTACTCAAGCGCGAGACAGATCGTCACCAACCTCGTCGAGGCGAAAACAAAGGAGTTCGATGAAACGGCCGCGCGCCTCAACGACTGCCACGACGTGGCTAAGGGCACACTCTGGTTCAGCTTCGAAATTATCAGGATCGATGTGGAAACCGCGATGCGTCACCTCGGCAGTGGCAATAGGAAAGACGCCGACGATACGCTTAGCCAAATCTCAAGTCGGTGCAAAGGATCGGGAAGAGGTGACTTTTTGCCATCGCTCAGTTTCCCGAAAAACCTGACCGCCAAGGAAAAGAACTGCACCGGCTTTGAGCAAATAAGGTCCCTCTTGGCGGACGGCGACAAACGTTACGATGACTTTTGCGCGAACGCGCAGGAGGCGCTGACGAAAGCGTCAAAGGCCGCTGACGATCGGCGACGAGCGCTTGAAGAACAGGCGCGCCGCGAGGCCGATGCCAAGGCGCCGCCGTGGGAAAAATTTGGGAAGTGGGTCGGCAAAGTTTCGAACGGCGTCGGGCAGATGTTTAGCGATCCGCAGGCGGCGATGAGCACGTTCAACAGCGCGATGAGCGACGTCATGGTCGAAGGCGGGAGTCTCGCGAAAGGGATCGGCGACGGATTCGCGAAGGTCGGCGAATTCACGACCGCCGGGCTTCAGGCGATGGGGCAAGCCGCCGTCGGCGCCGTCACGTACGTCGTCGACCTTGGAAAGAACGCGATCGACTTCGTCGGAAACTCCGCGAAGGCGCTCTGGGACCAGTATGGCGTACCGATAGCCGAAGGAGTAAAGCGAGCGATTTCCGACGCGTTTGACACGATCGTCTCGCCCGTCCTCGATCAGATTTACAGCGCCGTGACGGGCCCCGTCGGCCGGCTCATCACCGCGCTCGGGCAGAACGCGATCGATTGCCTTGCGGGGCAAACAAAGGTTTCGGCGATTGAACCGGTTTGCGGACTCGTGCCGCCGAGGGTTCGCGTTGTTTTTAAAGATGTAAAGGACTTCTTTACAGGCGCAGGAAAAATTCTCGATATCGTCAGCAGTCTCGCAAAGATCGTCGAGACCGTCACCGGCCTTTGCCCAGACCCCTTCGCGGCGATGACCTCGCCTGGCGGAAAAACGCAGGCCATCGCCGACGCGGTGAATAAGCTCATCGATGCGCTCCTCGACCAAGCGGCCATCATGCTTCGACCCGCACTCGTCGGGATCGTGAGCGGCTTCGTCGAAGCGGTGCTGAAGCTCCCCGTGGTGACGAAGACGATCTACCCTCCCCTCGTCGCCATGATCACGCAGGCCGTAGCCGCGGCAGGTGCGACGCTCGGTGGCGTCGGCGCCCTTCTCGGCCCGGTCGCCGGGGTTCTGTCTCATTTTGCGCTTAACGCGCTTCACGATACCTTCCTTGCGCCGCTCATCGCGGAAAAGGTCAGCGACTTTGTATTCGACGGCACCGCGATCCCGGTCGTGAACATCCGCATTCCAGGCGCCAAGGAACTCGTGCGCAACTTCGTCCTGAAGCCGCTCTTGAACCAGTCGTTCGACGCCCTTCGACCGGTTCTCAGCGAACCGCTCAAGGCGCTTTGCAAAGGTGTCGGCGCGGTCATCCCGCTCGACAAGCTGCGCGACGCGGCTCGCAAGCTCGGGGCGATCACGGAGCAGAAGGAGTATGGGCCGGGCGATCTCATCTTGGCCGCGGTCCAAAGGCTTGCCGATTTCGCCGAGAAGGAATCCAACCGATTCGGCGACGGGATCAAGTTTCTCGGAGACGTCTTTGGCGCGTGGGGACTCGGAATGCCGCCCGACCTGATGACGTTCGCGGGCAAGATTGCGACGGAAAGTGGCAGGCGATTTGGCGTTGAGCTTCGGCTAAGTTGCGGCAACAAGCAGCTCAAAGGTGGCGACGTCGCGGCACTCGCGAAGGAGGTCTTTGATTGCATCGGACCCGTCGCGTTGAACGCACTCCAGGAGTCGACCATCGTCAGCGCCGTCGCTGAAATCGCGAAGGGCGCAACCTCGAAGTCCGGCCTCGACGCGGCTTGGGGCGCGTTCGTGGGTTCGTTCGGCGGATTTAAGCTTTCGTTTCCCGCACTCCCCGGGAAACTCGACGAGCTCTTGAAGAGTGGGCTCGACGCCGGCGCGGCCGTGTTTGGACGATTCGTGGGTCAGGTCTGCTCAAGCGTCACACGCGACATTGGCAAGGGTGAAGGGATCAAAAAGTTCCTTGAGAACCTCTTCAATTGCCTCGGCGTTGGGGCACAAATCGGCCTTGCGGCGGGCGCGCTGGATGCCTTTTCTGGTCTTGGTTTTGGCGCAATTAAAGGCGGCCTCAGTTCGCTCTTCGGCGCGCTCGGTCGGGCGATTCCGGGCGACTTCAATGTGGCCGCAATGCTTGATAAAGCTTCGGGCGCCGCGGTCGAGAAGTTCGGCCTTCAGATCCGCGCGGCGTGCGTAAATCTCGCGTTCGAAGGGAACGATTGGAGGGGCGCGTTCGACCGGTTCGTGACCGGCGTCGTCGCGTGCCTAAGGCGAGAAGCCGAGAGCGCGCTCATTGTTGGCCGAAACGCGCTCGTCAAAGAAGCGCTTATGAAGGTCGTCGATGCCGCCCGCGGCGAAGGCGAGACGTTCCGGTTGCAGTTTGCGAATCTCGCTGGCTTCTTCGAGAACGCGGGGCTCAATTTTTCGCTTAACTTCGGGGGCGCGGGAAGCGTCAACCTGCCAGACATGCTGAAGGGCGTGGGAGCGAACATCGGACGGTACGGGATTCCGGCGATGTCACAGTGCCTCGAGAGCTGCATCGGCGCCGACGGCTCGAAGCTCAACATCGGGGCGAACGTCGATTGGGGCGCGCTCGTGAGCCAGGCCGGATCGTGCGCGGGGACGGCGCTCGCGGCGGCAGCGTACGACGGCACTGTGCGCTGGATCGCGAATGAGGCGCGCTCGGGAACGCTCAAAGGTGCGGTCGTCGATAACATCGAAAAGCTTGCGAGCGCCGTGAAGCTCGGATTCCCGAAAGACTTGCGCGACAAGGTCGCGACGCTCACCGACACTGGGTTTTCGACGTTCGCGAACGAACTCGAGTCGAACCCCAAGTGCAAGCCGAGCTGTGGCGGGAGCGCCAATTTCAGCGGCATGCTCAAGAATGCGACCGAGTGCCTCGCGGAGTCACTGAACGCCGCGGCGGGCGAGGCGCTCAAGGTCTTTGCGTGCTCCGAGTACCGAAAGGCGTTGAACCGAACGATTTCGTCAGCCGACGACGGACTCAAAGCGGTCGATGCGTTTTTTGGCGACGCGCGAATGCGCGGTGTTCCGGGGGTGAGCGACCTGAAGTCGGCCATCGGTAAGGTCGCGAGCGCCGGACGCGACACGTTCGTCAGAAAGGCGTCCGACTGCTGTGAGAACAACCTCACGCGAAACGTGGGCGCAACCTTCGGCGCCGTCGTCAAATGCACCAGCGTGGCTGCGGAGGACGCGGTCAAGGCGGCGGGTGCGGCGGCACAAGGGCCTGCCGCGACATCCCAGAGTCCCGTCGTCGACCCCGCGGGTAAGTGGCAAGGCAACGCGAACAACCACAGGTTCGATCTCGAGATCGCGCGAGCCGGATCCGGGTATCAACTCGACCTGCGCTTTGGGGGCGCTGGGCGCGAGAATATCGACTCGGTGAGCTTCGACCCGGCCACGCGGGTCTTGGAGCTCCGTCGGGTCAGCCCCGGCTGGTGGCAGTGGTACCGGCTCACGGTTTCCGCGAACTCGCTCGAGGGGAGATTCTCGAACCTTCAACAAGCGCAAAAGCCGAACCTCAGCGAGTTTAAGTACGGCGTCACGGCGCAGCGAGCGGGGTGGCCGTCAGGATTCGCTTCCCGACTCGTCCGAGACGTGGTGCCGGCGATTGCGGGGCCGCATGAGAATCCGGTGGGCAGGCAGTTTATTTACCGCTCCAACCTTGAGCCGATAAAGAATCTGCTCCCGGAAATGGAGGGGAGCGTTCTCATTCAGGGTGGCTCCGGGGTTCCGCCAGTCTTTACGCTCACTGAGCCGGCGATCGTTTATCACACCGATGCGTACGACCACACCAAGTGTCAGCCTCCAGGCGGCGGTTGGACGAAGGTGGGGACGATCTATCGCGCGTCGGATAACCATCCATGGGGCGTTTACCGCAAGAGAGTTCCCGCGGGGCGCTTTGAAGCGGCGAGATGCTCGAACAATACGGCCGTCTTCGTGAAACGGATTCCTTAGACTTCTGATTCGCGCGCTTTTTCGAGTTGTCTAAATGTCACGGTTGAAAGGCGACACGGGCTTGCTTTGCCAGATTGGCATTTGCGCCGCCGCTTTCGGGACCGAGAGTCACTGATGCTCCTCAGTTTTCCGTCGGGATCGCGATGGCGCATCGCTTGCTCCCCGTAATTCCCGTATGGCTCTGCCCACCCTTCAAACCGTTCTTAAGCGCTACTTTTGGGTTGTCAACGTCGGCGTCGTTTCGCTCGGCGCCCTCGTCGGTTCCTGGGGCGCATCGAGCTGGATCGAACGCGCACTCACGGTGGCGCCAGCTTCGGGCGATCCTCCGGCACCGCTGCCCGTTGTTTCCGCGCCGCGAAATGTCCGCAAAGATCCGATGCCTCTCCTGAAGACGAACATTTTCAATTCGAGTTACTCGTACGAAGCCGCGACAGCACCGCCCGATGCGGGTTCGGCGCTGGTGCCACAAAAGGAAGGCGACGTTCAAGACAGCAAGCTGAACGCGGAGTTGGTCGGCACCATCGTCGCGCAAAATCCTGCGTGGTCGTTCGCGGCGATTCGAGACAAAGCCGCTCCAAACGCCGAAGCGGAGCTGTATCGAATGGGAAGCGCCATTCAGGGGTGGACCATCGTTGAAATCGATCGGTGGCCGCGACCCACTGTGATTCTTGAGCAGGGAGGCAAGCGCGAAAAACTCGAAGCGATGGACGACGAGGCAAAACGCGCGCGCGCGGCACGAGCGGCCGCGTCGCCGCCAACGATTTCGGCGAGCGAAGGGACACCAACCGCCGTCGACGACAAGAACATCAAAAAACTTTCAGACAGCGATTACGTCATCACGCGTCAGGAGGTTCAGAATCGGCTCTCGAACCTAAACCAGCTCGCGACGGAAGCCCGAATTGTCCCGCACTTTGAAGGGGGTAAGGGCGCGGGGTTCAAGTTGTTTAGCATCAGGCCGGGAAGCCTCTATTCGAAGATCGGCATCACGAACGGAGACGTCATTCAGCGAATAAACGGCGAGGACATCGATAGCCCCGACAAGGCGTTCGACGCGTGGCGGCGGCTCAAGGATGCGAGCTCAATTCAGATCGAACTTTCGCGCGGCGGCACGAAGAAGAAGTTGAACTACCAGATCCAGTGAAGGTGGAAGTGATGAGAGAGATGGAAGATAGAAGAGAAACCACAGAGACGCAGAGTGAGAGAGGTCGGAAGAGAAAGAGGTTTTCAGCCTCCTCCAATCTCCGAATCTCAGGGCCTCTGTGGTTACTCCCCGTCCTGGCTTTTTCGTTTTCGGCGCAGGCGCAGGATGAAGAACCGGCGCGACCGAGAAAACAAGATCAAAAGAAACATCTGCCAAAAACGTTATCCCGTAAGACCATCCGAAACGATTCGCAAGCCAATCTCGTTATCTCCCGGCAGGAGTTGCTTTCCGAACCCTCCAAAGAGGGCCAACTCACGCCGTGCCCGCGAGTCGCCCTCTATTTTGAAAGGGCTAAAACCGTGGGTATCAAAGTGTTTAGCGTTCGGCCGGAGAGTCTTTTTTCGAAGCTTGGAATCAAAAGCGGCGACGTGATTCGACGAATAAACGGCGAGGACATCGATAGCCCCGACAAGGCGTTCGACGCGTGGCGGCGGCTCAAGGATGCGAGCTCAATTCAGATCGAACTTTCGGGCGGTGGCACGAAAAAGAAGTTGAACTACCAGATCCAGTGAAGGTGGGTGTGATGAGAGAGATGGAAGATAGAAGAGAAACCACAGAGACGCAGAGTGAGAGAGGTCGGAAGAGAAAGAGGTTTTCAGCCTCCTCCAATCTCCGAATCTCAGCGCCTCTGTGGTTACTCCCCGTCCTCGCTTTTTCAATTTCAGCACAGGCGCAGGATGAAGAACCGGCGCGGCCACGGAAGCGTTTTAAGAAGAAGGCAGCGCCCGTGCTCGAGGCGACAAGGAAAAAAGATCCTGTTATTCCGCTCGTTCCACCAAAAGATTTGAAGAAACCTGGGAGCCTTACGCCACGGCCCGGCAAGGGCGATGCGAAAGCGGCCGCAACAACCGCAGTGCCTGCGAAAAAGCCCGGCGACGCCAAGGCCGGTGGACCGCCAATCCCCGCGCCGTCGTCAGGCGGGCCGCTGCCAGAAACCGACTACCCAAAGAACATTAAGCACAACCCAAAATTCCCGAAGAACGTCGCGTTCAGCTTCGATTTGCCGAAAGAGGATCTCGAGGCGGTTGTTAAGTGGATTTCAGACCTTACCGGCAAGAACTTCATCCTGACTGAGAAGGTCAAAGGCCGAAAGATTTCAATATTCTCGCCGCGCAAAGTTCGTATCGGTGAGGCGTGGAAGGCGTTCCTTTCGGCGCTCGAGGTGAACGGACTCACCGTCGTGCCGTCGGGAAACTACTTGAAGCTTGTCGAGCAGCGCGACGCGAATCAAATGCCGATCACGACGCTGCCCGACAAGGAACCGGTGCCCGACGACGACCGCTTCCTGACGCGGCTTATCCCGGTCAAGCACGTCGAGCTCGCCGAGATTCAAAACGTTATCAATAAGTTGAAGGGCCGCGGCTCCGACTTGACGCCGTACGCTCCAACGAACACGTTGATTCTGTCTGACACCGCGGCGAACATTCGACGCATCTTGAAGATTATCGAACGGCTTGACGTGCCGACCGGTGGGCGCGAGCGGATCTTCTTGCGCAAGATCAAGCACGCAACGGCGAGCGACATCGCGTCGAAACTGAACGAGCTGTTTGGCGACAAGTCTGGGAAAAAACCGCGCGGTCAGGCGCAACCGGTCACGCCCCACGCACCGCCAACGCCCGGTCGTCCGCCGCCGCCACCGGCTCCACAACCTCCGCCAACACCCGGAACGACGCCCGCGATGTTGCCGCCCGAGGCCGACGAGGATGTTCGCGTGTCGAAAATCATTTCCGATGAACGCACCAACATGCTGATCATCGTTGCGCAAGACCGTGCGTACAGCAAAGTTGTGCAACTCATCAAAGAGCTCGACATTCCGCTCCCGGGTGGCGAAGGACGCGTGCGCGTTCATTACCTCGAAAACGCCGAGGCCGAGGAGATGGCGACCGTTCTCGCGAGTCTCGCGGCCGGAAGCGCAAAAACAGGTCCGAGGCCGCCAACAGCGCCGGGCGCAAAAGGGGCGGCTGCCGGCGCCAGCCTGTTCGAGGGCGAGCTCAAGATCACGGCCGACAAGGCGACGAACTCGCTCATTATCATCGGCACCGAAAAAGATTACCGCGCGCTCAAAGACATCATCGCGAAACTCGACATGCGGCGGAACCAGGTTTTTGTTGAGACGGTTATCATGGAGGTCGCGATCGACCGCCAAAAGGACCAGAAAGTTTCGTTTACTGGCGGCAAGGGTTTCAGCGTCAATGGGCAGACCGTTCCGCTCATGTTTGGGAACAATCCGGCCGACACGCTGTTCTTGACGCCGGCGGCGCTCACGGGATTCGGCGCCATTCTGCGCGGACCCGACGTCCCAGGAACAACCGGCGCGCTCGGCTCGTCAACAACAACGACGAGCACCACCGGCACGTTTAGCCTCGGCACCGGGATTCCATCGTTCGGTGCGTTTTTGCAGTTTCTCCAGTCGAACCAGGACACGAACGTCTTGTCGACGCCGCACATCCTCGCGACCGACAACAAAGACGCGGAGCTCACGGTCGGCGAAAAAGTGCCGTTCATCAGCGGCGCAACGACGAGTCTCGGCGCGCTCGCCGGAGCCGCCGGAGGACTGCCGGGACTCCTTACGACGAGCGTCACCCGCGAAGACGTGTCGCTGAAACTGAGCATCAAGCCGCGGATCAACGAATCGTCGTACGTTACGATGGACGTCAACAACGAAATCTCGGAGCTCGGTGCAGTCGAGCCGACGACGAATCAACCGAAGACGACGAAGCGGACGGTCAAGACGACGGTGATCGTGAAAGACGGGAGCACGATCGTCGTGGGCGGGCTCATGAAGAACATCGTTTCGGAGGGGTCGTCGAAAATCCCGATTCTCGGCGACATCCCTGTGCTCGGGTTCTTCTTTCGCAAGAAGAACAATCGGATGGCGAAGACCAATCTTCTCATCTTCCTGACGCCCCACATCATTCGAACGCCGCAGGATTTTAGACGCATCTTCGAGAAGAAAATGCAGGAGCGGCAAGAGTTTTTAGAAAAATTCTCGAAGGCTGGGATCGATTCGCCGTTCACGGTCGACTACGGGAAAAAACACGGGCCGCTCGAAGAGGTGAATCAGTACGGCGGGAAGTTCGAGGAGGCGATTCGCGACCAGGAGCGGATGGACAAGGAGGCGAAGGAGGCCCAAGACAAGCGCGACGAACTGAAGGGGAAGAAAAAGAAGAAGAAGGGCCCAGCGCCGCTGCTTGGGCCGGACGGCAAACCCGTGAAGGGCGGCGAAACGAAGGGCGTTCCCGATCCGAAGGCCGACCCGCCGGTGCGCGAAGGTTTCGTGGTCACCGATGATGGGGAGGAGTGAGGCCGATGCGGGTTGGAGCGATGGGCGCGGAACGAAGTTGGGTCGGGCGCCCGCTCGGCGAGATTCTGGTTGCACACGGGCGAACGACGGTCGCGCGAATCGACGAAGCCCTCGCGTTGCAGCGTGAGCGTGGGGGGCGACTCGGCGAGTTGCTCGTTGGGATGAAGGCCGTGACGGAGGCCGACGTCGTCCATGCGCTCGGCCTGCAGTTTGACTTGCCGGTTGTCGAGGCGATCGCGGCCGAGGCGATTCAAACGGAGGTCGTCGGGCCGATCCCCATCAACTATGCGAAACAGTACCGCGTTTTGCCGTTGCGTTGGGTCGATGAAGCGGTGGAGGTTGCGTGCGCGGACCCGGTCGACACGGCGCCACTCGATGATTTGTGCGCGATTTTGGGGCGTGAGGTGCGCCCGGTTCTCGCGGCCGGCCAGACGATCCTCGACGCCATCAACCGCGTGTTCGATCGGAAGAGTGGCGTTACCGACGCGGCGATGGACGATCTTGAAGGGGCCGACCTCCAAAACATCGCGCACGAGCTCGAAGAACCGCAAGACCTTCTCGACGTTGACGAAGAGGCGCCGATCATTCGCCTCGTGAATTCGCTCCTTTTTCAATCGGTGAAAGACCGCGCGAGCGACATTCACATCGAGCCGATGGAGCGCGACATCTCGGTGCGGTTTCGCGTTGACGGCGTGTTGAAAGAGATCATGCGCCCCGCGAAGCGATACCACGCGTCGATCTCGTCGCGCGTGAAGATCATGGCGGGGCTCAACATCGCCGAGAAGCGGCTCCCCCAGGACGGACGCATTCGGATAAAACTCGCGGGGAAAGACATCGACATTCGCGTCGCGACGGCGCCAACGTCGCACGGCGAACGAATCACGATGCGCCTCCTCGACCGGTCGGCGGTGCTCGTCGATTTATCGTCGCTCGGTTTCCAGGAAGACAATTACAAGGTGATGCAGGAACTCATCCAGCGCGCGCACGGAATTCTGCTTGTCACGGGACCGACGGGCAGCGGGAAAACGACGACGCTCTATGCGTGTCTCGCGAAAATCAACACGAAGGACCAGATGATCATCACGGTCGAGGACCCGGTCGAGTATCAGCTGCAGGGCGTCAGTCAAATCCAAGTGAACCCAAAAATTGAGCTCACTTTTGCGGGGGGCCTTCGATCGATTTTACGCCACGACCCGGATGTCATCATGGTCGGCGAAATCCGCGACCTTGAGACAGCGGAGATTGCGATTCAGGCGTCGCTCACGGGGCACCTCGTCTTTTCAACGGTTCACACGAACGATGCGCCAGGGGCGCTCACGCGACTCATCGATATGGGCGTTGAACCGTTCTTGTTGTCGTCGTCGCTTCTCGCGGTCTTGGCGCAGCGCCTCGTGCGCGTCGTGTGCAAAGCGTGCCGCGTTCCGTATCAGCCGAGCGAAGCGGAGCTCGTCGAGCTTGGGCTCGATCCCAATCAAAGCGCCGGGCTCACGGTGTTTCGTGAGAAAGGCTGCCCCGCTTGCCTTAACTCCGGGTACGTGGGGCGCGTCGGGATTTACGAACTCATGATGATCGACGACGACGTGCGCGACATGACACGGCGAAAGCTCGACTCGAACACCATCAAGAAGCTCGCCATCCAGCGTGGAATGCGGACGCTGCGCGACGACGGGCTGCTCAAGGTCGTTCAGGGGGTGACGACGATTTCGGAGGTGATGCGCGTGACGCAGGAGGATGTTGCGTAGGCAGAAGAGAAGAACAAGAAGAAGAAAATGCAACCACAGAGACACAAAGGTACAGAGGAAGACACTGAGAAGAACTGAATGCCAGTTTTTGAATACAAAGGGTTGACGGAAAAGGGAAAGGCGATCGCCGGGGTGCGCGATGCTGAGTCGGCGCGCGCGCTAAGGCAGGTGCTGCGCAAGGACGGCGTTTTCTTGACGGCGGTTTCCGAGGCGGCGGGTGCGGGCGGCGGCCGCGCAAGGGCGGCTGCTGGAGCGGCGGGTGCGGGTGGCGGTTTGCTCGCGGCGCTCACGAAAAAAGAGTTCGAGGTCTCTGTCCCTTTTAAGCGGCGCCGCGTTCCAGCGGGCGACGTCGCCGTGATGACGCGGCAGCTCGCAACGCTGCTTGGCGCCGGACTACCGCTCGTCGAGGCCCTTTCGGCTGTCGTCGATCAATCCGACAACAAACTTTTCAAAACGATCCTCGCGCAGGTGCGCGAACGCGTCAACGAAGGGACCTCGCTCGCGAACGCGCTTGGCGACCACCCCAAGACGTTCATGCCGCTTTACGTCAACATGGTTCGCGCGGGCGAATCGTCGGGAACACTCGATCTCGTGCTCACGCGCCTCGCCAACTTCACCGAAGAGCAGGTCAAGCTGCGTGCGAAGGTGATGGGCGCCCTCACCTACCCCATCATCATGATGATTTTGGGCGGCCTCATCGTTGTGCTGCTGTTTACGGTTCTTGTGCCGCGACTCATGTCGATCTTCAAACACATCAAAACCGACTTACCGCTGCCCACGGAAATCCTCATCGGCGTCTCGAACTTCATGCGCGACTGGTGGTGGCTCGCTTGCGACGCTTCTAAAGAGCGGTGTCGAACTGCTGACGGCGCTCGGCATCGTCAAAAACATTTTGAACAATAAGGTGCTCGAGGCGGTCATCGACGATGCGCGCAACAACATCAAAGAGGGCGAGAGCATCGCGCAGCCTCTCAAGCGGTCTGGGCAGTTTCCGCCTATGGTGACGCACATGATCGCCGTCGGCGAGCGGAGCGGGCAGCTTGAGGAGATGCTCGTCAACGTTGCGGACCATTATGAAACGCAGGTGAACGCGAAGCTTCAGGGGCTGACGTCACTGCTTGAACCGATTCTGATCGTGGGGATGGGCGGCGTCGTGGGGTTCATTATTTTTTCGGTTGTCTTGCCGATCATGAAACTCAACCAATCGATCGGTAAGCGGTGAGGAGGAGAGAGATGGAAGAGAAAGAAGAGAACGAGATGAAGTTGGATCCGGGCTCGCGAGAAGGGTCTGGATGCAAGGCGCCGAGGAGTGAGAGCCCGAGGCGTACTCTTATGTACGTTGAGGGCGCGAGCGACGAAGGCAACGACGCAGACAGGCCCCTATCGCGAGCGCGGCCAAGAGGCTTTTCGCTTGTCGAGATCATGGTCGTCATCGCCATCATCGGGCTCATTGCGGGGGTCGTCGGCGTCGCGGTTGTGAATGCGCTGAAGGAAGGCGAGGTGCGAACGGCGCGCATTCAGATCGGGAATCTCAACACCGCGGTGAAAACGTATCGCACGACGCACCGGTCGTTTCCGGACACGCTCGAAGAGGTGTCAAAATATCTCGAGGGCGGCAAAGTTCCACTCGACCCGTGGGACCAGCCGTATCTTTATCTTAAGAAGTCGGATGCGAGCGGATTCGAGATCCACTCGAAGGGGCCGGATAAGGCCGACGGCACGGACGACGACGTCTTCACTGAGGAGCGAAAAACGGACAAGCGATGAAGCGCTCCGGCTTTACACTTTTTGAGATCATGGCGGTGATGCTCATCGTGTCGCTCGCGTTCGGTGTTGTAACGCTCGGCGTGCGCGCCATCGATATGTCAGAAGTTGACGCGACGGCGTTGCGCTTGTCGGGGACGATTCGCATGGCGTTTGACACCGCGGCGCTGCAGTCGGCGCAAGTTAAAATCACGCTCGATCTCGATGCGCAAACCTACAGCCTCGACGCATCGCTTGAAGCCGACCTCCTCGATCCTGAAGTCGTGCGCGTTCGTGATGGTGAGACAATTTTTGACGAGAAGAAGAGAACTGAGGGGACGGGAAGTTCAGCCCTCCCGGGCGGCGGCGGTGGCTTCGATCCTTTTCCGGGGCTTCTCGATTCAGAAAAGAAAAACGTCAAGATCCCTGCGCCGACGCGGATTCACGGCGCGTGGACTCCAGCGTTTGAGGGGATGGTTAAAAAAGGTGTGGTGGTCCTGCGTTTCTTTCCGCTTGGTTACGCCGAGCGCGCGTACATTTATCTCAGCTCGGACGACGATCACATCGTCACGCTCATTGTTCACCCCTACCTCGGGCGGGTCGACGTCGAACAGGGTCTCATTCCAGTGCCGGATGAGGAGAAGCGTGAGCGTGGTGCCGAGGCGCAGGAGACGATCCCGTGAGGAGAGAAGAAGGATTTACGCTGCTGGAGGTAATGGTGGCGCTGGCGGTTTTGGCCATCAATATGGGCGTCATTATGGTGGGGCAGAGCCAAACATTCTCAAGGGCAAACATCGCGAAAGACACGATCGGCGCGGTCGCCGTCGCGCGCGCGAAGGTGCTCGATCTCGAACATCAGTTTGCGATCGACGGCTTTGGGGAGTTCGATAAGGAAGGCGACGAGGAGTGTAACCGCGACCTGCCGATGTATCGCTGTGAGTGGACGCTCAAGCGGATTGAACTGCCGATTTCGCAGATGCTCGAAGCGACGGCGGCGAAAGCGGGTGAGGTCCAAGCGGCCGCTGCTGCGGCGATGTCAGATCCAGCGCGGCCGAGCGGGCCGACGCCGGCCGATGCGCGCGGAAGCGTCGTCGCGATGCTCGCGAATTTCAAGGGGCCCGTGCAGATGATTCAAGAGCAACTCGAGGAGCTGATTCGCGAGTTGCGCGTCACCGTCAAATGGAGGGAAGGGAAAGATTCGCGCGAATGGGAGTCGTTTTCGCTGGTCACGCACCTCGTCAACTTGAAGCCGGGTGGCCTGCCGGCGGGCATTTCGGCGGGTGCGATTCCGGGGGTTACGCCCGCAGCGGCGGGTGCAGCGGCCGGGCTCGTGGGCGCGGCGACGTCGGGGGCTGCGGTGCCGGCGACGTCCGGGCGCATCGGTTCGGTGGGGGCGGCGAGATGAGGCAGCGAGGGATGACGCTCGCGGAGACGCTGCTCGCGGTGTTCCTGACGGCGATGATGATGACACTCGTGTGGGGCGGATTCGCGCAGAGCTTTGACTCCAAAGAGGAGCTCGAACGCCAGCTCGATTCGTACGAGGGCGTGAGAATGGCCATGACGCGCATGGTTCGCGACCTGTCGATGGCTTACCTTTCTCGGAACATTCCGACGATCGGCGAGCGACGCGTGAAAACGATTTTTCAGGCGAAGGACGAACGTCCCGTGTCGAAGGTCGTTTTCGCATCGCTCTCGCACATGCGGCTCTACAAGAACAGTCATGAGTCGGATCAGTGCGAAATCACTTACTTCGGGGAGCGTGAATCGTTCCGCGCTGGCCGTGGGAAAAAGGCCGACGACAAGCGACGCGGCCGCGACCTCGGGCTGTACAACTTCATGCGGCGAGAGTCGCGGCGGCTCGACGACGAACCAGAACGCGGCGGAATTCCGCACGTGGTCGCGGAGAATGTGAAGAAGGTCGAGTTGCGGTATTGGGACGGAAAGGACTGTAAAGAGGATTGCTGGAAAGACAGTTGGGACACGGAGTCGGTCGACGGCCAACCGGATCGGCTGCCCGAGCGAATCAAAATCTCAGTCACGATTCTCGATGACCAAGGGCGGGATCTGACGCTGACAACGCAGACAAAAGTCATGATGTACAAGGACCCGGTGAAATATTGAAAAAGCGTGCGTCAAACGGATTCGCGTTGCTCATGGTCCTCACGGTGCTCGCGGTTCTTTCCGTGATGGTGTACGAATTCCAGTTCAACACGCAGGCGAAAATCGATCGCAGCGCGCTCACCCGCGACGACGTTCAGGCGAACCAAATCGCGCATTCGGCGTTCAACATGATGCGCGCGCTTCTCCACGCACAAAAAACATTCGTTGACCCGATGCAGCGCCAGATCGGAACGAACATTCAACTTTGGAATCTGAACGTAGGCCCCGCGTCGATCGACTTTTGTCGAACTGAACTTTTGCGCACACTGTCGTCGGGCGGCAATATCAACCAAATCCTTGCGGAGATTGGGCTTGGCGCGCTCACGATGCCCGAAGAAAAGAAAAAAGACGATCGCTCGCCGACGCGGCCACCGGGCGCCCCGTCAACAACGACACGATCCGGTGAAGCGCCGAAAGAAAAGAAACCGAAAAGCGTCGGGTTCCTCGGGCTTCCGTTTCAGGCGCGGTGCACCGTCACCGACGAAGACCGAAAATTCAATCTCAATAAATGTTGCACCATCGAGGAATCGAAGGCGATCGTGCAGCACGTTCTTGCGCGCCTGCAGGGCCCCGAGTGGGAAAAGTACTTTCAAGAACGCGACCCCGACGGCCAGACGACGACGCGCGAGGACCTTGCGGCGGCGATCGTCGATTGGATGGACACCGATACCGAACGCATCGGCGGTGGCTACGAAGAGTCGCACTATCAATCGTTGAGGGATTCTTACAAATCGAAAAACGCAAAGTTCGACAGCATCAAGGAGCTTCATCTCGTGCGCGGCATGAGCGACAAATTGATGCGCGAAGTGTTCGAGCCCGATTTCACGGTCTACGGTGCGGGCCGCGTCAACGTTACAACGGCGAGTCGCGATGTCGTTTTGACGTTGATTCGCGCGTACGCGAAGGACAAATTTGACCGGCTGCTCGATCCGAATAATCCAACTCTTGAGAAAGCGGTGAACGAGTATCTGCGTCGACGCGATCCGCTGTTTGGGGGCGGCATTAAGGGCGCGCAAGAGTTCGTTGATGCGTTCAAGACGGTGATTGCACTCGACGAGGCGGCGCTCTTGGGTGCCATCGATGTGCAGAGTCGCGTTTTCAGAATTGAGGTCCGCGTCGTTGAGGTCGTGGGCGACGAGCCGAACACCTCAGAAATCACGCGCAAGAAAGTCACGGCGATCCTCGACAACGGCCCGCCTGGCGGGAAACTGCTCTATTGGAGGGAAGAGTAATGCCGCAACGCTTCATTGGGATCGACGTTGGAAGTTACTCAGTCAAAGTTGTCGAGATCCTTGCGACGTTCCGGAGCTATCGGGTTGTCGCGTTTCATGAAGAACGCATCCGCGGCGGCGCCTCTGAAGATGTCGCCTCAACCGTCGCTCGCATCGTCGCGGACCATCGACTCGGCGGCGAGGGCGTCGTGGTCGGCGTGCGTGGTGATCGCGCCTCCACGCGGCGTTTGCAGTTCCCGTTTGTTGACCCGCGCAAAATAGAAGCCGCCCTTCCCTTCCAAGTCGAGGAGGCTGTCCCATTCGAAATAACGGATGTCGTTTTCGATCACTTCCGAATGACGTCGCGGCGCGAGGGCTCTGAGGTTTTCGTTGTCGTCGCCCCGAAGAAAGTCATCGCCGAAACACTGCGGCCTTTCGCGGGGACTCCGGCGGAACCGCGGGTCATCACCCTTGCTCCGCTCGCGTTTGCGTCGTTGGCGTCGCAGTCTTTATCCGGAGCGACCGAGCCGATTGCCCTTATCGACGTGGGGCACCTCACGACGGACATCGTCATTATCGAAAACGGGGATTTTGCCTTCACGCGAACGCTGTCGCGCGGCGGCGCCCATGTGACGCGCGCCATCGCAAAGGCCCTCGGTGTTGACGAGGAATCGGCGGCCGGCCTTAAGCACGATTCGTTGTCGATTGAGGAGCGCGCGACGTTAACCGACACGGAAGCGATTTTGCGCCGAGCCGCGCTGTCGGCTGTCGCGCCGCTCGCGCTCGACATCAAGCGCACGTTGCTCAGTTACCACGCAGCCGGAAATGCGCAAGTCGAGCGGATTTTGCTCGTTGGGGGTGGGTCGCGAATCCGTGGTCTTGACGGGCATCTCGCGCATGAGCTTGGCACGGCCGTCGAACGTTTTCGGCCACTCGCGGGAACCACCGACTCGATTCCCCACGAAGCGGAGGTGGGCGACCTTGCGTGTAAGGCGCTTGGGCTTGCGCTTCGTGGCGTCACCGGCTCAAAGACTCCGCCGATCAACCTTCGCAAGGACGAGTTCGTTTTGACGGCCAATCTCGACATCGTCAAGGAGCGGGCCGGTCGAATCGCCGCGTCGATCATCGCACTCGTCGCGCTGCTCATTTTCTCGCTGGTGTCGCGCGGCGGTCTCCTCTCGGCGAAAGAGGACGCTCAAAAGGGCGAGCTCAAACGAATTACAAAGGTCATTTTTGGAAAGGAGATTTTTGAGTTTAGTGTGGCGCTGAATCAGCTCGGCGTCGGCGGACCATCTGACGAGCAGCGGATGCCGGAGGTCAGCGCGCTTGATTACTGGGGTGATTTCGCAAAGTACGCGCGGGCGCGGCCTGAATCGAAAATCCCAGTGAAGTTGGACGTTTTGTCGTTTGCCGTTGGGCCCAGGTCGATTGACGTTCGCGGGGAGATCGATTCGCAAGAACAGCTTTCGGAGGTGGAGCAAAACTTGAAAACGCACAAGTGTTTCACGCGCGTCACGATACCGGAGTCACGAAAGAGCGGCATCAGCGATCGCATCCAGTTTCGGATTTCGATCGAGCCGGGTTGTTGATGTCGGCGCTTGCTACAGCACTTGAGAGACTGTCGCCGCGCGATCGCGCACTCCTTGTCGTGCTGGCCGGTGTGATCGTCGTCGGCGGAACGGCCCTCGCTTGGCAGATCACTTCGGGGAAACACAAGGCCCGAGAGCGGCGACTCGAAGCCAACCGCGCGCACCTTGAAACGCTCTATGGCGGGCGCGACGTTTACTTGAAGAGGCAGGCCAAGTTGCGCGAGCGGGAAAACATCCTGCGAATCCAACCGCCGCAGCTGCGGCGATACTTGGAGGGTGTCGCACGTAACATCGGCGTCACCATCGACGACCTCAAAGACCGTCCCGTTCCAACGCCGGCTAAACCAACCGACGTCGAGGAAGTCAGCATGGAGGCGCGTCTTACAAACGTCGCCTACGACAAGGTCGTCAAACTGTTGATGGAGGTGGAAAGCAGCCAGGCGGTGGCGCTCATTCGTGAACTGCGTCTCGACTACAAGGGCGACAACAACTTCCGTGAGGTCCGCTTCACTGTGTCGACATTTCACTTGAAGGGTGGCGGCGAAACACCCGCGGGCGCTCCGGCGGAACCTCCCGGAACGCGGGGCCAACCGCCTCGACCTGGCGGCGCAACGGGAGCAGCGCCACCGGCAGCACCAGCGCTTGGTCCGGCTTCGACTAAAGCGTCGCCAGGTCCCTCGGCGCCCAGCGTCCCAACGCCGACCGTAACGAAAGCGCCTTCATTGCCGGCGCCAACGGCATCACCGCCCGCTCCCGTGGTCTCTCCGGCGGGCGCTGCGGCGCCAACGCCCCTCCGCATTCCCTCGCTCCTCCGACGTGACGCCATTGTCCGCCCACGCGCCAGCGAAATTGCGCCACCCGGCCTTGTCACACCGCGCGTTGAGCCGCCTTTTCCCGTAAAGCTGCCAGCGCCGGGCCCCGCACGAGGGAAACGCTGATGGCGGCCCGCACCCGGCTTCGGGCGGCCCTCCGTGTTGTCGCATCGATCTTCGGTGCCCTCGCCCTCCTTGCCTTTTTTACGTATCTGAACTTTCCAGTCGCCGCCGTTCTCGATCGATACCGAGGCGACATCTCACAAGCGCTCGGGGCAAAGGTCGAGTTTACGGGGCTTTCGACTTATCGGTTTTCGGGGATTCAAGCGCGAGCGATTACGTTAACTTTCAAACCCAGCGCAACCACAAAGGCTGGAGACGCAGACGCGCGAATCGATCCGCGATCGGGCGCTGCAACGGCCGCATCGGCGAAACCCGACGCACGTCGCACGGAAAGCCGCGCCGGCGCGCGCGCTGAAGGCGGCGGTACGGCGGGCGATGACGGCCCAAGTCTGACCATCAAGGACTTCCATGCGCGGGTTGGGATTCTCCCCTTTCTGTTTTCTAAGAGGCTTGACGTCTCGCTGGGGCTTCGCGTTGCCGATGGTGAGCTAAACGCAGATTTTTCAAAGGGTGCAAAAAAATGGTCGGTCAGAGCCGACGCGAAAGGAATCCTCCTGGACCGCCTCGCCGTCCTTCATTCGAAACTCGGTGTCGCACCGACCGGCGCCGTCGGCGCGAGAATCGATCTTTCGGGACCAACCGCGGGTGGCGACAAAGGAGCGAGCGTCATGCGATGGAGTGAAACCATCGGGAAAATCGAGGTCCAAATTTCGCCATTTCAGCTTCCGTCATTTGATTACAAATATAAACTTCCCGGCGAAAACCCGGGCGAGACGGTCGACGCGACGCAGAAAATTCCCGCCATGACGTTGACGCCGCTTTCAGCCGTACTCGACGTGGAAGCGGGGACGGTCTTTCTGACGCCTGACAAAGTCGGGATCAAGTCGCCGGACGTGGAGCTTGGTGTCAAGGGCGTCGTACGACTCAACAACGTCCTCAAGGACTCGAACTACGACCTATGGATAACTGTGCGTTTCACGGAGTCGTTCATCAAGGCCAATCAAATCCTTACGATGCTCCCGTCGATGGGGAATTTTAAGGCGGCCTACAATTCGTCGACAAAATCGTACGGTTTCCGCATTCGCGGAACCATGGCGCGAGCGGACCGCGCGATTCCGGCGCCAACTGAGCCGTTTGGGCTCATGCCACCGCGACCCGCCAAACCGGCAGTTTTGCCCGATTCAAAACGATGACCCCGCGCAGCCTGAAGCGTGGAATACGGCGGCGACATCGGCCAGTTCTTATTGATGGACGAAAGCAATGAAGGATGGCGCATGGCTCGTGGTTTCGCTGCTCTCTGGGGGCGGTGCGTTTTACGGAGGGATGCGTGTCGCCGAGCGGTCCGAGACGAAATGCGTTGCCGACGTCGCCGTTGCAAATGCTCGCCGAGAAACGGATGCGACGCGCGCGTCCCAGCCGCCGAGAACACCCGGTGCCGCGCGGCCAATTCCAACCGGCCGTCTCATCATTTCATGTACACCAAGCAAGAATGTATCGATTCGCATCGACGAACGCGTGATGGGCGATGTTTGCCCGATTGAAGTCGACATCGCCGCCGGCTCGCGTCAAATAGAAATTCGCGCGCCTCACCATCGGACGGCGAGGTCAAGCGTCAACGTCGAAGCGGCCAAGACGGCTCGTGTGAGCGTCCAGCTTGAAGACGAAGCCGGGCTCTTTTATAGGCCCCATATCGATTTCCCAGAGTTGCGCGCGCAGGCCGTCGATGACCTTCGGGATGGCAAAGTCGCCGTCATCAGTGGCGAAGTTCAGAACCGCGGCGAACGCGCTGTTCGAGAGATTCAGCTCGCGGTCGATTTTCTCGACGAGGGCGGCGGCACGCTCGTGCGGCGTTTTCTCCATCCGGTCCTTGAGCGTGAGGGCGCATCCGTTCTGCCGCGCGAGGCAAAGCGGTTTGCCCTCAAAGTGCCCGACATCCCACTTGCGACGTGGTCGAGAAAAATCCGATGGTCGGTCTCACTTATCGGGCTCCTAGAAAACCAGCCCACCGGAAGTCCGTCTGGCGGCGCGCCACGCTGACCGACAAAACCTCGACGCGCACCCGATCGCCCATCTGAATGAAACGCCCACGTCGGGGTGGCACGAAAACCTCGCGCTCGCGATCGAACGTCCAAGGACCATCGGGAAGTGATTGCGTGGAGACAAGCCCGTCGACGAAAGGATCGTCGAGCTCAACGAACACACCGAACGGCTTAACGGCGACAACGGTTCCATCAAGCACGTCGCCGATGCGCGTCGCCATCAACATCGCTTTGTGAAGCGCCATGACATCGCGCTCCGCCGCAACCGCCCGTCGCTCGGCGTTTGAAGACGCGACCGCCACAGCGGAAAGAGCTTCAACCTCAGCCGCCATCGCGGCCTCTGCCTTTTTGGCGCGCCGCTCGCGCCGCGTCGCCGACTTAAGCAGGCGATGCACGACAAGGTCGGGATACCGACGAATCGGTGACGTGAAGTGCAGATAGTCGGGCGATGCCAGGCCAAAGTGCCCCACGTTCTCAACGCTGTACCGCGCCTCCTTGAGGGAACGCAGAAGTGCCCGCGAGAGCGTCGCGCGACCCGCGCCGGTTGGAAAGCTCGCCGCAAACTCCGCGAGGCGCTTGGGGGTCGTCGGCAGTTCGCGCGGCCGCCGCACCCCGAGGGCTTCCGCAAGTTTCACAAGAGCTGCGAGCGAGTCTGGCTCCGGAACCTCGTGAACCCGATAAAGCGTCGGAAGGTCCCGTCTTGAAAAAAAACGCCCCACCGCTTCGTTCGTCGCAATCATGAACTCTTCGATCATACGATGCGCGAAAAGGCGCTCGCGACGCTCGACATCGACGGGACGCAGATCTTCGCCCAACTTCACGACGGCCTCGACAACGTCGAGGTCGAGACTTCCTCCCTCGGCCCGCCGCGCCACGAGCTGCTCCGCAAGGTGGCGCATTCGCAACAGATGCTCGCGCGTGATCGGAAGCCGCGCGCTTTCGTCGTGAAGTGCGCGCTCGACGTTGCTGTAGGTGAGTCGGCCGTGCGAGCGAAACACAGCCTCGTGAAACCTGGCCGGCGCCAGGGCGCCGCGCGGATCAAACGGCATCTCGACAACCCATGCGAGCCGATCAACATGCGGGTTGAGACTGCAGATCCCGTTCGAGAGCGTTTCGGGGAGCATCGGCAAGACCCGTCCCGGGAAATAGACGCTCACACCGCGCTTCGCCGCCTCGCGATCCAGCGCGCTCCTTGGTCGCACATAATGCGACACATCGGCGATAGCGACCCAGAGCGTAACACCGCCTTTCTCGCCCACCTCCACGCAAACGGCATCGTCGAAGTCACGCGCGTCGTCACCATCGATGGTGACGAAGGGGAGCGCCCGAAGATCGAGGCGGCCCGCCCAATCTCGCTCCGTGACGGTCGACGAAACCCGCTCACTTTCACGAATAACGTCGACCGGGAACTCTCGCGCGAGGCCGTGCGTTTCGATGGCGACGTCGACCTCAACTCCCGCATCGTTCGGCGCGCCGATATCACGCGCAATTTCAACCTCGCCCGCGTCGTCCGCCGAGGGGTAACGCCGAACCTTGGCAACGACCAGTCGCCCCTCGCGAAGTTGCGCGGCTCCGCGAACCGGGATGGGCGAGATCGCTTCGTCGTTCGGGACGAAGAGCATATTGCGCGCGCGCATCGCCAACGTCCCGACGATCGATTCGCGCCGTCTTTCGATGACCTTCGTGACGCATGCGGCGGGTCGACCGCGACGCCGCGTAACAACGAACGCCACGCGATCACCCGACATGGCGTCCCCCGTGTCGGTCGGCCCGACAAAGTGATCGTCATCGGGCTCGCGCGAAACGTTTTCGGCGTGCGCGTCCTCAGCGATGAAACCAAACCCGCGCCGGTTCCGAACGAAGACACCGGTCCGTTCGGCTGGAGGACGCCCTCGCCTCTCGTTCTTCCGATGCGGCATTACGCGACTCCACCGATGTCGCGCCGAAACTGAGCGCCGTCGAACGAAATCCGAAGAGCGCCCTGATACGCGCGTGCACGCGCCTCCGCAACGTCGTCCCCTCTCGCCGTCACGACGACAACGCGACCGCCGTTCGTTACGACCTGCGATCCCTCTCGCCGCGTGCCCGCGTGAAACAGATGACAGTCCGGGACTCTGTCGAGGCCGACAATCGGCCGTCCCGTCTCAGGCGCCGCGGGATATCCTCGCGCGGCCAGCACAACAGCAGCGGCCGCTCCACGGTGAACACGCACCGCCGCGTGGCCGGGCTCGAGAAGGTGCGAAACAAAATCGTCCGCAATGAGCGGCATCAGCACTTCAGTTTCGGGGTCTCCAAACCGGGCGTTGTATTCGAGAACGGTGGGGTTCGCGCCATCAAGCATGAGACCCGCAAAAATGACGCCGCGAAACGGCGTGCCGCGCGAAGCGAGTGCGACGGCTATCGGGCGAACGCATCGGTCCATGAGCCCATCAACGGAAACGCCCTCTGGCAGCCGGACCGGCGCGATCGCGCCCATTCCGCCTGTGTTTGGACCACGATCGCCATCCAAGAGACGCTTGTGATCGCGCGCGAGCGGAAGCGGCGCGCAAACCGCGCCATCGACGAGCACGTGAAGCGACACCTCAACACCCCGAACGCACCGCTCGATGACAAGCGTTCCGCCAACGGTCGCCGCGAATGCGACCGCTTCATCTGCGGTCCCGCACACCTGAACGCCTTTCCCTGCCATCAAACGATCCGCCTTAACGACAATCGGCGCGTCAGATTGCGCGAAGTGCGTCGCGATGACCCTTTCCGCGTCGCGCAACGATTCCATTAAAGTCTGCCGTCGGCACTCCCGCCTCGCGCATGAGACGCTTTGCAAACGCCTTGCTTGTCTCGATTTGCGCCGCCGCGCGCGTCGGCCCGAACGCCGCGAGTCCCGCCTCGCGCAACCCGTCAACAAGACCCACCTCGAGTGCCGTCTCCGGCCCAACGACAACAAGCGCAACGTGCTCGCGTCGTGCGAGATCAACGACGCCTTCAACGTCCGTTGGCGATACCGCGACACAGTCGTCCCAACCCGCATTTCCGGGCGCAACAATGACGCGTTCAGCGAGCGGCGACTGCGCGACCTTCCATGCGAGCGCGTGCTCGCGAGCGCCGCCCCCAACAACCAACACCGTCATCCGATTCATCTGTGATTCAACCCACGCTCAATGCCGAAAATGCCGCGTCCCGGTAAACACCATCGCGATACCCAGCGCATCGGCCGCCGCAACGACCTCGTCATCCTTCACTGAGCCTCCCGGTTGCACGACGGTTCCCACGCCAGACTTTGCCAGAACTTCGACGCCATCCGGGAACGGGAAAAACGCGTCGCTCGCTGCCGCCGCGTGACGCGCACGCTCGGCACCCGCCTTCTCAACCGCGATTCGACACGAATCAACGCGACTCATTTGTCCCGCGCCTACGCCAACGACCGAATCGCCATTCGCCAGCACAATGGCGTTAGACTTCGCAACACGAGCCGTTCGCCACGCAAGCTCGAGCGCGCCCCAATCAACCTCCTCTGGGGACCGCTTCGTCACCACGCGAAGTGCGTTCCGCGACCACTTAGCCGAATCGGCCTCCATCACCAACACACCGCCCGTGACGCTGCGAAGCTCCCACGCATCACCTCGCGCGAAATCCGGCAACTCGACGAGGCGTAAGTTCTTCTTCGCGGCAAGCCGCTCCCGCGCTCCGGCTTCGAACGAAGGCGCCACCACGACTTCGAGAAACGTCTCCGCGAGGCACGCCGCCGCCGCCGCATCGACCGCGCGATTCAACGCAACAACGCCACCGAACGCCGAAACGGGATCGCCCTCACGCGCCGCGCGATAAGCGGCCGCGACATCGCCCGCGCGTGAAACCGCGACGCCGCACGGGTTCGTGTGCTTCACCACAACGGCCGCACACAGATCGAAGTCGCGCGCGAGACGAAGCGCCGCGTCCGCATCGAGCAAGTTGTTGTACGACAGCGCCTTTCCCTGAATGATGTTTGACGCCGCAAACCCGTGCGGCCTCAAACCGGCCGCCCGCACAAATCGCGCCTCTTGATGCGGGTTTTCGCCGTACCGCAAGGGGAACGCCTCTCGGGTCCCGTACGGGCTCTCCGACACGTCACCGCGAAACCAATTCGCAATCGCCGCGTCGGTCCGCGCCGTGTGATCAAACGCCTTTGCCGCCAATTGCCGACGCCGCAGAAGCGTTGTCCCGACTTCTATCTCCCGTCCCACTTCTTCGTAATCATCGGGGTCAACAAGCACCACCACATCAAAAAAATTCTTTGCCGCCGCGCGCACCATCGACGGCCCGCCAATGTCGACGCCGTGTTCAATCGTCTCCGCCTCAGAATGGCCCGCGTCGACCGTCGCTTCAAATGGATAAAGGTTCACGACCACAACATCAATCGGCACGATCTCATTCTTCTCAAGCGCCGCGCGATCTCGAACGTGGTCACGACGCGCCAAAATCCCCGCATGAACTTTGGGATGAAGCGTCTTCACGCGCCCATCCATCATCTCGGGGAATCCGGTCACATCCGCGACGTCAACGACGCCAACCCCCGCATCACGAAGCGCGCGCGCCGTGCCTCCCGTGGAAACGATTTCGAAGCCGACCCGTGAAAGCCGCCGCGCCAACTCGACAATTCCCCGCTTATCAGACACCGAGAGAACCGCACGCCGTCTCATTAATTGCTCCTTCAGCAACTTGTTAGGCCGACAGCCTACCACATCGCCCCTGACAAGCGGGCGCGACGTCGCAGACCGATTGTGTCGTTGCCGCGGAGCATCACTCTGAGAAATGCGCGTCGTTTCGCTGGCCCCGACACCGGCTGGGCGGCCCGTCGCTTGCTCTCGTTCAGGTGAGGCGCGGGTGAGAGCGAGTTGCGAAGCCGAGCGCCAACCAACGCGAAAGGAAGGAAGGATCACGATGAACTCGTTTTTTAATAACGCTGCGCTCTTCGCCATAATGACCACGTCGGCGGCCATCGCCTGCGGAAAAGAAGAAAACGTATCGGGCACGACGGCGGTCTCGTCAAGCAGCGCCGCACTCACCTCAGAAGAGGCGACCACAATGCTCGCGACGATGACCGTCGACCTCGAAAGCACAACGTTCACGTGCCCGACCGTCACGCGGGCCACCGTGAGCGGCACGACAACAGCCACGTTTGACTTTGGCACCGGCTGCGCACCCAACCCAGCCGTCCTCTTGACGGCCCCCATCTCAGGATCGGCGACCGTCTCATACTCCGGTACGCCCCCCACAAGCCTTTCGCTTTCATTCAACAACCTCTCATACAATGGCTATGTCCTTTCGGGCAGCGCCACCGTTGGTGTTTCTGGTAGCACGGGCAATCGCACGTGGTCGGTGACCGGAAGCTATTCGGCCATCTATCTCGGCACAACCTACGTGCTTCAATTCAACAACTTCCAGGCGACGACGACGCTCTCCGGAAATTCCGCGACCATGACCACGAGCGGAATCGTTGTCGTCACCGACGGAATCGGCACGCTGACGCTGACCGCTGCAAACCTCACGGTCTCGTCAAGCTCGGTCTCTGGTTCGATTGCGATCAGCGCGTCGAACGGCTACGTCTCGGCAAACATCGTCGCGTCGTTCGCAACGACCGGAATGCTCGGCGTCAAAGTGACGGTGACGATTAACGGCTCAGAAGTTGCCTCGGCAACGCTGACTCTTTAAGATAGGAATCGACCGATTCTCAGCAGGCTAACCCACCCTCCAGATTTCGCCCGCGTGAAGCAGCCCCTTGAGATCCCCCTTCCCAAGTTTCGCCACAACCGTTTCACCCTGCTGCGAAATCAGCTCGTCGTACGTCGGACGCCGCACCGCGCGAAAGACGCCGACCGGCTCCGGGTAATCGGGGTACGCGAGGCGCGACAAAAAGAACGGGTAAAACGGCTCGTCCCTTTTCTCGTCGTGGATCATCGCATCACCGACCGTTCCGGGCGCCACGGCAATCACCTCCGGCGTCATATCGGGACGAATGCGAATCCCCTTGTCCCGCGCTTTTCCAAAGACAAGCGGCTTTCCGTGTTCCAACACCACCACGCGGTCGCTGCGCACCGACTTTTCGGCAACCGCCTCCCACGCGCCATCGTTAAAGACATTGCAGTTTTGATAAATCTCGACGAAGGCGCTGCCGCGATGATCGGCGGCGCGCTTAAGAACAGACTGAAGCCCCACGACATCGGTGTCGATCGCACGCGCCACAAACGTCGCCTCCGCGGCCAACGCCACCGAAACCGGATTAAACGGCCGGTCGATCGAGCCATACGGCGTCGATTTCGTCTTCTTGCCAATTTCACTCGTGGGCGAATATTGACCCTTGGTGAGACCGTAAATCCGATTGTTGAACAACAAGATCTTGAGATCCATGTTGCGCCGCAAACAGTGGATGAAGTGGTTCCCGCCGATTGACAGCGCATCACCATCTCCCGTCGCGACCCACACTTGCAGGTCCGGACGCGCGATCTTGACGCCCGACGCAATCGCCGGCGCACGCCCGTGAATCGTGTGAAACCCATACGTGTTCATGTAGTACGGAAAACGCGACGAGCAACCGATACCAGAAACGAACACGAAGTTTTCGCGCGCGATGCCGAGCTCCGGAATAATCTTTTGCACCTGTGCAAGCACCGAGTAGTCGCCGCACCCTGGACACCACCGGACATCTTGGTCGCTGACGAAATCTTTCTTCGTCAGTTTGACAACCGGGCTTCCGTTGCCGCCGCTCGCGGTCGCCGCACCCGGACTCACCTGATGTTCACCGTTCGTGCCCATGTCTACTCCGCATCCGCGACGGCATAAGCCGGCCGTTTCGCCCCAAGGATTTCCTCAACACGCACCACGATCTCCTGAACTTTAAACGGGCGCCCTTGAATCTTCGTGACAGCGATCGCATCGACGAGGTACTTCGCGCGCAAATGCCAAACGAGCTGCCCGAGGTTCATCTCGGCGACAACAACCTTTTTGAACCGCGCGAGCACCGTCCCCAAATTCGCCGGGAACGGATTCAGATACTTCAGATGGACAGACGACACCTTCTCACCGCGCTGCCGCAACATCTTAACCGCGTGCGTGATTGCGCCGTAGGTCGAGCCCCACCCAACGACAAGAACGTCACCCGATTCGTCGCCAAAAACTTCCACAGGCGGAATGTCCGCCACGATACGGTTAATCTTCTCCTGCCGAAGGAGGCACATATGCTCGTGGTTCGCCGCGTCGTAACAAACGTTCCCCGTGACGTCCTGCTTCTCGAGGCCGCCGATACGGTGCTCGAGCCCTGGCGTTCCCGGAATCGCCCACGGCCGCGCGAGCGTGACAGCATCTCGCCGATACGGATAAAAGCCTTCGACCTCGGTGTGGAACTTGACCGGAATCCTCGGCAGCGTGTCGATCTCCGGGAGCTTCCACGGTTCGGCGCCGTTTGCGAGGTATCCGTCACTCAGCAGCATCACAGGACACATATATTTCGTGGCGAGACGAATCGCCTCGAACGCCATCGTGAAACAATCTGCCGGCGTCGACGGCGCAATGACACAAATGGGGGATTCGCCATTTCGCCCGATCATCGCCTGGTGAAGATCGGCTTGCTCCGTTTTTGTGGGCAAGCCCGTCGACGGCCCACCGCGCTGCACGTTGATGATTATGAGCGGCAGCTCGGTCATCACGGCAAGGCCAATCGCCTCCTGCTTCAGCGCAACGCCAGGCCCCGACGTCCCCGTGACCGCAATCGAACCCGCGAACGCCGCGCCCAGCGCAGACGCCACCGCCGCAATTTCGTCTTCGGCCTGAAACGTCACAACGCCATAGTTTCGGTACGATGACAGCGCGTGAAGAATGTCCGAAGCTGGCGTAATGGGGTAGCTCCCATAAAAAAGCGGCAGTCCGGCCCGCTGCGCCGCGGCCACCAGCCCAATCGCCGTCGCTTCGTTACCTGTAATGTGCCGATAGATCCCCGGCTCGAGCTCCGCACGCGGCACCACAAACCGCGAAACAAACATCTCCGTCGTCTCGCCGTAATTGTAGCCAGCGTTGAATGCCGACACGTTGGCCTTTGCGAACAGCTCGTTCTTTTTGAACTTCTGGTTGATGGCGTCGATTTCAGGCTGTGTCGGCCGGCTGTACAACCAGAACATGAGACCCAGCGCGTAATAGTTCTTACAACGCTGAATCTCTTTCGCGCTTAAGCCCGAACCTTCGAGGGCTGTCTGAACCGCCTTATTGATGTCGATGTTAAACACCTGATACTTCGCGAGTGTCCCGTCCGAGAGCGGATTCGACGAATATCCGGCCTTCGCGATGTTCTGATCGGTAAAGGTGCCACTGTTAATGATAACGACGCCCCCAACTGTGAGATCGGCGAGATTGACCTTGAGCGCCGCGGGATTCATCACAACGAGTACGTCCGGTTCATCACCCGACGTAAAAACCTCGTTCGATGAAAAATGCACCTGGTACCCCGATACGCCGGCCAGAGTTCCAGCCGGGGCGCGGATTTCAGCCGGATAATCGGGAAACGTCGCGAGGTCGTTTCCGGCAATGGCCGCCGACTTCGTGAACTCCGTCCCCGTGAGCTGCATCCCGTCGCCCGAATCCCCCGCAAATCGAACGACGACATGCTCGATCGTGTCGGCCGGCACCTGACGGATTTGTGCGGGCACCGTTGGATCTTTTTCAGTCATGGTGAAAACCTACACCCGTTTTTCTGTTAAATGCAACCCGATGAGGAGCGCCAAAACTATGCCCCGCCTTCGGTCCGCGGAATCCCAAGCTCTGGCTCGGGTGGCACGTTCAGCACCGCGCTTGGAAAGAGCGACACGATGAAACCGACGATGTCGCGAACCGAAATGATGCCGACGGGACGCCCGCCCGCATCGATGATTGGAATATGCCTGTATCCACCAACGTGCATCTTGTTGAGGGCATATGCGATCCCGTGCTCCATCCCGACTGTTTCGGGGTTCTTTGTCATGACCGAGGTGACCGGCTCATCGAGGTCGAGTTTGCCGACGACGTGCCGCAATATGTCGCGCTCCGTCAGAATCCCAACGAGCCGCTCGCCACCCGTCACCAGCACACACCCCGCCTTCACGCGGTTCATAGCTTCAACGGCCTCGCGAAGCGTCGTCGTCGCTTGTACGCAAACCGGCTCAGCCGGCTCAAGCCCGCGCACGGGCTGGGTTAAAATCGCACCTCGCACTTGCTGCTCATCATCTTCGTAGGCGTCTTCAAACTCGCTCATGCCCATTCAAGACCTCCTTGGTCAAAAAAGCCCTTCAAGGATAGCAGTCTCGCGCGGGGCCGTCGAGCGCGGCTACTCCACGACAACGATGTCCGTTCCGTTGCGGCCAAACACTTCCGGCGCGTACATCTCTTCGGCTTTGAGGGGCGGCGTCACAAAGCGCCCGTAAGTCGTCGCACGCGCGAGGTAGGTGTATTCGTAAACGCCCGCGGGAAGCATGTCGGCGAACAACACGACGCGATCGTCGCGCATCTCTTTGTGGTCGAACGCCCAGAGTGCGTAGTACGAACGCCAGAAGTCGTACGTTTTGTGTTGGAGCTTAGCGCGGTGTCCCTGCGCCGTCGTCTGGAACGTGAGGTTCACACCCTCGAGCCCCGCGGGGAGCGGGTCGTCAACCGCGACGAAGTGGCGCCGATCGGGGACGACGATCGTGAGACGCACGCGCACGTTGGCGCCGGCCTTGATGTGCCAAACTCCGCTGTCGTCGCGGCGCACCGTCTCGGGGCCTTCGACCGGTTCGTAGACGCGCGACACGGCAAACCCTTGCTCTTCGGGCGGGAGTTTTAGCGACGCCGGCGCATATTTGAGTCCGAGTCGATAGTAGAGGCGACCCGGGCCGTCCTTCGCGAGGGTCAACGTCTGCTGGCCGAGCGACGTAAAGAAGCTCATCGGGACGATCTTTTCGACGACGCGCATCGAGCGCCCCTCGAATTTTTCGCGCCCGACGTACCCGTCGCCAATCCACACCGAGGCCGTAAAATCAGGAACTTCCTTCTCGAACAACTTGTAGTAGCGACTGAACGCGAGAAGGCCGTATGCATTCTCTTGGGTCGAGCGCCATCGACCGCCGCGGCGTCGCGCGTCCATGAGCCCCTTCATGATTTTGGGGACGAGCGTCTGCTTCGGGTCGGCCTCGAGGTAAGCGAGAAGAACGATCGCGTCGGTGCGCTCGTCGGAGTGCATAAGAAGGCGGAGCGATTCGGTCTTCGCCTCGGCGAAGTGCGCGGCGGCTGGTGTTTCGACCGCGGCGTTTCCAATCTCACGAAGCAGCTCGTCACGACGCGCGTCTTCGTGGTTCGCGCGGTGGATCGCGGCGAGGAGGAACGCTTTACCGAAAAGCGGCAATTCTTTCCGAACGCCGTAGAGGCGGTCGAGGTGCTTTGTCGCGTGGCTCCCGGAAAGCGAGAGGACATACGCTGCAAACACTTGCGTCGTGTACGAGTAGAGCGCGTCGTAATCAAGCCGCGGGCTGTCGAGCCGATTTTTGAGGAAGCGCCGCGCGTTATCGAGCATCGACTGCGGCACCTCGAACCCCTCGGTCTTCGCGAGTTCGAGCGCAAACGTCACCCACGACGAAATCCAGAGCCACGTGCGATGCGCGCCTGGCCAGTAGCTGAACCCGCCGTCCCACTGCTGCATCCCGCGAAGCCGTCGAACGCCACTCTCGACAATTGTCCGAACCTGCGTCGGGTCTTTGAGGGACGCCATCGGGAAATCGCGAATGATGTCTTTCATCGCGACGATCGGGATGATGCGGCTCGCGGTCTGTTCGGCGCATTCGTACGGGTAGTCGATGAGGTATTTCACCGCGTCCGTGAGTCCCGTGAGCGCGGTCGACGAGAACGACATCTCGAGTCCGCCAAAATCAGGCACAATTTCCTTTGGCGGCAAGAGTGGCTGTGCGATCGATTTGTCGGTTGCGCCGTACGTTGCAAACGCCTCGCTCGTCGCGGGCAACTTGATCGGGATCGCCACCTCGACGGCGTCGTTCGAAATCTTCTTTCCGGCGCCGACCGTCTGCGCCGCAAACTGGAACTTCGCGGTGCCCGGGTCTTTAACCTTCACGCGGAAGCGAATTTCTTTCGCCTCGTGGTTCTTAATGTGGACGCGCTCGCGCCCCTCGCCTTCAACCGTCGTGTTGGCTGCGCGAAGTTGCACATCGACCGCCGTGTCGTTACCAGTCTCGTTGTTCACGACGACGCTCGCCTCAAACGCGTCGCCAAAATTCGCGAACCGCGGCAACGACGCGCGAAGGAGGAGCGGCTTTCGCACCTTGACGGTGTCGCTCGTCGAGCCAAACCGAACCTCGCGATCGTGCGCGACCGCCATGATTCGAAACGTCGTCAGGTTCTCCGGCATCTTGACGACGATTTTCGCGCGTCCGTCCGCGCCCGTCTTCACGGCCGGATTGAAGTACGCCGTCGACGCGAAAAGTGTCCGCGCAACCAACGCTGGAGCCGCCTCGCCGCCTGACGCCTCTTTCTTGTCAGCCGCCCTCTCAGCTGCCGGGGACGCCAGCGCCGCCATCACCTTGGGCGCTTGTGCCGCAGCCCCATATCCGCCTCCAGGCGACGGCGGTGGCAACGCACCCGTGCGTCCCTCCCTTTCTTCGTCGCGCTTCGCACCGTCGTCGTGGCCGCGACCATTCATCGCGCGGCTACGCCGCTGCACGGGCGGCGGCGGCTTCGACACCGGCTGGAGCTCCTTCTTACGCTTCAAGATAAATCGCCGCAAATCGTTCATCGCCGTCATCGGCGGCTTCGACCCCCAAAAATAACTAAACGGGTCGGGCGTCGCGAAGCCCAAGAGCGCAAGGACTCCCTCGTCGACGATCATCACCGCAACCTCTGAAGAGACCGGCTTCCCGTCGTGCCCCGTCGTCGAGATTTCAATCGGCAACTCGGTCCCAGGAGCAATCTCCGGCGACGCTGGCTTCGCCCCCACCGTCAGTTTGTACCGCGACTTTTCGATCGCAAGGTTCACGCTCCCCTGCGCGAACGCCGGTTTCCCAAGATCCGCCGCCGCTTCCGCGCCCCCCGCGCCGATCTCGGCTTCGCTGAGCCGCCCGCGCGAAAGCGTGATCGCGAGCCTCACGTTTGGAATCCACTCGGCCTTCAAGCTCACTTCGACCGCCGCCGCGGAGCCATTAAAAACGAGCGGCCGATACTCCGCGATCCCGTATCGTTCAATCGTCAAAAGTCCGACCGCCCGCGGGAACGGCGACTTCACCAAGACCCGCGCCGTATCACCCGGCGCATACTCCGTCCGGTCCGGCACCAAATCGACGCGGTTGCGATCCTCCTGGTGCCAATACACATTCCCCTTGCCGTACGCATACGCCGTTATCGCCGTCTCGTTCTTCCGCCCCTTGCCGTCTTCGACGCGCGCCCGAATCGTAAAACTCCCCGCGCGCGGCAGCGTCACAGCGCACGGCACCGGGTCGGCCGTCGACACGACATCGCACCCGCCGATCCGCACTTCCTTCTCCTCATACCGCGTCGTCCAATACCCTTCGGGGCGCCGCTCGGGAATCCACTTGCCGCGCCGCTCAATCCCCTCGATGGCAACCTTCACGCCCGCAAGGCGCTTCCCATCGAGCCCAACCGCGATCGCCTCGACACGCACCGCCTGCCCCTCTTCGACGACCGTCTTCGGCGAACGCAGCCCCGCGTAGACCGCGCCGTTGTGGACGATCATCGACGCGCGCCCCGCGATCGCCTGTCGATTCTTGTCGTACACCTCGGCCTCAAGCGTGAACGACCCGACCTTGCCGGGCTTCATCTCGCCCTTCTCGACGATCTTCTCGACTTCGATTTCGCCCTTCTCGTTTGTCTTTCCGTTTGCTTCGAGGATCAGTGCGCCTTGCGACGTCGCGTGCGTCGACTCGAAGTAGTGGCCGTAGCGTCCGCCACGCATGCCGAAACGATGTCGCCAACCCCAATCAAACGTGCCGAACGGGTCGCCAAACGAAAACCCCGTGACATGTGGCCCAGGCGGCACATACGACGCCTCCTGACGGCGCAGCGTCCACTTCGCGTCGGCGTCGGTCATCGGCGCGCCGAAGTAGTAGTTGGCTTTCACTTTCCATTTCGACACGTCGCCAAAAAAGAGCGGCCCCGTCGGCGGTTCCACCTTCACTTCATATTCGGGCGTTCGATACTCTTCGACGCGAATGTAGTGTAAGACCGGGCCCGCGAGCGGATAGCGGGCGCCATCGATCGTCACTTGAATCGAGTACTGCCCAAGCGACGCGCCCTTTGGGATCGCGATATCGAGCGCGAAGGCGCCGCCCACGATGTCGACCTCCTTCTTGTCGACGATCGTTTCGCCGCGATTCGACGTGACGTGAACCTTCGCCTTCTTGTAGTCCGCTGGCCACGGCTTCACCGCGCCTGTCGTCGTTTCTTCTTCGACGCGAAGGAGCGCCTTGAAGTGAACCGTGTCGCCCGGGCGATACGGACTTCGGTCGGTGAAAAAACGCGTGGCGAGCCGCTCTTTGTATGTCGGCTGGCCGTAACTGTACGCGCCCAAATAGCCGTCGACGCCAGACGCAGCGAGCTCGAGGAACGCGGTGTCGCCGTCCTTCTCGGCGATGAGGACCATGGGGTAAACCGCTGGGCGCAGTCCACGCACGCCTGGGAATTCCGCGACCCCTTGGTCGTTCGTCGCACCCTCCCAAAGCACCGACTTCGCGGCGTCGACGATGCGCACCTTCGCGCCCAGTAGCGCCTTGCCACTCGCGAGCCCCGCGACAAGCGCGACGCCCTTGTCGAGCGCGTAGCGCGCGGTTAAGCCGATGTCGGTGACCGCGACGAGCGTCGCAAACTGCTGCAACGACTTGTCGTAGCAGTGCAGCTTTTCCGACGCGAGGTTCACCACGAAAAAACCGGAGGGTGCGCCGCGAAGCGCCGGTTTCAAGTCGATCCCAAAGCGCGCGCGTTCGTTCGGCTTCGCGGGTGGCGAAATCGTTTTGTCGACAACGCGTTCGCCCGCTTTCGCAAACGGGTCGCGCTTCGAACATTGGTACATCGTGCGTTGGTGTTGAAGCGCAGCCGCGATGTTGTCGGTTGGGATTGGCGCTATCTGTAAGTGCGCGGATGGGATGTTGGTAAAACCGATCGCGAGGAGCTTATCGCCCGCGCCCTCAACAACGGCGGGGATTTCGCGCGGCATTTCGATCGACGGCGACGCATTGCCAATCGTGATGGAGCCCGACCACGGCGCACCGAGCTTTTGCCCAAATACGTCTTCGATGTCGCCCGCAACCTTCACCGTGTATTTCGTCGCCGCCTTCGTCGCGCCGCGAATCCACGCGTTCGAACCCCACGCCGAAACTTCGCCGCCCGGGACTTCCGGCGACACGGCGATCGCCTTCATCGCGCTTCCCGACGCGAGCCCATTCGTAAACTCGACGCGAAGCCCCGCGCCCGGGTAGCACGTCGCGCTTCGCCACCCGCAATCGAGCGACGTCACGCGAAGTGGGCCATACGTCGAAAAGCTGTGCGCCTCTTCGACGTCGACGACGAGCGGCCCCTCGCCCTCGAGCCCCGGCTTCACGATAACCATAAACGACGAAGCGAGCGCGAGCGGCGCCGTCGGCTTCACAATGAGAGTCCGTGTTTTGTCCCACGTTGTGACTTGCGCACCAATGTCCTTGAGGCCCTTCCAATCGGCCTCTGGAACGCGCATGAGAGCGATCTCGCGCGGCCCTGAAACCTTGACGTGCTCGAACGCCTGCGCGGGTTTAATCGCCTGGTTGAAAAGCATCGCGATCGCGGCGTCGGGCTTCACTTGCGACGACCCCCGATACGGAAGCCACGTCACGACCTTCGGCCGCGGCGTCGTAAACTCCCACGCCACCTCGGTCTCGAGCACCGACCCACTCGCCGCCTTCGTTCCGGCCGGCACGCGTGCCTTGTACCGCGTCGAAAACGGCGCACGCCCCTCGGGCTCGAACGAGAGCGTCGTCGTCCCGAGCCACCGATAGCGCCCCGCGATCTTCGGCTCGATGTCGAGCGGCGTCGGGAACCCCTTCAAATCTTGCAAGCTCGCGAGCGGCACCATCGCCTGGTTGAATGTCACCGTGATCGCGCCGACGAGCCCCTCGCTCCCCGATGGCTGCGTGCGCAACACCTTGAGCTCCTCGCGCTTAACGACCGGCTTCAGCTCATCGAGTGGCGGCGGAAACGCGAGCCCGACCTTCTCAAACGTTTGACCCGGCGGCTTCGGCCCCTTTTCAAATTTGAAAATCTTCTCCGGCTCGGTGAGCTTCGGCGCTGCGAGCGCATCAAACGCATCCGCCTTTTTCTCGGCGGCGCCCGGTGCTTGTTTCGTCGACGTCGAACATCCGTCGCCGCCTCCGGCGACCGCGGCAACAACAAGGACCAGGCCAGACCCGGCCAAAAGCCTAGAAAATCCAAAGCGTTTCATGATCTGCGCCTCCGTGTTAGAACATCGCGCGATGCAAAAGAGTGCTTCAAAACCGGGTTTGACCATCCCTGGAAAAGACGAATCATCGACCCGAAAGTTCTCAGCATGAATCGCTCCACGCGCGGCCCTCTTCGCCGAACCTTTTGGCAGAGTTTACTTTACGCGCTCTCTGGGCTCGCTTACGCGGTCCGCGCGCAGCGGAATTTTCGAATCGATATCATCTTCGTCGGGGTCGTACTCGGCGCTGTCATTCTTTTTGCGGCTCTCGGAAAACCGGTCAACCTCGCTGAAGGCGTCGCGCTCACCGTGACCGTCGGCCTCGTCCTTTTCGCCGAACTCGTCAACAGCGTCGCCGAAGCCATCGTCGATCTCCTCGTTGAACAGTACCACGAGAAAGCGCGCGTCGCGAAGGACGTTGCCGCGGGCGCCGTCCTCATCACGGCGCTCGTCGCGATCATCGTGGGCGCCATGATTTTTCTTCCGCGACTCGTCGAGCTGCTCCGTGAATAAGAAGATCACAAGGAGGTTCAATGCCTCAAACTCGTAACGACTTTCGCGTTCTCGCGTTTTTGACCATCGCCAGTCTCGCGGGCGCCTGCAAATCGGTCCCCGTTCACTCCGCGACGGGCTTTACCTTCGACGGGTTCAAGCTGGGCGACATGTACCAGTCGAAGGTCATGAGCCGCGAGCCGTATAACGCGCCGTGCGACAACGACCCCATCGACAAGCGCTCGCGCCGATTCATGGTCTACGGCGCTCTCCCGTGTCGCGACCGCACGTTCCCCGAAAAAACGACGGTCATGTTTTATCTCGCGATGAATCCAGAAGGCACGCCAAAGTACGAGCAACCGATCGTCGCGTTTGCGTGGCTTGGCGGAAGTTACTTCAAGTCGCGTTCAAATTTTCCACTCGTGCCCGGCGACACGCCATCGCGAGCGACCGAGGTTTTTGGCGCCCCGATTCGAAGATTTGACGTCGGCTGGAAGCGTTGGCGCCTTGCTGTGAGCCAACACAAAAACGACATCTACTCAATCGCAAATGGTGAGAATCTCGCCGGGTTTGTCGTTGGGCCGATGCCGGACGACCCCGAAAGCGAGCAGTGGCGCGGCCTCGGGCAAATGTGGGGGCGATACACCGTCGGCCGGTCGAAGTGACGAGCTGAATGGAACCGTCAACGGTGTTATACGGCGGACTCTGGGTTTGGTCACATGAGGTGGGCGAGATGAGTCGGATCGTTGGTTTTTATCTTTCTGTTCTTGTCGCGGTTCTTGCGGTCGGCTGTGGGAAAGATGCGACGCCCGCTTCGGGGACCGGCGCGGATGCGGGCGCGGCAGCGGATGCGGGGGCGGATGCGGGCTGTCCGCCGCTCTCAGCGAATTCACGCCTCGTGCCGAACGGCACCGTTTACGCCATCGCCGAGGTCGGTTGTACTCATTACATCGGGGGCAATTTCACCGCGATCGGACCAAACACGGGCGGTGGCGCGCCCCTCAACACTTCCACGGGGCAACTCGCGGTCGCGACTCCACTCACGGTTAACGGTTTCGTGCAGGTCGCCGTTCCGGACGACGCGGGGGGGTGGTTTATCGGAGGCACCTTCACGAAGGTGGGGACGACGACGCGGAACCGACTTGCGCGACTGAACGCGGATGGCACGCTCCAGAGCTGGGATCCGAACGCGAACAGCATCGTCAATGCGCTCGCGGTCTCCGGGTCGACCGTCTACGCGGGGGGCGCATTCACGACGCTCGACGGTGGCACGCCGCGAAACCGCCTCGCGGCGATCGGGACCGATGGGACTGTCCAGAGCTGGGATCCGAACGCGAACAGCATCGTCAATGCGCTCGCGGTCTCCGGGACGACCGTCTACGCGGGGGGCTCGTTCACGACGCTCGGCGGGCAGCAGTACCCCTACTTCGCGCCAATCGACGTCGTGACGGGCGTGCTCAAGTGACGCCATGGACCGAAGCTCCAATAGGGGCGAAACGGAACTTCGGCGTGCGGCGGCGTCAGTGGTCTTAAATATCTCCGAGGGCGACGGAACGGAGCCCGAACTCTACGCCGGGTCAGCCCTGAAAATCCGACCCGCGCCTTCCGCGATGTTCGTCAAGACCGACAACGACGCCCGCCAAAAGTGATCGCGCAAGACCTGATTCGCGATTGGAAGGAGTTGCGCGAGACGAGCGAAGTCGCGGGCGACGCGACAGCAATCGAGGCGCTCGAGAGAGGCGGTGGCAGAAATGGTTGCGGTAGGGGTTGCGTTTGCGGGAAGCGGCATCGGGATCCCCTTTCGTGGTGGTGAGCCGCACCCTTGCGGCCCGTCGCCCGAAAGCGCGAGCGGAGCGAGCGCAGGCAAGGGCCCGAGGGAAGGCGAACCGTTGAGAGCACGACCGGCATCCGCCTCCGCACGCGCTCCCGCGTCCGCCTCCGCTTCTCGAATGCTGACACGCGCGCGCAACCCGAATATCATACAGCCTAGGTGGCCATCGATGGACCAGACCGCCGCTTCGACGATCGAACGCAGGTGTCGCTTCTTGTGCGACTCAAGTTCCCGCGGCTTGAGGACTTCCGCTATCGGTACACAAAAGACATTTCAAAGGGCGGAATTTATTTGCTCGCGAATGTCGCGCGCCCCATCGGAACGCGCATCGTCGTCCACCTTTTACCGCCTGGCGACGACACGGGGCTCGAGCTTGTTGGGGAGGTCGCGTACATCGTAACGCCAGACCAAGCCAAAGCGGAGGGGCGCTCACCGGGGATGGGTGTACGATTCATCGACCTCACAAGCGAAAAACGCCGCGCGATCGAGGCGTATTTGGTCGGGCTCTCGACGTCGCTGGTGCCAGCACCGGCCTTCAATCCGTCGAAAACTGTCGCCGATTCAGAAATGCCAACGACGCGGTTCCCGTCCGTCCGTCCGCCGCCTCCTCCGTCCGCACGTGAAGAGGAGCCAACAACGGTGCGAATGCAGCAGCCGGTTGTTCAAGCGCTGCCAAGCTTCGACGCCGACCAGACAGAGCCGACCTCACGCCTACCAGACCAATACTTGGAGGCGGAGGCGCGCGACCAACTCGAGCGCGTCAAGAATTGCTCGCTCTACGAAGCCCTGGGATTGACGTCGTCCACGCGAACGGTCGATGTGCGGCGAGCGTATTTGGCACTCACAAAAAAATACCACCCCGACAACTACTTTCGGCGCGCGTCCGCAACACTCACGGCGGTCCTCGAGGAGCTTTACGAACGGCTGACCGACGCGTACGACACGCTTTCATCGGCGGAAAAACGTGCGGCGTACGACGCGAAGAATGGCGTTGTGACGGGCGCTGAAACCTCCGGGAGCAACGACGACGCGCTTCGAAAAGCGGCGGCGCGGCCCCCACATCCCATGCAGGTCCAACAGGCGATATTCTTGGTGATGGACGCTCGAAAAGCCATTCGTGCCGGGAATCCCAAGGAAGCCGTGCAAATGCTGCGGTCGGCGGTTTCATTTGACCCGACGA
>JACPTQ010000043.1 GCA_016192705.1 Deltaproteobacteria bacterium | reverse complement strand
GCTGCCTTCTGCGGATGCTCCAGTGGAGCGTCCGCGCAGCGGAAATGGCAAGGGCGACCGAATGGGAGCCCGAAGTCTACACCGGGCCGGCGCGAGCGGAATGGCACCCGAGCTAAAGACTCAGAGTATTCGATTGCCAGTGATGGACAACCGCTCGATCGAACTTGCTGTCGCGGCAGTGCCGCGAGGGCGACGGTGAACGCGCTGATGATCGAGCGCGAGCCGCAGCGAGCGCATCTTTACGCGACAAGGCCGCCGCACCGACGCTCAATCGTTCTCGGTGATCGTGGCGGACTTCACGGAGCCCGCAGTCCCAGCTTTGCGCAGGGTCTGCAGCGCGATATCGGACGGGAATCTCCCAGATTTCACACGCCTCCAAACAGTGGCTCGAGCGCTCGTTCGCGTCCAGACCCGAGGACGTCGGCGCGCCGAAGCGGGCGCCTGTCGACCCTCACGCTCATGAGCGAACGAACCGCCTATCCGGGGATTGGGGACGGGCAAATGCGCACAGCCTAGTTTTTTGCCGGTTCGACGTCGTGTATGCTAACGAGGAGGTGAGGGAGAGTTGCTCCCAGGGTTGAACCACAACATTCCGTTTCAGGGGAAGGTGTACCACGTGCAAACGGAAGACAGCGGGCGCAAGCACCCCCATATCATCACGCACGTGTTTTTTGAGGGGCAGATCATCGCGAGCCGAAAGAGCGAATACCGCGATCGGTTGCACGAGGCGGATTTGGACGGGGTCGTCAAGGTGCTCATGCAGGAGCAGCACAAAAACGTCATTCGCGATCTGATTCACGGGCGCTTGCCGGGTATCGGGGTGAGCCCCGAAAAACCAGCGGCTTCGGCGCAGACCCATCGTCCGACGCCGACGGTGACGGCATCGCCTAAACCGAATGTCGCTGTGGCTGCAACCGCGCCCGCGCCCAAAGCCGCGCCGCGTGGGGCGCCAATCGTCGCGGCACCCCGAAGCGCAGTTGCCGCCGGTCCGACGGCGCAGCCGACTCACTCACGGCCCAAGCCAGAAACCCCACGTCATGCCCAAGCCCCACAAGTCGCAGGGTCACCATTCGGAAAAGATATGGTCTCGAATCGTAGCCTCGACGACGTCATCTTGCAGTTCATCGCCGATGAAATCGCGAAGTCGGAAAAAGGTGAAGGGAAAAAATGATCGACCTTTTCCATGTGTTTAAAACGTTTGACGGGGTCACGCCCGCACTCGCGGACGTTTCGATGTCGGTTGGAAAAGGAGAGCTCGTTTTCGTCACGGGACCGTCGGGCGCGGGAAAATCGACGCTCCTTCGCCTGCTGTTTGCGGCCGAGCGGCCGACACGCGGCCAAGTGGTTGTTGCTGGCGAGAACCTTGAGCGGATGCGACCGGCGAATGTCCCGTACCTGCGGCGGTCCATTGGTGTCGTGTTCCAAGATTTTCGACTTCTCCCGACGCGAACGGTTTTTGAAAACGTCGCGTTTCCGCTCGAGGTGCGCGGTGACGGGCGGTCCGAAATCGAGCGCCGCGTCTACCGCTCGCTGAAAGAGGTCGGGCTCGTTCACAAGGCGTACGCGATGCCGCCCGCACTCTCGGGTGGTGAGCAACAGCGCGTTGCGATTGCGCGCGCGCTCGTTGGAGACCCGGCGATTCTGCTCGCGGACGAACCAACCGCCAGCCTCGACCCCGACAACGCGCGCGAAGTCGTAAAACTTCTCGAAACCGCGCGCATTCGCGGAACGACGGTTGTCATCGCGACGCACGACCGCGCTCTCATCGCCGCGATGAACGCGCGAACCGTTGCGCTCGCCGGCGGACGCGTCGTTAGCGCATGAGCGGCGTTTTTCAAAGTCCCGCGCGCGGCTTTCATCTGGTCCGCGCTCACGTTCGCACCGCGCTTTCGGCGCTGACGCGCACGCCGGTTCTGTCGGCGGTCTCGATTCTAACGATGTCCGCGACGCTCACGCTTCTTGGCGCGCACCAACTCTTGTCATTGGCCATGGAATCGACACTCGCCGATCTCGGTACAGAGGCGCGGCTCGCGCTCGTTCTTAAAGACGCCGTCACCGACGCCGCCCGGTTATCGCTCGCGCGCGAAATCAACGCGCTCGATGAAGTTGCGCGCGTCGACTACGTAAGCCGCGAGGCGGCCCGGGACAACTTGAAAAAAACGCTCGGTGCGCAAGCGGCGGTTCTCGACACGCTTCCCGAGAATCCGCTTCCCGCGAGCCTCGAGATCACACTTCAAAGCGGCGTTCGCGGCGTCGACACGCTTCGCCGCATTGCGAGCAAGTACCGTGCGCACCCAGCTGTCGACGAGGTTGTCACGGCGGAGAGTGCCGTTCTCCGCCTCGAAGCTGAGACCACGCTTCTTCGAATTTCGGGCACGGCGATCGGAATTCTTCTCATTCTCGCGACGCTCTTGCTCGTTGCGAACACCATTCGCCTTACCGTTTACGCTCGCCGAGACGAAATTGCCATCATGACGCTTTGCGGCGCGACCGACGCGTACGTGCGCACGCCTTTCATCATCGAGGGCGCGATCCACGGCGTTATCGGGACCGCCCTAGCGACATCACTGCTCTTCGGCGCCCACTTTGCGCTCGCTGCGCCGCTCGCCGATCTCATTTCTCGCGCGGTTGGGCTGAGCATCACACTCCCCGTTCCCTCGTTTTCCTTCGTGCTCTCTCTCCTCGTCATTGCACTCGCCGTTGGTGTCGTTGGCAGCGCCATCTCCGTGCGCCGGTTTTTGCGAACATGATTTCTTTCGCGCTTTTGCTGTCCCTTGGTGCGTCCGCTCCCGCGACACCCATTCTCGATTCCTTGCGCAGCCTGGACCATCGCATTCGTGCGCTCGAATCGTCGATCGACACGTTGCGCACCGCGCTCGCAAAGGGTGAGCGGGACGTGTCGCAATTGACGCTCGAAGAAGCGGTCCTATCGCGACGCGTCGCCGAACATCGCCAAGCCACGGTTGGGCAAGTGCGCGCGCTTCATCGGCTCGTGCCGCGGGCGAATGCGGGCGCTGGGCTCGCACCGTTCGAGGAGGCGAGATTTGTTGCGGCCATGCGACGGGTTGTCGCGGCTGAGACCGCGGAAATCGGGCGGGCCATGGAGCTTGCCATCGCGTTGTCCGATAAGCGACGCGCGGCAACCGCTCGCCGCACCGAACAGGCCTCGCGGCACGCCGACCTCATCGAAGAGCGAAACCGGCTCGCACGCGAACGCGACGCTCGTCTCTCCCTTGTTTCGCGTGTGACGCGCGACCGTGTTTTTGGCGGCCAAGCGCGCCTTGAGCTCTCGACCGCGGAAGGCCTTCTCGACCACGCCATCCAAGGACTTCCCGGCGGTCGAACGCTTGCGCCAACCATGGGTCGCCGCGCGGGGCTTCCTTTCGCGCGTCATCGACGCCGCTTATTGCCACCGTGTGACGGCACCATCGACGTCCCCTTTGGACCGCGGTTCGACGAGGACGCGCAGATCGCCGTGTTTCACAAAGGCATCGATGTTCGCGCGCCGATGGGCGCCGCCATTCGTGCGATTTTTGATGGCAGCGTCGTTTTCACGGGCGTGCACGCCGGCTACGGCGACATCGTCATCATCGATCACGGCGACGAATACTTCTCGCTTGCCGCGCACCTCTCTCGCACCGATGTTCGAATTGGCGACGCCGTGACGATGGGACAAGTCATTGGCGCCGTCGGCGACTCAGGATCGTTTAAGGGCGCCTACCTCTACTTCGAGATTCGCCACCGGGGCCGCCCCGTTAATCCGCTGTTTTGGTTTCGTCGCGGCTCGGCTCGCTGAAAAACTCATCGAGTGAAAAGTACCGGTGGCCCGAATCCGGGATGACCGTAAGGACCGTTTTGTCGGCGTCCATTGTCGACGCGAGGGCCGTCGCCGCAAATACCGCGGCGCCGCCCGACATCCCCGTGAGAATCCCCTCTTCGCGCGCGAGCCGAACGCGCATGTCGAAGGCGTCGCGATCCTTGACGCGGGCGATGTCGTCGATGACCGCGCGATTCAACACCTCCGGGACGAATCCGGCGCCGATCCCTTGCTGCTTATGGGGTCCAGGCGCGTCGCCCGATAACACCGCGCACCCGTCCGGCTCGACCGCCACCACGCGAACGGCTGGATGCGATGCCTTGAGCACTTCGCCGACCCCCGTGATTGTTCCGCCCGTTCCGACACCCGCGACAAATGCGTCGGGACAGCGCCCAAGCGCCGCTGCGATTTCAATCGCCGTCGTCTCGCGATGGATCGCCGGATTCGCGCGATTCTTAAACTGGTGCGGCACGAAACTGTTGGGCGTCGCCCGCGCGAGCTCAAGGGCGGCCCGCACGGCGCCCTCCATCCCGTCTTCTGCGCGCGTCAAAACAACCTCGGCGCCATACGCCTTCAAAATGGCGCGCCGTTCGAGCGTCATTGAGTCTTGCATCACCAAGATCGCGCGATAGCCTTTCACGGCAGAGACGAGCGCGAGCCCGATCCCTGTATTCCCGCTGGTTGCTTCGATGACGACCGCGCCCGGTCGAAGCGCGCCACTCGCTTCCGCCGCTTCGATCATCGCGAGCGCGATGCGATCCTTGACGCTGCCGCCCGGGTTCTGCATTTCGAGTTTCGCGTAAACCTTGGCCCCATGCGCTCCAGCGACGCGCGCGAGTCGCACGATCCACGTGCACCCGATGGTTTCGAGGATGTTCGAAAAAACCGCCACGCCCCGATCTAATGATGCGCGGGGCAAGCGGTCAACAAGCGTTCACTCAGCGTCAATCGGTGCAATAAGCTCGCAACGACCCGCCGGCGCCGACAAAGAGTTTCACCGTTTGCTGCGCGAGCGGGCTCTCGTATCGCAGCCGCGCCGGTTTGCCGCCGCCATTTCCACCCGGAGCGTCGCTCCAGACCACGACACCTTGCCCATCAACAACAGCGACTTTTCCGCCTTCCGTCGCAACGGCGTACCGTCGACCCTGGCTCGTATCCCAATCGAGCGGCTCCGCGCGAACGGCCCCCGCGGCGAGCGCCCTCGTCCACGACAGCGCCCCGTAAACGAGCGGGTGAAATCCGACCAGCGCCCCGTCATCCGTTCCCGCAACGCACGTCGCAGTGTCCGGGCAGTTGACGCGCGATGTGACCTTCGATGTTGTCGGCCACGCGTACGTCAAACCCACGCGGAACTTGCACTGCCGCGCATCTGGGTCGACGTTATAAACGATGGTCAGCCCGGCGATACCGGTGGTCGTTGGAACCGTCACACGGAATCCCTGGTTGATGGGGTCGAATCGAATCCCCGCGCCGCTCGCGCCGGCGGCGTACTTGAGAAGCTCACTGCCGTTATTCGGATCGAGGAAGTAGAGGTTACCGTTTGACGACGCGACCGCAACGACGGTTTTTGACAAGTTTCCGCCCGGTCCGATGCATTGCATCGTAAAGCGAATCGGGCTCCCGTCGATTTCGCCGCCCAGCTGCACCGCCCAGCGTTTCGTGCGCGCACTCGCCGTCACCTCGTACGATCCGACTTCGCCCGTGTCGGTTGCATAATAGAGGACGTTGTTGTCGATGAGCGGCGCGCGCTTCACCTTGCCGCCCACAGTGATTCGCCACGACTCAGTCACGGTGCCGCCGGCCGCGTGATCGTCGAACATGATGACGGCGTTCTCCGCACCAACAAGTACTGGGAAGTAAACACCTCCGAACCAAAGCGGCGGCAGCAAGAACTCGTACAGCTTTGTGTTCGAGCCATGACTTTGCGCACCCGTTCCATCCATGTTGGCCGTGGTGACATTTGTGCCGCCGGTGACGTAGAGCCTGTTAAACGTTGCTCGCTGTTGGGGTTGCGACGTGTTGCTGTCGCCCGTCGCGACCGGAAACGTCGTTGCCGGATAATTGGGTGTGAAGGCCGCGCCCGCCTTCCCTTCGTCGGCGATGCTGTTGCAGTTGTTGTCGAGCCCGTCGCAAACCTCAGGCAGTCCCGGCGCCGTGTGCGCGCGCGTGTCGTCGCAATCGCGTGGCGTGCAAACACCGTCGTTGTCGCTGTCGGTTCCGCCGCACGTAACGCCGGCATCTGTCTCAGCCCCCGCGTCGTCGCCCGCTCCCGCATCTTCTTCGACGCCCGCATCCGTATCCGCACCCGCACCCGCATCCGCAACCGCTCCCGAATCCTCAACCGCGCCCGCATCCGCAAGGCCCGCGTCGTTCGCCGCGCGGCACGGCTGCCCGTTGCAAAGCCCATCGGTTGGCGTCTTCGTCGCCTCCGGCTCAGTCGTCGGCGTCGTCCCGCACCCCACGCCGATCGCAAGCGCGACCCAAACAACGCCCCATTGTCCGACTGCCCTCATTGTTGCGCCTCCTGTTGTCCGAGCGACTTCCGTCAAGTGAATCTGACATAATACCACATTGCACGACACACCGACTATCTGTGCGCCATCGCCCAAGAATCGTTCAATGAAGTGTGAAGTTAGTTCCTGAATTCAGTTGGAGCGACCGTAAACCCTTGGAATTCGTACGTCGCCTCGCTGTGCTCGACCCTGACCTTCACGACGACCGACCCCGCTGGCCCCTTCCGACACCACTCAACGAAATTCTGAACTTGCTCGCGTGTTCCTTCGACCGTCGATTCGACATCGCCGTCCGGCCGGTTCCGAACCCACCCAACCACGCCCAGATTCTTCGCCGCCTCGTGCGCCGCCGCGCGAAACCCGATCCCTTGTACCTGCCCGCTGATCACCACGTGCACGCGTTCGAATTTCATCAATCCAGTCCAATCGCCGCGAGGTCTTCTTCCGACATACCGTAGTAGTGGCCGACCTCATGCGCCACCGTAATACGGATCTGCTCCTCAAGTTCCGCGCGATCGCGCGCGACCTTTTCGATGTTGCGCTGAAACAAGTGAATCTGCCCCGGCATCAAGCTGTGGTTCTCGCTCGGGTAAGGCGTCCCGTTGAACACGCCGAGAAGTTGTGGGTCGCCGATCTCCTTCAAATCCTTAAGCTGTTCCCGCGACGGATAGTCTTCAACGATCACCGCGACGTTGCGAAGGTGCGACTTGACCGGCTCGGGCAGCTCCGCGAGCGCCTTCTCAACCGCCTTCTCGAACTCCTCGCGCGCCACGCGGGCTGGTTTTGGAAAACGCTCCGGGTCGAGCCGCGTCGCCTGCGCGAGCTCACGAATCGCAAACGCCTCCTGGCCAAGCTTTTCCTTCACGAGCCCCAAGTTGTGGTGTGCCTCGGCGCTTTCGGGGTCGAGCGCAACGGCGCGCTGAAGCGCCTTGTCGGCGGCCTCGTAGTCGAGCATCAAAAAGAGCGTCATCCCGCGCGCAACGAGGAACGACGGGTGCTCCGCGACGAGCTCGAGCGCCCGATCGTACGCCTTGAGCGCCTTGTCGAGCTCGTTTGTGCAGTAGTATGCGTTCCCGCGAATGTAGTAGACGTCCGCAAGCAGGTGGTCGTCGTTCATCTCTTTCGCGACGCGCTCACCGCGATCGATGAGCTGAAAAACTTCGTCGAGGGTTTCAGCGCTGTCGTCGAGCAGAATTTCCGCGAGGTTTAGAATCGCTTCGATGAAATCTGGATTTTGCTCGAGCGACTTTCGATAGCACCCGACCGCTTCTTGCCACATGCCGCTCATGTCGAGCGCTTCGCCCTTGCAGTAGTAAGCCTCGGCGCCGCCCGGATCGAGCGTGATCGCCTTTTTGCACCACGTCATCGCTTCGCCCGGCGATCGCCGATCGAGCGCGTCGTACGCCATGTCTAAAAAGTACTCGTAGCGACTCATTCTCGGTTAACCTCGCGCCTCTTCATAACATCGTACCAAATTGGATTATCGTTTTGTCGGTCGAATTGTGACGACCGCACCCTTGGACTTCACGTCGAACGGAACCGCGCGGTATTTGTGCGCGCGCCAGAGCGCGGTCTGGTCGCGGTAGTGGCGCGATTGCGGGCGGCCCGACTGTCCGGCGAGCGTCACCGCCTTCGATCGGCTCCAATCGCCAACATCCGCGATGAAACGCATCGACGGCGCGACGACGACACCGAACCCGTAGGCATGCGACATGTAGCCACAGTTGACGGTCATCCCGTCACCCGACCCTTCGAAGGGCCCAACCGAAAAGAGTGGGCGCATTGGGCGCGCCGCGTGGAGCGGGTGTTTTAGCCAAAGCTGATGGAGGCGACCCCAAGTCCATTTCGAGCGGTCGCGTCCCAGCCGCGCGCGGAGTTCGTAAATGGTCGAAAGGAGTGCGCGGTGGAAAATGAGGTTGCGATCTTTGCCGCGCCAAAACGGGTTCGAGCGGTTCGACAAAAGTTCGACGATCGGAATGACGGGGAGATTCGTCGCTTCGAGGAAGATGTTGATGAGTCCGGCCGAGAGATCCTCCTTGAGGAGGAGATGAACGAGGTGTCGAACGAACGGGTAAAAAACCGTCGCGGCGCGGCTGCCCGACGTCGCGGTGCCGTCCCACGTTTCGAGTTCGTGTGCGGCCCAGAGGAGGTCGGGGTCGACGGGGCGCGCTTCCTTAATCCACGGGACGATGACGTCGGCGACGAGGCCGTGCGCCCAGAGCGAATGCGAATCGGCTTGCAGCGCCTCCATGTCGGCCATCGTGAGTTTTCCGCGCGCGCTTTTCTCGGCGAGAACACTCGCGATGCGGCGGTGGCGGTGGTGCGGCTCGAAGAAGTCGGAGATGTAATACGGGTAGTGCTCATCGGTCACGCGGTGATTGGCCGTCACGACATACCCCGACGCGGGGTTTTTGAACGTCGGCAACTCATCGCTCGGCACAAACCCTTCCCACTCGCGGCTGCCATCGAAACCGGGGACGGGCGTTGTGCCCTTCCAACCGCGCCGAATCGGGATGAGCCCGACCAGCCCGTAGCCGATGTTCCCGGCGCGATCGGCGTATGAGACGTTGAGCGCGGGCGCGCCGTTTCCGTGGCGGAGCGCGGCGATGACCTCGTCGCCGGTGCGGGCGCGCATCGCGGGCAAGGCGCCATCGAGCTCGCGCGTGGGGGTGAGCGCCGTCCAGCGGAACGCGTAAACCTCGCCCTCGGCGCGGGCGGTTGTGAGGATGTCCGAGATGACGGGGCCGTGGTGGGTTTCGCGCACGGTGCGCCTCACGCTGCCGCGACCTTTAACGCGAATCTCCTCGTCGCGCACGGTCATGTCGCGCCACTCATTTTCGCCGACTCGGTATTTGTTCGGATGTTCGGGGTCGGTGCGCTCGACGTAGACGTCGCCGTCGTCGGCGCATGTGAGCGTGATTCCCCACGCGACATCGCGGTTGTGACCGATGAGGACGCCCGGCAAACCCGGAATCGCGGCTCCGGTCACGTCGATGCCGCCGCCTTTCAAGCGAACGCTGAACCACGGTCCGGGAACGGTGGTTGGGAGGTGCGGGTCGTTGCAAAGGAAGGCGTGGCCGGTGTCGGTGAGTGCGCCCGAGACGACCCAACAGTTTGAACCTTGGCCTGGGCCGCCGAGCCCTGTCGCGTCGCGGAGCGCGGCATCGAGACCGACAAGGTCGGCCGCAACGTCAGAGCCGTTTCCACCCGAATGGCGATGCGAATCGATGTCGCCCGTCGCGCCGCCTCCATCGTTCGGCGAGTCAGGGGCTCTGCTTGGCCCGTGGATAATGGGAATTGAGTCGGGGTGCACGTGCGGCATGAGGACGCGCGCCTTTTCGGGCGAGAGTCGCTTCGAGAGGTGGTCGAGCATCAAGATGTTTCGCCACGAGTAGTTGAGCTGGAACGCGAGGAGCTTCAGAACCGACACGCTGTCGACCGGCGACCACGGCTCAGGGTCGATCCCGAGGAGGACAAATTCCGGCGGCAGCCCGCGTTTTTTCTGGTCCACGATTGCCGCGTTCACACCGCGCGCATACGCTTCGAGCGCAACGACGGTGTCCCGTGAAAGCGCTTTCAGCGAGTCCGCTGCGGCGCGCGCGAGGCCGAGGCAGCGCAAAAAACAATCGAGGTCGACGACGGTCTTGTCGCGAAAGTGAATCGACAAATCGCGCCACTCGAGCGGGCGGTCACCAACCAGCTCCGCGATTCGACCGGCCGCGACGTGTTTCAAATAGATGAGTTGAAAGAGGCGATCGGTCGCGCACGCGAACCCTTGGACTTCGAAAAGATCGGTTTGAGACCAGGCCGTGATGAACGGGATGCCGTGCGCGTCGTAGGCGATTTCGGCGGCGTCTTTGAGCCCCGGGAGAACGATGTCGCGCGAGCGGTGCCGGCGATCGGCGAGACGCGCGGCGCCTTTCAGTGATGTCGAAATCTTTCGAAGCATCTTGACCGTCCCTTCATGGGGTTATCAAAAAAAATGGGTGGCAGAGTTTAAGGTCGCGCGACCCCAAACGTCAATCGATTTCCTATTGGCTGGGTCGTTATCGCTGACCTCTGCACATCTTCTTGGCTTCGTCGACGGCCTTCATCACCATCTCCCGGATACTTTGCGCCGTCCGCGCGATAGCTTTTTCCATTTTTTTCTCCGCCTCGCCCGCCGCCTTCCCGATCGCTATTTGCGTATCACGCTCGGCGTCCCGGACACTTCGCGCCGCCCGCGCGATAGCTTTTTCCATTTTAATCTCCAACTCCCGCGCCGCATTCCCGATCGCAATTTGCGCCTCGCGCTCGGCTTTCGCCACCTTGTCGCGGAGGCAAGCAAACCACTGGTTGCGGCAACTCCCGTTCCGGCTGAGGAGGCAAGCGCCGCCGACATCGACGGTGCAATCCATGAGCGTCAATTTCCATCCGCTCATGCGAAACCAGGTGTTGATCGCGTGGGCGTTGCGAACGAGCGCCACCTCTAAGCCGCCGCGCTCCGGCGAGACGCGAACCTCGGCCGCGAACGCGGCGACGACAGCCACCGAAAGCAAGACTGGACGAAGCGTTCGCTGAAGCATCATCAGAAGTCCTCCTTCGTACTGGTTTGTGGTCAGCAGTTTGACGTGCGCGATTCGTGATTTATTCAATCCTCCCGCTTGGGCTCAACGCCCGGGGCCGTAAGACCCCAGCCAGAGCGCTCAATTGTCACACAAGGTTCGATAATTGCTCGTGAATATGCCACGATTCCCGGTGGTTTGCGGGCGCGGAATTTGCTCAATTGATTGTTGGGATGTCATCTGTGGCGCTTCGATCTGCCGTTTTCTTTTTGTTTGCGGCGCTCGCGTGCGGGGCCGAGCGATCGGGCGGCGTTCCGTTCGAGCCGCCGCAGGGTGCGCCACCGACGAACGAACCGCCGTTTATTCCGCCGCGATTTTCGGGGGCCGCTGGCGATCTTGCGTCGCAGCGCCTTTGTGGTTCAACCGACCCAGCCGTCCTCGCGCGCGCGCCCACCTTCGCGCCGAAGCTCGCCGCCGATTTTCCGCGCCCGTACACGATGCCCGGGTTTCCGAACATCGCGATCGTCGACGACGACGGGACCCTCGTTGGCGCGGGCGACATCGATTTGGCCGCCACCGCGACAATTTACTATCGCGTCTTCAAGGATGACCGCGATTTTTTGTTTGTGTTCGCATCGACAGCCGATGCGGTATCAAGCGACTACAACGCGTACTACCGCACGCTTCGAAACACCGTCCGCGGGATCGGGCTCTCAACGTACGACAACACCGCGACGTACGGGTCGCGCGGGCGCCTCCTTGGCGTCGCAAACCTGAATTCGATCCACCGCTGGACGAATTTTTTGACGCCGCTCATGGACCTTTGGCCGCTCGGCGTCATCGCGCACGAGCTCGGGCATCAGTGGATCGCCTACATCAAGCTTGCGAGCGGCACCATCACGACCGACCCCGCGACGCGTCTTCGCGGACATTGGCAGCCGCTCGTTCACACGCAGGCGTCGATTATGTATGGGAACGACTGGGCCGTCGTGACCGAGGCGACGGCGTTTGATGGTGGCACGGTCCCCGGCACGTTTGAATCGCTCTCTTTCCCAAAGGGGTTCAGCGCGCTCGACAAGTATCTGATGGGCGTGCACGGCCCCGAGAAGGTCGAGCCGTTTTTTCGCATCGAGGCAACCGAATCGGTCATCAATGCGCACTACGCGATGCCCGGGAACACGGCGACGGGAACGAAGGTCGCGGTTACGATCGACGAAATCGTCGCGCGAAACGGTACGCGGGTGCCGAGTTTTGAGGCGGCTCAAACCGAGTTTAAGGGCGCCTTCATCCTCATCGCCGAGCGCGGGCGACGCCCGACGGTCGCGGAACTCACCGCGGTCGAATATATGCGCATCCGAATCCCCGAGCATTTCAATTCGGCAACCGACGACCGCTTCACGATTTCAACGGCGCTTACGCGGCGACCGTAACAGCGCGACGTCGCGCGACGTTGCACGGACGATACCTGCCGCCCGAATCTTGTCGATTGCGCTGGATGGGACGCTGAATTGCTGAGATCCCTCTGCACCTGAAAACGAATTCAATGGAGCGGCGCTTGCTCCTATGCCTTGTTGTAGGTTCGCGCGAATGGTCGTGGCATGGGGCCATCGATCGTCGAAGCGAGCTGGACGGGTTTGCGCGACGAGGAACGCGAGCGTCTTCGCGGGAGTTTCCAGTCATGCGAACCGACCCTTTTTGGGAAGAGGAGAGTCGCAATGAAGAAACAGGTTATCTCGGTCATCGGGTTGTCGCTGTTCCTGTCCGCGAGCCAAGCCAGCGCGGCTCCCTTCGACTCGCTCATTAAGATGGTGTTTGACACGGGTTCATCAATTGCGAAAAGCGAGAGCCAGCACGCGAAAGCCAAGATCTGTTCGACCGCTCAGAAAGCGAAAAAGGCAGCCGACAAGGCCATGGCCGACTACAAGGCTGCGCGCGCTGAGCTTGAAAAGGCGGCCAAGCACGGGAAAGAGCTGAAGGCGAAGAAGGCCGACGCCAAGCTCATCGAAAAGTCGGCCAAGACGGCGAAGGACCTCGTTTCAAAGGTCAACAAGGCTGCGGTAGAGGTGGTGAGGGCGCAGGTGGTGCTCGGCGCCGAAATCGTCAAGTGCAAGTAACGGACTAACCGCCACGAACCTGAATTCAGAACCGTCATCACCCAAATCGATCGACTCGCCTTCGCGTTGCGCTTGGGAGCGAACGCGGGTAGATTTCGCGAACGTTCGGTGCGTGGCCGAAAGGGAGTGCGGTGATGGACGACGTGAAGCGCGAAGTGATGGAAGTCGACGTCCTCTTTGTGGGCGCGGGGCCGGGCGGGCTCTCGGGCGCGATTCGTTACATGGATCTCGTTAAAGAGTGGAACGCGGCGATCGACGCGGGCACGAAGTCGGGCGCGAAGATCGCGGAGCCGATGGTCGCCGTGATTGAGAAGGGCGTTGAGGTCGGGCGCCATTCGCTCTCGGGCGCCGTCGTCGACCCAAAGGCGTTTCGCGAGCTGTTCCCCGATTTCGACGCGCGGACCGATATTCCGCACGAGGGGCGCGTCGAGCGTGAGGATGTTTACTTTTTGACGCAGTTTGAAAAGCTAAAATTCCCGATTGTGCCGCCTCCGATGAAGAACCATGGGAACTACATTTTCTCGCTCTCAAACCTGACGCGGTGGCTTGCCGCGGAGGCGGAGGCGCGCGGCGTCAACATCTTCACGGGGTTTGCGGGCGTTGAGCTGCTTTACGATGGCGAAAAAGTTGTCGGTGTGAGAACGGGCGATAAGGGGATCGATAAGAACGGCGCGCGAAAACACAACTTCGAGCCGGGGATCGATTTGCGCGCGAAAGTGACCGTTCTGTGCGAAGGCGTTCGCGGGTCGCTTGCGAAGCCGTTCATCAAGCGCCACAAGCTCGACGCGGATCGAAACCCGCAGGTCTACGGAATCGGCGTCAAAGAAGTGCTTGAACTGCCAGCCGGGCGGATGGCGCCGGGGCGAATCGTGCACACGATGGGTTATCCGATGGACGGCGAAACCTACGGTGGGACGTGGATCTACGCGATGCGCGACAATCGCGTGTCGATCGGGCTTGTGATTGGGCTCGACTACAAAAACCCGTGGATGGAGCCGCAGCTTGAGTTGCAACGTTTTAAGCTCCACCCGTTTATTTCGGATTTGCTCGCGGGCGCGAAGGTCGAGCAGTACGGGGCGAAGGCGGTTCCGCTCGGCGGTTGGTTGTCGATGCCGAAACTCGTCGTTGACGGGGCAATGCTCGTCGGCGATTCCGCATCGTTCCTGAATCCGCCGCGTTTGAAGGGCGTGCACATGGCGGCAAAGGCGGGGATGCTCGCGGCTGAGGCGGCGTTCGAGGCGGTGCTTGCGGGCGACGCGAGCGAAGCCAAGCTCGCGCATTACCAAGAACTCGTCGACGCAAGCTGGGTCAAAGCGGAGCTTTACCCCGAGCGGAATTTTCACCAAGGGTTTAAGAAGGGGCTTTTGGCCGGGCTCATGAACGCGGGCGCGATGATGGCGACGAAGGGGCGCGGTTTTGGTGTCTTTGACAAGCTGAAGGCGGAGCCCGACCACGAAGGGATGTACACGGTCGCGGAGATGAAGTCGCGCGATCCGCTTGCCGATTCGCGCGCGCTCGACGTGAAGCTCGATGGGAAGTACGCGCTTGACCGCCTCACGGACCTTTATTTTTCGGGGACGCAACACGAGGAAGACCAGCCGGCGCATCTGCTCGTGCCGAATCGCGATCTTTGTGCGACGCGGTGCTACGAGGAGTATCGCAACCCGTGCACGCGGTTTTGCCCCGCGTTTGTGTACGAAATCGAAACGAACGAAACGACGGGGCGGCGCGCGCTGAAGCTCAACCCGTCGAACTGCGTGCACTGCAAGACGTGCGACATTAAAGACCCGTACGAGAACATCGATTGGGTGCCGCCCGAGGGGAGCGGTGGGCCGCGGTATTCGGGGTTGTGAAATGTCCTCTATGAAATCGCTGTGTCTTTGTGTCTTGGTGGTTGCATTTTTCTTTTCCGGGTGCGGGTCGAAGATCGGGGATAAGTGCTCGCAGAATCTCGATTGCGGGACGGCGCGGCTCTGCGACACGACGATGCCGGATGGGTATTGCACGATTCGCGGGTGCAAGTTTGGGAGCTGCCCCGACGAGGCGGTCTGTGTGAGGTTCTACACAACGGAGTTGTACTGCATGAGGCCTTGCACCGAGACGTCCGATTGTCGCGATGGTTATTCGTGCCAAAAGCTCGACGGGGCGATAGCGAAGATCTGTTTGCCCGAGTAATCGCGCAGCGATGCGGCTCGTCTATAAACTCCTTCTCATCCTTCTCTTCGCGGCGATCGTGCCGCTCGGGGTGTCGAGTTATTTCGCGCTTCGCACGAGCCAGGAAAACTTGGCACGCGACGCGAGCGATCGCCACACGCGCGATGCGCGCGACCTCGCCCGGGCTTTTGACCGCGAGCTGGGAACGTTGCGGGCCACGCTCGAGACTCAGATTCAGCTTTACCGCGGGGCGTTTGCACGCGACCGCAACGTCGCGAAATCGGCGATGGAGCAGATCTACCAGGCTGATCCGCGAAACGATTGTGTTGCCGTGCTTGACGAGAAAGGGAAGGAAATCGGCGCGACGACAGTTGCCGGAAGCCCGCTTATTGGGCTTGAGGCGATTTGTAAAACCGAGTCGTCAGGCGGGGTCAAGATGTTTGAGGGGCACGCGACGGTTACCGAGGCGGAACGGCGGGAATTCGCGTCGGTGGCGAGCGCGTTTTGGAACGAGAAGCCGAAAAAGTTCACGCGACGAGCGGCGATCGTTTCAAAGGTGCGCGGGGCGCCGGTGACTTTTTTTGCCGTTCCCGTTGCGGGGCCGACGGCGAAGAGCGAGTGGCTCGTCGTCATTCAAGTGTCGCTTGAGTGGCTGCAAAACCGGATTCTCGCTTTCTCGGCGGTGCGTTCGGGCGGTGCGTTTGTCTTCAACCAAAAATCCCAAATCCTCGCTCATCGCGATCGCGCGGCTGTGGTTGAGAGTCGTTCGGTTGCGAATTTGCCCGTCGCGTCCGATTGCGCGGAGAGGCAGGAGTTTCTACTCGGTGGCGAGCCGGTTCTCGCGTCGTGTTTTCGGCTGACCGAGGAGCCGTGGAGCGTCGTTGTCTTTCAGCCGACGCGGTCGCTCTTTAAGGCGGTTCGGGATTTGCGCAGTCAGTCGCTTTTTTGGATATTCGTGTCGCTTGCGCTCGCGATCGGAGTTCTTCTGTGTTTTTTGCGCGCGGTATTTCACGGCCGGTTGGAGAACTGGCGCGCGGCGCACGCGCCATTGGGGCGGGGGCGTTCGATACGACGATTCCCGTTCGAGCGCGCGATGAGATCGGAATGCTCGCCGAGTCGTTCAACGCGATGGGGGGCGCGCTCAAGAGGTCGCGGGCCGAAATTGAACGGCAAAACGAAGAGATTCGGCAATGGAACGAAGAGCTGCAGGCGCGGGTCGATGCGCGGACGCGCGAGTTGCGCGAGGCGCAAGACCAACTTCTTCAATCGCAAAAGCTCGCGGCCGTCGGTGAGCTGGGTGCGGGCGTCGCGCACGAAATCAACAACCCACTTGCGGGCGTGTTGGGGCTGACGCAGCTGTTGCTCATTCGAACAAAGCCCGAAGAGGCGGCCTATCGGAGTCTCAAAAGCATCGAGCGCGAGTCGCTCAAGATTCGGGACATCGTTGCGAACCTGCTTCGTTTCTCGCAGGAGCAGGCAGGCGCGGGGGGCGCGCACATCGAAGCGAATCAGGTGCTCGACGACGCGCTCACAATGGTGCAAAATCAGCTTATGTCCCAGAATATCGAAATCGTTCGCCAGTATGGAACGGAGCTTCCAAAAATCGTTGGGGACAGTTCGGCGCTTCAGCAGGCGGTTCTCCACATTATCTCGAACGCGAAGAACGCGATGCCGAAGGGCGGTAAGCTCACTCTCGCGACCGACACGTTCGAAGACAAAGTTGTCAACATGCGGATTGGCGATACGGGGCGCGGAATTGCGAAGGAGAACCTTGAGCGGATTTTTGAACCGTTTTTTACGACGAAAGACGAATGGAGCGGGAAGGGGCTTGGGCTGTCGGTCGCGTTTCGGATTGTGAGCGAGGCGAAGGGGAAGATTTCGGTTGTGAGCGAGGTCGGCAAAGGGAGTACGTTCACCATCACGTTGCCGGCTGTCGCGCGGGGGACGCAGCTTGTGTAAGGCGACGAGGCGATAGCGATGCAGATCCGCGTTCTCGTGATCTTGTGCGGGCTCGCGTTGTTTGCCGGCAGCGTTGCCGGTGCTTACGTGTTGGTTTTTCGCGCTGAGCAGAATCCGAGCCTCGCGTCGGGTTCGGGTCGCGTTCGCGAGGGCAAGGCCGAACGCCCGCTTGGACAGGGGGCCGTGGAAATCGCGGGACGTGCGTCGGTCGAGGCGGGTGAAGCCGGTGCGCTCGTTGATTTTGGGCGTGGCGTTCGCGTGACGTTGAAGCCGGGTGCGCGGATCGAAGTTGTTTCAAAGAGCGAGCACGTCGTCTCGGTGGAGTGGGAGGCGGGCGACATCGATGGGACGCACGACGGGAAGGCGGGCGTCTCGCTCGCGGTCGCGGTTGAGTTGCCGGGGCATGACGGTGCGCGATTCTTGACGACCGGTGGGCAAATCGCGTTTTGGGCGGGCGGCAAGGGGAAAAGCCCGAGCGTCGCGGTCGCGGAGGGCGATGTTTTGAGAGAGCACCGGGGCGACATCGCGCGCGCGCGCAAAGGTGAGTCGCTCGCGGTGAGAGCGGTTCGCGCCACGTTGCAGGAGATGTCGGCGGAGCTCGTTCGGACGGTTGGGACGGGGGGGTCGGTCGCAACGCCGGCGCCGGATGGTGAAGGGACATCGGGTGCGTCGCCAAGTGCCGCAGGTGAAGGGGCCCCGGCCACTTCGCGCGGTGACGCGGCGCGCGCTGAAGCCGTGCCTGATGCTCGTCGAACGGACGCGGTCGCGCGTGCGCAAGAAAAACCGACGGTCCGTGCGGTGCGAACGCGTGCAAGTGCCCGCGCGGCATCCCGTGGGAGCGCCGCTTCTGACGCTCGGCGCACCGCGCCCGCAACACGCGTCGAGCCGACCGCGCGACGCGACGAACGCGCCACGGCCGCGCCCGATGGATCCGAAGAAACGCGAACTCGGATTAAGCGCGTGACGACTTGGCGTTAGCCGCGCACTAAAGACGCTTTTCATGAGCCGGCCGCGCCACTCTTTTTGGACATTTGACGCAATGTGTAGCCAAAGGTGCGCGCGCGAAACGGTCCAATAACTTTTGTTGGCCCAGGTGCTTTGGTACTATCAGTGGGGAACCGGCGACCTGCGTAGAGGGGCACTCGAGCGGGGAGCGAAGCGCCGGCGGCCCAGCGGGTTTTGGCCCGATTGAGGAGGTCGCCGTGGCACGTGGCAAGCCACTTATTGGTCTCGACATTGGGACGAGCTCGATCAAAATCGCGCTGCTCAAGGACGGGAAAAAATCGTTAGAAATTGTTGGGTTCGGGCGCTCGGACCTCGCTCCCGAGACGATCGTCGATGGCGCCATCATGAATTCAACGGCCGTCGTCGAGGCGATTCAAGACGCTTACGCGCGCGCGCGCTTGAAGACGAAGGATGTGGCAATTGGTGTTTCGGGGCACTCGGTTATCATCAAGAAGATTTCGCTCCCGGTGATGACACCGGACGAGCTTCGTGAGTCGATTCAATGGGAGGCTGAGCAGTACATCCCGTTCGACATCAACGATGTAAACCTCGACGCGCAGATTCTGAATCAAAAGGCGGGTGAGCGCGGGCAGATGGACGTGCTGCTCGTTGCCGCGAAAAAGGAGATGGTGAACGACTTCACGCAGGTCGTGACGGAAGCGGGGCTTACGGCTGTGTGCGTTGACGTCGATGCGTTCGCGATTCAGAACATTTTTGAACGTAACTACGAGGTGCCGAGCGACCAGACGATCGTCCTTGCGAACATCGGCGCGTCGGTCGTCAACATCAACGTGATAGCGAACGGCGTGACGACGTTCACGCGCGACATTTCGATTGGCGGAAACCGCGTCACGGAGGAGATCCAAAAGCAGCTCAACGTGAGCTACGAGGAAGCGGAGACGCTCAAAGTCGGCGGTGAAACGGGCGGCGGTGCGGAAGCGGTTGTGCCAGAGGAAGTGGAGCGCGTCGTGTCGACGGTGTGCGAGGGCGTCGCGTCGGAGATTCAGCGGTCGCTCGATTTTTATTCGGCGACGACGGTCGACGGGTCGATTGGGCGTTTGTATTTGTCGGGCGGCACGGCGAAGGTGCCGGCGCTTCAGAAGGTGATCGAGGGGCGAACGGGGATTCCGGTTGAGGTGATGGACCCGATTCGCGGCGCTTCGTTTGATGAGCGGGTGCTGTCGCACGACTACATGAGAGAGGTTGGCCCGATCAGCGCCGTTGCGCTCGGGCTCGGACTTCGAAGGACGATCGAGTGATGCGGGGCGTCCTGTGATTCGCATCAACCTCGTCGGCGCGAAAGTCACACGCGTGAGCGGCTCGGGTGTCCAGCAGCTCGCAGTGTTCTCGGGGATTCTCGCGGTTGTTTTGGGCGGCCTGTTCATCTTGCACGAGTCGTTTTCGTCGGACCTCGAAGGGCTGATGAAGAAAGAAAAGGAACTCAAAACCAAAGAGACCGAAATGCAGAAGATCAAGGGGAAGGTCGAAGCGCTCCGGCAACAAAACGAACAGGTTGAGCAGCGGGCGAAACTGATTCAGAACTTGAACAAAGTGCGAACGGGCCCCGTGCGCATTCTCAAAGAGCTTGCGACAATTATCCCGAAGGACGTCTGGATCGACGGATTTACCGAGAATGGAAAGGTTGCTGAGTTTGGCTGCACGGCGGTTTCGCCGGACCACATGATCGAGTTTCGACGGGCGCTCGAGAAATCGCCATTTTTCTACGACGTTCACGACAAAGGAACGACCTCGGTGAGAAGCCCGATCGGTGGGCTCGACTTTCAGCAGTTTAGAATCACCGCGAAAGTTGTTTACGCGCCCAAAGTCGTGGTTGACGTCGAAAAGGAAACGCGCGGAGGCGGGGCGGCGCCGGGGACAGCGGAGAAAAAGGCGGCCGGGATTGGAACGCCTGGTGCCGAATTGCCCGTGGGTGCGCCTGGTGCGGGTGCCGCGGGCGGCGCGCTTCGTGCGACCGGTTCGCCGGAGGCGAGGCGATAGCGATGGCACGCAAAGGGATCGATATCAATGACCTCAAAAAGATCCCGGAGAAGTTTGCGAAAATCCCGATGGCTCATAAGGTCGTGGCGCTCGCCGCGCTTTTGGTCGTATCGGGGGTGGTCTACTATTTCTTTTTCTTTTCTGAAGTTCAGCAGAATCGCGCCAACGTTGAAAAGCGGATCACGAAGCTCAAGAGCGACCTCGTCAAGCTCGACGAGTATCAGAAGGATGAGCGGACGCAGGAGCGCGAAAAAGAGCGGAAGAACGAGCTTTTGAAGCGGCTCGAGGAGCAGCTCCCGAAATCGACGAATCCGATCGAATTCCAGGAGGAGATTTACAAGCGTGCGAAACTCGCGGGAGTTCGCGTGGCCAGCGTGACGCAAGCGGACCCACTCATCGAGGGACAGTTCAAGGCGGTTCCGTTTACGCTTGACCTGTCTGGCACGTTCGTTCAGCTCGGGCAATTCTTCAATCACATCAGTCGAATGACCCGACTCGTCCGGTTGTCGAATGTCAATTTGACCGTCGCTGAGCGCAAGGCGGACCACCATATTATTTCTGCGAAGGTGATCGCGTCGGCGTTTCAAGCGTTGACCGACGCCGACAAGGCCGGTGCGCCCGCGGCTGCAGCGCCGACGCCCCCGCCCAAGAAGGGTGGGAAGAAGCCCGCGAAGGGCGGGCACGGCAAGAAGAAGAAGGGCGGCGATGACTAGGCGAGGGACGACACGGGTCTGTCGCGCCGTCGGTCTGACGGTTCACTGGATCGCGCTTGCGGGTTTCGCGGTTTTCTCGTCGGCGTGTGATGACGAGTCGGAGACAAGCGTGCGCGGTGGAGGGGGCGGCGGTCGTGGCGGAGGCGGGGGAGAGGCGAAACCGGCGGCACCAGCGGCTGGGGGAAGCGCGGCACCCGCGGCGCCAGCCGTGAAGGCGAATCCATATGAAGAGGGCGATTACGTTGAGACGGAGTTCGACGTGACGCGCGACCCGTTCCGGTCAAGGTTTGACGACGTTAAAACGGAGCGTGGTCCCGTCGTTGAGACAGGACCTGTGTTGCCGTTGACGCCGCTCCAGCAGCATAACCTCAGCGACTTAGTACTCGTCGGTGTCATCACGGGGCAAGGATTGTCTGGCGTTGCGATGTTGTCGGGGCGCGGTGGGAAAAGTTACCTCGTGCGGATCGGCGACAAAATCGGTCCGCCGCCGGGCCGTGTCGTCCAAATCCTCACGGACCGAGTGATTGTGAAGCGAACCGTGACGGGGCCGGATCCCAAGGATGGATCGAAACGAGTTGATACGGAACTGTTGTCTGAGATCGCTTTCTCAAAAGCTCTCGCGGAGGACAAGGATTGAAGGACGTGGAGACGAAACAAATGAAACTTTGGATAGGTCTCGTCGGTGTTTTGTGCGGCGTGCAAGCGGGGACGGCGGTGGCGAGTCCGTCGGAGTCGGTGACGAATACGATTCGCGGCCTCGACGTGCACGGAGAGCCCGGACAATGCGTGGTCGTGATTGAAGGGGAAACGAAGCCAACGTTTACGGTGTTTCGCCTTCAGAACCCGCTGCGTTTGGTTCTGGACATCGCAGGCGCCGATCTGTCGCGGTTTGAGAGCCCGCGCGATGTGGCGAACGGGGTCGTGACGCAAATCGTGCTCGCACAGTATCGCGATCACGCGCGCGCGTTTGGCCGCGTGATGATCGGCTTTGAGCGCGACGTACCATACGACGTCAAAGTGGACGGGAACCGGCTCAAAGTTGTGCTGTACGCGACGCCCGTTGATTTGAAAAAAGACCTCGCGGTGGAGCGCGCGAAAGTCGTCGCCGCACGAAAAGAAGTCGCAGACGTTCGGGCTCTGCTTGCGGTGCAAGTGAAGAGCCGCGAAGTGGCCGATCGGCAGGCGCGTGCGGCCCTCGAGAAGGCTCGCGAGGACGAACGCCAAGCGGTTTCAAAGCTCGCGGCCGCGAAGGATGCCGAAGCGGAACGGCGGGTCACTGAAGCCAGAGAGCGAACGCGGCTGGCTGAGGTGACGGCATCGAAGGCGGCATTGAACCTGAAGGCGACGACATCGGAGTTGGCCCGTGCCAATCGGCGGGCGGCCGAGCAGGCGGCCGAAGCTGAGCGGACGCGGCGTGAGCGCGACGAGGCGCGATCGGTGCTTCTGCGTGAGCGGCGGGAGCGCGAGGTGTCGGAAAAGGAGCGGGTGCGCCGGGAAGAAGACTTGGTGGCGCGCCTCAAGGACCTTGAGAAACGCGAGCGAGCGGTGACGGAGGCGACGGCGTCCGAAATTCGGTCGACGAAAGAGGAACTCGTTCGACTTCGTGCGGCTGCGGACGTCGAACGGCGCGAAGCCGCTTTGCGCGAGACGAAATGGGCCAGTCGGCAGCGCGATTTGGAGAAGCGCCTGGTCGAGGCGGCGGCGCGGGAGAGGGCGTTGGAGAAGGCGCGGGCCAAGGAGCTTGAAGTTCGGCGAGCGGCCGAAGTGGCGGCGTCGCAACTTGCGGGGCGGGCGGCAAGTCTCGAGAAGCGCGAGCGGGAATATGGTGAGGCGTCGAAAAGATTGGCGGAGAAAGACAGTGAACTCGAGGCGACGCGGCGAGATCTGCGGCGCGTGATGGCCACGGTCGAGGAGAGGCGTCGGAGTGAAGACGCCGAGCGAACGCGTGTTCGCGCGGAGGTCGACAAGCTGCGTCGCGCCCTCGGCGAACAGAAGGTGGATGCGGCTCGTGTTCTGGAATTAAAGCGTCAGGTTACGCACGCGGAGACGCTGCGTCTCGAAGCAGAAAAGGCGCGGCAGCGTGCAGAGGCGGAGGCGCTCGAGAAGGGGCGTTCGGTCGATCGAATTCGCGGCGAGCTGGTGACGCAATCAGCGGCGGTCAGTGAGGCGAAATCATTGCGTGATCAGGCAGAAGTGACGGGACACGCACAGCTTCGGACGGCGCTGAAAAAAAGCTCAAAGGAAAAAGCCGATTTGATGAGGCAACTCGATGAGGCGGTGTCAACGCGCCGACGGCTGGAGGGCGATGCCGAACAGGCGGCGACCGAACTGCGGACCGCGCGATCGGCGCAAGCCAAACTTGAGGTGGAGCTAAGCCGCGAGCGGCAGCGGGCGGCGGATGTGGCGCGTGCGGCCGATACGGAACGGCGCGCCCGGGAGAACCTTGAATCCGAGAATCGCGTGATTCGCGCGGAGTTGCAGAAGCTGCTGACTGAGAAAACCACGGCGCCGACGAAGACGGGCGTTGCGACAAGCTCGGATGCCGCAGGTCGTGTCGAAGGGCGGGTGCTGGAGCCTGCCTTGAAACCGAGCTCGGATACGCGGGCGGTCACGACGCGCGTGGCATCAGCGGAGGCGGAGGTTCCAGCGGCGAAGCGGGCGCGGCGAGGCGAACCCGTTGGCGAGGCGGTGACAGGCGCAGTCGCTGATCTTCGCGTTGAGGAGGATGGAGACGGGAGTCGGGTGGTTGTCGAGACCGATGGGCGTCTTCAGCATCGATTCCAGCGGGCATTGCCCGGTCGCTGGATTCTGGACCTCCACGGGGCGCGTCTCCCGCGGGCGTTTGAGCGGACGTTGGATGCGAGCGAGCTCCCGGGGGGCTTGATCTCCGTGTCGGCCTTCACGCGCCGCGAGGGGAGCGTTCGACTCGTGATCAAAGTTCGTCATGGCGCGGTTCCTTCGCTGCGCGTCTCGCCCGATCGCTACTTCATTTCCGTTCCCCCGCCCGATCGACGCCCGTCGAGCGCCGCGACGATAGCCGTTCGCCAAACTGCAGCGATCCCAACAACCGAGGCGCGCCGCCTCCTTTTCGGCGACATCACAACCGCTGGTCCCGTTGCGAGTTCGGGATTCGGGACGGAGCGCTCCCTTCTCGCTGCGGTAACCGGACAGACGACGCGTGCGCGACGTGCAGGCGGTGGCGGTCCGCGCGAGGACATTCGCGTCAATCTCGCGCTCGAGGAGGCCGATCTTCACCGCGTGCTTCGTCTCATCTCGGATGTCGTCAAGTTGAACTTCGTGGTGAGCGATGAAGTCGCAGGGAGAGTTTCAATCCTTCTCAAAGATGTCCCGTGGCGCACGGCGCTTGACCTCATCTTACGAAGCAAAGGCTTTGGGTACGTCCAAAAAGGGAACATCTTGCGCGTCGCGCCACTCAAGGCGCTCGATGAGGAACGCAAATCGCTCGAAGAGGCGCAGACAAGGGTCAAAGTCGAGCGTCCGCCTCAAGTTGAGATTATCCCGGTGAGCTATGCTGAGCCGGGTCAACTTCAAGCGCAGATCAAAGACGTCCTCACGCCTAAAGGAACCGTTGCGATCGACACACGAACGAATTCGCTCATCGTGAAGGATCAAGTTGAGAACCTTAATCGCGCGCGGCGCGTGGTCGAGTTCCTTGACACGCAGACGCCACAGATTCTGATCGAGGCGCGCATCGTCGAGGCGAGCACCAACTTTACGCGCGACTTCGGTATTCAATGGGGCGGCGACATTTCGTTTAGCCACTCGACGGGTAATCCGACCGGCCTTTCGTTCCCTTCGCGGTTGGGAATCGCGGGTGGTTCGGGTGCCGCACCAACCGAGGGGCTGCTTTTCGGAACGCCCAACTACATCGTCAACTTGCCGGTAAGCGCGGGGCTGGGCGCGGGCGGTGGCATCGGAATCTCGATGGGCAGCCTGGGCGGAATCGCGAACCTTCACCTTCGGTTGACCGCGGCCGAAGAGAACGGGACCGCACGAATCATATCGGCGCCCAAGATCACGACGCTCGACAATCAGGCGGCGACGATTTCTCAGGGTGTTTCGATTCCGTATTTCTCGGTTGGGGCCGCTGGAGCGAGTGTATCGTTGACCAACGCGGCGCTGTCGCTCTCGGTGACACCGCACGTCACAGCGGACGGGGGAATTCGGATGCAGGTCAGCGTCACGAAGAATGAGCCGGACTTCAACACGCGAGGTGGCGGTGGTAACCCCGCGATGAACACACGCTCAGCGAACACGAACATTTGGGTGCGGGACGGCGACACGACGGTTATTGCGGGCATCTTCACGCGGAATACGGGCCTTTCGTACAAGGAAATACCGGTGCTCGCGAAGATCCCGATATTGGGATGGCTCTTTAAGAACCGGACGGAGAAAGACATTCGCCAGGAGCTGCTTGTGTTCATCACGCCACGCATCATCAATCGGCCCGCGACGATCCCGGGGGGTCAGGGCGGCAGCGCGTCCGGTCGGTGAAACCGCGCGTTCTTTATTCGGGTGAGTCGCATGGGCTGGCGCTCACAGCGATCGTTGAAGGATTTCCGGCGGGACTCCGTCTCGACTTGGCTGCGGTGAACAATGAGCTTCGGCGACGACAAGGGGGATATGGTCGCGGCGGTCGCATGAAGATTGAGCGGGACGAAGTTGAATTCATATCCGGCGTTCGTCACGGCGAAACGATTGGGAGTCCGATCACCGTTGTTGTTAGGAATCGCGACCACGACAATTGGTCGGTTGTCATGAATGCTTGGACGCCGCGCGGGCAACCGTCCGACGACAGACGACTCACGCGACCGCGCCCGGGGCACGCCGATCTCGCGGGGGGCATGAAATACAATCGACGCGATCTGCGCGACATTTTAGAGCGGGCGTCGGCGCGCGAAACGGCAGCGCGGGTTGCGGTCGGCGCCATCGCGAAGCAGCTTCTCGCGACGCTTGGCGTTCGAATTGCGTCGCACGTCGTTCGGGTTGGACGAATCGCAATCAACACGCCAACGGTATTCGACGTGGATGAGATCGCGCGGAAGAGTGAAGAGTCTGAAATGCGGTGCGTTGATGCAGAGGCGACAACGGAGATGATGGCCGAAGTCGATCGCGCGCGCGACGGACGCGACACGCTGGGGGGAACGTTTGAGGTAGTTGTGGGTGGCGTACCGCCGGGCTTGGGGTCGCACGTGACGTGGGATCGGCGGCTGGACGCGCGGCTTGCCGCGGTTGTGATGAGCGTGCCGGCCGTGAAAGCGGTCGAAATTGGACTGGGCGTGGGCGTGGCGGCGGCGTTTGGGTCGGCGGTACACGACCCAATTGTTTTCGCTGACGGTCGATTTCAGCGAACGCGAAATAACGCGGGCGGTATTGAGGGTGGAATGTCAAACGGCGAGCCGATTGTTGTGCGTGGCGCGCTGAAGCCGATTTCAACGTTGCCTTCGCCGCTCGCGTCGGTCGACATCGACACGAAAAAGCCGGGTGGCGCGGCAACCGAGAGGAGCGACACGTGCGCGGTGCCGGCGGCGGCTGTCATTGGCGAAGCGGTTGTGGCGTGGGTTGTTGCCGAGGCGGTGCTCGAGAAATTTGGTGGAGACTCGTTGGGTGAGTTCAAGCGAAACGTCGAGGGGTATCGTGCTCAAGTTGCTCAGTTCTAGGTATGGAGCATGACGGCGCAGGCGAACGAGAGGCGAATTGTTTTTCTAAGCGGCTTCATGGGCTCTGGGAAATCGACGGTTGGCGCGGCTTTGGCGAAATCGATGGGGATGCCTTTCATCGACCTTGACCGAGTGACGGAAAAGCTGTTGGGCGAAACAATCGCTGCGTCGATTCAGACGCGCGGGGAGACAGCGTTTCGCGAGGTTGAGAGCCGCGCGCTGAAAAATGTGATCGGTGCGCCGGCGGGTGTCGTTGCGCTCGGTGGGGGAACGCTTCTGGCGCCGTCAAACCGAGCGCTCGCGCGGTCGCGCGGTGTCATTGTGACCCTCAACGTTTCGGAGGCGATTGCGGTGCGGCGTGTCGCGGGGGGCGTCGCGCGACCCCTTTTCCGCGAGGGGTTGCTCGCGGAGCGAAGAGCGGTGTACGCCGATGCCGATCTTTGCGTCGACACCGACGCGCAGTCGGCGGACGAAGTCGTCGCGACGATCGCCGCGTGGCTACGGGGGCGGCGCCAATGAGATGCGTGAGTGTTGAACTCGGTGAGCGACGTTACGATGTCCACGTCGGACCGCAGGCTCTCGACGAGGCAGAGAAGATGGTTGCCGAGCGCGACGCCGTGGTCATCACCGATTTGAACGTCGCCAGAATCTGCCCAAAGGCGTTTCCACAGAAGAGGCGCGTGATCGTCGAAGCGGGTGAGTCGGCGAAGACGCTTGCGACGTACGCCTCGATCGTCGACCAGATTCTTGCGCAGGGCGCGGAGCGGCGGACGGTTATCGTGGGATTGGGTGGTGGCGTTGTCGGCGACTTGGCTGGGTTTGTCGCGGCCACACTATTTCGCGGCGTGCCATTCGTGTTGGTTCCGACGACGTTGCTCGCGCAGGTCGACGCGGCGATTGGCGGAAAGAACGGCGTCAACTGGGGGAGCGGCAAGAACCTCGTCGGAACGTTCTATCAGCCGCGTGCCGTCTTTGTGGACGTGAGCCTTCTTGGATCGCTCTCCCCGCGCGATTTCGCCGGGGGCCTCGCGGAGGTTGTAAAGACGGCGGCGATTCGCGACGCGGCGCTGTTTACCATGTTGGAGACCAACATCGAACGTCTTCTGGCCCGCGACCAAGGCCTTCTTGCCGAGGTTGTTTTTCGCGTGGCGCAGGGAAAAGCGGACGTTGTGTCGGCCGACGAGCGCGAGGTCGGGCTCCGTCGGGTTTTGAATTTCGGTCACACCGTAGGGCATGCCATCGAGCAGGCGACGGCGTATTCCACTTTTTCTCATGGCGAGGCCGTTTCCATGGGAATGCGTGCGGCGCTCGTTGTGGGGACACAACTCGGAATCACAAGCCAGGCCGCGGCGGATCGCGTCGAGCGCTTGTGTCGGGCGTTGGGGTTGCCGACCGATTTTGAAAGCGTCAGCAGCGTTGCGGTTGGCGCGGCGCTCGGGCTCGATAAGAAAACCGTGTCCGGCGAGATTCAGTTCGTCTTGATTCGCGAAATTGGTGATGTTGTTGTTCGGCCGATCGACCGGCCGACTCTCACAAAATTGCTTTGGAGGAAGATGCCATGATGCGACTCGTCGCGGGTTTGGGTTTCGCGTTCACGTGCATTATGTTTGGTTGCGTTCCGAATCGGCTCTCTCTCATTTTTAAGGGGAGCATCAAACCGGATTCCGCGTGCACGTATGCGGCTGGCGGATCGAGTTTCTTGACAGCAGGACTGATCGACCTCTTTTACACGTCAGAATACAAGTTTGGCGCGGAGATCAAGAACCAACTTTCAGGAAGCGATTCCGCGTCGGTTGTCATTTCGACCATTCGATGGAAGCTGTCGATCGCAAAGCCTCTGAGCACGTTTCTCGCGTGCGGGAAGATTCTGGCAAGAACGAGCGCGGGAAATGAACCATGCACGAACGCGACCAACGCGACGTATCAGAAGTATTTCGAGGTTGGACTCGCCGATCAACTCACGAACCTCCTCACGGCCGGGTCGTCGGCCGCACTTGTGTTTAATTTCATGAACGCGGAGGTGTCGAACTACATCTTGACGGTCTTGTCGACGGGCGCGACGGGCGAGCCGCCGTACTTTACGACGACGGATTCGTTCATCACCGCTTTGGTCGAGATCGAGATCATCGGAAAATCGTTGGGCGAGGTCGAGGTGACGACGGGACCGTTCATTTATCCCATCGAGATTTGTTACGGGTGCCTTCGTTCCCAACCGAATGGCGCGAGTTGCTCGAGCGGAACTTCGGATACGGGAGCCGCGCTACTCACGAAGCCGTGCAGCATCGGCCAAGACGCGCTCATTGATTGCCGGTACGCGTGCGGCCGCAACGGTGATTGCAAGACGAACGAAACGTGCTCCACGGGGTCGTGCTTCTGCGGATCGAACGCGGGGTGCACCAACAGCAACTCATGCAGCGGAACGGCTTGCAATTGTGGCGGGGGCGCGGCGTGTACGGGATCGCAAACCTGCACGGCCGGCGTTTGCGTCTCAAGCAGCTGACACTTATTTCAGTATCGCGCGCAGGCGATACTCCGCTTCGAAGGCGGTTCCTTTGCTGCCGCGGACAACAACGTAATAGACGCCCGCGCGTTCCATCTTGAGTTCGCGCTTCTCGCCGAGGAACGCGAGTTCCTCTGAGTAAAACCCAACCGTCGCTTTTTCGGCGCCGGCCTTGGGTTCAAACTCGAGCCGCACCGTTTTGCCGACGAGGGGTGTCGCATCGACGCGGTACCAGTCTTCGTCCGAGCCTCCGCAAATCGTTCCAGTAATCCATGTCGTCGGAGCGAGGGCGTTGGCGGTCTGAGCTGAGTTGTTCGGCTCAACTTCCTCACCGGGCGAAATCGCCGACAGTGTCGCGGTAATGGTGTAATCGTCGCTCACATTTTCTGTGGGTGCCGAGTCGGGAAGAGGGCGCTCGCGAACGAGGATGAGCGCGCCCTCGGGCGGAAGTTGGTGGCGGCACATGATTTCGCGGCCGCCGGGGCCTGTTTCGTCGGCCAACGCCATGGCCGCGCCACCGCTTGCGCTGAAGAGCTTGATCTCGATGTTCATGCGGGGAATCGGCGTGACTTCGACTCGAATGTTTTGAGGTGCCGCCCCTTTCGGAAATTCGACGCGATAGAAATCCTGATCGCCGACTGCGGGTGACGTCCGTTTCCCGATTTGCCCTTTCAACGGGCGCCCGGGCACGAGGCGCGTCGCCTGGTTCGGGTCGTTGTTCGGCTCGCCTTCACGCGAGCGAGCAAACCAGCCTTGCTCTGTCGCAAAAAAATAGAGCGTTGCCGCAATTCCGCCAAGCAGAACGAGCGGAATGACGATCGAAAGAAAGCGACGTCGCTTGAGCCCGCGTGCGAAGCGCTCCCAGTCTTGTCGCTCGCTGATTCGAAGCTCGGTGTCCCATCTCCATTCGTCGAGTGCAACAACGGGGCTCTTACTTCCCGACGGGCTCTCGTGGCCGCTGTTCGCGAGCAGCGTGTCGAACCGGCGTCGGAGTTCTTCGGCGTTGCCTGGGCGGCGGTCGCGATCTTTTTCGAGGGCCTGGTGGACGAGCGCCTCAAGGGCATCGGGAAGCTCGCGTCCGGACATGCGGTCGCGAAGCGGCGGAAGTGGTTCGTTCAAATGTTTTTGGAGCACGGCGATCGGCGACTTTGCGTAGAAGGGCGGATCGCCGCAGAGGAGCCGGTAGAGCACGGCGCCGAGCGAGTAGATGTCGGCGCGCGGATCGACGTCGTCGCCTTTGATCTGCTCGGGCGCCATGTAGTACGGGGTGCCAACGATGTTGCCGTGGGCGGTGATGACTTCGCCTTGGCTGTCGAGCTCGACGACTTTCGCAAGCCCGAAGTCGAGGATCTTGACGAATTCGCCGCCCTCTTTTGTTCGCACGACCATGATGTTCTCGGGCTTGAGGTCGCGGTGGACGATCCCCTTTTCGTGTGCTTCGGAGAGCGAGATGGCGAGTTGGAGGCCGATTTTGGCGACGCGTCGCCAAGGGAACGGGCCTTCCTTCGAGAGCAGCGTCAGCAAGTTTTCGCCCTCGACCCATTCCATCGCAATGTAGAGCGCGCCCTCCGCGCTTCGGCCAAAGTCAAAGACCGCGACGGTGTGGACGTTGGACAATCGGCTGGCGGCTTGCGCCTCGCGGCGAAATCGGCGAACGACGTCGGCGCTTGCGCTGAATTCGCGCCGCAAGATTTTGAGCGCCATGAATTTTCCGATGTGGACGTGCTCAACTTTGTAAACGGTGCCCATGCCGCCCTCGCCGATGCGCGTGACGACACGGTAGCGGCCGTCGATGATCCGACCGAGAAGCGCGTCGGCCGGCTCCTTGCGGGACTCGCGGAGCGCGGGCGCGCCGCAGAAACCGCAGAACGACGCGGTCTCCTTGAAATCGGCTCCGCAGCGCGGACAGGTTGTTGACATCGACGCTCGACCCTCGAAGGTAGCCCGATCGTAACAAACGCGCGTGTGAAACGCGAAGTCTCACGATCACCCGTTAAACCCGTGAAATTTTGGGAAAAGGGACGATTTCCCGGATTGACTTTTGACTGCCGGAAGCGGTATATTTTCCCTAGAAGTGGAATAAAAAGGAATTATGTGGATCATGGCAGGTGGGAGGAAGTTTGTTCCGCGGTCGCTACGAGCACACGATCGATGACAAGGGGCGAACGAGCCTCCCCGCGAAGTTTCGCGAGATCCTTGTCGCGAGTTACGACGAGCGGCTGATCGTCACAACGAACTTTGACACGTGCCTCGTGGCGTATCCGTTTGCGGAGTGGCAGGCGTTTGAAGAGAAAGTCGCGGCGCTTCCGCGTTACGACCGCAACGTGATTGCGCTCAAGCGCTTCCTGATCGCCAACGCCATTGAGTGTCCATTTGACAAACTCGGGCGAATTATTTTGCCGCCCGCGCTTCGCGAGTACGCAGAGCTCGACAAGGTCGCCATTTGGACGGGCCAAGTGAATTGCATCGAGATCTGGTCGAAGGCGCGCTGGGGACGCGAGTGGGAAGCGTCTGCGCGCACATTGAAACGCAACCCCAAAGGATTGGCGGGGCTCGGGCTGTGATCGAGGCGCGGGGCCACGAACCGGTGCTCGTTCGCGAGTGCTTGTGGGCGCTTGCGGTGCGGCCGGGCGGACGCTACGTCGACGGCACGCTCGGGCTGGGCGGGCACGCGCGGGCGGTGCTTGAGGCGTCGGCACCGGATGGTCGCGTGCTGGGTGTCGATCGTGATGCGGAGCTGCTTCCGTTGGCGCGCGCGAACCTCGCCGGGTTTGGGGACCGCGCGGTCGTTTGGCACGGGAGCTATGCGGAAATCGGGCGTGCGCTCATGAAAGTGTCGTGGCGCAATGTAGACGGAATTCTCCTCGATCTCGGCGTTTGTTCGGTTCACCTCGACGATGCGACGCGTGGCTTTTCGTTTTCGCGCGAGGCTCCGCTCGATATGCGATTTGATCGCGCCCTCGGTGAATCGGCGCGTGCGTGGCTCGAGCGGGTCGACGATCGTGTGCTTGCGGACGCACTTGTGACGTTCGCCGAGGAGCGGCGTCCGGCGCGCGTCGTGCGGGCGATTCGCGATGCGATTCGGCGAAAGACGCTCAACACAACGCGGGACTTGGCCGACATCGCGCGCGCAACCATGCGCGGGTCGCGGACGCATCACCCGGGTACGCGTCTTTTTCAAGCGATCCGAATTGCCGTCAACCGGGAGCTCGACGAGTTGCACCTGTTTCTTGAGAAGATGGCCGACTGGGTGAGTCCCGGTGGGCGCGTTGCGATCATCGCGTACCACTCGCTTGAAGATCGGCCGGTCAAGGAGGCGTTCCGCCGGTTGGCGCAAGGGGGTGATTGGGAGCTGCTGTCGAAGAAGGTCGTGCGTCCCGGTCCCGACGAAACGCGGCACAATCGACGGGCGCGGTCGGCGCGGCTTCGGGCGATTGCGCGAACGGGGGTCTCGTGACCGAGAACGCGTCAAACCCGGTTGCGAATTACGCGGTGGGCGCAGCGGTGAGCCCTTCGGGTTCGGCGGTCGGGAGTTCGACGGAACTCCAGAACGCGGCTCTGGCGCCGTCGCGAATGGGGCGAATCGTAGCCGTGGGATTCATTGCGATCGTGGGGCTTACATTACTCTTGGTTGCGGCACGCCTCGATTTTGTGCGCGCTTCGTACGACCTTGCCGCCGAAGAGCGATCCGCGGAGCGACTTCTCGAAGAGCGTCGGCACTTGGTCGTCGAGAGGGCCTCGCTGCGCTCACCGGCTCGGCTCGCGGTCGAGGCGGCGACGCGATCGACGCTGCTGTGGGCGGATGTGGACCAGTGGGTGAAATGGCCGAACCTCGGCCGGGCGGATCGGTGGCCATGGTAACGCCAAGCGCGTTTCCTGGTTCGCGCGGGATGCGCATTCGGATCGTCGTGGTTCACGCGATCGTCTTTGGCGGCTGCTGGATTGCCCTTGTGGCGCGCGCGACGACGCTCGCCGCGTTTGAGCCGGCGCTCCGCGAGCTCGGTGAAACACAGTCGGCGGGAGTCGTAACGTGGGACGATCGCCGCGGGGCGATTCGCGATCGGCAGGGCAACTCGTTGGCCGTGAGCGTTGAATCGGATTCCGTTTTCATTCGTCCATTCGACGTGGGGGATCGTGAAGCGACCGCGGGTTTATTGGCGCAGACCCTTGGCCTGCCCGCGGAAGAGGTTTTGGGGCGGCTCGTGTCGCCGCGGTCGTTTGTTTGGGTGAAGCGATTCACGAGTCTGGCCGAGGGGGCGCGCGTTCGCGCGTTGCGTCTGCGCGGGGTTGGCACGGCCTCGGAGGCGCGGCGAGCGGTCACGCGGGCGGGCTTTGCGGATGCGGTCATCGGTTCGGTCACCGTCGATGGAGTGGGCGCGAGTGGAATCGAGCAACGGTTTGATCCCGAGTTGCGCGGGAAGCGTGTGAGGGCGGCGGTGCTGCGGGACGCACGGGGAACGCCGATGGCCTCGCGGGTGGGTGACGCGCGTGCGCCGGCGATTGCGGCGGGGAGCGACGTGACGCTTACGATCGACGGCGAGATTCAGTTCGCGGCGGAGGAGGCGCTGCGAGAAGGCGTGAAGGCCGCGACGGCGAAGGGTGGAATTGCCATCGTGGTCGACCCGGGGTCGGGTGCGATTTTGGCGTTGGCCGAGCGGTCGGCGATGCCGGGTGGGACGCGGATCGCGGCGGTTCAAACGCCGATCGAACCGGGTTCGACGTTGAAGGCGTTGCTGTTCGGGTTGGCGCTGTCGACGGGTCTTGATGTTCGCGAGACGGTTTTTTGCGAGCGCGGCGAGATGCCGCTCTCGGGTGGTGTCGTGCGAGACGATCATCGTTTCGGATGGCTGACGTGGGCGGATGTGCTCAAGCTGTCGAGCAACATCGGAGCCGCGAAGCTCGGCCGTCGGATGGGTGCCGAGCGTTTCGTTTCGGGACTCGCGGCGTTCGGATTTGGAGCCGCGACGGACGTCGATCTTCCGGGAGAAGTCGCGGGATCGCTGCGAGCGGCGCGCGATTGGGGTGAGTTTGGGCTTGCGACGGCGTCGTTTGGCCAGGGGATTTCCGCGACGCCGGTGCAACTCATGATGGCGTTTTCGGCGATCGCGAATGGCGGCGAATTGCTGACGCCACAGATTGTTGCGCGCATCGATTCTGCGGCGGGCGAGCGGCTTTGGGCCTCGTCGCGACGCGTGGTGCGACGCGTCTTGTCGGCCGACGTGGCGCGCGAGCTGCGCCGGCTTCTGGCGCGCGTCGTGGAACAGGGTGGTACCGCGCCCGCGGCGCGCGTGCGGGGAGTGCCGGTCGCTGGGAAGACGGGCACGTCGCAAAAGCCGGACCCCGAGGGCGGATATTCGTCAGACGGACGAATCGCGTCGTTCGTCGGTTTCGCGCCCGTCGTGGAGCCCAAACTCGTTGTGGGGATTTGGCTCGACGAGCCGCAGAAGTCGCCGTACGGCGGAGTCGTTGCGGCGCCTGTGTTCGCGAAGATCGTCGAGGTTGCGGCGCGCGTGTTGGCGGTGCCCGTCGTGCCGGGAGGTGGGGATTGAGAGCATCGCGGGTGTTGCAGTTGTTGGAAGGTGTTGAGGGAGTCAAAGGCCCGCTCGCAGACGGTGATGTGGCCGACGTTGTAACCGACTCGCGAAAGGTGACGGCCGGTGCGTTGTTTGTCGCGCTTCGTGGCGAGAAGTTTGATGGTCATCAATTCGCGGAGGCTGCGCTCGCGGCCGGGGCGAGGCTCGTTGTCGCGGAAACGCCGGCTCCGCCCGGGGTGGCGTGGGAACGATGGGCCGAGGTTCGCGACTCAAGGCGCGCGCTCGGCGTCATCGCGGCGAACGCGTTTGGGCGCCCCGGTGACGAATTGACGCTCGTCGGCATTACGGGAACAAAGGGCAAAACGACGCTGACGTACCTCGTCGAATCGCTCATCGGGCCAGAGACCGGGCGAGCGGGCGTGATCGGAACCGTCAACTATCGGTACGGCGACACGGTCGTGGCCGCGCCGCACACGACGCCAGAACCGGTGACGTTGCAATCGCTGCTTCGCGAGATGGCGTCGGCCGGCACGACGCACGTTGCAATGGAGGTTTCGTCGCACGCGCTTGAACAGGCGCGCGTGGTGCCGCTCTTGTTTCGCGTTGGCGCCTTCACGAACCTTGCGCACGACCATCTCGATTACCACGGCGATCAGAGCCGCTACATCGCGGCGAAACGGCGGCTCTTCCTTGAACATCTGGATGAGTCGGGTGTCGCGGTTGTGAACGCCGATGACGCGCGCGCGGCTGAAGTTGTGCGTGGAACGCTGGCCCGCCTGATTCGCGTCAGTTTGCGCGATCGAGCGGCGGACGTCGTTGTGGTTCGGTCGTTGTTTGGTGGCGAGGGTCTGCGCGCGGAAATCCAGACACCGCGTGGACTCGTGCGCCTGCGGTCGCACCTGATGGGTGAATTCAACTTGCAGAACATCGCGCTTGCGGTCGGGGTTGGGGTTGCACTGGAGTTGTCGCTCGATCAGATTCGCCATGGGATCGAGCGGCTTCGCGGCGTGCCTGGGCGACTCGAGCGTATCGAAAACACCCGCGATGTGACGGTGCTCGTCGATTACGCCCACACGGAAAACGCGCTTCGAAGCGTGCTCGCGGCGCTGCGACCCACAACGCGACGGCGCCTTATCGTCGTCTTTGGGTGTGGGGGCGATCGAGACCGGTTGAAACGTCCACTGATGGGGCGCGCGGCGATGGAGCTCGCGGACCTTGTTGTCGTGACGAGCGACAACCCGCGGACGGAAGAGCCGGCGGCCATCATCTCGGAAATCGTGCCGGGCGTTGAAAGTGTGGGGCGGCCAGCGTTGGACGCCGACGCCTTTGTGAAAGACTCGGCCATCGCTGGATACACGACCGAGGTCGATCGGCGTGCGGCGATCCGGCTCGTGGCGCGTGCGGCGCGACCGGGCGATGTGGTGCTCATCGCGGGCAAGGGTCACGAGGATTACCAAATCGTCGGTGCGGAAAGGACTCATTTCGACGATCGGGAAGAAGCACGGGCGGCCTTTGGGGGAACGATTTGAAATTCGATGGCACATGGGTCATGCGCGCGCTGGGCGTGGAATGCGAAGGCGGTCGCGCGCCGTCACCGGTGCTCGGGGCCGAGTTTACGGGCGTATCAACCGACTCGCGGCGCATCTCGCGTGGCGATCTTTTTGTCGCACTTCGTGGCGAAAATTTTGACGGGAGCGCGTTCGTCGATGCGGCGCGTGTCGCTGGCGCGCGGGGCGCCGTTGTTGAGCGCGGGCGCGGCACTTCGACGACCGAGAACTTTGTCTGTTTTGAAGTCGGCGACACCCTGCGCGCGTTGGGCGATTTGGCTCGCGCATGGCGCCGAGAATTCGACATCCCCGTCGTGGCTGTTACAGGGTCGATGGGCAAGACCACAACGAAAGAGATGATCGCGGCGATCCTCGGTGCTGGCGAAACGACAAGCCCGGCGCTGGCCACCGCCGGGAATTTAAACAACTGGGTCGGCGTACCCCTCACTCTGTTTGGGCTCGCGGCGGATCACCGGGCTGCCGTGTTGGAGCTTGCGATGAGTGCGCCCGGCGAAATTGCGTACCTGGCCGACATGGTCCGACCGCGCATCGGGGTTGTGACCAACGTTGCGCCCGTTCATCTTGCTGGCCTCAAAACGATTGAGAACGTAGCGCGGGCGAAGGGCGAGCTTTACCGCGCACTTGGCGGCGACGCGATCGCGATCGTCAACGCTGACGAACCACTCTTGGAGTCCGAAGCGAAAGCAACCGCCGCGCGTGTTTTGCGCTTTTCTCGGACGACGGCAACGGCCGACGTTGCGCTGGTCGCGATCGAGCGCTCGGACGCGACGGGAAGCCGAGCGCAGGTGATGGCCCTCGGATCGGAAATCGTCGTCGACGTACCGATCGCGGGAGCGCACAACATCACGAACGCGCTTGCGGCCATCGCTGCTGCAAAGGCGCTCGACATTCCCGATGCCGCGATCGTTCGTGGCCTTGCGGCAACGCGTGTTCCGGGCGCGCGGATGCGCATTGTCGCGTCGCGTTTCGGAACCATCATGGACGACACGTACAACGCGAATCCGCGGTCGATGGTGGCCGCGCTCGAAACGCTCGCCGATGTTGGTCGAAGCGGGCGACGATACGCGGTGCTCGGGGACATGTTGGAGCTCGGCGAAGGCGCAGCCGAGTTTCACGTGGAGGTCGGCGCCGCCGCCGCGCGAACACGCGTCGACGCGCTTTTCGCGGTTGGCGCTCACGCGGACGATGTTGTCGACGGCGCTTACGCCTGTGACCTTCGCGACGCGATTGCGTTTCGCTCACTCGAGGGACTCATCGTTGAACTCAAGGCGCGCCTGAAAAAAAGCGACTGGGTTCTCGTGAAGGGCTCGCGTGGCTCTCGCATGGAGCGTGTCGTCGAGGCGCTGACGTCGAACGCGCGCCGGGAGGAGCCGTAGATGCTCTTCCACCTCCTCTATCCGCTCCACGAGTCGCTGCCCTTCCTCAACGTTGTTCGCTATCCAACGTTTCGCGTCATCATGGCGGTTCTCTCGGCGCTGGCGCTCACGTTTTTTCTTTATCCGTGGTTCATTCGCCGACTCCAATTGATGCAGATTGGACAGACGATTCGCGCCGACGGCCCCGAAACGCACAAGAAAAAAAGTGGCACGCCAACAATGGGGGGCAGCCTTGTCCTCTTCGCTGTCATTGTTCCAACTCTTCTTTGGGCCGATCTCCGAAACCCGCTCGTCTGGGTCGCACTCACAGTCACGGTGGGTTTCGGTATCGTCGGCTTCATCGACGATTATCGTAAAATCCGCGAAAAAAATTCGCGCGGCCTTTCGGGGCGCTTTCGGCTCTTAGCCGAATTTGCCATCGCCGGTGGTGCCGCCTTCGCGCTCGTCAAATTCGCCGAATACGACACGCGCCTCTTCTTTCCGTTTCTCAAAGAGTCGATCTTCAGCCCCAACATCGCATTCGTGTACATCCCATTTGCCATGTTCGTCGTCGTTGGTGCGTCGAACGCCGTGAACCTCACCGACGGTCTCGACGGACTTGCCATCGGCCCCGTCATCATCTGCGCGCTCACGTTCATTTTGCTCGCCTACGGCGCTGGCACGGTTCTCACCGACAAGGGCGAATGGCTCTTTCCGGCGTCGTTCAACATCGCCGACTATCTCAAGATCCCGCACATCAAAGGTGCGTCCGAACTGTCGGTCTTTTGCGGTTCCGTTGCGGGCGCCGGCATCGGGTTCCTTTGGTACAATACCTACCCCGCACAAGTTTTTATGGGTGACGTTGGCTCGCTTTCGCTCGGCGCGGCGCTCGGCATCGTCGCCGTCATCACGAAAAACGAATTCCTCCTCGTCATTCTCGGCGGTGTTTTCGTGGCCGAGGCGATGTCGGTGATTTTGCAGGTCGGGTTCTACAAGTGGAAGAAGCGGCGGATCCTTTTGATGGCGCCGCTTCACCATCATTTTGAACTCAAAGGGTGGGCCGAGCCGAAAATTATTGTTCGCGCGTGGATCGTGTCGATCATCCTCGCGCTCGTGGCGCTTGCGTCGTTGAAGTTGAGGTGATGTTGGACGTGCGCGGAAAGAGGGTGTTGGTGGTTGGGCTCGCGAGGAGCGGGATCGCCGCGGCCCATCTTGCGGAAAAGCTTGGTGCGCGTGTCACCGCGACCGACATGAGGCGTGACGTGGCGATTGAAGGCTATGCGGGCGCGCTCGTTCTCGGAGAAAATCCAGCTCGCCTCGCGGACGACGCAGATCTCGTTATCGTCAGTCCGGGTGTGCCGATCACAAACGCGATTCTCGCGCGTGCGCGTGCGCTTGGACGGCCGGTCTGGTCGGAAGTTGAATTCGCGTGGCGGCATTTGGCGACGCGGACGATTGCCATCACGGGGACCGCTGGGAAAAGCACAACCGTCGCGCTTGTTGGGCAGATGCTTGCGGCGTCTGGGATTCGTGCGTTTGTGGGTGGCAACATCGGGACGCCACTGTCGTCGGCGACCGGGTCGTTCGATTGGCTCGTCGTGGAGGTGTCGAGCTTTCAACTTGAGACGGTCGACGCGTTCCGTCCCGACATTGCGGCGATTCTCAACATCTCGGAAAACCACCTCGACCGCCACGCCGACATGGACGAATACGTCGCGGCCAAGGCGCGTATTTTCGCGCGACAGGGCGTGGGTGACGTCGTCATCTTGAACGAAGCCGACGCGCGCCTCGCGGCAATGGAACCGCCCGTCGGTGTAAGTCGGAAACGTTTTCGTGGCCCAGGTGATGAAGTTTTTGGGTGCGCGGGGAATCGTTTTGACGCGACGAAGCGAAAGATCCCCGGCGCGCACAACCTGTTTAACATCGCGATGGCGACCGAGCTCGCGCTCCTCGCGGGCGCGCAGCCAAGCGCGGTCCAACAAACGATCGATTCGTTTCCGGGTCTTGCTCATCGGCTCGAGCTTGTCCGCGAGTGGCGTGGCGTTCGTTTCTACAACGACTCTAAGGCAACCACCGTTGATGCCGTTGTGCGGAGCCTCGCGAGTTTCTCCACGCCGATCGTTTGGATCGCCGGCGGCCGCGACAAAGGTGGCGACTGGTCCCGGGTCGGTGCGCACGTTACAAAACATCCCCTGCGTACCGCGCTTTTCATCGGTGAAGCGGCGCCCCTCATTGCGCGTTCGGTCGTGGGCGAACTGTGTGGCGACCTCAAAAACGCTGTGTCGCGCGCACTCAACATCGCAAAACCCGGCGACGTCGTCCTCCTTTCGCCGGGGTGCGCAAGCTACGATCAGTTTGTCGACTTCGAAGATCGCGGAAATCAGTTCCGTCACCACGTCGAGGAGCTTCGATCATGACGACGCCGCGCATCGATCGCCTCCTCGTGCTCGCCGCGTTGTCGCTCGTTGGCCTTGGCATCGTGATGGTCTACAGCGCGACGGGACTCGCGTTCGGTGCGGAACGTCTCGGCAGCCACGTCACGTCGATCGCGGTCGGACTCGCGCTCGCCGCCCTTCTTTTCCGCATCGGCCCGGATCGCCTTCGTCGCCTTGTCATCCCCATGCTCATCGGTGTCATCGCACTTCTCGCGCTCACCGCGCTCACCCCGCTCGGCGCGTCGGCCGGTGGCGCCCGCCGCTGGCTTCGCATTGGCCCACTTCAAATTCAACCCGCTGAAATCGCGAAGCTCATGCTCGTCATCTACCTCGCGCACATTCTCGCAAAAAAACGCGAGCGCATCCGTCAATTCCTCGTCGGATTCCTTCCACCCGTCGCCATCACGTCGATCGCCGTTGTCCTTCTCCTTCGTCAGCCCGACTTCGGAAACGCGGTCATCGTTGTTCTCCTCCTCGCGATCCTTCTCTTCGTCGCCGGCACCAAGCTCAACTACCTCTTCCTCTCGCTTCTCGTCGCCGCCCCGGTTGCTTACGCGCTTATCACGCAAAGCTCATATCGCTTCTCGCGCCTCAAAGCCTTCCTCGATCCGTGGCAGCACCGTCAAGACGATGCCTACCAGGTTTTCCAAAGCCTCGTCTCGTTCGGCAAGGGCGGCCTATGGGGAGTCGGTGTGGGCGCAGGACACCAGAAGCTTGGATTCGTCCCAGAAGCGCACAACGATTTTATTTTGGCGATGGTGGGCGAAGAGCTTGGTCTCGTCGGCGTTGTCGTCACCGTCGCCCTTTTTGCCCTCATCGTGTGGCGCGGCCTTCGCATCGCGCGTCGCGAACAAGACCCGTTCCGCATGCTGCTCGCGGTCGGTCTCTCCACGGCGGTCGGGCTCGGCGCCGCGATCAACTGCGGCGTTGTACTCGCCCTTCTACCGACGAAGGGACTGCCGCTCCCCCTCGTGTCGTACGGCGGCTCAGCGATGGTCGCGACGCTCGGTGCTCTCGGCGTTCTCCTTCGGATCGGAGCGGATCAACTGCGCGAGTCCTCGATGCCTTCGGTTGGTGCGCGCGAGACGCCAAGCCGCGAATCACGTTCGTTCGAATCAGTCGGCGTTCTCACTCATCCGTCGGTTGGGGCGCATGGCCCTCTGGGAGGGACATGAAGGTGCTGATCGCCGGCGGCGGAACAGGCGGCCATGTCTTTCCGGGAGTTGCGGTTGCCGAAGAGCTGCGTGCGCGCCGCGTGGACGTCGTGTTCGCGGGAACATCGCGCGGGCTCGAGAGCACCGTGGTGCCGGCGAACGGCTTCGCCTTTGAAACGATTGATGTGTCGGGGCTCATGCGCGTCGGTCTTTGGGGAGCGGTGCGGGGAATTGCGCGACTTCCCAGCTCGTATTTCGCGTCGCGGAGAATTCTCCGCCACCACAAACCAAATATTGTTCTCGGCGTCGGAGGCTACGCATCGGGGCCGCTCACGCTCACCGCGAAGGCCGTCGGAATTCCCGCGGCGATTCTCGAACAGAACTCGATTCCGGGACTCACAAACCGAATCCTGGGTCGCGTCGTCGACAGCGTCTTCGCGTCGTACGAGTCGAGCCGCCCGTTCTTCCCGGCGAAAAAATTCGTGCTCGCCGGCAATCCGCTGCGACGGCGCATCGTCGATGTCGCCGAGCGAGGTGAGGGTTTTTCGAATGTCGCGTCAGACCGCACGTCGCGCGCCATTCGCATCCTCGTTTTGGGAGGAAGCCAAGGCGCGCATGCGCTCAACTTTGTGGTTCCACAGGCGCTCACAGGCCTCGAGTCGCGTGTCGATGTTCGACACCAATCGGGCGAGCGCGAACGAGATTCCGTTCAAGCGGCCTACCGCGAGCGCGCAATCTCCGCGGATGTTTTTCCGTTCATCGACGACACGGCGAACGCATACGTTTGTGCGGATATCATCATCTCGCGTGCCGGCGCGACGACGCTTGCCGAAGTGGCCGCGATTGGGCGTCCGGCGATTCTCGTGCCGCTGCCGACAGCGGCAAACGATCATCAGACGAAAAACGCCAATGTGCTCGCAGCGGCTGGCGCGGCTCTCGTGCTTCCGCAGGCGGAGTGTACCGTTGAGCGCCTTGGCGCCGTCTTGCGCGACCTCATCGACGACGACGCACGGCGCGAAGCGATGGCGCGGGCGTCGCGGGCGATGGGACGACCGTCGGCGGCGCGTGATGTTGCGGACGCGCTTGTGGCGATGGCATCGGCGAACGGGGACAGAACCTGATGTACCGGCGTCGCGTCCAGCACGTTCACTTTGTCGGAATCGGCGGCATTGGCATGAGTGGAATCGCCGAAGTGCTCTTGAACCTCGGCTACCGCGTGAGCGGCTCGGACGTCAAAGAAAGCGAACTCACGCGGCGGTTGCAGGGACTTGGCGCCGAGATTCGGTACGGACATCGCGCCGAAAACCTCGCGGAGCCGCACGTCGTTGTCGTGTCGAGCGCCGTGAGGCCGACCAACGCCGAAGTTGTCGTGGCGCGCGAGCGCGGCATCCCGGTCATTCCGCGCGCCGAGATGCTCGCCGAGCTCATGCGCATGAAGTACGGCGTTGCGATTGCCGGGTCGCACGGGAAAACGACGACGACGTCGATGGTTGCGACGGTGCTGTCGGGTGGCGGTCTTGATCCGACGGTCGTTATCGGCGGTCGCCTCGATTCGCTCGGGTCAAACGCGAAACTCGGGCAAGGTGAATTTCTCGTCGCCGAAGCCGACGAGAGCGACGGGTCGTTTTTGAAACTCGCGCCGACCATTGCGGTCGTGACGAACATCGATCCCGAGCACCTCGACCACTACACGGGTGGCATCGAGCAGTTGAAGCGCGCGTTTCTCGAATTCGTAAATAAGATTCCTTTTTACGGTGTTGCTGTTCTGTGTCTCGATCACGAAAACGTCCAAGCGCTTCTCCCGGCGGTATCGAAGCGCTTCACAACGTACGGGCTCGCGACGCAGGCCGATCTTTGTGCGCGGAGCATTGCGCTCGAAGGATTCGAAACGGAGTTCGAAGTTGTTTTTAAGGGGGGCGCGCTCGGCCGCATCCGACTTGCGATGCCAGGCGAGCACAATGTTTCAAACGCGCTCGCCGCGGTTGCCGTCGGGTTGGAGCTTGGAATTTCGTTTGACGCGATTCGCGTGGCTCTCTCGGGGTTTGGTGGCGTCGACCGGCGCTTCTCGCTTCGCGGCGAAGTGGGCGGCGTCGCCGTCATCGACGACTACGGTCATCACCCGGCTGAGATTCGTGCAACGCTTGCGGCGGCGCGACGCGGATTCCCAGCGCGGAAGCTCGTCGTGGTGTTTCAGCCGCATCGCTACACGCGAACGCGAGACTTGCGCGATGATTTCGTACGGTCGTTTAACGACGCGGATCATCTCGTCGTCACCGACGTTTACGCCGCGGGTGAAGAGCCGATTGAAGGCGTGACGGCCGCGGACCTCTTCGACGGGATCAAGCGCCACGGACACAAGAGCGCCGCGTACATCGGCTCAACCGGCGAAATCGCGCCGCACCTCCTCGGGTTGGTTCAGGCGGGCGACATGGTCATCACGCAGGGTGCGGGCGACGTCTGGACGGTTGGCCGCGATCTTCTCGCACTCCTAACGGAAAGGAGCCCCGCGTGAAGCGCGTCGTCACCGACTCGTTTTTTGACGGTGTTGTTGGGACGCTTCGCCGCGATGAGCCGCTCGCGCGGTACACGTCGATGCACGTCGGTGGCCCCGCGGATCTTTTTTTCGAAATCGACGATCCCGCGGATCTGCCACTCTTGCTTTCGCGATGCGCGACTGAAGCGCTGCCGTGGATTGTGCTTGGGCGCGGGTCGAATCTCATCGTTCGCGACGGCGGTTTGCGAGGCCTTGTAATCCGCTTGGGGCGAGGATTTGCGGGCCTTCGCGTCGACGGGCCGCATGTCGTTGCGGGCGCTGCGGTCCGGGTGTCGCAGCTTCTCGCGGAGGTTGAGCGCGCGGGGATTGGCGGATTCGACTTCCTAACGGAGATCCCGGCCGAAGTGGGCGGCCTCATTGCGATGAACGCGGGGATTCCAGGTTGCGAGATGCGAGACGTTGTTGAGTCGATCGTGGTTGCCGACGCGTTTGGGGCGCGCACCGTCGAGGCATGGGCGATTGGATTCGGGTATCGGCGCGTGGGGCTCCCGCCGAGTTCGGTGGTTGTTGAAGCGACGCTGCGGGGTTGGCCACGAGAGCCCGCGGCGATTCGCTCGGACATCGATTCGCGGCGAGCGCGGCGCCGCGCAACGCAGCCGACCGATGCGCCGAATTCCGGTTCGATGTTCAAGAATCCGCCCGGCGATCGTGCGGGACGCCTCATCGACGCGGCGGGGCTCAAGGGGACGAGCCGGGGCGCGATTCTGGTGTCCACCAAGCACGCGAACTTTTTTGTCAATAAGGGCGGTGGCAGCGCGCGCGATGTGCTCGCCCTTGTTGACCTCGTTCGTGACCGCGTGAAAGCGCAGTTTGGCGTCAACCTTGAGCCTGAAGTTCACGTGATTGGAGAGGACGAATGATGGCGCTTCGAAAACGGCGGCGAAGCGTGCGTCGATGGTTGGTGCGGGGACTCCTCGTCACGCTCGCGCTCGCGGCGCTCTGCGGCGGCGCGTGGGTCGTCGTCCTCGCCAAGACCGGAAAAATCTTTGTGGCCGACGTCAATGTGACCGGGGCGAGCCGTCTCTCGGACGAGGAGATTCTCGATGCGGCGGGCCTTACAGAGCGCGTCGGAATTTTCACCATCGATCCCGCGACCATCACAAAGGACTTGCTTGGCCACCCGTGGATTCGCAGCGCGCGCGTTCGTCGCGTCCTCCCAACGCGCGTCGACGTCACGATTCGCGAGCGGGTTGCGGTCGCGCTTCTTGAAGCCGGCGATTCATTCCTCGTTGATGATGAAGGGACCGCATTCATCAAAGCCACGCCCCGAGCGCTTGAAGCGCTCGGCCCCGTCGCACGCCTCACACTGCCGCGTCGTGATTCCGCGGAGCTCGATCGCGAGCCGGAAAAGCGCCTCGTCCGCGAAGGGCTTTTGCTGGCCCGTGACGTGGCGCGCCTTTTTCCGCACTGGACTGGCAAATTCAAAGTCCTCCTTCATCCCGTGCTTGGGCCTCGACTTTTGCACCCGCAAGCGGATTCCGCACGGAGCTTGGTCGAGACGCGTATCGGGCGCGGACGCTGGGGCGAAAAGTTGACTCGACTAAAGTTGTTGCTCGAACAAGCGGCTGCCGAGAGGCGCCGCCTCGAGCTTGTCATTCTCGATAACGAGCGCCACCCGGACCGGGTGACGGCTCGTTTTGCCGCGGGCGGGTAGTCCAAGCGCGGCTTTAGGCCGGTGTCGCGGAAGCGACGCCAAAAAGGGGAGTGGGGCGCGCGGAGACACGCGCTCCTTGTGGGTGGCCGAAAGGCCAAAACCCCTCTCCGAGGAGGGCATGATGAGCCGTAAAGGCGAAGTCATCGTGGGGCTCGACATTGGCACAACGAAAATCTGCGCCATTGTCGGGGAAGTGACGCTGGACGGGTTCGATGCGGGCGGCGAGCCGAAGATCGACATCATCGGTATCGGCAGTCACCCGTCGCGCGGGCTGAAAAAGGGCGTCGTCATCAACATCGAGAGCACGGTCGAATCGATCAAGCAGGCGATCGAGGAGGCCGAGCTCATGGCGGGCTGTGAAATCACGTCGGTCTACACGGGGATCGCGGGCGGTCACATCAAGGGATTCAACTCGTGTGGAGTCGTCGCGGTGAAGGACAAGGAGGTGCGCGAAGGCGACATCAAACGCGTCATCGACGCGGCGAAGGCGGTGTCGATTCCGCTCGATCGCGAGGTGATTCACATCCTTCCGCAGGACTACAAAGTCGACGACCAGGATGGGATTCGCGAGCCGATGGGGATGAGCGGCATTCGGCTTGAGTCGAAGGTGCACATCGTTACCGCGGCCGTCACGAGCGCCCAGAACATCATTAAGTGCGCGAATCGTGCGGGCTTGAACGTATCGGACATCGCGCTTCAACAGCTCGCGTCGAGCGAGGCGGTGCTGTCCGACGACGAGAAGGAGCTCGGCGTTGCGCTCGTCGACGTGGGCGGTGGCACGACCGACATCGCAATTTTCGTGAAGGGATCGATCGTCCACACGTCGGTTTTGACGCTCGGTGGAAATCACATCACGCAGGACGTTGCGATGGGGCTTCGAACGCCGAACCACGAGGCGGAAATCATCAAGCAGAAATACGGGTGTGCGATGACGGCGCTCGTCAACAAAGACGAGACGATCGACGTCCCGAGTGTGGGCGGGCGAAAGGCGCGGACGCTGTCGCGCCAAATCCTTTGCGAAATCATTGAGCCGCGCGTCGAGGAGATTTTCGCGCTCGTGCAGCGCGAAATCGCAAAGACGGGTTGCGAGGATTTACTCGGGAGCGGCGTCGTTATCACGGGCGGGTCGGCGATCATGCCCGGAATGCCGGAACTCTGCGAGGACATCACGGGGCATCCGACGCGGCGCGGGCTGCCGCAAGGGATCGGCGGTCTCGTCGATGTGGTGCGAAGTCCGATGTACGCGACCGGGGTCGGGCTCGTGCAGTACGGCGCGAAGCACCGCGACCTCAACTACTTCCGCATTCGTGAAAACAACATTTATCGAAAAGTGAAAAAGCGCATGCGCGATTGGTTGAGCGAGATTTTTTAGGGGCGAACGGGACGAAGGGACACACGGAGGGTGACATGATCGAATTGGACGAACCGAAGGAGTTGCAGGCACGCATCAAAGTGGTCGGCGTCGGAGGGGGTGGCGGAAACGCCATCAACACGATGATCCGGGAGGGACTTGAGGGCGTCGAGTTTTTCGTGGCGAACACGGATCACCAGGCGCTTGACGCGAATCTTGCGGCGACGAAGATTCAGCTGGGGCCAAACCTGACGAAGGGGCTCGGTGCGGGTGGAATTCCCGAGGTCGGGCGGAACGCGGCAAACGAAGACAGGACGCGGATTGCCGAGACGTTGCAGGGCGCCGATATGGTGTTCGTGACGGCCGGCATGGGCGGCGGCACGGGGACGGGCGCGGCGCCGGTCATTGCGGAGGTTGCGCGCGACTTGGGGGCGCTCTCGGTCGGCGTCGTGACGAAGCCGTTTTTCTTTGAGGGGAAGAAGCGACGGCGGCAAGCGGAGGAGGGGCTCGCGGAGCTCAAGCGGTGCGTCGACACGCTCATCGTGATTCCGAATCAGCGGCTTTTGAACCTGTGCCCCGAGAACACCCCGATCCTCGAGGCGTTTCGGCAGGCGGACAGCGTGCTTCTAAATGCGGTGCGCGGGATCAGCGACATCATCACGGTGTCGGGGCTTGTGAACGTCGATTTTGCGGATGTGCGGACAACCATGTGCGGCATGGGAATGGCGCTTATGGGCACGGGCGTCGCGACAGGCGATCGGCGCGCGCTTGAGGCCGCTCAGAACGCGATTTCGTCGCCGCTGCTCGAGGACATTTCAATCGACGGCGCGACGGGAATTCTCATCAACATCACGGGGCCGTCGACCCTTGGGCTTCACGAAGTCAGCGAGGCGGCGACGCTTATTGAGGAGGCCGCGAGCGAAGATGCGCACGTTATTTTTGGAGCGGTGATCGACCCGAACATGAAGGACGAGGTGAAAATCACCGTCATAGCGACTGGGTTTGAGCGCTCTGAAGAGCGCAAGGTCGCGCCGATGGGTGGACGCGGGATGTCGAGCGCGCGCGATCGTGAAGAGCAACTCGCGATGCCGGCCCGGATCGATCCGCGCGCCGATGCGCGGGGTGAGAGTCGTGGAGAGCCGCGGATTGAGCCGCGTCGCGACGTGGCGTCTGGTCGGAGTGAGCTGGCGATGGGTCCTGGTCTATCGCGCGAGCAGCTACGGGCGCAGCGTGAGATCGTCGGGTTGTCGTCGTTCGAGGAGGATGAATTCGACATTCCGGCGTTCTTGCGGCGCAAGGCCGACTGATGCGGGGCGGAGCAGGCCATGCCGATCGTCCACGTTCACGCGATTCATCCGCCCTGGGGTAAGGGGATCGAGAAAATCCTTCGCGACGTCCCGTCCGCGCTCGGAAAGGCCTTGTCGTGTCCACCGGATGACGTTTGGGTTTACTTCGAAGAAGTCGACTCAGCAAAAGTCGGGGCCGATTGTCGCGGTTGGAAAGGGCACTGTCCGGTCGTCGTTATTCGCGCGCGTGTGCGTTCGGACGACGCGGTTCAGCGCGGGCTTGAGGCCGTCGCACACGCGGTAGCCGGGGCGTTTTCACTTCCCATCGAAGACATCTGGGTTCACTGGGTCGACCTGCCACCCGGGCGCGTCTTTGCGGGCGGCGCAATTCGGTAACGCATCATCCAACGGCGTTGAGCGGGCGCGCGCGGAACCGGACGCCGAGTTCGTCCTCCGCGATTCGGCGGCACGCTTCGATGTCGACGTCGGGCATCGTGACGGCGGTTGCCTGCACGTCGGCGATGCGGCCTCTGGTGGCGCGTAGGAACGCCTTCACCGCATCGTAAGCGTCATCGCGCGTGCGTGGGCCTGATGGGCAATACTTTGCGTAGATCGCGGCATTGTGCGCGTTGAGGCTCACGCTCACCGAGTCAATGCACGTCGCGAGCTCGGGGATGACGTCGCGGCCGTGGACGAGATTGGCGAGGCCGTCGGTGTTAAGACGAACACGCGCACCACGTGCCCGGAGCCCGCGCGCGATTTCGAGGAGCGCGTCGAGGCGGAGCGTCGGTTCGCCATAGCCGCAGAAAACGACTTCGCTGTAGGCCGTTGGGTCGCCGATCGCCGATATCACTTCCGGGATGGAAGGTTCCGCCGTGAGTTTTAAATAGTGGCCCTTCACCATGAAGTCGTCGAACTTCGGGCAGAAGGTGCAGGCGAGGGTGCAGCGGTTCGTGATGTTGAGGTAAAGCGCGTCGCGAATGACGTAAGCGATTTTCGGATCGGGGACGGCGCCCGGGAGGCGGAAGAGGCGACGCGCATTAACGGACGTGATGCGTGCGATGTCGTTGACGGAGACGCCGAAGAGCATCGCGAGTGTTTGGGCGGTATCGACGACAAAGGCTGGCTCGTTGCGCTTGCCGCGATGCGGAACGGGGGCGAGGTATGGCGCGTCGGTTTCGATGAGGAGGCGCTCGATCGGAATACCGCGAATGACGTCGCGAAGCGCAACAGCGTTTTTGAAGGTCACGATGCCGGACACCGAGATGTAGAAGCCGAGATCGAGGCACCCCTGCGCAAACGGCGCGTCGCCCGTAAAGCAATGAATAACGCCACCAACGGTCTCGGCGCGCTCTTCGCGCAAAACCGTCAGGCAATCGTCGTGCGCGTCGCGCTCGTGGATGACCAGCGGTTTGCGAACGTCACGGGCCAGCCTAACGAATTCTCGAAACGCCGCACGCTGCTCGTCAGGCGTTGAGTGTTTGTAGTGGTAGTCGAGTCCTGTTTCACCAACAGCGACAACCTTGGGGTGTGCTGCCATTTCGCGAATCGTTGCGCGCGCTTGTTCGTCGCAAAGATGCGCGTCGTGCGGGTGAAGCCCGACCGTCGCGACGCAATCGTCCCGCGTGGTCGCGAGCTTGAGGGCGGCCTCATTGGCTTCGAGCCCATCGCTTGCGCCGATAACGACGAACGCCCCGACGCCCGCCGCGCGCGCACGTGTAAAAACCTCGTCGCGGTCGGAATCGAACTCGGGCCCAGAGACGTGGCAATGCGAATCGATCAGCGTTTCAACGAGCGGCTTCGCCGGCGTCATCGCGATTTCCTATGGGGTTGCGTGCGATCGCTCAGTCGTTGACTGCGCGACCGTCTCGACACCCATGAGCACCAGCGCGCGCGCCGCCGCCTCGCGCACAACGGAATCGGCGTCCGCGGTTGCGAGCCGTTCAAGCGCCGGTGACGACAGGCTTCCAGCGACGTTTGCGAGAGACCAAATGGCGTCGACGCGAAAATCGCGGTCGCCCATGACGTTGACCGCTGTCTCTTCAAGGATCTGGAGGCTCGCGCGATCGCCGATTTTCCCGAGCGCCACAAGCGAATCGGGGTTCGGTTTTTGTGCGCGCAAGGCAAGGGTAACGGCTTCGCTTTTCGTCCACGGTGCGCATTCACACGCGAACCCACGAATCTCTTCGCGCCGAGACGCGAGCGAGCGCATGAAATCCGTGGCGCCCGCTCTATCGCCGAACCGCGTCAGAGCGGCGTTTGCGGCGATCCGAACGGCTGCGCGCTCAAAAAGGCCGCCAGCGATTTCGCGAAATCGCGGCAACGCGGCGTCGAAATCCAGCTTGGCCAACTCCTCGACGGCGACGGCGCGACAATCTTTCTCGTTAACAACGGCCCACTTCAAGTCTTCGATCACCGCGCGATCTCCCTCGGCCGCACGGAAGCGAACGACATCAAACCACGCGGCGTCAAAACGGTCTTCGACTTCGGGTAGGACTTCGAGGACCCGCGACGCAAGGGCCTCGCGATCGCGCGCGGGAATCCAAGCGCGAGCGATGGGACCATACCCTTCGAGCGGAAGGTGGCCGCACAATACAGCGAGAGCGTCGAGGGCCTGTGAGGCGATTTGCGCTGAGGGGTCGAGAAGCCGCGGCACGAGAAGCGTCGGCTCGCGTCGGGCCACGGCGAGTGCCGCCCAGATCGCCTCGGAGCGAACGAGTTCGCTTCGATCCGTGAGTGCCGCCCGAACGGCCGGAATGGCATCGCGATCGGGGCATTCGAACAAGGCGCACTGAACGGCAGCGCGGATTTCGTCACGCGGATCGTCCGCGAGGTGGACAACCGACACGGGCAGCCGAACCTCCGTGACGCGTCCGAGCCCGCGAATGGCGGCTGCGACAAGCTCATCGTCGCTGCTGTCGAGGAAACCAGCGACCACCGTCTCAGTGTCTTTCGCCCGAATGGCCGCAAGTCCGTCGATGCCAGCGCGTTGCTCCGAGGTCCGGCCGCCGACAAGCGCATCCAGGAAAGCCTCACGCGCTTGATCGACCTTCAACCGAGCGAGCGAGCGAAGCGCTTCGACCCGCACGCGCTCGTCGACGTCCCGCGTGGCGTCCAACAGAAGTGGTATGGCGCGTTCGCCTCCCCAAACGCCCAGCGCGCGCGCCGCCTCGATTCGCGCAAGGTCGATCCCGCGCCGCAACTTTTTCTCGATTCGATTCCAGCGTGGCATCGCTACGGCCCCACGCCATTTCGGCCCTCATCGCCAGCCGGCCCGGCTTCGTCGTCGCTCGCTTCATTGGCCGCCGCTACGACGGTAATACTTCCAACAGCGCATTCAGTCTTCGCGCCGTCCGCCATGACAATGGTCACGGCCTGCTTAAGGACATTTCGATCAATAACGCGGCCTTCGCCTTTTTCGCTTCGGACAATCGCCCCAAACCGCGGCAGCTCGCGCCTCATCTCGTTATACATATCGTCTTCATACTTGAGACAGCACATGAGCCGACCGCACATACCTGAAACCTTCTGCGGATTCAACGGTAGATTCTGATCTTTGGCCATACGAATCGTGATCGGCTCAAATTTCTGAAGAAATTGCGAACAGCAGAGCTCCTTGCCGCACGGCCCAATCCCGCCAACCAATCCCGATGCGTCGCGAACACCAATCTGGCGCATTTCGATGCGGCAGCGAAACCGGACGCCAAGTTCTTTTACAAGGTCGCGGAAATCGACGCGGCCGTCAGCGGTGAAATAAAGGACGAGCTTGGAAACGGCGAGCAGGTGCTCGGCCTTAACGAGCTTCATGGGAAGTCGATGGGTCGCGATACGCTCCTGCGCGACGCGAAAGGCTTCTGGCTCACGAACGCGGTTGCGCGCCGCCTCCTGCTCGTCGAACGCGCTTGCCCGACGCAAGACGCGCTTAAACTCGGTCTCGGGTCGCTCTTCGATCCACGTGCCCGATTCGACGACGCCAAGCTCTGGACCGCGGTCGGCTTCGATAACGCAGCGCTCACCCTTGCGCAACGTCTCGCCCTGCGTGTTGTAGGCATTCGTCCTCCCCGTCACGGTGTTCCGGACAAACGCGAGGCAGAGAAGTGTAGGCATGGCGGCAGGATTGCCGCGGCCTCTCCCATGCGCGTCATCGCTGCGTGGTGTGTCAATCACGCGACGCCCTCCGAACGCAGTTGCGTGACCAGCCAATCGAGCGTGAGCCGCACATTCGCGTAACCGCGCAACGCGCCTCGTGCTGTCGCGACGGCGCCGACGCCCGCGAGGGCGCGCGCATCGACAACGGCCCGCTTGGCGAGCGCCGCGTAAAGCGCGTCGAGGCGGTGCTCGATGTCGTCCTTCTCGCTGGCCCACCGCTCGGAGATGGCGAGTGCGGACGTTGTGTCGCGCCGGAGCGCGTCGAAGAACTCCGCGATTGAGGCGTCGTCGGCGTCATGGGTCAAAGGGCGAAGCTTCATGGAGACCTTGAGGCAGCGCGAACGAATGGTCGGGAGGAGCGCTTCAATCTGATGGGCGACGAGCACGAGGGTTGTTGACGCGGGGGGCTCTTCGAGCGTTTTCAAAAGCGCGTTTTGCGCATCGCGCGTCATTCGACCCGCATCGCGGACGACGACAACCTTACGCTCGCCTTCGAGCGGCGCCAGCGAAACCGCGTGGACAACGGTTCGGATGGTGTCGATCTTAATGACGCGCGTTGAGCCTTCGCCTTCGGGGGCCACCAAAATGAAATCGGCGTGCGTGCCGGCGGCGATCCGAGCGCAGGGGCCGCACGCGCCGCATGCTTCGTCCGTGGCGTTGGGGCATAGGAGCACCGCGGCGAAAGTTTTTGCGAGGCTGGTCGCGCGCTCGATGTCGAGCCCCGCGAGAATCCAAGCGTGATGGAGCCGACCCCGCGCAAGGACCGCACGGAGTTTCGCGACCGCGCGCGGTTCGTCGTCGAAGGTGGACCACTGCATACCTCAAAGATTACCACAGCTCACGCGCCGGAGACCCGAGGGTGGTCGTCGAAGTGCTTCGTGACAGTTAATGGTGACTGTTATTGCCCAAGAGGTTCGTCGCGCGAACCACAGATCTATAGATCGGGCTCGGCCTCGACCTGCGCGACTTTCGCGTCGGCCTTTCTGAACGTGGCGAAGCAACCTTGGACAGCGGGAACTATTCCGACAAGCGCTCGGCCGCAGTCCTTTCCATGCTTCCTGATTTTGTTTAGCACCTTGATGTCGATCTTCCGCTCGCCAACGATTCTCCCGCAGTGTCTGATGATGTCCTCTCCCTTTTGGAGCAGGCCGTTACATTGCCCGGCAAGATCGCGAAGCTCGGGCATATCCTTCGCCTCATTCAAGAACTTCAAGAAAGCCGCCTTCAAAGCAGGGAAGTTATTCTTCACGCTGGTCGCCAAGGCGCCGAATGCCGTCTTGAGCTTTGCGAAAAACTGGTCGTTGAGCACCAAGTCGAGGAGAGCGTCGGCTTTCATCCGCTGGACACCGAGGCTGTCCATCACGTCCTGCTTAATCTTGTTAAGGATCGGCTTCGCGGCCGACAGGTGCGACTTCGCAAGCTTCGCGAGCGCCTTCCGCGCCTGCTTCAGCTGCTTCTTCTGGTCGCCTCCTGCTGCCGGAGTCACCGGTGGCGCTGGCGTCACGCCTGGCGTCGTTGGTGCATCCGGTGCCGCGGGCGTTTCGGGCGCCGCGGGAGTCGGCGACTGGGCGGGGCTTTGCGCGGAGCCACCTCCACCAAGGAGTTCCTCGACCGGCTTCCCGGCCCTGACCTGCTCCTGCGCCTTCGTGAGCAACCCCTTCAACTTTCCGAAGTTCTCGCGCACGAACTTCAGCATCGCGTCGACTTCCGGGTTTATCTCCTTCACGGCGGGTGCCGCAGGCGGTGGTGGAGGCGGGGGTCGTCTCTTCTTCCTCGCCTCAACGGACGACGAGACCGATAGCGTTATCGATTCATCTCCCCTCGACGAACTCTCACGCCACTCGACCGAGAGGAACGTCGCGCTCAGAAGTGATCCGGCGACTAAGGCTCTTTTCATCCTCATCGACATCACGAACTCCTCCTTCGTTTAGCGTCACCGCTCTGTGTTCCCCCGTGGAACCCACGAACCCGACATTACTTAGACGTGGACGCGCGGCATCTATTCAAAAAAAAAACGAATGAGGTCGCACCTTTGACTACCGCTGCAGAACCGCGGCGAGCTCGCTGTAAAGGTGGATCGCCGAGCGCGTCGCTTTCACGAGGTCGCCGAGATGAACCGATTCATTTTCGCCGTGTGCGTTTGTGTAAGGGTCTTCGACGCCGATGAGCAACGCCGGAACGCCGCCAAGTTCAGTCGCGAACGGCTCGACAAACGGAATCGACCCACCGCACCCCATGAAGACGGCCGGCTTCCCGTACCCCGTTTCGAGCGCGCGCTTGGCTGCGGCGAACGCCGGGTGCGAGGTGTCGGTCGCCCACCAACCGGCGCTCCCTTCAACTTCGATGTCGACCTTCACGCCCCACGGCGCGGCTTTTCGAAGGTGCGCTGTCACGAGCGCGATGGTCTCCTTTGGATCCATGTCCGCGACGAGGCGGACCCCGACGCGTGCCCAAGCGCTCTCGTTGATGATGTTGCGCGCGTCCTTGCGCGACGACGCCTGGATCGCGTTGACGGCGATCGACGGCTGTCGCCAGTTTTGCTCCCACGGGTTTCGGCCGCCGAGGATTTCGACGCCATCGAGCATGCCCGCCTGACGCCGGAACTCTGCGTTCGTCGTCGGAAGCGATTCAATGTCTTTTTGTTCCGCGGCTGTCAGCGGGCGAACCTTTGCGGTGAGCCCAGGCACGGCGATCGAGCCGTCGGGATTCGTGAGCGATGCGAGTATGCGGCAAAGCGCCATTGCGGCGTCGGGCACGGGCCCGCCCCACATCCCGCTGTGGACCGATTGCGCGAGCGCGCGAACTTCAACGGTGAGGACGACAATTCCGCGAAGCGCCGTGGTGATGGACGGTAGGCCGGTCTCAAAATTACCGGTGTCCGTGAGGATAATGGCGTCCGCCTTTACGAGAGGCGCATACGTTCGCAGAAATTCGCCCAAGTGGTCACTCCCCGACTCTTCCTCGCCTTCGACGACAATCTTGAGATTCACGGGAGCGCCGCCAGCCGCGCGCCACGCCTCGAGCGCCGATGCGTGTACGACGATCCCAGCCTTGTCGTCGGCGGTTCCGCGACCGTACAAGCGCCCGTCCGCGCCGAGGGTTGGCTCAAACGGCGGCGTCTTCCACTTCGATTCGTCGCCCGCGGGCTGAACGTCGTGGTGCGCATAGAGAAGGACGGTCGGCTTCCCTTGTGCGTGCAACCATTCGCCAAACACGTACGGGTGCGCCCCGGCGACTTCGAGGAGCCGAACGTTTTCAAAGCCGCGCTCGCGGAGAAGTCGCGCCGTCGCCTCGGCACTTTCGCGCACGCGCGCGGCGTCGAAGCCGGCGAACGAGACGCTCGGAATTCGAACAAGTGTTTTCAGGTCTTCAAGCTGGCGCGTTTCGGCGCTTGCGTAGTGTTTGATGGCGTCATCGACTTTTGTCATCGCGTGGCCTCCGGGTGCGCGCGATTGAACAGGTGGTCAAGAGCAACGTCAAGAGCGGTGACGAAAAACGGCGGATGCGATATCGACCACATCCGTCACCTTGAAGAGGATCGCGGAGCCGACATAAAGGCCAGCGGCGACGATTGTTCCGAGCGTGAGTCGCACGAGGCTTCCGGCGATCGATGTCCACGGCAAGACGTTGTCGAGAAGCGACGTCGCGCCGAGCGCGCCAAAACCCGCGACCGTCGCGAGGCCGGCGAGCGCAACGAGGAGCTGCACTTCGCCACGCCACGCTTCGCTTCGCGTGCGGCGCTCAAAGAGGACATAAAGAAGTGTTGCGTAGATCGTGATGCCCACCGAGCTTGCGACGGCGAGGCCGCGCTCGGAAAACGCGTTCATGAGGAGCCAATAAACCGGAAGCGACGCGAAGAGCGCGAGCGTGCCGACCCACGTGGGTGTGACCGTGTCGCGCATGGCGTAAAAGCCGCGCGAGATGACGGTGTGGATTCCCCAGGCCGCGAGACCGCCCGCGTAACAGACGAGAACATTCGCGGTTTGAATCGTGTCGTCGAGCGTGAATTTGCCGCGGCAGTAAACGATGAACGTGATCTCGCGAGAGCAGGCGATGGTGAGCGCGGTCGCGGGGAGCATGAGCACGAGAACTTGACGCATGGCGCGGCTGAGCGCAGCGCGGAATTCGGGGAGGCGACCCGCGGCGTAAAGGCGCGAGAGGAGCGGGAACGACGCGCTGCCGGTTGTTTGGCCGACGACGGCGAGTGGAATGCGCATGAGCGTGCGCGCGTAGGCGAGAATGGTGATCGCCGCTGGGCCGACGGACGAGGCCATCCAGCGCGTGACCCAGTCGTCGGCGAGTGTGAGCGAGAGGCCGAGGGCGAGCGGGATCGAGAGGAGAAGAAATTCGCGAAAGGCAACGTCGCGGAGGTCGATGCGGCGCGTGAAGACAAAACCGACTTTGCGCGCGAAGACAAGTTGGATCACGAAGTTGCCGGCGAAGCTGCCGACGAGGGCGCCCCACGCGAACCCTTCCATTCCAATGAGTGGGCCGAGCGCGGCGCCGCCCACGATGATGCCGAGGTTGTAGACGAGTGGCGCGAGAGCGGGGCCGAGGAAGCTGTCTTTTGCGAACTGGACGGCCATGAGGATGCCGCCGACGACGAAGAAGAGCTGCGCGGGGAGCAAGATGCGCGTCAAGCGCGCGAGCTCGTCGAACTGCGCGGGCGTGAAGTCGCGCGTGACGAGGCGCGCGAGAGGGTCGGCGAAAAATTCGGCGGCGACGGTGAGGGTGCCGAGAACGAGGACGAGCGTCGAGAGGATCGTCGAGCAGACGCGCCAACCGTCGCTTTCGCGGCCTTCGGTTGAGAGCCGGCTGAAGATGGGGATGAAAGTGATGGAGAGGGCGCCGCCGGCAACGAGGTGGTTGAGGAAATCGGGGATGGTGAACGCGGCGTAGTAAACGTCGGTACGGGCGTTCGCTCCCATGACGCCGGCGATAACCGATTCGCGGACGAAGCCGAGGATGCGCGAGAGGAGGACGCTCGCCATGAGGATGGCGGTGGCGCGGCCGATTTTTGAGGCGACGGAGGAAGGCGCGCGGGTTGCACTCATGGGAGCGTGACGCGGACGCTAAACTCGACGGCGACCGGCGGAGCGTCAAGCGGGATGACTGCGATGGCGCGCACGTGGCCGTTGGGGTCCGAGAAAAACGGGCCGAGCGTGAAGAGGGGCGCGGAGTCGCTCGGGCGTGATGCGGTGAGCGCGACGAAGGCGCGTGGAACGGGCTCGTCGGTTTCAGTTGCGACGCGGCCGCCAACGTGAATGGCCGTGCCGGGGTGCGCGGTGCGGGGAACGTCATCCCACGTGAAGTCGATGCGCGCGGGGATTCCTACGAAGGGGCGTTCGGCTGCGGGTGCAGTTGCGGGCGCGGGTGCGGGAGTAGAGGCGGGTTCGCGAGCGGTTGCGGGTGCCGGGCGAGGACCCGCGGGAAGCGCGGAGTACATTGTCGCGGGCGCCTCGTCGCCGACCGTTTGAGCCGTCCCGCTGTCCGTTGATGCGCCCGATGATGGCCACTCAAACGACGAAGATTCGGGCGGCTCGTAGAGGGGCCGTCCCGCGATTCCATACTCGTTGATCGCTTGGGCGCCGCCACCCAAGTCGATGCCAACCCAGCCCAACTTGGGTGCGAACACCTCGACGAAGACGTGCGCCTCGTTCGTGACGACGCGCGTCGGGATTCCGAGCGCGTGCGCCGTTATGAGAAACGCATACGCGCGGTGCCGGCAGATTCCGACGCGACCGAGCGCAATTCGCCGGTAGGGCGAGTCCGACGCCCGCTCTGAAAGTTGGCCAGCGGAGAAACTTCGAAAATAAGTTGCGAGCGCCTTGACGACATATTCGAAAGGCTGTTCGCGCGAAATCTTGGTCGCCGCGAGGACGAGCGTGGCGTCGGCCGCGAGGTCCGCTGGGAGAACGGGACGAAGCGTCGCTGGGATCTCGGACCAATCGATCTCTTTTGCGATCGTCGGCCCGAAGTATGAATCCGGCGCGTCGAGCCGATAGACGAGACGCGCGAGGCCGCTCTGGTTTGCGCGGACTGACCAGTTCTCGGCGCTGTCGATCGCGAAAGTGAGCTCCGCGGGCGGTTGCGACGTGGCGCTCACGAGGCGTGCCCCGGCCGCAACAGATGGAATCGGAACAAACTCCGTTGCGCTCAAGCGAATGCGAACGTCGCCGGTGAAGCGCGTACGTCCCGCGGCCGGAGCCCCATGCTCTGATGCTGCGACGCGGGGCGCTGCGTTCGGTGTCGTGTCGGCAATCTCGAGCGATCCATCGGCGTTCACGCGGTCAAACGCCGCAAAGCGTTTACGTCCCGTCGCTGGCGAAAAAACTTCGACGTACGAGGTTATCGGCTCTGGGCCGGTATCGAGATCGGGGATGAAGGCCGAGTCGCGCTCCGGTGCGCGCGGAGGAGCGCCATTTTCCGGTCGTGACGCCGTCGGACCAGAAACCGTTCTGCGCGCGTCGGGCGCTGGTTGCGAATCGGGCGCGAGCGGCGTGGGCGGCGCACCATAGATGAAGGTGCCGGGCGCCATTCGAGAGCGGATGGGTCGCCGTCCGGCGAGCGGGCCAGTGGGGCCCACGTTGGGCAGGTCGTCGATTCGTGCGCGCGTGTATTTTCGAGCCTCGCCGGGCCTTGGCGCCTCAACGTAAACGTGATTGGTGGGCGTATCGGCCGAAACGTTTGATGTAAGAAGAACGACGAGAACGATCGCGCGATGCGTCCACGTCACCACCACGAACAATCTTCCGACAGGCTCCTAACGCGGAGTCCCTCCAGCGTCCGATGGCCGTGCGGGCGCGATCAGCGGCACCGGCGGCTTCGACGGCGTGTTGATGAGGGTCCATTTGATGAGGGAGCCCTTTTTGTCTCTCTTGCCGAGCGCGCCGAAATTCAGCTTCTCGATGAACCCCTGCACACACGGCTCGACTTCTTTCTTACCGGATGTATTCGAAACGACGTCGATTTTTTCGACGACTCCTGTCTTCTTGACCGAAACGGACAGCTCAAGCGTGTCATCCGGTTTGAACGCCTTCTCGTAACATCTATAGATGTCGTCGTACTTTCCCATCAGGAGTTTCTTCGCGGTTGCGACGTCGTGTTTTCCTTCGGCGACGGTCGGCTCGGGCGGTGGCCGATAAATCGCGAGTGGCCGTGGCGTTTCCGGCCGCGGCACCGCTGCTGGCCCCGCATCGGCCGCCGTTGCACGCTCACCTTCTTTATCTTTTTTCTTTTCGGTCTTGGCGAAATAAACAATCACGAGCACGAGCCCCGTCACCAAGAGGAGAAGGGAAAGAACCATAAACGCTTTTTTCGTGCCGGGGCTCATCCCCTTGAGCTCTTCGGGCATCTCGCGCAGGTGAGAAAACGTTTTGTCCAACGGATCGATGCCGCGAAACCGCGGGTCGTTGATGTCTTTACCGAATGCGGCGCGCTCCTTGATCGGGACGGGCGTCGTGTCGGGCGCGACCGATTTGGGCGGTGGTGGAAGCGGTGCGGATGCGGTCGGTCCGGACGGGGCCGCCGCTTTCGGCATGGCAACGCCGCAGTTGTAGCAAAACGCCGACGTTTCAGGGAGTGCGATGTGGCAGTTTGGGCATTTCACCTTGGTGACCCTCTTTCGTTACGCGCGCGCGACTTTCGCCGTGAATGTGCCACAACGCACCTCGGGATTCAATTCACACGTTTGCCTGATTCCCGGATAACGGGCAAAATTTGCGTGAGGCGGGCGGGGGTTGGGCTTGCTCCGGGTCGCGGAAGTCTTCGGGTCTGACATGAAATGTGAATCTGCACGAAATGAATCAAACATCACGAGAACGGCAATTCCACGCCCCATCGGCACCTCATCCCCTGCGGACGCGACCTGGAGCAAGCCCAACGCCCGCCCGCCCAACCAGAAACGAGCCGTTTCCCTGGAACGGCGGTTCAAAGACTTGGGGGTAGATCGAACGCTGACCGACACCCACCGGGTGAACCCTTCGTACTGCCCTCAAGCCTAAAGAATACGTCCCTGGAAAGCGGTCTGCCCGGAATTGCGTAGGGTCAGGGGTGCCGCATAGGCGCGCCTATTCTGTGAGCAATCGTTGGCAAGCCTGTGGCTTGCCGGCGCGAACAGAATCGCGAGGGCGACGGAACACCCGAGACCTTTGTGTGCTCGGAGTTGCAAATGCCGGTTGTGCTCGACCAAACTTGGTGTCGCGGCAGTGCCGCGCAGCCCGCAGCGCACCTTTGCGCAGGGTGTGAGGTGGCGGCAGGTTGCGCGATTGGTAGACATAGCTTTCTTCAGTGAGAACAGGTGACCTGCGAAACAAGTCAGACCCGAGGACGTCGGCGCGCCGAGGCGGCACCTGCCGACGCTACGCGCAGTAGATGACTGGCCGCTTAACCGGGGATCGAGGACGCGTTTGCATTGTCCCATGTCGCTTGCCACAATTGATCCTGTGCAAGCTCGCTGAATGTGGATTCGACGCGTAACCGTAACTGCCCTTCTTGCCTCCGTGTCGTCCCAATCAGATGCGCGTGCGGCGACGCGTGTCGATCGCGCGCCTCGTTTGAATTTGGTGACACGTTTCGGTCGGAACATCGCCGACGCTTTCACGGGCTGGAACATCGCGCTCCACGCTGGATCGATTGCGTCGACCGCGCTCCTTGCCGCGACGCCCGCCGATTCAAAGACAAACGATTTTTTCCAGCGCCACGACCCGCTCGGCACCGCGTTCGGCGATACGGCGTTCATTGTCGGCCTTTTTTGGCATCTCGGCATCGGACTTGGCATTTATGTGTCGGGGCTCACGCGCGCGGACGAAGAGACGATCGGAGCGGGCGCGGCCGCTATCCAAGCCGTCGGCACGACGGTGCTTATCACGACCGCGCAAAAGTTTTTCTCGGGGCGGCGGGCGCCAATTCGCACGCGCTGCGGCCTCCTCTGCGAGGGCAGTTTCCCGCGCACCACCGATTCGCTCGACTTCCGCTTCGACTTTTGGACATCCGGTTTTCGCGAGGGGCGCTTCTACTGGCCGTCCGGGCACACTGCAACGGCGTTCGCGTTTGTGTCGGCACTCGCGGCGTATTTCCCGAAACGCGCCTGGATTCGCTGGGCCGGTTATACGGTCGCGGCGCTCATCGGGCTCGGGATGATTTCGGGCGCGTCGCATTGGCTCTCTGACGTTGTCGCCGGTGCGATGATTGGCCACGCAATTGGTTGGTCGACGGGGCGTGGTTTTCGCGCCGAATTCGATTATCGGTTTGGTGAGAAGCCGGTACGAACCGAGGCGCCGACCGGTTCTGTACGTTGGCGAATCGCGCCGGTTGCCCTGGGAGAAGGTGCGGGAATCGCGGTGCAGTTTACGCATTGAGCGTTGACGGCTCACCGCTCGGCGACGAGGAGCGTTTTCTTGAATTCTTATCTTCGTTTCGCTGGTCGACGACGGGTTTCTTGGGTTCAGAGCCTCAATAACGCTGGTGTTCGTCATTTCTCGAAGCGCCGAGCCCAAAAAACGCCGCGCCCCCCCCCTGTCCTCCGTCCCGTCTTCCCGTCCCCAATCACTTCGCCCGACTCCACGAAAACGCCTCCGGAGCGGTCGATGACCCAACCCGCCTCCAAAAAATCGCGACCCGCACGCAAAAAATCGGGTTCCGCATCCACGAAATGCCCCCCACGTCGCAAATTAGCCAATCTTTATCGCAAATGAACCGATCCGCATCGCCGATTAGCCGATCCGCGCCTCCGATGAGCGCCCTATTTCAGTTCGACGGTTCGTGTGCTCGGAAACTGGATGCGCGCCTTCTTCATGACGCCGCCCACAACGGCGAAAACCTCGTACGTCTTCTGCCTCGCCGGAACCACGACACGCGGCCCCACACCCGCGAGCGCGCCGTCGACAAACACCGCGACACCGGCAGGCGCCCGAACCGAAATGCACGCGCAGCGATCGGCGAGCGACTCGAGCGACCGGAGCGCGACGTCGATTCGAATCCCGAAGTTGATCGAATTCGCCCCCTTGATGCCCGCGGTCACGACACCGACCACCCGCCCGCTGCGATCGACGATCGGCCCGCCTGAATTCCCCGAGTTGAGCGGGATCTGCGTTTGGAAAATGGGGCGTTCATTCGCAGCCGGGTAGATGTTCGACACCATTCCCGTGTTGAACGTCCAAATCGCGCCCTCCCCATGCCCGACCGACGCGACGAAGCTCCCAACGCGAAGGTCCGCGAACCGTCCCGTCGACAGCGCCGGAACGCGTCCGCTCGCGACGCGCACAAGCGCGAGATCGAGGCCCTCGGGGGCGCGCTCGACAACTTTGCCGACGAGCTTTCGCCCATCGTGAAGGACGACATCGATCGAATCGGCGTCACCAACGACGTGCCGGTTGGTCAAGATGAGGCCGCTCTCGTCGACGAAAAACCCCGACCCGAAGCTGCCCTGCGACGTCAAAAAGACAACCGACGACGCAACTTTCGCAAAGAGGGCTTGCTGCGCGCGTTCGACCGCCCGAAGCGCCACGTCGTTGTCCGACCCCGCGCTTGCCGTTCCGCCCGCCGCGAAGAGCGCGAGGCTAAAGAGGGAACCCACCGCGAAGCTCATTAGAAAACCCCGTTGAGCGACAGGCCGCCGCCACTCGGGAGCAGCATCGGCGAAAGAGTAAGCTGCAATCGCGACCGCCCGCTGTCCGTATACTTCGGCGGCAATGCGGGCAACCCGAGCTTCTTTCGAAGGGCCTGGTTATGCTTATCGACGAGCTCGAGCGATTCATTGTGCGTCACCGGATGCGGGTTTATTAACGACCCAATCACGGTCGCGATCAGTCCCAAGCCGATACCGACGCTGAGGACAACAAACCCCGGCACCAAGGAGCCGCCCTCGTCGTACACGGAGGTTCCCTTCTCGCGGTTAAGGAGCATGGCGGTGCCGCCAATCGCGCCGCCCGCGATAAAGAGTACGCCGGAGATAATTATAAGGGTCTTTGTCGTACGCTTTGATCGATACGACGCTGCGAGATCAGGCCGACCGACGACCTCATAGAAATCGGCGCCTTCGAGCGGCTTCCCATACTTTCCTTGAGTCGCCGCTCTCCACGAACCGACTACGCTCCCGAATTGATTTACAAACGCTCCACCCTGGATGGAGATCACTTGATTTTGGTACTCCTCCTCGGCTGTCGATCGCTCGACTGTCTTGGTGCCGACGACCTTCTCGACCGACGCAATCGCCCCCGCGGACACGCCATCCCCAACGCTTTCGCTCTCCGCACCACGCCCGAGAAGCGGCTTCCCCTTTTCGGCCGTGAACGCGACGTCGATCTCCGCCCCGTCTTTCCGATAGACCGTCACGACCGCCGTTGCCGCGCGGCCATCACCCCCAGGGAAGACACGGACCACGACCACGCGGTCGATCGGGAGCCCGGCCGCCTTCTTGACGATCGCTTGGTCGTCAAGTCCCGAGAGCGCGCCGAGCGACTCATCGCTCATCACGACCTTCGCCTTCGCGCTTGCCCGAAGCGCGTTCGCGAGCGCCGCCGCCGCCTCTCCCGACAGAGCCCGATCCCCCGCGCCCACCACGAGAACCCCGACGGCCTCCCCCTTCAAGTACGACCCGACCGACTTCGGCACAAACGCCTTGCCCCATCCCGCCTCCGCACGACCCGAGACTCCACCAAGCATCGCGACCACAACCCCTACGATCACTGTTTTCATTTTTCCCTCCTTCATTCGTTCGTTACTTGCTCACCGTCGCCGAGAAAGAGCATCTTTTCACCCCGCCAGCCGTCCCGGTCCGGGTGGTATTGACCACCACGAGAAACCCATTGGCGTTGCTCATCGGCGTGAAGGTCAAGGTCATGCTTTCCCGTTGGGTTACGAGTGTGGCGGTAAATGGCCCGTGGCACGAGACAGCCCCGCTTAACCGATAATCACGCGGCATCCATTCGTCTCCGAGCTGGGCCCTCAGGGTCACAGTCGTAGCCCCATCCGCGCCAAGGTCAAAGACGACCAGGAAGCCCCACATCAGATCAGCTTCTCCATTGTCGCAAGTGGTTCGAAAACCACCTTGTTGTGCGCTGCTGTATAAGCCCGTCGGTTTCTGGCACTTGACACACTGCACCCCTGAACAGTCGCACTCATAGCTCAGGTCGGCGAACGACGACTCGCACGCCTGATTACAACCCGCCGTTTGCTGCGGTGTTTGCCAGCAGGCCGAACCGCTTCCATACGCCTGAATGGCCACGCCGTAGGCTGCCGGGGTCGTGGCCAAGAGGCATGACAAGTACCGCGGGCACGATTCGGCCGATGGCGTTGGCGTTGCGGGCGGTGTCACGCAGCCAGCCGGGTTCGTGCATACAACTGGATCTTGCGGGTCTTGCGAGCCTCCGCAATGGGCGAGCGCCAAAGCGGCCACGGTCGCGAGGAGTTGAAAAACGGTTTTCAATTCGCTGAACCACCTTTCCCGAAACGAACGCCAAATTCCGAGCTTGAAACCATAGAGCAGAAGTTGCGTACGCGGCGCTTATATCGGCTTATATCGTGTCGACCGGGGCGGTTGCGGGCGTAGATTCACCGCTCGGCGACGAGGTCGAGCTCGGCGAGAACACGACCAAGGGTGGTTGCGAGGTCGCGGGCGTCGGCTTTGTTGAGGGCGCGCGTGAGGCGGCCGTCGGGGAGAAGGCGGTAGACAGAGTTGGGGCGCGAGACGAGCCCGACGACGCGCGTGGCGGAAATGCGTGCGTGGGAGCCAAATGTAAACGAGAGGCTGTCGGCACCGACTTCGAGGAGCGTGGCGCCGAGGCGTGATGCGGCGACTTTGGCGCGGGCGAGCGGGGTGAGCGCGCGGACGGCTTCGGGCGCGCGGCCGAAGCGGTCGGCGATTTCGTCAGCGATGGCGTCGATTTCGTCGACGGTCGCCGCGGACGCGAGACGCTTATAAAGCTGGAGCCGCACCGACGCGTCTTCGATGTACGCGACCGGCAAGACCGCTTCGAGCGTATGCCGAACTTCGCACGGTGCGATGGTTGGATTCGGTTGCCCTTGGATTTCGGCAACCGCTTCCGCGAGCATTTCGGCGTAAAGCTCGAACCCGATTTGCGTGATGGCTCCATGTTGCTCGGCACCGAGGAGATTTCCGGCGCCTCGGATTTCGAGGTCGTGCGTGGCGATGGCATACCCAGAGCCGAGGTCGCTGAAGTCTTGCAGGACGCGGAGGCGCTCCTCGGCTTCGCGCGTGAGGACGCGTCCGGGAACGATGAGGGTGCAGTAGGCGCGCTCGCGCGACCGGCCAACGCGGCCTCGCAACTGGTGAAGCTGGGCGAGCCCGAACGTGTCGGCGCGGTTGATGAACATGAGATTTGCGCGCGGGATGTCGAGCCCGCTTTCGATGATTGTCGTTGAGACAAGGATGTTGGTGCCGCCGCGCGTGAACGTGAGCATCGCCTCTTCGAGCGCGCGCTCGGGAAGTTGTCCGTGCGCGACGGTGATTTTCGCTTCAGGGACGAGCGTTTGGATGTAGTCCGCGAGCTGCTTGAGGCCCTGAACGCGATTGTGGACGAAGAAGACTTGGCCACCGCGCTGAATCTCGGCGCGAATTGTTTCGCTGACGGTGGCCGGGTCGAAGCGTGAGACGACCGTGCGTACGGCGAGGCGGTCCTCGGGCGCGGTCGTGATGATCGAGAGATCGCGAAGGCCGGTCAGCGACATCTGGAGTGTGCGCGGAATCGGCGTTGCGGTGAGCGTCAAGAAATCGGTTTCGGCGCGGAGCTTCTTGAGCTTCTCTTTGTGCGCGACGCCGAAGCGGTGCTCTTCGTCGACGACGACAAGGCCGAGCGCGCGGAAGGCGACGTCGTTTGAAAGGAGGCGGTGCGTGCCGATGACGATGTCGATCTTTCCGTTTGCGACGTCGGCGAGAATCGCCGCACTCTCCGCGGCCGACTGCAGGCGCGAGAGCGATGCGAGGCGGACGGGGTACGTCGCGAATCGCTCGCGAAACGTCTGTTCGTGCTGGATCGCGAGAACGGTGGTCGGAACGAGGACGGCGACCTGGCGGCCGTCGAGCACCGCTTTCATGGCGGCGCGCATGGCGACCTCGGTCTTACCGAAGCCGACGTCGCCGCAAACGAGGCGGTCCATCGGCTCCGCGCGCTGCATGTCGGCGAGTGTTTCGTCGATGGCGCGCGCTTGGTCGGGCGTTTCGGTGTACGGGAAGCGCCCCTCAAATTCGCGAAAGAGCGGGTCGGGCGCCGAGAACGCGAAGCCGGGTTTCACGGTGCGCGCGGCATGCGTCGCAACGAGCTCTTTGGCCATGGCGAGGAGATCGCGACGAACGCGCTTTTTGGTTTCGGCAAATCGCTCGCCGCCGAGTTTGTCGAGGCGCGGTTCGGCGTCACCGCCCGGATGTTTTTGAAGGCGGTCGAGACGGAGGACGGGCAGGTAGAGCTTGTCGTTGGCCGCGAATTCGAGGTGAAGGAATTCGCTCGTCGTGCCGGCAACTGTAAGCGTGCGGAGTCCATGGTAGCGCGCAACGCCATGGTCGGCGTGGAGAACTAAGGCGCCGGGCGCGAGATCGCGAAACTCGATCGCGGCGCGGGACGGGCTGGCCGTTGTTGGGCCGCCGTGTCGCGGACGTTTTCCGAGAATCTCGAATTCGGTGAGAACCCACGTCTTCGTTGCCACGTCGCGAAACCCATGCACCGCGGGCCCGCGTTCGAACGAGACCAGCTCGTGGTTTGGCAAAAGCGCGCGCAAGCGATCGAGTCCGTTGTCACGGCGCGCGACGATCTTAACGTCGAATCCGTCGCGTCGAGCGTCGTCGATCGCCTCGGCAACATGGGTGAGCGAGTGGTCCCGCACACGAACTTCGGCGCCGTTCGGTGTTATCGCGTGATCGGTTGCGCCATCGATGGGAAGGCGCTCGACGCGAATGCCGGTGCTCCAATCGACGGGAGCAAAGTACGACTCGGGCGGATACGAGAGCGCCCCGGCGTCGAGACTTCGCTGATGGCGCCGAGCCTCGTCGCGCGTTTGCTCTTCCGCGCGCCGCGTAATTTCGGCGGCGTCGGCGAAAATGAGGATGGCATCAGGCGGCAGAAATGATGATGGTGTCGCGGCGGACGGCTCAAATGCCGGAAAGACCGCCTCGCATCCAAAAAAATGGACTTCACGCTCGATCGCCTCGAGCGCCGATCTCAAAGCCCGGGACGACACGTCGCGATGCGCCGCAAGTTCGCGAAGGCGCGCCGCGATATCGACTTTGGCGCCGGCGCGATAGCACTCGTTTCGGACGGGGTGGATGAGCGCTTCCTCGAGGGGCGCGACCGTGCGCTGCGCGTCCGCCCGAAAGAGGCGAATCGCTTCCACGCGATCGAAGTCGACTTCGATGCGCAGCGGGTAACGATAGAACGGGACGAAGACGTCGATGACGTGGCCTCGGACCGCAAACGTGCCGGGGTCTTCGACGAGGGGTACCCGCGCGTAGCCGCCTTCGATGAGCCGCGCGACGAATTTCTCGCGGTCGATTTTTTCGCCGACCATCACGATGTCGCTCAAAGCAACGAGCGCGTCGCGACCGAGCATTCGGCGGCACCAGGCGTCGACGGGGATGACGATGGGTGCGAGCGGGAACCCCTGCGTCAGCGCGAAAGCGATCGCGAGACCGCGCTCGACCGGGGACCGTGACGGCGCGACGTCGGCGTACGGCGATTCGGGGCGGCTGGCAAAAAGGATCGCGCGTTCCGCAAGCAAGTCGAGTGGTAAATCGGAATCTTGGGCGCCCGCCCAGAAGCGGATGTCGTCGACCATCGATTCGGCGTCATCGCCCGTTGGCGTAACAACGACGATGGTGCGTCCGGCCCATGCCTCTGATTGTGCCGCTTCCGCGATGGCGCGTGCGAGTGCGCCCGGGGGGAGTCCCGCGTGGACAACTGCGGGTCCGCCGCCCGTGATTTCATCGAACAGGATTGCCACGGGGCGTATACATCATGCGGCGCGCGGGCGGCGTCAAATGCAGAAACTCTCTGATTCCTTGATAACGGCCAAAGTTTTCGTGTGCGGGCGGGGTTTGGGCGCGCGCCGGCTCGCGAAAGTCCTCGGGTCTGACATGAAATGTGAGTATGCACAGAATGAATCAAACTTCATGAGAACGGCAATCCCGCGCCCCATCGGCACCTCATCCCCTGCGGACGCGAGCCTTCGCTTGCCCACTCCCCGCCCGCCGAACCAGAAACCGGCCGTTTTCCCGGAACGGCGGTTGAGAGACTTGGGGGTCGATCGAACGCTGGTCGATACCAGATGGGGTCAGCGACTTTCGCTTGCATCTGAGCGGCGGCGCTGTCGTGCGCGTTAGTTCAGACCCGAGGACGTCGGCGCGCCGAAGCGGCACCTGCCGACCCTACGCGCGGATAGAGAATTGGCTGCTTATCCAGGGATCGAGGAGAAACTGGAAAAGGAGCGCCGATCAATTCAAACTGTGACCACGGCCGGAAGCGGCGTAAGGATGAAAGTGGAAAGTCGCGAATTGTTGTTCATTGAGCCGACGCAACAGAAGTCCGCGCAGCCGACGCTGGATGAGATCACAAGAAAGATGACTGCCGCGTATCGTAAAACCATCGAAGGCTCTCTTGTGAACGGCAAGATTGAAGACATTATGTTTATGGGTTGGCACGAGTGTGTTTGCGGGGCCATGAGCGACAACACGAATCACGTGTTGCCAGATTCAAGCATGGAAACAAACTCTCTTTGCATCCATTACCTCGCATGGCATCGCGAGGAGGTTCCAGCGCGTGAGATCGAAGAGGTCAAAAAACTTTCGTATGGTGAGGAAGAGCCGACAAAGGAGGAATTGCAGTGAGATGAAGTTAAGAACGCGAAGGATGGATAGCTCACGTTCTTCGAGCCGATGCGCGTCGGAACTCTCTTCTTCGATCACTCCTGAAGGAACGAGCGCTCGCGTTTTTCACCTTCGTTTTTGCAATCGACGCACACCGTCGTGACGGGGCGCGCCACGAGTCGCTTTTCAGGGATCTCTTCGCCGCACTCTTCGCAAAGGCCGTACGAGCCTGTTTCGAGCCGTTCGAGCGCCTGCTTAATCTTGTGAATGAGGCGTCGTTCGCGGTCGAGGATGCGGATGCCGAGGGTGCGATCGTAGTCGACCGACGCTTGATCATTTTGGTCTGGGAGAGCTTCGAGGGGCGTCTCAACGGCCTCCTGAACGTTGTTGGCGTCGCTCGCGCGCACCAAGCGCTCGCTAAGGAGTTGGCGGAAAAACTTCACTCGCTCCTTGTTCATCGCTGACCTCCGACGTCGAAAGGTTGTTGTGTTCGCATCCCATTCAACTTGTGTGGGCCTGAGCCCTCGTGATCAGGATACGGACGTCGATGGATCGATGCAAGGGGGGTTGGCGTTTTTTTTGGGGTCCCGAATTTCTCACTTGCAACCACGATTCGTCGCTGGGCGGATTTCGATTACAATGAGGGGCCATGATCGTGCGCGTTCCGATTCGTCGCGTCGCTGGGCCGGGAGCGGCGTTTGCGCTGCCGTCGTACGCAACGGACGACGCGGCGGGTGTCGATCTCGTTGCGGCGATTGGCGCGCCGCTTGTCGTGCAGCCGCTTGCGCGCGTGCGCGTGCCGACGGGAATTGCCATCGCGCTCCCGCGCGGGTACGAAGGGCAAGTGCGACCACGAAGCGGGCTCGCGTGGCGATTGGGTCTAACGGTGTTGAATGCGCCGGGAACAATCGATGCCGATTATCGCGGCGAGGTGCAGGTGATTTTGGTGAACGTGAGCGAGCGCGCAGTGGCGATTGAGCCGGGCGACCGCATCGCGCAGCTTGTCGTCGCACCGGTAACCCGAGTTGCGTGGGATCAACGCGCCGAGCTCGATGAAACGGCGCGCGGCGACGGGGGCTTCGGGCACACGGGGCAATAAGCGGTGACGAAGGATTTTAAAGAGGGCGATCGGATCGCGGGCCGGTACGAAATTCGGTCGCTCGTTGGGCGCGGTCCCTTCGGTGCCGTGTACGCGGCCCAAGACGCCGAGATTGAAGTGACGGTGGCGCTCAAGCTGTTCGATGTCGGCGTTTTTCCGGGACCTGGCGAGCGGCGTCGGGCGGTTGATACGCTGCGTCTCGCGCGAAAGATTTCGCATAGAAATTTGAATCGCGTCTTTGATGTCGGTGAGGATGGCGACGCGGTTTTCGTCGCGGCTCAGTTCATCGAGGGGGTGTCGCTCGACCGCGCGTTTGCGATGCGCGCCGAAAAGGGCGATCGATTTTCGCTGGATGAGGCGGACGCGCTCCTATCGCAGCTCGTTTCGGCGCTTGAGGTGGTTCACCGCACGACTTTTCATGGAGACTTGAGGCCGGCGAACATTCTCATTTTGCCCGACGCGATAAAAATTACGGACCTCTATTTGCGCGAGGCCTTGGATGGCAACCGGTTCGCGACGTCGCTGGGCCCGTTCCACGCGCCGGAAGTGCGCGAGGGGCGCGGAGATACGCGATCCGACCTGTTCTCGCTCGGCGCCATCGCCTTTGAATTGTTGGTCGGGAAGTGGGACGAAGCGTGTGCGCGGGGGGGCGCGGCCGAGCGCGTTGGAGCCGCGGGAAAGCCGGCGAGTGTTACGGAGTTCGTGTCGCGCGCGGTTGCGGCAAATCCAGCGGACCGTTTTGTTTCGCCCGCGGAGTTGATCGAGGCGTTTCGCGAGACCATTGCGCCGACGCCAACGCGGGAGGGCGCGCGGCGACCAGGCGGTGCACCGGCTAAAATCGTTGTGGCGGGCCCGGGCGAGCACGTCGAAGCCGATGCCAGCACGGCGCGTCAGCCGTCGCTCGAATTTCCTGAAAGCGGCGATCGCGCGAAGGCTGCAGAAAAACCGGCCCGGCCTCCGGTGCCGCCCCCGCTGCCAAGTCGAAGCGATGCGCCAAGGGCGACGAAACCGGTCGAGAAAGCGGCGCCTCAATCGCCACCGCTTCCACCGGGAACAATCCCGGATGCCAAGGTTCCTGAACGGCCACCACATCCGCGCGGAAAGTCGTCCGCCAGGACGCCGACGCCGCCTGTGGGCGAGGCTGTCTGGCAAAAACCGTCGCGCGATTGGCCCGCTGGGTTTGTGCTTCGTTGGGCGCTGCTCGCGGCTGCGTTTGTCGTTGGCACCGCTGGGTCGCTTGTCGCGATCGATCAGATTGATGGCGAGATTGCTCGGTTGCGCGCACAGCCGATCCGCGATCCAGCCGCGGATGCGGGGAAGGGCGCGGGTGCGGTAGCAGATGCGGGAGCGGTAGCGGTGGTGGTGGCGGTAGCGGATGCGGGAGCGGGAGCGGTAGCGGATGCGGGTGCGCGCGCGGGTGCGGGAGCGGGTGCGGGAGCGGCACCCGACCGCGACGTTCCATCGAAGGTCGTGCCACCCAAGAAGGGAAAGTGCGCGAAGGGGATGGCGCTGGTTAAGGGCGGAAAGACGCCGGTTGGCAGTGCGGCGAGCGATCCGCTTCGCGCATTTGGGGATCGGGCGTTCGAGTGGGTTAAAGTGGACGATTTTTGCGTCGACGTTTTCGAGTACCCCGGGTATCGCGGCGCAATGCCGGCGACGCGCGTTTCGTTTGGCGAGGCTCAGGGCATCTGCGAACGCGCTCTGAAGCGGCTTTGCTCCGAAGACGAGTGGGAGCGCGCGTGCAACGGGGGCCGGAAAATCCGGTACCCATACGGCGACGAGTTCGACGCCGACACGTGCAACTCGGCCGACGCCACGGGGGCGCCTCGAAACGTCGCACCCGTGGGGGAATATCGGGGATGTCGGTCGCCGAGCGGCGCGGTCGACATGAGCGGCAACGTGGCCGAGTGGACAGCGGCGACGTCGGCGCAGGGCGCGAAGCTGGGCGCGGTGCGCGGTGGGTCGAGCCTCCGGCCGGACTACGGCGTGCGTTGCGCGTCGCGGCTTCGTAAGCCGGCCGGCGAGCGGTCGGGCGAAATCGGTTTTCGCTGTTGCGCGACGCCGTGACGGGAAGAAGCTAAACGTCCGACGAACCTGAATCGCATTGACCGAGAGTCAGAACGATCATCGCGCGGCTTGCGCCTCCGGGAACGAGCGAATCTGAAGAGGTTTCGGATCGTAGTTGCGGCCATTCTTCGTCTCACCGGGATAAACAAAGAGGACCACGCCACGGCGACTCTTTTTCTCAGCCACGGCCATGACAACGCGCCCCGGCTTGATCGCGCGAACGTCGCGCGCGGAGACCGTGATCGGAGCGATGTGATCGCGCGTGGTGCGTTTGAGCCACGGACCGTTGCAGTGCTCGCGATAGATTATGCCGCCCGATGACGTGATCCGATCGATCTTTTTCGTCTCGCGACAACCGGTCTGCTCGTCGAACCGACTCACGATGTCTCGAAAAACGATCGTTGCCTTTTTACCGTTCGTTCGAACGCGCGCGACGGCGCGGTGGATCCGCTCTATGTTTGGGTTTTGGAAGGAGTCAACTGCGTAGTACGGTCGATCGGGAGGGGCAAGCCCCGCCAAGCCCACCCACTCGTACGCGCGCTCCGGCGGGGGGTTTCCGAAGCGCGAGGCGAGAAGCGACGGATCGGTCACGAAGGCCTTGGCCTTCATGTAGGCGTCGGCCTTCGCGTTCTCGGCGCGCACCGCGTCGTCGACGGCGAACCGCACCTCGACCTTGACGTTTGTTCGGTCGGGGCCGGCCATGAGCGCGGCCTCTTCGGCGTTTGCCAGCAGCGCATCCTTGAGAGCGATATTCAATCGCAACAAAGAAAGGGTGAGCGGGCGACCTACCGGACCCGTGAGGCAACTTGTCGCAGAGCGGCCCCGCTTGAGACAGGCATCGACGTAGTCATCCCGTAGCGTCTGCGCCGTGCCCCGCAGTGCGCTCGTCACGGTTTTGTATAGCAACGCCTTTTCTAGCGCCGGTTTCAGTTGAGCGTACCGGGCGTGGAACGACGCGAGCGCCTTCTCGTCCTTGGCGCGTTGGGCGTGCGTATCAAGGACCGTATCGACATAGACGCGTTTCAATCGCGGGTTCATTCGCGCGACGAGATCCAAAACGTGGGCCTTGCACCCCCTGAATCGGTCGACAAAGCCCGCCTTTATCTCCGGGGGAAGGTCAAGCTTCGTAACGGCGCCGACAACCTGCGCTTCGTCCACGCGCAGCACGAACGGGTAGACGCTCGACAAGATGCTGTGAGAGAAGCGCCCCTTGTATTCGCCACATTCTTTGTTCGCGACGAACACGATCGTCATCATCGCCGCGTCGATGGGATCGGGCTTCTTCTCGTCAAGACCGGCATATACCGTCATGTCGAACTCGCCCGTGTACCCGTCGCACATGAGCTTGAGCATGTTCTGGTCGGCGCGGAACGTCGTATTAATTCGGCGATCGCGCTGCCAGCCGATGAGGCGGCAATGGTGAGTCGTGCGAAAATTATGGCAGAGCGTTTTTGCCCTGTCGACCGATCTGCCCCGCACGCTCGCGTCTGTGACGCACCCGATGCTCGCCCCCAAGCCGATGATCACTATCAACTTTTCGGCCGTCGTCGCCCGCCCCGGGGTCCCGATAGCCCATCTGATCGATCGAAAAGGCATTTCCTTATCCTCCTTCGCCTTGTCTATCTAGAAGACGGGGTATTAACCGATTTGTTGCGCAGCCCCATGACAATGAGCGTCGGCTTGTCTGGGAGTTCGTTATCCCCAGGACGTGAAATGCCGGTCGAGGGTCTCGCGCACGCTTTTCCCGTACCCCCTCAACCGGCCACGACGATGCAGTTCGATGGCGGCCGTTGTCGTAAGGAGAACGACGCCCACCACAAGGAACCACCACGCGGCCGCGGCGTTTCGGAGCACTTCCCAGTAGGCGAGCCACGCGATCGCTTTCCATAGAACAACAAACAGAAGCCCGACGGTGCCGAGCAGCGCGTCGATTTTCTTGCGGATGAGGACGCCGTAAACGAGGACGCTCGCGCCCGCAGACACCGCGAGGATGGTGTGCAGCGTGTCACTCTCCGAGAGCCCCAACAAGGTGGACGGGACGAGCGCGATGAGAATCGCCAGGACGCGGAAGAACGGGAGCCGCACCGCGACGCCACGGGCGATTCCGCTTGCGTATCGCGACAGACGTTCCTCAAACCGGACTTCGCCGAGCGCGTCGATGTGGATCGCGAAGACGCGTCGTGTGGCGAAGGCCGCCCAAACGAGGAAAGCCGCGACGGGTGGGAAGATATAAGCTTCAACGATGTCGATCGACGCCGCGCGCAGGGCGATGAAGAAGAAACTGAGTGTCGCGCAGAGCGCGAGCGCGAGAAGGTAGGTCTGTCGTCTGAGTCCCGCGACGATCCAGCCACCGACGGCGAAAAGGCCAATCGCAATGAGCGCAGGCGCGAGTGAGCCTTCGGGACCAACGCGCGGAATAAAAGATTGCACAATCGCCGAGATCGCGAGAACGAGAGCGGACAGAAGGATTCCAGTTCCGTGTTTGCGTTCGCCCGCGAGGGTCGCTCCGAGGGCTTCCGCGAATGCCGTGAGCATCAAGATAGACGCGGAGATCATCGGTGCGACGTCGAAGTGAACGAGAAATGCGAACTCTGCGGTGTTGAAGGCGAGCGCCGCGACGCCGCGAAGGAAGTTGGGCGCAACGGGCGACGCAAGGCCGGATGCAGCGGCGATAAGGATCGCGACCATGCCGATGGCTTGTGCGCCGCCTGGAAACGACTGCTGCAAGGCGAAGATGAGGCCGACCGCTCCAATCACCGCCCAGGGGAGGTCAAGGAAACGCGCTCGAACGCGGCTCGCGAGAACAACGAGGAGTGCGGGCAGCACGGCGGATGCTGGCGCAATCCACGCGGGGGTGAGGGCGATGGCCGGTAGAGCGAGCACCCACGAGACGCTGATGCAGATGGCGCCAGCGCCAGCGCCGACCATGAGGGCGCAGATGTCGCGCATGCGCCCAGACGATGCCGGTCCAAGCCGGGCGCCGAGGATCGTCCAGAGGATTCCAGAGAAGCCAAGCGTGGTGACGCCAACGATGGGAGTTTCGAGGTGCGTAAGGCCAAAGACGAGACCGAGGGCCGCCGCCAATCCGGCGAGGGAATTTGCCTCACGCGAAATTTTCTTGAGCTGCAGCGCGAACGGGACGGCGAGAAGAGCCTCAATCGCGATGGGCCACGCTTCAAACGGAACGCGGGTCGCGCCGAGCGTGGCGATGAGCGACACGACGGCACCGGCCGCGACGAAATACAGCCATCGCGAGTCCCGGCGCACGAGAGCGAACGCGCCTGCGGCGACGGACAACACAAGCGCGGCGATTCCTTCCCATCCCGTTGGGGGCTGGCCGTTCCAAAAGACGGCGAGGCCGGCCACGATCTGAAAGCCGACTCCGGTCGCGATGGAGACGCGGCGAAGGAAAACGCTGAGGTGCGATGTGACCAGCATTGCGCTCGCAAAGCCGCCGAGCACGAGCGCGAGGAGTTCGAGGTTGGCGCCAAGTTGCCATGCGGTAAGGCCCAGCGCGCATCCCGCACCCACCAAAGCCGCGAGAGCCCACAGCTCGCTTTTGCGACGAACGGTCGCGACCGCAGCCGTGAGCGACGCAATGGCAATGCTCGCGATCACCCCGATGAGCGCTGCGGGTGCGGCTTCGGTGATTGCCATTGCGATGCCGATTTGGAGCGCCAGGACGCCGCCGAGACAGCGCGCGCGCGCTCGAATGCCATCGCGCAAACCCGCGACAACAAAGGCCCCACCGAGGATCGCAAACCCGCTGTCTCGCACAACACCCGCAACCCCAAACGTAACGAACGCGCAGTAAAGTGCGCCGAGAAGCGCCAAGGGAGCGCCCACGGCCCATTTCGCCGATGGGATCGAGAGGACGGCGAACCCGCCGGCCACGGCCAAAAAGCCGATGGCGCCCCACGCCCATGGGAGATCGCCGCGTACTGCGAGAACCGCTGGGAGAGTGGCCGACCCAAGGACAATGAGGCGCGCAAGTAAGGTCGCGGCTCGATTCTGAGGGCGCTGCCATGCGAAAACCGCGAAGGCGAGGCCCGCGATTCCAAAACCACTTGGGTACGCTTCGGGTGGCGCCGACGCCGCGTTGAGAAGGAATCCGTACGCCGTAAGAACCGTGAGCGGTGTGAGGAGTCCAAAGAGTTTCGATGTAAACCAGCGAGCCGAAAGGGCGTAGAAGATCGTCGTGAGAGCGCCGCCCGTCGCGACCACCGCGCTTTGCGCCCGAGCGCCTGATGCAATGGCCGCCAGTGCGACCGCGATTGGGACGCCGAGTGCGCCGACGACAACGAGCGCCCAACCGGTTGTTTTCAGGGCTGTGCGAGACCGAAGGAGCGCACCGACGAGAAACAGCGCGAGCGCCCCGCCGCCCACGATCGCGGCGCGGGCGACTTCCGCGACCGAGGCCCAATGCGCCTCAGCCAATAAGACGACCGCTGTAAGGACCGCGGCGATCCCGACGTTGGCGAGCCATTCGATGCGATGCTCCGCGCGTTTTGGGTTTTGCGCGGGTGCGGTTTCGTCGGCGGTTGCGGATGCTGGAGCGGGTGCGGGAATTTGACGCAAAGGCGCGAAGTCGCCACGGGAAGAGGTCTCATTTCTTGCGTCTTCGCTCCTTTGCGCCTTGGCGTTGAAATCTTCTGCGGGAGCGGGTGCGGGTGGCTGTACCGACTGTCGTCGTAAGAACGAACGCACGATATTGATGCTGAGGATCGAACCAGCAAAGACGAAGGAGATGAAATCGCCGTCGAACACGGCGATGACGAAAACAGCAAGAGCGATCAAGATCGCCCAGGATATGGCCGATGGACCGGTTCGTTCGGTCTCTGCGGAAGTGACTGCGAATTCCGGAGCGGGAATTTGACGCAAAGGCGCGGAGTCGCCACGGGAAGAGGTCTCATTCTTTGCGTCTTCGCTCCTTTGCGCCTTGGCGTTAAAATCTTTTGCGGGTGCGGAGGCGGGAGCGGTAGCGGGTGCGGTAGCGGTAGCGGGTGCGGAAGCGGAGGCGGGTGTTCGGGACGCCAGCAGCCTCTCGCGACTCGAGCGATACTGGCGTTCCAAGCGAAAGATCTCGGCCGGGAGAAGGTCGCCCCGCTCGCGCCACGCCTCGACTTCGTCGATGAGGATGTTGAGCCGCCAAAGCTCTCGATGCGCGACCTCATTGAGAATCGTATGGCAATTCTCGCAGTGGCTTTTCGTTACCTGCGCTTCGGCTCCGCAGAACTCGCAGTGCGTCGACATATTGCCCCCTCCCGTCGGACCACGTGTCGTCGAGCGCCATCTTCGCGCGACGGCAAACCGAACCCCATACCACAAAAAGCGTGTGCGGGCGAGATTGTTCTCGCTTTCGCCGCGAAGGTCGTGTAGATTACCACGTCTTTATGAGTTCAGGATGCGCGAGGTTCGGGGCGTTACGAAGGGCGGCATCGCAGGGCGTGCTTTCGGCCGCGATTTTGGCGGCGAGCCTCGGTTTCGGTGGGTGCGCGAGCCTGCGCGCCAATTGCCAAAAAAGCGGCGCGTTTGATTTTTGCGTGACACGGGCCGAACGCGTCGAAATGCGAGCGCCGGTCCTTTATTACTTTCACGGGGGAGGCGGCGATGCGCGCGAATGGGCTGAGAGCGGGCTTGGCCGCTCGGCGCAGGCGGCGATGCGGAGCCTCGGGCAGCACTTTCACGTTGTCGGCGTATCGCTCGGACCGTATCGGCTTTACCGCGAAGATGAAGAAGCGATGCTGTTTGTGCGCGTGATGGCTGAGGCGGAGTTTGCGCTCGGTGACCGATGGGACGGGCGACGATTCATCGCGGGCGTGTCGATGGGTGGGTTTTCGGCGCTGTCGATTTATTTGCGCCACCCCGTAAAGTTCGAGGCGGTCGCGGCGTCGTCGCCAACGCTCTTCGCATTCGATCCGACGATGCCCGGCGAAATGGACGCGTTTGTGCGTCGCAATCGCGTCGCGGCAAGCCACGCGGGCGTGCTGAAATCGCGATTTGGTGGCCATTTCCCTTCGTCCGCGACGTGGCGACAGTTCGACCCGATTCGGCTCGTGGAGTCGGCGCCGACGGGCGCGCGCGTTTACGTCTCGAGCGGAACGAACGACCGCGTCGGCCTCTTCGAAGGGGCGGCGGCGTTTGTACGTCGCGCCCGCGAACGCGGGATCAAGATCGAATTTGATGCGCAGCAGGGCGCGGGGCACGGTCGGGTCGATCCTGAGCGCGTCCTTAGGTTTTTTTCGGCCGCTCAATAATCGTGTCGGAAGCGGGTCGATCGAGCAGCTCGCGCACGCGTCGAAGCAGCTCGGACTCGGTGAACGGTTTCATCATGAAGTCGAGGAGCGCGATCGTCGCCTGGCCGCGCGGCATGTCCTTTTCACGATAGCTCGACATGAGGAGGATCTTGATCTGCGGACGGCGTTCGCGGAGGCGCAACGCAAGCTCGCGACCCGATAAGAGCGGCATGACGAGGTCTGTGATGAGGAGGTCGATGGGGCCGTGGTGCGCGTCGCTTGCTGTCAACGCGTCGACGCCATCGGTCGCTGCAATCGTTTTGTAGCCGTTCGACTCAAGGATACGGCACGCAATCGTTCGCACCGCGTCGTGGTCCTCGGCGACGAGAACCGTTTCGCCGCGACCCGGTGCGCTCGCGCTCTCAGTTCCGGTTGCCGTCGCCATGGGAGCGAGATCGGGGACCGCCGGCAAGTTGATTTCGATGCTGGTTCCTTTTGCCGGCTCGGAATCGATCGAAATGTTGCCGCCAAATCCTTTCACGATCCCAAAGACCGTCGCGAGGCCAAGCCCCGTGCCGGTGGCCTTTGTCGTAAAGAAAGGCTCAAACGCGCGCGCCGAAACGTCGGGGGCCATTCCGCACCCGGTGTCGGTCACGGTGAGGCGAACGTAGTGGCCGGGCGCGACACCCGGATGACGCCGCGCGAATTCGTGGTCGAGCGCGACGTTTGTTGTTGACAAGACGACGGAACCGCCGTTCGGCATCGCGTCACGCGCGTTGATGATGAGGTTGACGAGGATTTGCTCGAGTTGCCCGCGATCGGCTTTGGTGCGCCAAAGCTCTGGCGCCGGATCGTGGCGAAGTTCGATGTTGGCGCCGACGGTTCGGCGAAGGAGGTTCACGATGGCGCGAATCGCTTCGTCGACATCGATGATTTCGAGGGCGACGGTGCGCTGGCGACTGAACACAAGAAGTTGGCGCGAGAGCGCCGCGGCGCGAAACGCTGCTTTCTGGATCTCGGCGATGTCTTGCTGAAGTGGCAATGTCGCTGGGATTTCGCGCGACACGAATCCGATGTAGTTGATAATGACGCTCAGCAAGTTGTTGAAGTCGTGCGCGATCCCGCCCGAGAGTTGGCCGATGGCGTCCATGCGCGACGCCTGCTGCATCCTCTCGTCCAGCTTGAGATCGCGCGTGAGATCGCGCGCGATCGCGACGTGGTGGATCGTTCGTCCCGATGAGTCGCGAAACGGCGTGATCGTCGTGTCGGTTTCGTGGGTGGTTCCGTCCTTGCGACGGTTGAAGATACGCCCCTTCCAAACTTCACCGCGTCGGAGCGCTTCTGATATTTCGTCGAAAAAAGCGCGGTCGTGCCGGTCGCTTCGCAAGAAGTGTGTGTTTTTCCCGCAGACTTCGTCGCGCCGATAGCCCGTGGCGGTTTCGAAGGCGCCGTTGACGTATTCAATGTTGCCGTCGGCGTCGGTGATAACGACGGCTTCGCCCATATGCTCGACGGCGTAACTGAGGAGGGCACTCTCCTCCGCGAGCACGTTGCGGCTCATCAAATTCAGCGCAGACGCCTCCATTCTCCATAATTACAGCACCGATTCGCGTGGCGCGGATAGGGGCTGATGTAGGGCCGGGTCGGTCACGGTATCGGGATTTGCTTTTACGATTCGTTGCGGCCGAGCATTCGAAGAAGACCGTCGAGAACGGTGAGCGGATGCGGCGGGCAGCCGGGGATAAAGAGATCGACGGGGATTTCGGGTGGGATACCGGAAACGGGACCGCTCTCGGATGCGAAGGCGCCTTGCGAGATGGCGCAGGCGCCGACGGCAATGACGATGCGTGGCGCCGGCGTCGCTTCGTAGGTTTCGATGAGGGCTTGACGCATGTTGTGTGTGACGGGGCCGGTGATGACGATGCCGTCCGCGTGGCGAGGCGAAGCGACGAATTGAATCCCGAAGCGGCTCATGTCGAAGACGACGTTGCCGAGTGCGACGAGCTCGGCCTCGCAGCCGTTGCAGCCGCCGGCTGAGACTTGGCGAAGGCGAAGGGCGCGGCCGAGGAGTTTTCGCATCGCGGCATCGAGCGCCGCGATTTTTGGCGCTTCGGCGTTGGTGATGCGTAAGTCGTCGCGGGTGCGCGCGGCGAGGCGATGGTCGCGCGTGTAGGTGATGGCGCCCGTGGGGCAGGCTTCGACGCACGCGGGGCAGAAGATGCATTTGCCGAGGTCGAGGGTGACTCGGTTCGCGGGTGCGGAGGTGGAGACGGGTGCGGTGGCGGTTGCGGGAGCAGTAGCGGGTGCGGGAGCGGTGATGGTGATGGCACCGGTCGGGCATGCGTCAACGCACGCGCGGCAACCGTCGACGCACTTCGTGGAGTCAATGATGGGCCGCCCGCGAAAGCGATCGGGAAAAGCATCTTGCGTGACCGGAAGCAGAACGGTGCGAAATCCTTGGCGCCAGCGGGCCTGCAGAATATCAAGCATGCGAAACCACCCCGGGCTTCCGGTTCCTTCTGTCGACTGTCAACTGTGAACTGTCAACTCTTCTCATAGATCGTGTCCCGCGTAGGAGAGGTTGAAACTCTTGTTGCAGAGCGGAAAATCGGAGATGGCGTTGTCGCGGAGCGCCATCGCGAGACCGAACCAGTTGTGGAACGACGGGTCGACGACTTTGTAGCCGCGAAGATCGCCGCTGCCATTGGTCGCGGCAACGTGGGCGATTTCGCCGCGCCATCCTTCGATGAGCGCGACGGCCAGCGAATCGGGCGCAAACGAATCCGCGGCGGTGCTGGGTGTGCGAAGCGGACCCTCCGCGAGTTCGGCAATCTGCTCGCGAAGAAACGTGAGCGATCGCTGAACTTCGATCCAGCGAACCACCGCGCGGGCCATCACGTCGCCTGTTTCGGCGAGTGCGAGCGGAATGTGCACGAAGCGATAGATTCCGATGGGGTGGTCGCGACGCGCATCGCGGGCCACGTGGCTTGCGCGGGCGACGACGCCGACGAGACCCAAATCTTCGGCGGTGGCATCCGACACGACACCCGTTTGCTCGAAGCGCGAAGAAACAGAGGGCGATGAGAACAGCGTTTCGGCGGTGGCGCGAAGATCGGCTTCGGTTTCAGCGAGCTTCGCGGTGAACGCCTGTCGCATGTCGGACGGGAGGCCGAAGCGCACGCCGCCCGTGACAACGAGGCCTCGCCCATAGCGGTTTCCAGAAAGGGCCATGAGGAGGTTCAAAAACTCGCCGCGCAAACGCCCAAACCAAGCCGCCGCTGGCAAAAACGCAACGTCGTTCGCGAGCGCGCCCAAGTCGCCGACGTGGTTGGCGACGCGTTCGAGCTCGAGCGCGAGACCGCGGATCGTCTGGGCGGCGAGCGGTGGGCGGACGCCCGCGAGTGATTCGATGACGTGCGCATACGCGAGCGCGTGACCGACGGCGGTATCTCCGGCAATAGATTCGGCGACCGCGATCCGGCGCGCGGGAGACCCCAGAACCAAAAGTCGCTCGGCGCCGCGGTGCTGGTAGCCGAGGTGAATCTCTAGGTGAAGCACATCTTCGCCCGCGCATTGAAAACGGAAATGGCCAGGTTCGATGACGCCCGCGTGCACCGGACCGACCGCGACTTCGTGAATGCCGTCTCCGTCGACTGAAAAAAATGTGTGCTGCGCGGCATCCGTCTTGAGGTGCGCTTGGCGAAGCGGTTTTAGCCACGGGTGGCCAACCGGGATAATGCCGTGGTCCTCGAAGAGTTCGCGCTCGAACGCCTGCGCTTCGGGGAACTCGGGGGTAAGTGCGTCGAAACCGGCGCCGCGCGCGAGGCGCGTGCGCGTGACGGTCAATTCACTTTCGTCGTCGTTCGCGATGACAGCGAAGACGTCGCGACCATCGTCGGTCCCGAGCGCGAACGCGGGAAGCGCGACAAGTCGACCGCCGGCCGTTAGCGCGACGCCGCACACGGCGCGGAATTCGTCGGGTTCAAGCGGCGGCAACGCGCCAAGCGCAACGACGCCGCCGTTTCGAACGCGCACCGTTCCTCGAGAAGCGGCGCTCATCGTTCAAGCCCCTTCGCGGCCTCGCTCAGAAGATCCGAGAGCGCGGGCGGCAAATAAAGTCCCAGCAACAAAACAATCGAAAGGAAAATAAGCGACGGCAACACGGCGAGCGGCGCTTCAGGGCCCGCGGAATGTCCCTCGCCCTGTGCCATCGAGAAAACGGTCATCGCCATTCCCAAAAACGCGACAGCAAGAAGCGAGATGAAAAGAACGCCAAGCACCGTGTGTCCCGTCGCGAGCGCGGCGTTGAAAATCATGTATTCGCTGACAAAGGCGCCAAAGGGCGGCAATCCCCCGATCGCGAGAACGCCGACAACGAGCAGCGTCCCCGTGATCGGCAGTCGCCTGAGCGCCCCCGTGACATCGCTCGCGCGCGTTGTGCCGTACGCGCGAAGCACGTTGCCCGCGACGAAAAAGAGGGCCGCTTTGCAGAGCGAGTGGTTGACCGCGTGGAGGAGCGCCGCAAAAGCCGCTTTCCCACCGATCCCGACGCCGATGGCGAGGATGCCCATGTTCTCGACGCTCGAATAGGCGAAGAGGCGTTTGACGTCGCGCTGACGGATGAGAAACGCCGCGGCGACGATGAGCGACGCGACGCCGAGCACGATGAGCAGCGTTTCGGCAAAGGCGCTGTCTCCCGATGCGACGCAGACTTGATAGAAGCGCAAGATGCCGAGGAACGCGCAGTTGAGAAGTGCGCCCGAGAGAAGCGCTGAAACGGGTGATGGAGCTTGGCTGTGCGCGTCCGGGAGCCAGGTGTGAAGCGGGGCGAGCCCCATTTTTGTGCCGTAGCCGACGAGCGCGAGGATGAACGCCGCGCGGAGCCACGGTTTCGCCATTTGCGGTGCGGCGTCCATGAGCGCGGGGAGCGAAAGCGCGGGGGCTTCGCCGGGTGTTGCCGAGGCGGCGATGCCGAGAAAAAACGTTCCGAGCAGGGCGAGTGCGATTCCAACCGAGCAAATGAGGAGGTACTTCCATGTCGCTTCGAGCGCGGCGCGGCGTCGGTAGTAATAGATAAGCGGGGCGCTCGCGAGAGTTGTCGCTTCGACGGCGGCCCAAAGGAGCGCGAGGTGTTCGGCGAGCGTGACCAGCGTCATCGTTGCGAGAAACCAAAGGAGGAACGGGACGAAGCGATGCCGCGCGGAGGGCTCGTCGTGTGTGTCGCCGCGAACGTAGGCGATGCTGTAGAGCGATGCGGCGACGAAGAGGACGCTTGTCGTTGTGAGGAAGAGGAGGCCGATCGGGTCGACGCGGAGGTGAAACACCGCAGGGGTCAGGTGCGGGCCAAACCAAAGCGCGATGACGCCTGCGAGGTGCGCGATCGCGACGGCGAGGAGGAGCGCGAGCTGGACGGACGTGCGGCGTAAAAAGTAGGCGAGTCCACCCAACACGGCTGGGACGACGACGAGAAGACCGAGGAAAGATTCCATTAGTCGTCGTCCCTCAGCGAGGAGAGGGCTTCGGTGTCGATGTCTTCAAACTCGCGGCTGATATGGTTGATCGCGATGCCCATGACGAAGATACCGACGAGCAGGTCGAGGAGAATGCCGAGCTCGACGACGAACGGTGTTTCCTGCGCGAGGCATTGGCCAAAAACAAAGATGCCGTTTTCGAGAAGCAAGTAGCCGACAACTTGCGTCACCGCCTTGCGGCGCCCGACGAGCACCAGTGCACCGAAGAAGAAGGTCGCGAATGCGATCGGGACGATGAGGTTTGAGCGCGCGGGTCGCGGGAGAGGCAGCGCAGAACCGATCCAAAAGGCGACGCCGGTGAGCACGGCCGCAAGGAGGAGCGAGAGGTGGAGGCTGACTGTTGGCTCGACCTCGAGGCGGACGTTCGCTTCGCGAATGGCGCGCGTGAGGAGATGCGGGATGAGAATCGCTTTGATGGCGAGCGTTCCGAGTGCGGTTGCGATGACGAGCGCGACGGGCGTGGGCGATGTGGCGTCGCGAAGGAGGAGCGGGAGAATTGCGAGCGCGACGCCTTGAATCGCGGAGGCGCGAACGGCGGCCGAGAGTCGGCTTGTGCCAACAATAGCGAGCCCGAGCATGAGCACGATGAGGAGCAGGACATCGGCGAGGACCATCATGCGACGCCCATCTGGCGATAACGGGCCGTCTGCTGCGTTGCCTGCGTTGCTCGCACCCTCGACGTACCGAGGAGTACGACTCGGGTGCTCGCGCCTTGGCGCCTTGCATCCGACCCATTCTCGCCAGATGGGTCAGCTCGTCGCGCGCCAATCAACGGCATCATGGGATTCCTCGGTGGAAGAGGACGGCGAGACCGACGGCGGCGAGAACGAACGCGCCGATAAGAAACTGCGGAACGCGGACGAGCCGGAAGCGCGCCATCACCGATTCGACGACCCCAATGGCGATGGCGACGGTGAGGGTTCCCCCAAGAAGGATGAGGAGCGATTCGCCGAGCCCGCGGCCGCCCATCGGGAAAACGAGGCGCACGAGAAGCGTTGCGAACAGGAAGAGTTTCATCGCGGCGCCATAGAGGATGAAGGCGAGGTCGACACCGCCGTGATCGAGGACCATGACCTCGTGGATCATGGTGAGCTCAAGGTGCGTTGCGGGATCGTCGACGGGGACGCGCGAATTTTCCGCGAGGAGAACGGCAAAGAGGGCGATGGCCGAGACGATAAAGACGGCGTACGTCGCGTCCCACGAAAAGAATTGGTGCGCGCCGAAAATATCGCTGAAACCCACGCTCCGAGCGGAGACGGCGAGAATTGCAAGCACAACGAAGAGCGCGGGTTCCGCGAGAGCGCCAAACGTCGCTTCGCGCGAAGCGCCCATCGCCTCGAACGACGATCCGACATCGAGCGCGGCGGCCATCGTGAAAAATCGCGCGACCGCGAGAACGTATGCGAACGCGATGACGTCGCCGGCGAAGCCGAGAGGGGCTGTCGACGAGGCGAGCGGCAAGAGGAGCCCTGCGGAGATGACCGCGGCCAGCGACGCGATGGGGCCCGCGCGAAAAAGCCACGTTGTGGTGCGGCTGTAAACGGCGCCTTTTCGAAGCAGCTTCGCGAGGTCGTAATACGGCTGGAGGACCGGGGGCCCCGAGCGGCCGGCGACGGCGGCTTTGGTTTTGGCGATGAAACCGAGGAGGAGCGGCGGATAGATGAAGAGGACGAGGAGGTGGATCGCGATGTCGAGCATCAGGCGGCTCCCCGAAGGGCAGCGAGTTGCCAGATGAGAAGGATGACGAGAACCGCGAAGACGTAAACGACGTAAAGGTGGAGGCGGCCGCGCTGGAGGCGGCGGATCCACGACAGGCCCGCGACGAAAGCGCGGATTCCCGGGAGGACGACGCGCTCGGCGGCGATGTCGTGTGTTGATTCGTGGTGGGTCGCGCTCGTCGGGAAATAACCGGTTGGGCCGTTCGTGGTGCGCGTTGGCGAGACGAAGAGCGACATCGACTCGACGAGCGGCGCCGAAAACGAGGTGCCCGTGTACTGCATGCGCGGCGAGGGAGACTCGTAGGCGCAGCCCCACGTTGGTGCGGTGCGCACCTCGCGGCCCCGGAGGAGCGCGCGTCGAAGGAGCGCGAGCGCGAGCGCAATGCCCGCGAGAACGGCAACGATGAGCATGACCGAAGGCAGTGGGCCAAAGGCGGCGCTCAAATCGACGGAAGTTCCGACGAGGGTTTGCGTGGGCGCTGAGAGGAGCGGAACGACGGCCAATGGCGCGACGCCGATGACGACGCAGAGAATTGCCGCGAGTGCGGGTGCAAGGCGCATCGAGCGCGACGCCTCGTGGAGCGGCGGATCAAACGCGCGTCTCGGTTCACCCAAAAACACGAGCCCGAAGACGCGCGCAAAAACGGCGAGCGCGAGACCCCCAATGAGCGCAAGCGCCGGAACCGCCGCGATGGCCCACGGTTCGCCGGCCGCGCCGCCGGCAACGGTCGATTTGAGCGCGCCGACATAAATGAGCCACTCGCTGACGAAACCCGCGAGCGGCGGCAAGCCCGAGACCGCCGCGGCGCCCACGAGAAACAACGCCGCCGTCGTCGGCATTCGCCGCGCGACACCACCGAACGCATCGAGCGCGCGTGTCCCCGACGCATGAACGAGGTTGCCCACCGCCTGGAAAAGGACGCTCTTAAAAAGCCCGTGCCCAACGACGTGTAGGAGCGCGCCGCCAAAGCCGAGCGCCGCGACCGTTTCGTTGCCGTGGCTCTTCCCGATGAGGCCAATCCCGAAGCCAATTGCGATGACGCCGACGTTTTCAACCGACGAATACGCGAGAATCCGTTTTAAGTCGCGCTCGCCGAGCGCAAGAACGATTCCCATAACGCCCGTCACGATTCCGATGGCGAGGAGCGCAAGGCCATACGCGGGCGCGGGTTTGTCGATGAACGTCACGATTCGAAAGAGCCCGTAGAACGCCATCTTTATCATTACGCCCGATAGGACGGCCGACACGGGCGATGGCGCCGCGGGGTGCGCTTCGGGGAGCCAGAGGTGGCCTGGCCAAAACCCGGCCTTCAAACCAAAGCCGAGAAGCGCCAAAACGAACGCGCCCGTTGCGAGTCCGGCATTTGCCGTTGCCGCGTCGTGAAACGCTTCAAAGCCGAACTGGCCCGTCGGACTCGCGAGCAGCGCGAACAACACGAAAAGAAAGACGACGCCAACGTGTGAAGCGACGAGGTAAACGAAACCAGCGCGACGAACTTCGGGGCGTTCGTGATCGTGAACGACGAGGAAATACGACGCGATCGACATGATTTCCCAGAGGACAAGGAAGATGACGCCGTTTCGTGCGATGACGACGCCGGCTATCGAGGCGATGAGGAGGTTGAAAAAGAAAAACGTGGGCGCGGTGTTTTGGGTGTGCGCGCGGTGTGGCGCGAAGTAGCCGAAGGCGTAAAGCGCGGCGAGACCCGAAACCACGAAGACGGCGAGTAGAAAAAACGCGGAAAGGGGATCGATGCCGACCGCGATGCGTCCGATGGGGAGGATTCCGTCGAGGGCCCGTGCGTCTTTGCCGCCGTCGATAAGCGCGAAGACGCTGGCTGTCGCACCGACGGCACACGCGATGAGCGCGCCGATGGCGCCGACACCGCGCGACAGTCCAGGGCGGCGTGCGACCGCGAGCGCGATAAGGCCGAACGCGACGAGAGCAGCGAGGACAAAAAGGACGATCGTCAACGCGGTCGCGGCGGTCATTTGGTGTTGGGGGCGTCACCGCCCGTTTTTGTCGCGACTTCGGTGGCGCGAATCTGCGCGAGCAACGCGTCATCGGGGGCCGCCTCTCGCAACTTCGAACGAAACGCCTTGTCGTGAAGCGCGAACGCGAGTCTCGACAACGTCTTCAGGTGCAACGGAATCGACGGGCAGATGATCGTGAACAGCGTGCGCACCGGTTTTCCGTCGAGCGCGTGGAAGTCGACGGCGTTCGCGAGAAAACAGAGAAGCACCGTCGGTGCGTCGACGCCAAGAACAATCGGGTCGCGCGAATGCGGGATCGCGATGCCGTCGCCGACGGCGGTTGACGCGAGCGCCTCGCGCCCGATGAGAAGACGCGCGATGAGGGCGCGGTCCGCGGAGTCGGGAATGCCGCGGAGACGACTGACCGCCTCGAGGACTTCTTCGCGCGTCGCGCCCGACACAGCGCGGTAAATGCCGCCGCGTGCAATTGCGTCGGACAGGCTCGTTGAGACGGGGCGAGCGGGCTCGGTGGCTTCGAGGAGCGCGGGCGAAATGGGGTGATTGCTGTCGGCGGCCCACTCCTGGATTTCGACGCTGTTAAAGAGGTACTGGTCGTGTAGGCGGGTCGACGGGAGCTTTCCGTTTTTTGCCCAGCGGTAAACAGTTTTCTCGGAAACGCCCAAAAGCCGAGAAACGTCGCGGACTTTCAGGTCCATGACGCGTCCCGGCTGCGACGACTCGGAGGTTCAACAGCGTCCATCGGAAAGCGATTCAACTGCCGTGCGTCACCTATGTCAACAAGCAAGGGGCAAGAAAATGGTATCGAGGGACCCTCATTAATGTGGCTGTTAACCTCACGAACGTCACCTCAGGTGCAGGTGTTCCCTGGGCCGCAGCTTCTCCCCCCACAGCAGTTGAAATCTGACCCGTAACACTCACCACCAATTGCAGCACAGTATCGGTTGGTGCAAAGGTTCCCGTGACCACAATAGAGTCCGGAACAGCAGTCGGACCGCTCACTGCATCGAGCTCCATACGCACCGCATCCGCCAGCCGGCACACAGAAGCCCGACTGGCAGCTATCGCTCGCGCAACATTGAGACGACGACGTGCACCGATTTCTAGTTCGCAATAAGCGGCAAGGCGAGTCGCCATGGCACCTTCCTCCAATGCAAAGGAGGCCGTTGCAGCAGTCCCGCTCCTGACGGCAAGTCGATCCTTTGTCGCCGCATCGCGGTGGCGGATCGCCGCACACACCGGAATTGCAGGCCAAGTCAGAGCAACAGGTGAAGATGCCCCAGCAAGCACCCCCGCGAAGACCGCACGATGACGGGCTGCTGCTGCAGACCCCACCGCTGCAGGCGAAACCCTGGCAGCAATCCCGTTCCGTTGCGCAGCTCTCTCTGTTGCGACCGCAACCGGGTCCCGCGGTGCAAACCAGCGACGTGCAGCTCATGCCGGGACAACAATCGCCCGCACTCCAACAGGGCTCGCCTCGGTTCATACAAGTGGCGCCGAGACCGCACTCGCCGTTGCGGCAACCGAGTCCGTCGCAGCACGTCGCGTCCGGTGATTGACAACCGCTCCCTCGCCTATAGCAGTCGTCATTACCGAAACGCTCGCGGTAAGTGCATGCGCCGTCGCGGCACCGGTAATCGCCGCAGCACGAGTTATCGTCGACGCAGAGCGCTCCCTCGCTCAAGCACGTCGGTTTTGGATAGCATCGGCCGGTGTGGCAAGTGTACCCCGGACAGCATTCGGAGTCGCCGCGGCAGCTTGCGCCCGAGCTCGGGCAGCGACGTGATTCGCAAAAGCCTTGATCGCACACCATCCCAGAGCAGCAATCTGCGGCGTTGTTGCATGTCGTTCTCGCGTATACACAGCCGGGAACCTCTCGCGTGCATCGTCCACCGTAGCAGACCCCGCCGCAGCAATCTCTTGTCCGTTCGCAGGCGCGGCCGTCGTCGGTGCACGACGCGTCGGCGTCAATGGGATCCCCACCATCAGGAGCGGGCGTGTACCGGCTGTCGCATCCCTCCGACACCACTCCGCAGAAACAAGCGAGAAAAACGATACGAGTCTTCGAAAACATTGCTCCCTCGTGTGAACCCAACGCTTTGCGACGCAACAAGATTCACAGCGATCAAGCCCCTTTCGGGTTTGCGGCCAGCCGTGTGATCTTCCTCTTCTACTAAGAGGACGGCCCGCCCGTGTGGTTGTTGCACTGATGCTGATTGGAACCCACCTTTGCAAAGGTGACCTTGGTTGGGCGTCTCTACGTTAGGTAAGGCGAAATAAGCCGATGTAAGGCGGAGGCGGATTCCAAGTCGAATAATATGGCCCCCTTGAAACTTGAGAAAGCTGCGAATAATGAGGGTCGGATCAATAGAGAACGGAGGATAAGAGGATGGAGAGACGGAGTTTACTGGTTGGTGTGACGTTGATTTCGGTTCTTTTGGCGACGGCGTGCGGTGGGGATGCGGCGCCGGGGACAGCGGGCGGGCCGCCGGAGCGCCCGGTTGGCGACGATGCGGGCGCGGGGGCTGGCACTGACGCGGGTGCGGGAGCGGATGGGGGAGCGGGAGCGGGGTCGGGTGCGGTGGCGGATGCGGGCGCGGGTGCGCATGCGGATGCGGGGTCGGGAGCGGATGCGGGTGCGGACGCTGGGGCAGTCGCCGATGCCGGCGGTGGTGGACCGATCGATCCATCAACCGACGCAGGCGCGCCGAGCAGCGGACCATGCACCTCCGGCGCCTACCGCTGCAATGGAAACGTCGTTGAAATCTGTAACTCGAGCGGAAGCGCGTGGCTCTTTAGCGCGACGTGCGCCTATTCGTGCGCGCAGGGTTTGTGCACAGGGGCTTGCAGCGCCGGTGAACGCCGGTGCCACGGGAACGTCGTCGAGGAGTGCAACACGAACGGCACGCAATGGAATCTTGCCGAGACGTGCTCGGTTTTCTGTGACCGCGCGCGATGCGCCGTCCAAACGCTCGATATCGGGCAGAACACAAACCTCGATGGCGAGCAGATCGTCGCGGACGCCGTGATCGTGCGGGCGCCGGCGACGCTGACGTCGTCGAGCGGAAACCTGACGATCCGTGCGAAGTCGATCACCGTCGAAAATGGCGCGTTTATCGTCATCGCTCCGACAGGTGACGAGCCATCGGGGCGCGGCCAGAATGGCAGTTGGGGATCGGGTTATTATTGGGGTGCGGGCGGCGGAAAAAACGCATCGTACGGTTCGACCACGGACGCGACGGTGGTTGCCGGCGGTCGCGGTGGCGATGGCGCGTCGTCGGTGACGCAGGGAGGAATGGGTGGCGGCCTCCTGCGGCTCGTTGCGGAGCGGATTACAATCGCTGGCCAGTTGACGGCGAATGGCGTGAAGGGTCCGGATGGATCGTCGGCGGGGGCCGGCGGCGGTTCCGGCGGTGGGATTCTGATCGCCGGCGACGACGTGTCAATTTCCGGTACCGTCTCCGCACAAGGTGGAGCCGCTGGATCCTCTACCTACTCAAGCTATTACAATGGTGGGGCCGGTGATCCGGGACGGATCAAGGTTCTCCACGGCGCGACGAAGAACATCACGGGCACGCTGTCGGGGACTGTCACACAGGGAATTCTGCCACCGCTCGAGATCACGTCGTCGACGCACCCGTCGCAAACGATGGTTTACAACGACGACTTCGCGAATGTGTCGATCTCGTGGAGTCGGCCGTTCCCGTCGCGTCAAGGGTACTACCGCCTCTTCAACCAGCTTTGGGGGACTGTCCCCTCGCCTGCGAATTCTCTCTTCATGACGGATGAGCACATCACGATTCCGCGGGCGTCGCTACAAGCGGGCGTGAACTATTTCCATTTGACGTCGGTCGACTCTCGCTCGGTTGTGAGTACGGTCGAGAGCTATTTTTATATTCAGGTCAACACGACGACGCCGACGGTGACGTCGTCGAGCCACCCGATGCAGGGCGTGCTGTCGTCGAACCCCAACGTTTTCTACGCGTGGACCTTCCCGCTTTCGGACGCGCTTGTTAAGGGCGCGTACTACATCCTTGACGCGTATCCGACCACCGTGCCAACGAAAGCGGCGACGTTCTTGCCGATCACGCAAAAGCAGCTCCTTCTCAGCGGATTGAATCCTGGCGTGTGGTTTTTCCACCTCGTTGCCGAAGACACACACGGGTATCTCACGAAAGCTGCGGCTCATTACCGTGTCGATATCGGCGGTGCGGCCGGAAGCCTCTCCGGCAAAGTGATCAACAACACTTCGCAGAACATTGAGGGGGCGACGGTCACGCTCTCGCGCGGTGTTTACGTTGCGACGACCAACTCCGCGGGCGATTATACGTTCCCGTCAATTACGCCAGGATCATACGAGCTCGAAGTGCGAAAGTCGGGATACCCGACCGCCACGCGTCGAGTTACCGTAACAGCGGGCGGCGCGACGACCGAAAACTTTACGCTCATCCCATAGCCGCGCCTTACCGGTTGCGGATCTCCTTGAGGAGCGCGCGAAAGCGCTGTTCGTTCGGATCGAACGTCGTTGCGAGTTGAATGTTGCGCAGCGCCCCATCGCGATCGCCGCGCGCGAGGCAATCTTGCGCCAACGTGAAAAACTCTTCCGCGCGCTTTTGCTGCGCCGATTTCGTGGACGCGATGGCGTGGCCGGCCATGTCTTTTCCACGCGCGCCCACCGGACCGTCGGCAAGAGGTTTGAGCGGGCTTAGAAGTTGCGATGCGGATCCGGGCGCGGCTTTTGGCGTTGGCGTCGGTTCTGCGAGCGCGTGCAGATAGTCCTCAAGGATGGCTCGTTTTTCGGGTGTCAAATTGCGAAATCGGACGCCCATACCCGGTGTGTCGTTCGGGTTCTTGACGGCGCTCTTTGGCACCGAATGGACAACATCGGCGAGGAGCGAAATCCCGGCCGCTCCGGGTGGAACGATCGTCAACTCTATTTGCGACATCGCGGGTGGCGGATCGTCCGTTACGATGAATGCGCCGCCCTTGCTGATGTCGCGCGTGTACATCTCGCGAAGCTCGTCGGCGTCGCCAAACGACAGCATAACGCGCGTTCGCGACTCGATGCGCGGTGCCGTTCGACGTTCGGCCCCCTTCTTGCCGGGCAGTTCTTTCGGCAGCGGCGGCGGCTTTGGGGGAGTTCCCGTTGATGAGGGCTCGGTGGCAACGAGCGGCGGGCTCTCTGTCGGCAAGACGAAGTCGGACGGTGTGACCTCGTGCGGCGGCCCTGCAAGCGGTGTTGTCGGTGCCGAGCGCTCAACCCCGATGGCGCTTGCAATCAACTCGTCGATCGTCGCCCGCGCTTCGGGTGTGAGCGGATCGAACTGAATTCCCATTCCCGCTTCGGTCCCCGTCACGCGTGCTTCGTCGACGCTCACATCGCGCACGACGCGCCCGCTCACGCGAACCTCTTTTCCGGTCGTGGGATGAACAAGAACAACCGTGATTGGCGTCCCGAGCGGGTAGCATTTTGTTGCCGCAACGAACGTTCCACCGCGCGAGATGTCTTTGAGGCACATCTCTTCGAAGCGTCGGGCGGTGGTTGGACGGAGCTTGATGGCCGCGCGCGTCGCAACACGCGGCGATAGGCGGCGAGACTCGTCAGCGACGGACGCCACGGCCGCGGACTGGACAATCGATTCGAACTGCGCGCGAACCTCAAGCGGAAGTGGTGCGAGGCGAATCCCCATGCCGGGTGTGCCGGAGCGCGGCTGATGATGGGCGACGGTGCCTTCAATCGAGAAGGCGGTGGCGCCGACCAAGAAAACGATTTCGACCGGTGTCCCTATGGCGACCGGCTTTGGCGTGGCGACGAAAAGGCCGCCAAGGCTCACCTCTTTTGTGTAGGTTTCCTCGAACTGCCCGGCGTCCGCGAATTTCAGGCGAATCTTGACCGACGCATCGACGCGCCCCGACTCGCGCCGCTCAAGGGAATCGGTCGTGTGCAGAAACGCGTCGACGGTTTGCACGACGTTCGCCGCATCGTTCAGGCGAACGAGTATTCCGGGTCGATCGGTCGGCTCGGTGACGCCACGCGCTGCAAGCGTTGTGACTTTGTCCGGCAACGTGAACGCGATGTCGATGGCGCTGCCGGGGGCAACTCTTTGCGGCGACGCGATGAAAAACGTGCCTTTTTGGAATTCGGTCGACGACAGGGCGCGCAGTTTAGCTGGGTCGGAAATCTTGATTCGAACTTTTAGGGGCGGCGCCACGGCGCGAATCTATAGGTGGCGCTTCGCACGCGTCAAATGGAATCGCGGGTTTTCGGTGCCGCTTGCAAATGCCGGTGGCCTGTTGGAATATTCCGACGAGGTTCGCGTGGCAAAACAAATCCTAGTCGCCGATGACAGCGTGACGATGCAGCGTGTTGTTGCGATGACGCTGGGCGCCCTTGGGCATCAGCTTGTGTTCGTGGACAACGGCGACGATGCGGTGCGGAAAGCCGCAGAAATAAAGCCCGATTTAATCATCGCGGACGCTGTGATGCCGCGCCGGAGCGGGTACGATGTTGCAACGGCGATTCGGGCGGACGGGCGGCTCGCGGCGACGCCGGTTTTACTCCTTGTGCCGACGAGCGAGCCTTACGATGCGGCGCGCGGGCAGACGGCGGGCGTTTCCGACACCATCGTCAAGCCGTTTGAAACGAAGTCGTTTATCGAGAAGGTGGCGCGGCTGACCGGTGGGGCGCCTCTGGTCGCGGCTTCCAAGGCGACAATGCCTGGCCCCGCGGCTTTCGCGGTGAGGCCCGTCGCGTCGCCACCGGCGGCGCCCGCATCATCATCGACGTCCGTTCCGGCGTTCGCAACGCCATCGACATCCCGACCGGCCGCTGCGACCGGCGGTTTTGCGCAGCCCAAGGTGCCTTCGGTGGGCGACCCGTTTGCCGTGTCGCGTGCGCCGAAATCGCCAGTGGCGGCTCTTCCCCGTGATCCCTTTGCGCCGGTGCCGGCTCAATCGTCGGCTGGGGCCGCTGCCCTTTTTCCGCCCAAGTCAGCGGCTCCCGCGCCCATCGTGTCAACCCCGCGCGCGTCGACACAGACTCCGGCAACGTCGGTGCCGCCCATCGTCGCAAGTCGCGACCCGTTTTCTGCTCGTGGAGCTGCCAGTTCCCTTGCCCCGTCGCCAGCTCCGAAGCCACCCGCGCCTCCGCCCCCGGCGCGCGATCCCTTTGCTTTCGCGAAGGCGGCCGCTCCGCGTGTTGCGGCGCCACCCTCGCCGGCTGGTGCGATTCCGGCGGCGCCCGTTTCGCCTGCGCAAGCTACGCCCCGGCCGGTCCCGTCGGACCTCGCGCGGGAGCACGGAGATACTTGGGGCGAGATGACGCCGCCTCCGCGCGCGACCGACCACGACGTTGCGTCACCCGCGTCATTCAAGCACGCACCCGAGTTGACGCCGACGCCAATCGCGGCCGCGCGGCCCGCACTCCGCACCGCGACTCGATCACCTTCCGTTCAGGCGCCTTCCGTTTCATTACCTCCCGAGCCGTCGTCGGCGCCGCTTTCGGAACTCGACCTTTGGGGCGAATCGACGCATGCGGATGCGCCGGTTTCCAAAAGCGATCAGTCCGCACTTTGGGATGGAGGGTTGGCACCCACACGCGCTGGTGTTACGCCTTCGACAGAGCGCGGGTCGTCGTCCCTTCCGGCGGACGCGACACCCTTCGATGAGCTTTGGCCGGTCACCGACGTAGGAAGCGTGACCCGCGTGGCGGAGTTTCCAAGCCCAGCCGCCGCGCTTCGCGAGACGCCGGCGCCATCGGCAGCGCCGATTGGTCGGCCGGACGACGACGTCCCGATGGAGCTTGAGATTGAGCCGCTGAGCGTCGAGGCCGCTCCTTTGCTCCCTCCGTCCGCGCCCAGGGTGGCGGCGGTCGAGTCGACGAAGCGCGAGGTTTCAACGCCACCGGTTGTTTCTCGACCGAGTGCCGATGTTGTAGAGACGTCCGTGCGCGAAGTGGGGATTCTCGACGAAGCGATGCTAGACGCGCTCGCGTCCAAGATTGTCGCGAAACTTTCAACCGCGGTCGTCGAACGTGTTGCGTGGGAAGTTGTCCCCGCGCTTGCCGAGACCGTCATCCGTGAGGAGCTTCACCGCGTCATTCGCGGGAAGGAGTCGTAATCTTGGGGCAGTCGCCGGAAGCGATGGACAAGGGGTACGAGCCCGGTCCAATCGAAAAACGTTGGTATCAGGTGTGGGAAGAGCGCGGCTATTTTCGCGCCGACGATGAAAGCGCGAAGCCGGCGTACGCGATCGTATTGCCGCCGCCGAACATCACGGGGTCGCTGCACCTTGGGCATGCGCTGACCGCGACGCTGCAAGACATCCTGATTCGCTTTCGGCGGATGCAAGGGATGAACGCGCTCTGGCTGCCGGGTACGGACCACGCGGGGATTGCGACGCAAATGGTCGTCGAGCGCGAGCTCAAGAAGGACGGGGTATCGCGGCACGATTTGGGGCGCGAAAAATTTCTCGAGCGCGTGTGGAAGTGGCGCGACGAGTACGGGCGCCGCATCGGCGAGCAGCACAAGATTCTCGGGGCGTCGCTCGATTGGTCGCGCGAGCGGTTCACGCTTGACCCGGGGCTGTCGGCGGCGGTGCGCGAGGCGTTCGTGCGACTTTACGAGGAAGGGATCGTCGTGCGCGGCGAGCGCCTCATCAACTGGTGTACGCGGTGTCACACGGCGCTTTCGGACCTTGAGGTCGATCACGAGGATGAGACGGGGAAGCTGTACCACATCGCGTACGCTGTGAAAGGCACGGCGGGTGAGCGGGTCGTCGTCGCGACGACGCGCCCCGAGACGCTGCTTGGCGACACGGCGGTCGCGGTGCACCCCGACGACAAGCGTTACGCGGCGCTGGTTGGCAAGACGGCGGTTTTGCCGATTAACGGGCGCGAGGTGCCGATCATCGCGGATGCGTACGTCGACCCGAAGTTTGGGACGGGCGTCGTGAAGATCACACCGGGACACGATTTCAACGACTTCGCGGTCGGGAAGCGGCACAACTTGCCGGTCGTTTCGATTTTTGATGACGCGGGGCGATTGACGGCGGCGGCCGGCGCGTTTGTGGGCGAAACGGGGCCGAAGGCGCGCGAGCTGGTTTTGAAGCGACTTGCGGAGGACGGCCAGCTCGTTGAGACGAAGACGCATCTGCACGCGGTCGGGCATTGTCAGCGGTGCCGGACCGTCGTTGAGCCGCGCTTTTCGAAGCAGTGGTTTGTTCGCGCCGCGGTGCTTGCAAAGCCCGCGATCGAGGCGGTGCGAAGCGGCAAGACGAAGATCATTCCGACGTCGTGGGAGAAGACCTATTTCCATTGGATGGAAAACATTGAAGATTGGTGCATCTCGCGGCAACTGTGGTGGGGCCACCAAATCCCGGTGTGGACTTGCCCCGCGGGGCACGACACCGTTGCGCGGGCGACGCCGACGGCGTGCGCGACGTGCGGTTCCGGCGAGCTCAAGCAGGACCCTGACGTTCTCGACACTTGGTTTAGCTCGGGGCTGTGGCCGTTTTCGACGCTTGGGTGGCCCGAGCGGACGAAGGCGCTTGCAACGTTTTACCCGAACAGCGTCATGGAGACAGGGTTCGACATCCTCTTCTTTTGGGTCGCGCGCATGATGATGATGGGGATTCATTTCATGGGCGAAGTTCCGTTTCGGACCGTGTTTTTGCATGCGATGGTGCGCGATGCGCAGGGGCGGAAGATGTCAAAGACCGCGGGGAACGTGATCGACCCCGAGGTGGTGACGCGCGAGCACGGGGCCGATGCGCTTCGTTTCACGCTCGCGATCCTTGCGGCACAGGGTCAAGACATCAAGCTCGCAATGTCGCGCGTCGAGGGGTATCGGCACTTCGCGAACAAGATTTGGAACGCGACGCGGTTTTCGCTTGGACACCTCGCCGATTGGACGCCCGTATCGCTCGATGCGCTTGCACGAGAGATGGTGGCGGCGAGCGCGCGCGCGGGGGCGGACGATGATGCGACGGCGATAGCGAATCGGTGGATGTTGCATCGCCTTTCGGATCTTGTCGTGGGTGTTGGCGCGGCGCTTGAAGAGTTTCGGTTCAACGACGCGGCGGATGCGATTTACCATTTCTTTTGGCACGAGTTCTGCGATTGGTACATTGAGCTGTCGAAGGGACCGCTCGGCGGGCCGCCGTCGGAGCGCCGCACGGAGACGCAGGGCGTGCTCGCGCACACGCTTGAAGTGACGATGCGACTTCTCCATCCGATCATGCCGCACTTGACCGAGGAGATTTGGCAGCGGCTTCCAAAGGTCAACAGCGCGCCAAGCCTCATGGTTGCACGGTATCCAAGCGCGAATGAAGTGACAGCGCGCTTCCAGGGGGCCGTCGACGCGATCGCTTTTTTGCAGGGCGTGGTTGGAGCGATTCGAAACCTTCGCGCGGAACACAACGTCGCGCCCGGCAAACACGTTCCCGTGACGCTCGTTGCGACGGAACGCGTGGCGCTCGACCGACTTCACCTTCTCACCGACGCGATTCGTTCGCTTGCCGCTGCGTCCCCGATCACGCTCGTCGAGGCGTTTGCGAAGGGTGTCGGGACCGTGTCGGCTTTCCACGCGGGTGTTGAGGTGTGCATTCCGCTTGCGGGAATGATCGACGTTGCGGTCGAGCGCGCACGGCTAAACAAGGAGATCGATAAGGTCAAAAAGGAGCAGGTGTCGGCGCGGGCGAAAATCGAGAACGAGGCGTTCGTGGCGCGGGCGCCGGCCGATGTCGTTGAGCGCGAGCGCGCCCGCATCGCGGAGATTGGCGTGCGGCTTCAAAAGCTCGAGGCCGACTTGGTGCGTCTCGTTCAGTTGGGATGAAACACCAAGACTTGGTCAGGTTGGTGCGCGCGGCTTTGCGCGAGGATCGCGCATGGGACGATGTGACGTCGAGCACGACGATTCCGGCGTCGGCGCGCGCGAAAGGCGTCATTCTCGCGAAGTCGCCGCTTGTTTTAGCGGGAACGGCGGCGGCGGCGGCGGCGTTTCGCGTGATGGACGCGAAGGCGCGGGTCGTGTGGCTGGTCGGCGAAGGAGCGAGGATTGAACCGGGAACCACGGTTGCGACGGTATTTGGGCGCGCACGGGCACTGCTTTCGGCGGAGCGCGTTGCGGTGAATTTTTTGATGCGCCTTTCTGGAATCGCGACGTTGACGCGCGAGTTCGTTGAGGCGCTCCCGAAGGGGACGAACGCAAAAATTCTCGATACACGGAAGACGACGCCGCTCTTGCGCGCACTCGAAAAGGACGCGGTTGCGACGGGTGGCGGCGCGAATCACCGTGCGACGCTCGCGGAGGCAATTCTCATCAAAGACAATCATGTCGCGCTCGCGGGGTCCGTTTTAGAGGCGGTTACGCGTGCGCGGAGAATGGCGCGGCGCGGGCTTTGGGTTCAGTGCGAGGTCACGTCGCTTGACGAAGCGCGGGTTGCGATGGGCGCTGGCGCTGACGCGCTTTTGCTCGACAACATGTCGCCGGCCGCGATGCGCAAGGTGGTGCGCGAATTCGGTGGCCGTGTGCCGCTCGAGGCGTCGGGTGGCGTGACGCTCGCGACCATTCGCGCGATTGCAAAAACGGGGGTCGATCGGATTTCGATTGGCGCGCTCACGCACTCGGCGCCGGCGGCGAATCTATCGCTTGAGCTCGCGCCCGCATGAGGATTCGCGAAATCGTCGAGCTCGATGAAACGACGTCGACGCAAGACGTTGCGATTGCGCGAGCGCGTGCGGGTGACGCGGGCGGCCTCGTTGTTGTCGCGGGCGCGCAAACGGCCGGGCGTGGGCGCGGGGGTCGCGTTTGGGAATCGCCGCGTGGCGTGAACCTTTACGCGTCGCTCCTCGTTCGAGAAGCGCTGTCGCCGGACTTAGCGCATCGCCCCATGATGGCGACCGCCATCGCTGCGCTCGAGACCGTGCGCGGAGCAGGAGTCGCGAACGCGCGCATCAAGTGGCCGAACGACGTCGTTGTGGGCGGCCGAAAACTCGCGGGCATCCTCGCGGAGTCGAGCGTCGCAGGCGGCCGCGTCGAGTGGGTTGTCGTCGGCGTTGGCTTGAACGTGAACTGGCTTGATATTCCCACCGATCTCAAGGGTGTCGCGTCATCTCTCGCAATCGAAATCGGGCGCGCGCTCGCACTCGACGACGTTCGCGCCCAACTCATGTCCGCGTGGGAACGGGCACTCGACGTCGCAGATCCCTACGACGAATGGTGCGCCGGCTCCCTTCCCGTCGGCGAACGCGTGACCGTACACGCGGGAGACCGCGTGGTTGTGGGCCGGATCGCCGGCTATGACCACTCGGGCGCGCTCATCCTCGAGCGCGACGACGGTGCATGTGAAACACTTTCGGCCGGTGACTTAGTTCGCGGCGCTTGACCACGAAACCGTCGCGTTCCCTTCGGGGCCCGCGATCGTGAGCGCAACGTCGCGCACCTCGCCGTGCGGCCGTCGAAACGAAGCGACGTACGTTTTTGAGAACGCCGAGTGCAGCGGAAAAAAGGCCTCGACCACGGGGTCTCGCCCGGCCGAGACCAAGCGGACCGGCTCCGCGAGGGACTCGGCGCCGTTCACCTTGAGCCTGACGCGCCAGGCGCTCGTCTTCGAATCGAGATCGTTACGACGCAGTTCAGGTGTGTGCACGACGACGATAAAGTCGAAGTACTCCCGCGTGCGCGCCCGTTCTTTTTCGTGGAGGGCTTGGCGCTCGGCGTCTGTCAACTTGTAACGGTCGGCGTAGCGGCGGACCATCGCCTGTTGAAAATCCCAAGTCTTGAGCGTCGCGCGCAAGGAGAGCTGCGCGTCAAAGCCGACGTAAAGCTTTGCGTCGCGTGTCCAGCGTCGCAAGACCGCGTCGTACGAATCGGTCTCCGTTGCACGATCGGGCGCCGCGAAATCGACGCGCTGCGAGGCGCAAGCGACCGCGCCCGCAAGAAACGCGACCGCCGTGCGTCGTCTCAAGCCCCCCTCGAAAAATCGCTGCGCTTAAAAATCGCCTCGACGCCGATACCGCGCTTTTCGATCTCCGCTCGCCCACCCTCCTCGCGGTCGACGAGCCCAACGACTTGCTCGACGTGCAGCCCCGATTCATTCGCACGATTCACCGCGACCAGCGCCGAGCCGCCCGTTGTGATGACGTCCTCAACGATCGTGACGCGGCTCCCCTTCGGGAGCGCGCCGAGCCCCTCGACGACCTTCGTTGTGCCGTGCCCTTTGGCTTCCTTGCGCACGATGAACGCCGCGAGGGTGCGTCCACGGCTGTGCGCGACGAGCGCCGCCGAGCACGCGATGGGATCCGCGCCAAGCGTCAAGCCGCCAACACCAACGACGATTGGCCGGATGCGATCGACGACCAAATTCCCGATAAGCCAAAGCCCCTCGCCCGTCAGCGAAACCTCCTTGCTGTCGATGTAAAAATCGCTTTCGCGCCCGGACGCCAGCGTGAACTTCCCCCATTTGACAGCGCGCGTTGCGAAAAGCTCGTGGAGCCGTGCGCGTGCTTTGGCTGGATCGAAAGGTTCCATGCGCGGAAGGTAGCGCTTCCGCGGAATCGGCGTCAACGCCGACTGATGCGCGACGCCGGCACTTTGATGATGTCGCCGATCTTGAGGCGGCGCCAGTCTTTCCCCGGGTTGAGTTGCTCGATCGCGCCCAATGGGACCGCGAGCCGTCGCGCGATTCGCCACGGGTTGTCGCCCGCGCGAACCGTGTGGTCGCGGCTTCCGCCCGCGAGATGAACCGATTCCCGCTCTTTGTGATACGCCTCGCGCGCCGTTTCGAACCGCGCCTTTTCATCGGCGCTCAAACGAAGCGGCAGTTTTCTCGCGACGCGAAGGCGTTCGTTCCATCGCAGCGATGTGCGCGCGTAAAGCGAATGCATGTCGAGCTTCGCCCAGCGTGCATAAAGCCCCATCGATTCGCCCGCGCGAACCTCGATGGTGTGAGGCGATACGCCTGCGCCCAACATAGACAGCGAGATTGCAAAACCAAGGAACATGAGAATCGACTCCTTTCACCGCGTTACAGATACTCGTCGGAAGTCAAGGCGGCGGATGACGTTTTCGCCAAAATCGTCATCGCACGGGGCGAGCCACGACTATGATCGATGGGTAAGAGAGGTGTGTCGACGCAGAGCGTGATTTCGGAAGTCGGTGACACGGAGCGAGCTGCAGACGAAATCGTAAGACTCGCGCGCGAGGGGGGCGAGGCTGAACGGCGGGCCGCGGCCGGGGCGGCGATTCGCCTTTTTTTTTCGGATGTTTTACGGCACGTGCGGGCGCGGATTCCTGGAGAGGCGGCGGCGCTTGAGGATATTTTGCAGGAAGTTGCGCTCGCTGTTGTTGAGGGGCTGCACGCGGTGAGGGCGGGCGCGGCGCTTCGAAGCTGGATTTTGCATATCGCGTCGAACAAGGTGTGTGACCATCTGCGGCGCCGGGTGCGCGACCGGGCGCGCGGCGAGGCGCGGCTCGGACAGGCGGTGCTCGCCCATCTCGTTGACGAGAACGCGTCGTTTGAACGGCTGCTTGAGCGCGCAGGCGACGAACAGCTCGCGGCGTATTTGCGGCGTGCGCTCGACCGATTGAAGCCAAGGCATCGTGATGTGCTGACGCGCGCGTATCTTCACGGCGAGTCGATCGACGCGCTTGTGACGACGCTCGGGCTCAAGCCTGACGCGGTCGCGGCGCTCCTTTATCGCGCACGCGGTGCGCTTGGGCAGCTGCTCGCGCGGGACGCGGCGATGGCCGCTGCTTCGACGTCTCGACCCGACGAGCAGGCGACGCCGGTCATTCCGCTTCTCCGGGCGGTGCGAAAATGCTGAACGCGGTGCGCATTCGAGAGGATCGCCTCGCTTCGTTGCTGCAGTTCGTTGCGGCAAAAAGTGAGGCTGACGCGGCAATCCCAGCGGGTCTTGAAGATCGCATCGTCGCGTTCGCGGTGGGCGCAGCCGCGGTGCGCGCGCGGTCGCGCCGACGTCACCTGCGCGGGCTTACGATGGGACTTGTCGCCGCATGCGCTGCGGCGGCGATCGTCGGAGTCGTGGGTCTAGGTTGGTTTTCAGGAAGTCCGACCAAAGTGCGCACGCAAAACGCGGAGCCGATCGCAATGCCGAGTGCGGCAGCGCCGGAGTCCCACGCGGCGGCGGACCCCGTCGCCGCACCGTCCGCGGTCGTCGAGGCCGTGGTCGCGTCCAACGATTCGCGTACGCGCCGCGCGGCGATCGCGCATTTGCGGCGAACCGACGAGGGGAAATCGGCCGAGGCCGAGCTCGCGCTTGCGCGTGCCGCGCTGACGGACCCCAACTGGCGCGCGCGCGAACTGGCTCTCGCTGCCTATCTCGACCACCCGCGTGCCACAGTGGATTGGGTGCTCGCCGAGGCCATGACCGACCCGCATATCGCGCTCCGTTTCGCCGCGCTCTCGGCGGTCTCGGCGCTTCGTGAAATCGGCCCGGCGACGCGATTCGCCCTCGAAGGTCGGCTTGAACGCGATCCCGACTGGCGCGTGCGTGAGTCGGCGCTCAATCTGCTTTTGCGAGACGGCCCGCGCGATCGTGCCGCTGCCCTCGCCCTTCGCGACAGCCACCGGCGCCTGCGCGAAATCGGCGAAAGCGCACTCGCCAGCGCGATGTGGCCAACGCGTTAAGCCTTGACGCGTAACGATTTAGAGTCGTAACCTCCATATTCTCTAGGCGACACAAAGGAGGCGACCCATGGCTGAAAACAAACTCGTCAATTATCGCGTCGATCGCGGCATCGCGTACCTCGAGCTCTGCGACCCGCCGGCGAATACGTACACTTATGAGATGATGCGCGATCTCGACGACGCCGTTTTGCAGGCGCGCATGGACGCCGCGGTTCAGGTGCTCGTCTTGCGGGGCGCGGGCGACAAGTTTTTCTGCGCGGGCGCAAACATTCGGATGCTCGCCGACGTCACGCCCGAGTTTAAGTATTACTTCTGCCTGCACGCGAACGAGACACTTTGCCGGCTCGAGCAAACGCCGAAGCTGACGATCGCCGCACTGAACGGCCACACGGTGGGCGGCGGCCTCGAAATCGCGATGGCGTGCGACATTCGGCTCGCGCGTCGCGGCGCCGGGAAGATCGGCCTCCCGGAGGTACAGCTCGGGGTGTTGCCGGGCACAGGCGGAACGCAGCGCCTCGCGCGGCTCGTCGGTAAGTCGCGCGCGATGGAGCTCATGGTGACGGGGCGCACGTTCGAATTCGAGGAAGCGGTAACACTTGGCGTCGTCAACCACGTCTTTGATTCCGACAACTTTGACACGAAGGTGAACGAGTACGCGCGGCAGTTCCTGACGCCGAACAAAGCGGCTCGCGCGGTTGGGCGCATCAAGCGCGCTGTGCAGTCGGGCGCGGAGGTGCCGTTCAGCGAGGCGCTTGCGATCGAGCGCGAGTTGCAGCAGGGCCTTTTTACGAGTGAAGACGCGAAGGAAGGGCTCACCGCCTATCTGTCGAAGCGCACGCCGCAGTTCAAGGGGCGTTGACTTTCAGGACACGACTCGGCTTCGGCATCATCGGCTGAGAAATCGGTTCAGCGATCGACATGAATCAGCTATAATGCTCGGTTCTTATGGGGTATCGCGCGCCAAGCCTGATGATAAGGAGCATCGCACTCGCGGCGAGCGCACTCGCGTGCGGGGGGAGTGGTCCAACGGGCGGTGCCGCGTCGCGCGTGCCGCTCGCGCTCAGCGTTGGCAAGGGACGCACGTGCGTCGTGTCACGCGCGGGCGAGGCGGCCTGCGTCGGGACGAAGTCGGTCCCCGTGTGGAATGGCAGCGCGGGGACGACTTTTCGCTTTGTCGATACGTCATCGCTCCGCGAGGGTGTGCGGGCGCTTGCGCTTGGCGATTACCACGCCTGCGCGCTTGTCGACGACGCGGGGGTCACGTGTTTTGGGTCGAACGAAGCCGGGCAAGTCGGCGATGGGACGTGGACCATGCGCGAATCGCCGGCGATGGCGCTCCCAGAGACGGCTGGGGCGTGGAGAATTGCGCTCGGCGCGGCGCATTCGTGCGCGCTCTGGGGTTCGGGCGGCGTCCTTTGTTGGGGGAAAAATGGCGAGGGCCAGCTTGGCAACGGCGACACGACGAACGTTGCAACGCCGACATCGGTTTCGGGGCTTTCGTGGATCGCGTCGGACATCGCGGCCGGCGACGACCACACGTGCGTCGTGACATCAGCGCGCGGCGTTGCATGTTGGGGGCGAAACGTCGAGGGGCAGCTCGGCAACGGGTCGACGACGCAGAGCCTCGCGCCGGTCGATGTTGTCGGCGCATCGGAAGTCGCGCGGCGCGTTGCGGTGGGCGGTCGCCAGGCGTGTTTTTTGAACGTCGATGGAGGGGTTCTATGCTGGGGCGACAACCGATTTGGGCAACTCGGCGATGGCACGCGCGAAAATCGGTCGGCGCCCGTTGACGTGGTTGGGATCGGCGCGCGCGTCAATGCGCTTTCGGTGGGGCGACGGCATGTTTGCGTCATCACGACGGCCGGTGCGGTTAAGTGTTGGGGCGAAAACCGGTTTGGTCAGCTCGGGGACGGGACAAAGACCGATCGAACGACGCCTGTTGACGTCGTGGGAATCGCGTCGGGCGCGCGACTCGTTGCCGCGGGGCCAACGCACACCTGCGTCGCGATGGTGACCGGTGAGCTCAAATGTTGGGGCGACAATTCGTTCGGTCAGCTCGGCGATGGCACCGTCGAGGAACAGCCGGCGCCGGTTGCGTCGACGATTCATTGGTAGTGTTATTGGGCGACGACGGAGAAAGAACCTGCCACGATGCAGGGGCCGGGCCCTGTGCCTGTTAGCGTTCCGGTGACGGTCTTCGTGCCTTGAAGCGTGCCGCTGAATTCGTAGGTCGTTGTTTGCCCATTCGTCGTTTCTGACGTCGTGAACTTGATGCAGGTCGATTGCGCGCTGCCGCTCAGGGAAAAGCCGGACGGTGGCGATGACGCCGCGAGAGTCGATGTGCTCGCGCCCGCGTCGGCCGTCGTAACCGCCACCGCAATCGGCTGAGACGGCCCGAGAGTGAACGCGCCCTCATATCGCGAATCGGTGCATCCCGATCGGCTCCCGCTCCCCGAGACGATCCAGTTTCCCGCGAGCTCGGCCGCGCTTGCGTCGCCGCTACAATTGAGCCCCGTGTCGTTTGTCACCACGACGGGGCGGTCGCAAGCGATCATAAGGACAGCCGCCGCGCTAAACATCGCTCGGCATATTGTCGTCCTCATTAGAAAATCACCCCCACCCCCAACGTCAGCGCTTGCGGGTTTTTCATTCCGTTCAGCGTTGTAAACGAAAGGCTATATTCGGCGGTCACGAGCATTCGCATCGCGTACGTGCGAAAGAAAAGGATCCCCGCACGCCCAGAAATCCCAAAGGCCCACGCCTGGTCTTCGAGCAGCTTCGTCGTGGTCGTCGCCAGCACGTTTCCTGTCGTGAGCGTCGTCTCGCGCGACTCCCACATGAAATGGAGGCCCGCGCCGAAACCAAGGAATGGCGCGACGTTGCTGCGCGAGAAGATGTAATTCGCCCCGACTTCGATGGGGAGCGTGACAAAACGCGACCCGGAACTTTTTGGCGAGAAGCGAATGCCGATGCGTGGCTCGATGGAAAAGCTCGCCGCCTCGAACCAATACGATGCGTCGAAGAGAAGACCGCCGAGCGCGCTGCCAGGTTCGGGTGACGCGATCGCGCCGCCAATTTTGAGTGCGAAGCCGCGCGCCCCCTCGCGACGCTTTTCGGGTTTTGCTTCGCCGGACGTGACGAGGCCGAGCTCCGCGGTGTCGTCGGTGCTCGTTCCGCGCGCATACGCGAGAGCCATGCGCGTCGCGGCGGCGTCGAGCTCTTCGACGCGCGTGACCGACATTTTTTGCGACGCCGTCGCAGCCCCGCTGTCGACATCAACAAGCGTCGACTGGACGATCACTTTGGAGCCAAGCCGCGACAGCGACCCGAAAAGCGCAAAGCGGGCGGCCGAGGCGCGGCCGATTTTTTTCGCGCAGGCGATCGTTTCACATCGGGTGCTGGTCAGACGGTCCGCGTTTGGCGTGACGTGGCGCCGGATTTCACCGGCGAGCAGGTCCTGGAACGTATCGGCCAAGTCGCTGTTTGCGGCGCTGCCGACCCGGTTGAACCGCAGGACGACCCACTTATCGGCGGCGATGACGGTCGACGGGGTGATGACCGCGAGCGCCAGCGCGATTCGCCTCGAAATGCGATGCAATGCGCCAAGAACCATTCTTTACTGTGCATGGCAACTCTAGGGCCAAGCGAACCGCTTGATTTAACTTCGTTTTTCCCGCCGCGACGTCTCCAACGTGTGGCATCGCGAAGACACCCGGATACAGACACCGACAGGCAACCGAGCGCGGAACTGGTTCACAGAGGATCTCGGGGCGCCTCACTTGGTCGATGGATGAAGTTCCTTTTTGTATGCGAAGTGCGTTAAACTCCACGGCCGAAGTCAATGGTGGCGCTGGTTTCAAATCGGTCGTTCGGTGGATGGCTGCGGCTCGGCCTCCGTGTCCTTTTCCCCCCGGGCGCACCGCTTGGTCTCGTTTTTTACCTCGCGCTCTTTGGGCTCTCCATTTACCTCTCGCAAAACGCAGCGAGCATGATGGGCGTCACCGATGCGCGCACCGACTCGGTCGTCGCCGAGTATCGCGGCCTTATCATTTCGACGCAGCTTCAGATCGCCCTCGCGCACGTCGTGATTGGATTTCTTGTCGGCGCGCTCGCTAATCTTTTTTGGCGACTCGTTTTTTTGCACGTGGGTCGCCGACGCAGGTTTCTTGTCTCGTTCGGTCTCGACCTCGTCGCGATCGCCGCCGTTCATTTCGTCGCGCTCCTGGCGTCGATGGCGAAGTATCCGCAGCTTTACGCCGACGCTTTCTATGAAGCGGGCGGATTTGCCGCGGGTCTTCAAGTCTTCGCGACCGACGTCGTCCCTTACTTCGTCTACATCCTTCTCAAGACGATAGCGATTCTCGGCATCCCCGCGCTCGCCCTCGCCCTCGCGATTCGGCGCGGAACGTTTGTCCCTGTGTGGCGATGGCTGAACGCGAAGCGAAGCCGCGCGGCTGTTGCGTTGTCGCCCGTGGGCGTCGTGGTGCTCGCGGTGCTTATCGCGGCGGCCTTCCGTAGCGGCGACAAGCCACACGGCCCCAACCTCCTTATTATCGCGGCCGATTCGCTACGTCCCGACGCCCTCGGCGTTGGAGGCGCGAAGCGCGATACGTCGCCCGCCATCGATGCGCTCGTTCGCGAGGGAACGTTTTTCGACGCGGCGTTTAGCTCGCTTCCGCGGACGTTTCCGGCGTGGGCGACGCTTCTCACGGGACAGTGGGCGTACAACCACGGCATTCGCCACATGTTCCCAACGGCGGCCGATCGCGCGAAGCCGTTTACGACGATCGCGACGCTCCTTAAGAAGCGCGGTTATGCGACCGGCGTCGTTTCGGATTTCGCGGGCGATATTTTTCCGCGCATTGAGCTCGGCTTTGACCGCGTCGTGACGCCCGATTTCACGTTTCCCGGGCTCATCGAGACGCGCAGCTTCGAGCTTCACAAGCAACTTCTTCCTTACATTACAAACGCCTGGGGTCGCACCGTTTTCCCGGCGATTCGTGAGTTCGCGCAAAACGCGGACCCTGCGCTCGTCGCGGATCAGCTCATCGACGAAATCGACGCGGTGCGCGCGAAGTCGAAATTCTTTTTTACGGTTTTCTTTTCGACGACGCACTTTCCTTATGGCGCCCCGCATCCTTACTACAAGCGGTATACGACGCCCGGGTATCGCGGGCGCTTCAAGTATCAAAAGCTTGCGGCGTTCAAGAAGGCCGAGGCCGTCACCCGCGGGGAGGTCGACCACATTCGTGCGCTTTACGATGGTGCGGTGCGGGCGGTTGACGATCAGGTCGCACGCGTTGTTCAGGCGCTCGCGGAGCGCGGGCTTCGCAAGGACACGCACATCGTGCTCTTGTCGGATCACGGCGAGAACCTTTACGAGCATGAGTGGGGAATGGGGCACGGGGATCATTTGCGGGGCGATGTGTCGCTTCGGCTGCCGCTCGCGATCGTTGGGCCGACGAATGGTGCTGCTGCGGAGCGGCCAGCGGGGCGGCGTGTTAAGGCCGTCGTGCGCGACGTCGACGTGATGCCAACGCTTCTCGCGCGGCTTGGGGCGGAGATTCCACCGGGAGTTGACGGCGTCGATTTGTCGCCGCTCATCGATGGGACCAAGGAAGATTTGGGTCTCGCGGCGTTTGCGGAGACGGGGCTTTGGTTTTTGAACGATTCGAGCGATTTCTTTCAAGGCCAACGCATCTACTATCCCGATCTCTTCGGCTTTTCGCGCGTCGACAAGAAGCATCGTCACGAGGTGGTGTTGAAAGACGAGCTCGCGAAACATGTTCTTGTCGCGAAACACCGCATGGTGCGGACGCGTTCGGCGAAGCTCATCTATATGCCCACGCGGCGCGGTGTGCTCTATGAGCTTTACGATCTCGAGAAAGATCCGGAGGAGCGGAAGAACGTCGCGGGGGTTGCGGCCTATGTCGCGGTTGAGGCGGACCTCAAGGCGCGTCTCTTTAGATGGATGCTCGGAGAGAAGAAAGTTGTCGAGAAGAATGGTTTCATTATTCCAGAAGAAGATGACGACGCGAGCGGTGCGGCGGATGGGGCGGCTGAAAAGTAACGTTGCGGCCGCTGCTTTGGCTCTGGCCGTGGTTGTCGGACCAGCGACGGCGGCCCGCGCATCGACGCCTGCCGCGCGGACGGTTGTGCACCGGTTTTTGAACGAGCTCGACCGCGCTGAAATTACGATGCCGAAGATCGCCCGGTCGGTTAAGTCGCTGGGCGCGGGGGCTTACTATGTCCACGCGAACCCGCACGCGCAGGCGACGGGCGGCCGCGCCAAACTCGACCTCTTGTTGACGCTTCACCCAGACGAAAAAATCTTCGATGAGCGTCGCGTCCTTTATCTAGCCCCGCCCGCGCGGGTCGCGTTTCGGTTGCGCGTGCCGCGATCCGCGGCGCTTGAGTTTGGCGTAATGGGGCGTGGCCGATCGACGTTTTCGGTGTCGTTGGTGCGCGCGGGGGGCGCGACCACGCCCTTGCATTCGGAACGGCTCGGCGGAAACGGGCTCGCGTGGCGCGATGTGCGGCTCGACCTAGCGGCGTACGCGGACGAGGAGGTGACGCTCGCGTTTGAGACGCAGGCACCGTCGACGTATGCGCAGGCGTTTGTTTCGGACCCCATCGTCGTGGGATCTGGTGCGAAACAGCCGGACAACGTTCTTTTGCTGATGGTCGACACGCTGCGCGCCGATGGGCTTGGTTGCCTCGGAAACCCGCGCAACGTCTCGCCCAACATCGATCGCTATTGCCGTCGCGGAACCGCGTTCAAGCAGGCGTTTTCGAATTCGAATTGGACCAAGCCGTCGATCTTTTCGGTCTTCACGTCCGAGTATCCGACCCGTGTGGGGCTTAACTTCGACGCGTGGTTTTTCAATCCAGGCGAGCGCGAGCATTTCTACACGCGCCGGCCGCCGCTTGTGCCGCTCGCGTTTTCGCGCGCGGGGTTTGTGACGGCGGCGTTTATGAACAACTTGTTCGTGCAAGGGTTTCATCAATTCGGCATCGACGTTGGGTTCGATCGCTCATTTGACAACCGCGACGGATACCTCGATTCGGCGTCGCTGACGAAGGAGGTCATTCCGTTCATCACGGCAAATCGGGACCGCGCGTGGTTCATTTACATGCACTACAACGCCCCCCATCAAATCTATATCCCGCCCGAAAAGTATAAAGCGCAGGTGAGGCTCGGCCCGAACGACAAGACGTCGGATATCTTGCGTCGGTACTTTGGCGAGATCGCGTTGACCGATGATTTCGTCGGCCGCGTGTTTAAGACGTTGGAGGACCTGGGACTTGCGGAGCGAACGCTCGTCGTCATCGTTGGCGATCACGGCGAAGCGATGGACGAAGCGCACGTTTACGAGGTTTTGAAGACGGGTCGAATTTCGTCGTTTACGCACGGCGTGACGCTCTACGACGAGGAGCTTCACGTCCCGCTCGTGTTTGTGCGGCCGGGCGTCGTGCCCGAAGGGAAGCAGATTGCATCGTCGGTGCCGCTGCTCGATTTGGCGCCGACGCTCTTTGACCTCGCGGGATTGCCGCCGGATCCGCGTCACCAGGGGCGAAGTCTCGTGCCGATGATGCGGGGTGACGAACCGGAGGTTGACCGCGTTGTCTTTTCGGAGGGGAAAGGGAATCGCGCGATCCGAAGCGGCGGATGGAAATATTACGCGCGGTTGCCGGGGTTTGAGCTGCTTGAGCGGGACGGGCGTACCGTGCGGCAGCCCGAGGAGCTTTTTGACGTGCGCGCGGATCCGAGCGAGCGGCGAAACTTGATCGACGCGGTGGAGGCGCGTGGCGAGCGCGAGCGGCTGCGCGGCGAGTTGAAGCGGTTTCGCGAGGAGATTGCGGTTCGGCACCCGGTCGTGGGAGTGGGAAAGACGGGAGAAACCACAGAGACGCAGAGTCGCAGAGATCTGAGGGAGAAGAAAAAAGGGGCGAAGATAGAAGAGGCAGGAGCGTTCGCGCGGTATCACGTCGTCGCGAGTGGCGATGCCGGGGAGCATCGATGGGTGGGCGAAGTGCGCATCGCGGGTGGGCGCGTGACGAAGATTCGGCCCATTGCGCTCGGGAATCGAAGTGGCGTTTGGAATGAAGGCGAGCGCGTTCTTGTTGACCTCGTGCTTGGAAAAACGCCGTCTGGAGCTGTGTTTGATGTGGCGCCGGCGGACGCTGAGGTGCGAATCGTCGGAACGCTCGATGGGAAGCCGCTCGGGAGCGACCGGGTTTTTTTGGGGTCGTATGGAATTGCGACGGCCGATGCTGAAGTTGGGTCGGTACGCGTCGATGCGGCGCGCGGGATCGATGCGCGCCGGGCGCCGATGATCCGCCCGGGTGGTGAGCTTGGAGTTTTTGTGTGGCGGGCGAAGGCGCGGCGGGCTAAGAGCGGCATGGGGCGAGCGCGGCCAAGCAGCGTCGTGTCGGGCGCGCCAAGCCCGGAGCCAGCGAGCTTACCGGAGCTTGAGGGGTTGTCGCTTCCGAAGGCCGACGGCGAAGGCGCGGCGGGGCGGGGTGTCGAGCGCGCGCTTCGGGATTGGGGTTACATCCAGCGGGGCGAGAAGGAGCGTGCGCGATGAGACGGTCTCATTGGATTCTGTTGGTGGCGGCGTTTTCGTGTGGGAGTAATCCGACGCAGTCGGGCGATGGCATTGCCGATGCGAGCGCGGATGGCGGTGCCGATGCGGGCGCGGATGCGGGCGCGGCTGTCGACGCAGGGGCGTGCCCCGGTTACTACTTCGATATCAACGAGTTCTTTACGGACGCTTACAGCTACGCAAATACGACAAAGTACTTCACGATTCGCTTTAGCAAGAAGCCCGATTTTTCGACGCTTGTTTTGACCGATCCACCGGGCGCAACAACGGATACGGTGCGCTTGAACTTTGTCGCGGCCGGCGCGGATGGAGGGGGAGCGCTGTTGCCGCTGCGTTACGCGCTGAACGTCGACGCGGGGCAAGAGCGGACCGTGGATTTTTACCCAAGCGACGCGGGTGCGACGATCGCAGCCGGGCGTTATACGGTGCACATCGAAGGCGGCAACGGAAACGCCGACGGCGTGAACGACACCGACACGCAAACGGGCGTCAAGAGCGATGCGGTTTGCCCACCGGTTCTGTTCTATGACCGCGGTGGCCAGGGCGCGATTCACCCGGCCGACGAGGACACGGACTATAGTTTCACCTGCGCCTCCGACGGAGGCTTCAGCTGCGTCGCGGGATGACGCTGAGCTGCAGCGGCGATCGGTCGATGGCTCTACGATGAACGCGGTTTCGCCGGATGCGGTATTTCGGCGTGGTGGACGGCCTCAATCTTGTGGCCATCGAGGTCGCGGATAAACGCGGCGTAATAGCCCGCCCCATATTGCGGGCGGAGCCCTGGCGCGCCGTTGTCGTGTGCTCCAAACTGTAAAGCGATGCGATGAAACGCGTCGACGGCGCTCGCCGATGCCGCGACCAGGGCGATGTGGCAACCTGCGCCCGCAGCGGACAGCGCTTCGCCCACATCGATGAGCGCGAACGGCTCATTCGTGCCCGAGACTCCGTAGCCGGCCGCACGCTCTGTCGTCCAAAGCCGGCTATACCCAATCTGTGCGAGAACCGCGTCATAAAAGCCAATTGACTTGGAGAGGTTTCGAACGCCCAGCGAGACATGACTAATCAACGCGAACCCCGGACGCTGAGGGCAGTTGGTGAATTTTGACGAGGTTCGTGCGTTCGCGGGTGACGACGGGAACGCCCATCGTGATGACGACGGTTTGGCCGGGACGCGCCGCGCCGCTCGCGATGACGGTGCGTTCGACGAGAGCGACCATCGCGTCGGTGTCGCGTTCAAGCGGAACGAGGACGGGTGTTACGCCAAAGTGAAGCGCAAGGCGGTGAAACGTTTCGCGCGACGGCGTGAGTGCGAGGATGTGGGCACGCGGGCGAAGGTCGGAGAGGAGCGCTGCGGTCGCGCCCGAGTGCGTGAAGCAAGCGATGGTTGAGACGGCGAGGTCGCGAGCCGCAACAACAGCTGACGCGGCGCAGGCGAGCTCCGACGACGAGGGGGCGCGCGTGAGTATCGGCGCGGGGAGCGCGCGGTAGATGGCGCTCTCTTCGACTTCGGTGCAAATGGCCGACATCATCGCGACGGTTTCGACTGGGAATTCGCCCACGGCGGTTTCACCCGAAAGCATGACGGCGTCGGTGCCATCGAGCACGGCGTTTGCAACGTCGGAGGCTTCTGCGCGCGTTGGGCGCGGGCTCTTCGTCATTGACTCGAGCATTTGCGTCGCTGTGATGACGAGCTTCCCGCGGGCGTTTGCGGCGCGAATGATCTCCTTTTGAAGGATGGGGACGCGCTCGGGCGACACTTCGACGGCGAGATCGCCGCGGGCCACCATGACGCCGTCGGCCGCATCGAGAATGGCGTCGAGGTCGTCGATCGCCTCGGGGCGTTCTATCTTCGCGATGAGTGGTGTTTTGACCCCGTGCGCTTCAAGGTGCGCGCGCGCGGCGGCAAGATCCGTGGCGCGGCGAACGAACGAGATGGCGATCGCGTCGACGCCCAGTGCGACGCCGAAGTCGAGGTCGGCGAGATCTTTGGCGGTGAGTGCGGGCGCCGAGAGGGCGACGCCCGGCAGGTTTAGCCCCGCGTTCGAGCGAATCGTACCGCCTGCGGTGACGCGGCATGAAACGGTTTTGCCATCGGTCGCTTCGACGACGAGTCCAACCGCGCCGTCGGACAGCAGCACGCGGTCGCCGCGTTTCACGTCGGTGGCAAGGCGGTCGTAGGTGGTTGACGCGCCGTCGCGCGTTCCGATCGTCGGTGTCGTGGTGATGGTGAACCCGGCGCCCGTCGTGAGTTCAACCGAATCGGTCGCGAGTTTCCCAAGGCGGATCTTTGGGCCTTGAAGGTCTTGCAGCGAAGCAATGGGACGATCTGCGCGTTCCGCGGCCTCGCGCGTTGCCGCGAATACGGCCCGATGTTCGTCGTGCGCGCCATGGCTGAAGTTGAGGCGAACAGCGTCAATTCCCGCCGCGATGAGGCGATCAAGCATCGCCGGTGTCCGGCTGGCGGGCCCAATCGTTGCGAGGATTTTTGTTTTACGCACAGCGGCACCGTAGTTCTCTCGCGGGAATCGATCAAGGATGCTATTCTTCGTCGCCATGGTGGATTACCTGGAAGCGATTGAAGCGCTCTTTGCCGAGGCGCGCGGTGGCGGGTTTTCGTTGTCCGCGCGCGACGTCGAGGTTGCGCTCGGGTGGGAGCGACAAGGGATTCCGCTCGACGTCGTTCTTCGGGCGATGCGCGACTTCAACGAGCGGGCGCGAAAAGCGCCGCCACGGTCGCTCGGCGCTTACAGCCGCGCGGTTGAGAAGGCGTTCGCGCTGGCTCGGTCGCTTCGCGTGGGGGCGCACGACGTGAACTGGGCCGAAGCGGGAGCCGATGGAGCCCACAGCTAAGATCTGCGAACGGTGCGGGGGACGACGGTTCGCGACATTCGAGGTTCGCGGGCTCGCGGTGGCGCGCGTTTGCGACTGCGTGCCTCCGTGCGAGACGTGTGGGGGCGCGGGTTTTGTTCGGGGTCGCAACGCGCGCGGGTACAACGAGACGAAGCCGTGCGAATGCCGAGATTTGTTTCGGCGCGTCGACCGATTCAGCGAGGCGCAGATTCCGGCGAAGTACCGCGAAAACGCGTTTGAGTCGTACGAATCAAAAACGCCGTCGCAGGCGCGCGCCCAAGCACGCCTCTACGAGCTCGCGAAGACCATCAGCGCGAAGTCGCGCGGCGTTCTAATCGCGGGGCCGGTTGGGGTTGGGAAGACGCACCTGCTTGTCGCGACGCTTCGCTACCTCACGCTTGAGCGCGGCATCTCGTGCCGATTCGCAGATTTTTTCCACTTGCTCGGAAACCTGCGTGAAGGTTACGCGCAGGGGCGATCCGACGCCGATCTCTTGGGCCCGCTTTCGACCGTCGACGTGCTCGCGATCGATGAGCTTGGCAAAGGGCGCAACACCGACTGGGAGTATTCGATTCTCGACGAACTCGTCTCGCGTCGGTACAACCTCGGCGCGACAACGCTTCTCACGACGAATTATCTTGATGCGCCCCCCGTTGAGGGCCGCTCCACGCGCGGGTTTTCGGCAAAATCGGTCGTTGAAACTCTCGAAGAGCGCGTCGGCGCGCGCATCTACTCACGCCTTCTTGAAATGTGCGAATTCCTAACGCTCGACGGTCCGGACCATCGAAAGAACCCGTGACTACTGCCAATTATTAGCGGTGATTTCGTTCCAGCGTTCGCGCAGCTCGGTCGGTGTCCACTGACCGCTGTCCTTGCGCGCGCCCGCCGTCTTCATCATCCGATATTCGTACACCCAGTTCCCCTGAATCGCGAGAACTTTTCCTGTGATGTCGGCCGCGAGGTCCGACGCCAAAAAAGCCACAACCGGCGAGATGTACTGCGGGCCGAGCGCTTCTTCCGTGACACCCGCGAACATCGGCAAGTCCTCAGTGAGCCGCGTCTTTGCAACCGGTGCGATGCAGTTGACGGTGATTCCAGCCTTCAGAAGCTCAAGCGAACAAACACGCGTAAACCCATAAATCCCCGCCTTCGCGGCGCCGTAATTTGACTGCCCAAAATTTCCCTCGAGCCCCGAGTAGCTCGACGTATTAATGATGCGGCCGCCGTGCCCGGCCTCTTTCATCGCCGCCGCCGCGGCCTGCGTGCAGTTGAACGTCCCCTTCAAGTGCACGGCGATGACCGCGTCCCACTGCGCCTCTTCCATTTTGAGGAGCGACTTGTCACGCAAAATCCCCGCGTTGTTGACGAGAACGTCGATGTGCCCCCAGGTCTTCTGCGCCGTTTCGACGATTTTGCGTCCGCCCTCGAGCGTCGCGACGTTGTCGTAGTTCGCGACGGCCTGTCCGCCCGCGGCCTTGATTTCAGCGACGACCTGATCCGCGGCCGAGTTCGAATTCCCGACGCCATCGCGCGTTCCCCCTAAGTCGTTGACGACGACCTTCGCGCCCTCTTTCGCAAAATAAAGCGCGTGACTTCGCCCAATGCCGTTTCCAGCGCCCGTGATAACCGAAACCTTGTCCTGCAAAAGTCCCATCTTCGCCTCCTTCTCCAAGACCCAGCCGCCGTGCGTACTCCAGCGCCCAAGGTGGGTCAACCCTGGATCAGGAACGCCTGTTCGTCTGCGGACGCGCGACCGCGACTGCGTTGTCCATTGGGCATTCATTCTGGGCTGTGGTATCCAACGCCGTGGTGCGAATTCTCGCGCAGGGTGGTGTTGTTGCGGCCATCGCGTTTGCGGTGGGCGTTCCGGGTTGCGGGTATCGATTTCGAACCGACGTTCCCGCGGTCTCGGTTCGCCGTGTCGCCGTGTCGCCGTTCGCAAACGACACGTTCGAAGTCGGGATTGAGCGGCCGTTCTCGGAGGCACTGCGGGAAGTCGTTCTGCGCTCGGCGGCGCTCCGGCTCGCACCGCGACGCGAGGCCGAGGCGGTGTTGCGCGGCCGCGTCTTGGCGTTTGGCGCTTCCCCGATCGCCTATCCGGGTTCGGCGACTGGGGTTCGCGTGGGCGCGTATCGTGCGAGCGCATCGGTCGAGGTTGAGCTTGTGCGCGCGGACGGGCACGTGTTGTGGCGACGGGGCCCACTCGCACGCGATGCGGAGTACCTCACGGGGGCGACGGCAATGGCAACCGACGCGAACAAGAATCGTGCGATTCGACAAATCGCGTGGGAACTGATGGGCGATTTTCGGGCGGCTTTCCTGAGGGGGCGATGACGGCGACGACACCCGCGTGGCTACGACCGTTGAAGCCGGTTTATTACGTTGTGGGCGGCGACGTTGTGTTGCTGCGCGAAGCGGAGGCGGAGATCAAGGCGGCGGTTTTGCGCGAGGCGGTCGATTTTAACTTCGACCGCTTGGCCGCGAAGGGGCTTTTACCCGAGGCGCTCCGATCGACGACGGGACAGCTTCCGGTTTTCGCGGAGCGACGGCTCGTCGTGCTTGTTGATTTTGATGAGGGCGGCGCCGATGTGCGGCGTGCGGTTGCGGCTTACGTCGAAGCGCCGGTCGCGACGACGGTGCTCGCGGTGTTCGCAAAAAAAGGCGAGCCGGGGAACTTTGCAAAAAAAATCGAGAAGGTCGGGTCGGTCATTCGTCTTGCGCCGCCGTCGGCTCGCGAGCTCCCGGGTTGGGTTCGTGCGCGCGCGAAGGCCCATGGGGTCGAGCTTGCGCCGGCCGCGGCGGGCCTGCTCGCGGAGCTCGTCGGTGCCGACGTTGGCCGGCTCGATCGCGTGATTGAGCAAGCGACGCTCTTTGCGGGCTCGCCCACCGTGACCGAGGAGCACGTCGCAGAACTCGTTGTTGCGACGCGGTCGCGGAGTGTCTTTGAGCTTGTGGATGCACTCGGCTCCGGGAAGCGCGAGACAGCGGCTCTGCTCCTCGCGAAACTTTTTGCGCAGCGCGAGGCGCCACCCATGATCCTCGCGATGCTTGCGCGCCACGTTCGCCAATTGCTCGTCGCGAACGACGCCCTCTGTGCGCGTGCGCGGCCCGGTGAAATCGCGTCGCGGCTCGGTCTGCCCCCGTTTATCGCCGATAAGATCACCGATCAGGCGCGTCGTCTCGACGAGCGCGCGCTCACGACGATGCTGGACGAGCTTTTCCACGCGGATCTCGCCATCAAGTCGAGTCCCGTCGACCCCGAGGTCATCCTCGAGCGGACCGTTTTATCGCTTTCGAATCGTTTGAGACCGCGATAGCGGTTTGATTACTTGGCGGCGCGATGCGCGGCGCGGGCGAGCCTGGATACGGCGCGAGCGGCCGTTCGCCAGTGAACAACGCCCTTCGCCTTCGCTTTTTCGATTGCGCGAATCGCCTTCGCGACCGGCGCCTTCGCTTTGCTCGGATCCTTAGACAGAAGGAGCGTTCGCGCCTCTTTGGCGACGCCTCGAAACGCCTTCAAAATCCCAACGTTTCGCACGCGGCGCTTTTTGTTTTGTCGGTTCCGCTTTTCCGCGGACGGGTGTCTTGCCATCTCAGCCTCCAAAATCAGAATCCGTTCGTCTAAAAACGAGCCGCGAAACTTACGTGGTTGGCCTCAGCATGTCAAGGCGGTGAGGTCAAATCGGCGACAACAGCCCGGCTCTAAATCTAAACACCCGCGACGGTTTCGAGCGCGTCGAGCACAGGGTTTGCGTAGTTCGTGGCACGGGGAGAGACTCCGTCCGCGCCTTTTCCTTTATCGATGGGGCGTTTGACATCGGCAAAGCGACCCGCGGCGATGGCGCCGAACAGCCCCTCGCTGGCGACGAGGCGCAAGAGCGCAACCGCTTTGCCCATCACCTCGCGCGCGCGCGACGCGACGACGCCATCGGGACGCCAGTTGATTTCGTCGGCGAGCCCCGCGCACGCGTTGAAGATGAGCGACGCCGACTTTAGCGACAAGAAGCGGTCGTGCAAGTACGGGTTGTGAACCGCCTCCGAAAACATTCCGAGAAGCTCGATTCCTTGGCGCGTCAAGACGCCGGTTAAATTGAAGAGGCCGTCGTGAACGTGGCTCGTGAAGATGTCGCCCGTTTTGTGTTTCGTGGGCGGCATCCACTTGATGGGCGCGCGCGGGAAAACCTGGCGGATGAGCTGCGCCTGCGCAACCTCGTAGAGGAACGAGTTTTCGATCTGCGGGTCGATTTCGTAGGCGTGGCCGAGCCCCATTTGCGCGTCGGGCATCGCGGCACGGTGCGCCAGTGCTTCATTGATGAGGAGCGATGTCATCACGGTGTGCGCGGCGTCGAAAGCGTCGGCCGTCGTGAGGTAGTTGTCTTCGCCGGTGTTGATGACGATGCCCGCGACGGTGCAAAGGAGGCGCGAGATGTATTGGTCGATGAGCGTGCGGCGCGGGTTAATGTCGCGAAAAAGGATGCCGTACATCGCATCGTTCAAGAGCATGTCGAGGCGTTCGACGGCGCCGAGGTAGGCGATTTCGGGCATGCAGAGACCGGACGAATAGTTCGTGAGGTGAATGTAGCGCCCGCGCTTTTGGCCCTCGTCGTCGAGTGCGTCGCGCATGATGCGAAAATTCTCTTGCGTCGCCCAGGTGCCGCCGAACCCTTCGGTCGTCGCGCCGACCGGGACGTAGTCGAGGAGCGATTGCGCGGTCGAACGAATGACGGCGACGATGTCGGCACCGGCGAACGCCGCCGAGCGGCCCTGCTTGGCGTCGTCGTAAATGTTGCCGGTTGCGACGATGACGTACTTGAGCGGCTCTTTGCCGATGCCGAGTCGCGCGCGATTCTCATCACGGCGCTTTTGCGCGTCGTGGATGCGGTCGAGCCCAGAGGCGACTTCCGCTTCGAGAATCTCGCGAACTTGCGCGGCATCCGGCGCGTTCGATTTTGCGGCGTCGTCGAACGGGCCCGCGTCACCGTCTGCAATTCGCTGAGCGGTCTCCTGGACGGACAAATGTCGCGCCGCCTTGCCAACCGCCAACACGCGCGCGACGCCGCCCGAGAGCATCCCGCGCGCCGCGAGCGCGTTGACAACAATGTTGACGAGCGGGACGCCGTTTCGATCGACGCCGTCGACGCCGAGAAAACGGAGCGTCGTGCGTTCCACCGCAACCGTCGTGTGCCGCGCGATGAACGACTGCACGTCGTCGGCAATCGCCTTCGCGAGCCCACGCCCTTCCGCGATAAGCCCTTCGTCTATCGGAAGAAGCGCCATGGCGAGCCTTTTTACTACGGACCAACGCCAAAGACGAGAACGTGATCGCGTTCTTGTCTTGACGATCGGTTCTCAACGTTCATCGCCTCGCGCTTGACCAACGCCCCATTCGGTTTCCTGTTTTTGGCCGGGTCGGTGTGCTACTTTTTGATAGATGCCGGAGTCGGGAAATGCGGTGTCGGCGCCGTTCAAGGCGCACCGAGCGGCCCGGCTCGCCACGATGCTGGTCGTTGCGTGCGGACGGAGTTCGATCTTCGCGCCCGATTTGACGCCGCCCGAGACGACGCTGTCGAGCGGACCACCGAAAGTGACGAACGCTCGATCCGCAACGTTTGTTTTCTCGGCGAACGAAGAGCGGAGCACCTTTTTTTGTGCGCTCGACGAATCCCAGGCCGTTGCATGTACGTCGCCGTTCACGACCGGGTTGCTGGTCGACGGGACGCACACGTTTTCGGTTTGGGCGATCGACCCGAGCGCAAACGCAGATCCCATCCCAGAACGATACACTTGGACGATCGACACAGTGCCGCCCGAGACATCGATCGTGAGCGGCCCGGCCCCGCTCGTTGCGTCGAATGTCGCCGTGTTCTCATTCACATCGAACGAAACCGGCAGCTCGTTTCTTTGCGCGCTCGACGACGCGGGGGCGATTCCCTGCGCTTCACCGTTCGATGCGGGCGCGCTCGCGGATGGGTTTCACACGATGGCTGTTCGCGCTTTCGATGACGCGGGAAATCCCGACCCGACGCCGGCGGCGCTCGCATTTACGGTCGACACAGCGCCGCCAGAAACCACGTTGATTTTGGTGCCACCTGTGTTTTCAAACGGCGTCACCGTCTCGTTCGATTTTTCGTGCAGCGAGGGCGCGTGCAGCTACATTTGCGCGGTCGACGATGCTGGCCCCGCGGTGTGCGCGCAGCCCTTCATCACGTCGCCGCTTTCGAGTGGGCCGCACACGATTTCGGTGCGCGCGGTCGACGATGCGGGGAACGCCGACCCGACGCCCGCGACGTTCGCATGGACGATAGACTCGGTGCCGCCGACGTCGACCATCAACACGAGCGGTGGGTTCTTGCCGTATGGGCAGTTGGCCACGCTTTCGGGAACGGCCGGCGACGATTTTTCGGGGGTTGCGCGCGTCGAAGTGTCGTTTGATGGGGGCGGCGATTGGGTGGCTGCGATGGGCACCACGACGTGGCAGACGCTTTTTACCGCGACGCGGTTTACGCACCGGATTCGTCATCGCGCGGTTGACGACGCTGGAAACGTCGAATCGCCGGATGCCGGAATCATCGTCTACACGTCGAAAATCCCAGCGATGGGCGTGCTCGGTCAGCCGGACGTCGACGCGAGCTGCACCGGTTGGCCGGGCGCGACTGGGATGTTGCAACCCATCGATGTTGCACTTGATTTGGCCGGGCATCGCCTCTTTGTGAGTGACTCCAACCGTCGCGTCCTCGTGTTTAACCTCGATGTGTCGAATGCGATCGTCGATGCCACGGCGGACGCGGTTCTCGGTGCGCCGAGCTTAGACAGCTGTGGGATGTGGGGGTCCGCATCGGCGACCACATTTGGTTTTCCGACGGGTCTTGCGTTTGATGCGGTTGGGAATCGACTCTTTGTCGCAGATGTCGATAACAGCCGTGTCCTTGTTTTCAGCACCGCGACGATCACGAACGGTATGGCCGCGAACGTTGTGCTCGGGCAACCGTCGATGGACGAGAATATGTTTGGGACGAGCGCCACGTTGATGTCGTACCCGCGCGCTGTTGCGATCGACTCGGCGCGAAACCGGCTGTTCGTTGCCGATACGTCGAACAACCGTGTCCTCATGTTCGATTCCGCCAGCGTCTCGAACGGTGTCGCTGCGTCGCGCGTTCTCGGGCAAACCGTCTTCGATGCGGGATGGGGCGATGCGGGCGGCGCGGGCGTCATGCGCGGCCCGAATGGCGTTGCGGTCGATTCGGTGCGCGATCGGCTGTTTGTCGCCGATTCGTACAACAACCGCGTTCTCATTTTTGAGTTTGATGGCGGCGCGATTCAGAACGGTGCGCTTGCAACGCGCGTGCTTGGGCAGTCCGATATGTCGGGGAGCGACGGGGGTACGTCGGCGTCGCGGGTGTTTGGGCCGACCGGGTTGACGTTTGATTCGGCGGCGAATCGGCTCTTTGTGGCCGACAAGTCGAACGGTCGCGTGCTTGTCTTTGACACAGGATTCGTAGCGGATGGTGAAAACGCGGTCGGCGTGCTCGGGCAGTGGGACTTTTTTTCGAGTGGGTCGGCCGTCGGGCCCGAGCGTCTGTACAATCCATCCGGCGTGGCGATCGACGAGACATCGACGCGATTGTATGTCGCGGACTCCTTTAACCATCGCATTGTGGTGTTTGACGTCGCGACAGTCGATGCGGGCGAGAACGCGGTTGCAGAACTTGGGCACACGAGTCTTGATGCCGGTTTTGTTTTCGACAGTTTGTGCGCGAATGGCCCAGGGAGACGGAGCTTTGTGGCGAGCGCCATAGCCGTCGATCCGATTCGACATCGGCTCTTTGTTGCCGACTCATTGAGCAGTCGTGTGCTGGTTTTCGCGCTCGACGGGAGCGACCGTCCTATCAGCACGAGTGCCGATTTTGTTTTGGGTAAACGAGATTTCTCTCACTGTTACAGCGATGGGATAGACGCGGATCGTATCCAGACGCCGAGCGGCCTCGCATACGACAAAACGACGAGCCGCCTTTACGTGAGTGACCCGACGGCCAACCGAGTCCTCGTCTTTGACACAACGAACCTGGCGAGCGGGATGCGCGCGTTCGGCCTCCTGGGGCAAACGAGCTGGGACGCGGGGGGGCCCGGAATGGTCAGCGCGTCGACGATGAGCGGACCGAGCGGGCTCGCCATCGACGAGGTTTTGCAGCGCCTCTTTGTTACGGACGAGAATTTCAACCGCGTTCTTGTTTTTGATGTCGCCGCGGTCGATGCCGGTGAGAGCGCGATGATGGTGATTGGCCAGGACGATCTTGATTCATCGGGGGGTTCTATCGGTGGGCAAGATGGATTGAACCGGCCAACGTCGATCGCCTACGAGTCGTCAACGAGCCTGCTTTATGTCGGGGATTCGTCTAATGCGCGCGTGCTGGTGTTTGACTTGGCGTTCGCGTTTTCGGGGATGCCGGCGTCGTTTGTTTTGGGACAAACGAATTTTCAGGGGTCGATGACAGGTCAGGGCGCGGCGGGGATGACGACGCCGGCTGGGCTTTCTGTTGACGGAACGCGACGCCGGCTGTTTGTCGCCGACCAGAGCAACAAACGGGTGCTGATGTTTGACACGTCGCGGCTGCAATCGGGCGCATCTGCGACGAATCTCATCGGGCAGTCGTCGTGGAGCGGCACGCAGACTGGCAGCGGCGCGCAGGGATTAGATAATCCTCGGGCGATCGCCGTTGGCGGTGCCGGCACAACGCTGTTCGTTGGGGACGGGGCGATGCAGCCCCGAATTCTCGTCTTTGATATCGGCCCATAAATGAGACTAGGGAGAAGCGCGCGTTGAAGCCCCTGAGATGAACGCGATACTCATCCTAAAAACCGCGATTTGCCTTCTGCTCATTGCTTTTGTTGCCGCCACGCGCTGGTCCGCACGGTTTCGATCAATCGTCCGATCACGCCTCGGCGGGTCCCGTCAGCACATCGCGTGGGGAATCCTTGGCGTCCTCGGCATTTTCGGCTGGATAAATCTCGGGAGGTTTCACCACGGCGCCTTCATCCACCATCACGAGATGTTTCATTACGTGATCGGCTCAAAGTACTTCAAGGAGCTCGGTCACACGCTTCTCTACCACTGCGCGTTTGTCGCCGAGGCCACCTTCGGGCGCGTGAAAAACGTGGAGCGGCGCCGCGTTCGCGACCTTGAATCGAAGAATCTGGTTTTCGCATCTCGTGTCCTAGGAAATCCAGAGCCTTGTCGGCAGGCGTTTACCATTCCACGATGGAACGCGTTTCGGGCCGACGTCGCGTTTTTCGGGCAGAAGGCCCCTGACGAAGAATGGGCGCGCGTTTTCGTCGACCACGGGTACAACGCCACTCCGGTATGGAATCTCGTCGGCAGCGCGCTGACCAACCTCGGCCCAGTCTCCGATTTGATGTTGACGCTGCTTGCGCTCATCGACCCTGCGCTTCTTCTCTTGGCGTTCTTCGCTGTTCGCTGGGCGTTTGGTGGCAAGGTCCTTGCGGTGATGCTGTTCGCGTTGGGTTTTGGAGCGCCGTGGGATTTTGGATGGACAGGCGGCGCGTTCGGTCGATCGTTTTTCGTTGTGGCGGCCATCGTTGGAGTTTGCCTTCTCAAAAAGAACCGACCTGTCTTGGGCGGGGCCTTCCTCGGGGGCGCAGCGCTCTTTCAGCTTTTTCCGGTCCTCTTGTTCGCGGGAAGCCTGGTGCGCCTCGCGCGCGGACTCGTCGTGCATCGGAAATGGGACCGTGAGGCCATCCGGATCGTCGGTGGCGCAGTTCTCGCGGCGTCTCTGGTCGTGCCGCTGAGTTTCGTCTCGCCAGGCGGACCTGAGGCGTATTCGAAGTTTTCTTTGAACATCACACGCCATGCGTCAAGACCGAATACCAGCGAGATCGGTCTAAGGCCACTCGTTGCTTTTGATCCGGACAAGGTCGACGCGCGCACCCAGGACTACAGTCGAGAAGACCCCTACGCGGGGTTTCATGAGGCGCGAAAGGCGGTTTTTCAGGACCGCGTCGCCGTATTTGGGCTCGTCGCGCTGACCATCGGTGTTCTCTTCGTGCTTGCGATCCTCGGGCTCGACTCCGCGTGGGAAGCAACCGTCGCGGGCGTTCTCATGGTGCCGATCGTTGTTGCGCCCGCATGTTATTACCTCGTTCTTCTGATTCTTGTTGCGCCGCTTTTGGTGTCGTCACCCAAGCGTCTTTTTATCGGCCTCGGATTCCTCGCCACCACTCAATTTGCGGCGCTCGTTTTCGATTGGCGTGATGAGAGGTCCGTGTTCGTGTCGGCCATGCTGCTGGTCACGATCGTTTGGCTGCTCCGGCTGCTTGCACGCCGCCAAGCCATTGAACCCGACACGGTCTCGTGAGGGACGGTCGATGGCAAGCGTTGCCACCACGGCGTTTCTTGCTACGGGCCGACGTTAAAGATGAGGACGCGATCGTTTTGTGAATCGACAGCGAAAAGGCGATTTGACGTGACGGCGAGTCCCCGCGGCGATTGCATTTGTGTGCTCGAGAGCCCGCCAATGGTGGCGAACGTTGGTTGACCGAGTGCCGTCGACGCCATCAGGCCGGTTGCGAGCCGCGTGAGATCGAAAACGGCGACGCGGTTGAAGTTGCCGTCGCTGACGTAGAGCGTTGTGCGCGATGAACTGAGCGCGACGGCGACGGGCAGCGAGACGCCACCGTCCCCCGCAGACTCGGCGGCCGGTATTGAGTCGAAGTTCTGGCGTCCGAGGACAAATTCGGCATTCATGTTGTTCGCCAACGCCGTCGTGTTGAAGACGAGGACCCGGCTGTTTCCTTGGTCCGCGACAAACATCCGGCTTGCGACCGCGTCGAACGCAAGACCCCGCGGCCCCATGAAGCCGGGGGTGCCAGATTCAGCTGCGCTTGTCGTGAACGTCGTTTGCCCGAGAACGAACCCGGCATCCGCGCCGTTCGGGAATCCCGGTGCGACATCAAAAACGAGAACGCGATGGTTATCGCCGTCCGATAAGAAAAGGCGCCCGCCGTCGGCGTCCAGCGCAACGTGGAGAGTCGGGCCGAAACGCGACTGCGAGGCGGCTGGCGGTCCGTCGACGGAATTAAGGGTCGATTGTCCCAGCACGGCGATCGCCGAACCTCCTGTCGTCATTCCAGCGTCATCGAACACAACAACGCGGTAGTTTTGTTCATCCGCGATGAAAAGACGATTCCCCTTCGGATCGTACGCGACGTCGTTGGGGCGATTAAGGGTGCGCGCGGAGGTGCCGTAACCGCAACTCGCGAAATTGACCTGCCCGAGGACGCTTGATGCGTTCCGCGTGATGGTGGCGTTGTCGTCGCCGATTCCAAAGACGAGGACGCGGTTGCGGCCGCGATCGACAACGAACAAGCGATGGCCGTCGAGGTCGATTGCGATGCCCCTCGGGTCATCGAACCCGATGTCGTTTGGGCCGTTGGCGCAATCCGACGTGAAAACGGGCGCGCCTTTGCTGACGTGTCCGAGGAGAACCGACGCATCCATTCCCGTCGTGATCGAGCCAGCGTTTGTGATGTCAAATCCGGTGACACGGTTGTTTGCGGCCTCGCCGACAAAGAGCCATTGTCGCGATGGGGTCACGTGAGTCACGACATCCCGGGGAAAAGAAAGCGACACTGCCGATGTTCCGCCTGTGACCGTTGCAAAGTCGGGCTGGCCGATGGCGGCGATCGGGAGCTCTCCGGCGTCAACCTCATAGGAGTCGTACACGAGAACGCGATGGTTTCCGTTGTCGGCGACGTACAAGCGTTTTTGCACGTCGTTTGTGAGGGCGACGCCTCCAGGGCCGTTCATGGTTGACGCGCTCGCGCCGTTTGCCGCGAAGCTCGGTTGCCCGAGCACCGCGATCGCGTTTTCGCCGGCGTCGATCGCGGCGACGTCAAAGACGAGAACGCGGTTGTTGTAGCTGTCGCCGACGTAGAGCCATTGGCGCGTGTCGTCGTACGCGACGCCGACGGGCTGATTGAGGCGATTTGTTCCGCTGTCGGGAGAGGTGCCGTTGAAGTCGCTTTGTCCCAGCACCGCGATCGCCGCTTTCCCGGCGTCGAGCGTTGTGATGTCGAACACAAGTATGCGGTTGTTCCCGCGGTCCGCGACAAAAAGAAGCCCAGCGTCGGCCGCGGCCGCGAGACCATACGGACTCGATAAGCCCGAAGCTCCAGCTCCGGGGGCACTGGACGTCATGTTGGGCTGTCCGAGTACGCTGGTTGCTTCGAGCGGCGCCGCTAAGACCACGGTGTCCACATTGAAGACGAGAACGCGGTTGAAGTTGGTATCGGAGACGAACAGCCGATCGCGTCCAACGGCAAGCCCCTCGGGATTGTTCATGCTTTTCGCGTCGGGAAGCGTGGCCTGGATGCAGGAGGTGACGTCTGATTGGCCGATGGCAAAAAAAGCGTCCGAGCCCGCGGGTGTTCCGTCGGCGTTGAGATTGAAGATGAGGATTTGGTAGTTCTCGCGGTCCGCGACGAAGAGGCGATTGAAGCCAGGGTCGATTGCCAAGGGCCCCGGCGATTTGAAGCCGGCGCCATGCGGAGTTCCATTGCACGGGAGCGTGAAGCTTGCGTCAGGAAGGCCAACCACGTCGGTTGCGGGGAATCCGACCGTGAAGACGCGATATGGTGCGCTCGCATCACCCGTGTTGCCCTCGGATGTCACCGCGGTGGCTGTGAATGAATTTTGAAACCAGTTCGTCGCCGCGAGGTTCGCTGACCATCCACCGTCCGTTACCGGGATCGAAAGGGCAACTCCTATTAACCCTTCGCGGAGGTTGACGGAAATGACGTTTTCCCCCTGGGCCGTCCCTTGAATGTTCACGGACCCGTCGTAGGCGACGGGATGTGGATTAACAGACGTAATTGTCGCGATGAGTCCCGCCGTTACGCTCGCATCAACGCTCGCATCGGCGCCCGCGTCGGTCCCAGCATCGGTCCCAGCGTCGATCCCTGCGTTGCCACCGTCGGCACCCGCGTCTTCATCTGTGCCGCTGTCCGCGATCGTGCCTTGTGGAGCGCAATAACCCGCGCCGGGATCCGCGTCGTTCGCGGCGACGCACGCGAGACCACTTGGGCAGCCATTCGTAGCGCCGACGTTGCACGCGACGCCGCTGTAGTCGAATTTGCGACAGCCCCCTGGCTCTCCAAGCGCGAATACTCCGAGCGAGATTGCGAGAAATGCCCGCCTTGCGTCGGCCACGTTTGAGCGACTCCTTGATTCTGTTTGTAACACGGGGGCGAACGTTCGCGAATGTTGTCGCGGCTTTTATTCGAACGGTTTTGAACCGCGCGAATCCGCGAAGGGTCGCGCGATCGCCGTACCTTGACTTACCGCTGCCTCCGATGAGATTTTGTGCGCCTTTGGTGACCGAACCCGACACCAGCCCAGAGGAGGACGACGACATGGAATCGGTGGATGTCAAACGTGCGCCACTCTGGATGCGCCTTCGCGAGCTTGTCCCAGCGCGATTTCGTGCGATGTTTCCGCCGCGCTTTCTGCGATTCTGCCTTGTCGGCGGCACGGGCGTGTTCGTCAACGTTGTCGTTTTTCAAGTTTTCCGTCGCTTCGTTTTCACGGGCCTCGACGACGTCACGGCGGTGCGTGTCGCGAATCTCCTCGGCATCGTCGTTTCGATCTTCACGAACTTCATGCTCAATCATCACTGGACCTTCGGGGATCTTCGGCACCCAGGCGTCTCGCACTTTTGGTCGAAGCTTTGGAAATATTACATCGGGTCGGCGCTGGGCGCCGTGGTGCAGTGGAGCGTGACGCAATTCTTTTATGAAGTTGTCGGAATCTGGGCCGGCATTTCGCAGCTCATCGGCATCGGATTTGGCGTTGTCATCAACTTCGTCATTCAAAGTAAGTGGACATTTAAGGCGAAGACGAAATGACGTCTTTGTCTCACCTCGCAGAGAAAATCCTCGGTGGCTATTTCGTGTCGCGCGACGAAGCGCTCGGGCTCGCGACGGATGAGGCGATTTCGCCGTGGGTGTTGTTCGAGCAGGCGAATCGGCTGCGCGAGGCACACTTCGGGAACCGCGTGCATCTGTGCTCCATCGTGAATGCGAAAATGGGTGGCTGCCCGGAGGATTGCGGGTTTTGCTCGCAGTCGGCGCGCTTTGAGACGGGGGTCGAGCGCGGCACTGGGATCATCTCCGAGGCGGAGGTCGCAAAGGCCGAAGCGCGGGCGGAGGCGTGGGGCTCGGGCGCGCTCAGCATGGTCACGGCAACGCGCGGATACAAGGCAGGCGCGGAGTTCGACAAGGTTCTTGCGCGGGTCAAGCAGGTCTCTGCGGGCGGCCGGCTTGAAGCGCACGCGTCGCTCGGGCTTTTGGGGCTCGACGAATTTAAGGCGCTCCGTGCCGCGGGGTGCACGGAGTTTAACCACAACCTTGAGACGGGACGCGGCTACTTCGAAAAGGTGTGCACGACGCACACGTACGACGACCGAATCGCGACAATTCGAAACGCGCGCGCGGTTGGGATGCGGACGTGCGTCGGCGGCATCATCGGGATGGGCGAAGCAGCCGAAGACCGCGTCGATTTGGCGATGACCCTTCGCGAGCTCGACGTCGACGAGGTGCCGCTCAACTTTCTCGTGTCGGTCGAGGGAACGCCAATGGCAGCGGTCGCGAAGGAGCGCGCGCCGATGGCGCCGCTCGAAATGCTGCGCCAAGTCGCGATGTTTCGGTTTGTGTTGCCGACAAAAAACATTTTCATCTGTGCGGGGCGTCAGCACCTCGGCGACTTGCAGGCGCTCATCTTTCAGGCGGGCGCGAGCGGCATCATGATCGGCGACTTTTTGACGACGAAAAATCGCAGCCCCGAAGACGACCTCAAGATGATTTCCGACCTTGGTCTTGAGCCGAAGGCTTGTGGTCGTTCGAGTATCGCGAAGGTCGTCGATCGGGAAACTGATTCTGGTCGCGTTTCATTAGCTGTCATCGCAAACTGAAACGTTAGCCGCAGATCCCGGAATCGCAACCGCCTGCGGCGCAGTCGGCGTTATAACGGCAAGGCGACCCTGTCCCAACCGGGCCGCAGCGACCGGCGTCGCAAGCGTCGCTCGCGCAGTCGCTTGACGATACGCACGGATTCTGGGGCGCGACTTTGCACACGCCGGCATCACCTGTTGACGTACAGATATTTCCCGACGCTCGTGTACATTGCAAGCCGGTCGAACCACAGGTACACAAGCCGCCAAACGTGGGACAGAATGGCGCTCGCGCGTTGGTACAGGGCGCGGCTCCATTGGTGGGTGTGCACGCGCACTGGATAGGGAAAGCGCTGGTGTTGCAATAACCGAATCCCGCGCTCACGCAACTCAAGTCGCTCAGGCTGCAAGTCCCACAGGTTCGTGTGTTGGAAATGCAGGACGATGATTGCGACGAGCAATCGCGGTGCGTGTCACAATCAGCACATTTCGCAGACGATGTGCAGACGTTGCTTTGACACTCGTTCCCGGCGTCACAATCTGAGTTGTTCGACTTTCTCGCTGCACATCCCGCGTCGCCCGCGCAATAAAAACCCTGGACGCAGTCGGCGTCGACGCCGCACGTGGTTCTGCACGTTCCCGCATCGCCGCATGTTCCACCATCGGCGCACGGAAACGACGAAGCCACCGGGCAATAGGATGAAGTGATGCCATCGCAAACGGGAAGTTGACTTGCGGTTGTTGAGTACTGGCCAACCGCGACGAGGTTCATGCAGCTCGCGGGACCGCACGAAACGCCCGCGTCGACCGGCGCACATCCGCCATTGCCATCGCAAACGCCAGCGGCGCACGACTGCGGGTTTTCCGCGCAGTAGTTCTTGGGGTCATCGCCTCGCGAAACAAAAACGCACGTGCCTCGATTGTCTCCGTCGCATCGTCGACAGCCGAAGCAATTTATCGCGTTCTCGTTGCAGCAGACGCCGTCGGTGCAGTTGCCCGCGTCGCATTCTGTTTCGCTGGTGCATCCGCATCCAAGGGGCTTCACGCCCGCGTCGCATTTAGGATCTTCAGCGATTCCCGCATCGGTCCCACCGTCGATCCCTGCGTCGCCCGCACCCGCATCCGCACCCGCGTCAACGCCAAACAATCGCGACTTCAGCCCAGTGCACTTGAGTCCGGTCGAAAGCGCCGCAAGAAGGAGCGCGAAAACCGCGAAACGCCGACCTCGCATCATCTCTATATGATTGGGGATTGAGTCCCGGCAGTCAAGGAAACGGGCTTCGCGTAACCCTTGCCGTTGCTGGATGTGCGCTGTTCGGGTACATTTGATGGAGGAGCTGAGGTGCCGTTTCATCGAGGCGTGACTCTTGGGGGGCAAGCCGGGCGCGTGGGCGCTTCGCTTTGGCGCGGGCTCGCACTCCTCGCGAGTCTCGTTTGCCTCTCCGTGGTTTCAACGTGCACCGACGCAACGGTTCCGCGGCAGTCGACGAACCGCTGCAACCAGGACGCCGATTGCAAAATTGGTTACACGTGCCAAGGTGGGCAGTGCGCGCCGCTTCAAACGTCGATCGACGCGGGGGGCGATGCGGGCGGGGGTGTCGATGCGGACGCGGCGACGGATTCGGGAGCGAGCGCGGACGCGGGCGCCGATGCGGGCGAAACCGACGCTGGGGTCGACGCGGGCGTTGGCGGCACGAAGACGATTGGGCAGTCGTGCGACTTCGCGGGGGATTGCGCGTCGGGATTCTGCGTCCAAACGAACACGCTCGGGCGCGTTTGCTCCGATTCATGTGGTACGGATTGCCCCGTCGGTTGGGGGTGTCGCGTCGTCGACATCGGCGGTGGCAACTATGCGCAAGTCTGTTTCCCGGCCGGCGATGTTTACTGCATCCGTTGCTCGACGAGCCCAACGTGCGGTTCGGGCGGAGACCAGTGCACGAACATCGGCGGGGCGACCTACTGCACGCAAAGCTGCGCGACGAAAGCGTGCCAAGCGGGCTACGAGTGTGGTGACGTCGTCGTCCCAGCCGACGCGGGGGTCGATGCGGGCACGACGAAACAGTGCCTCCCCGCGGACGGCGGGCTTTGCCCAGGGTGCGTGGACGCCGATGGCGATGGCTACGGCATCGGTGCGGGCTGTCTCGGCGCCGACAGCTACGACGGCGGCTCCTGTGACAACGACCAAACGCGGAACGCCGGGCAATCGGAGATTTGCGATGGCAAGGACAACAACTGCGATGGCGTCATTGACGAGGGGTTCAATTTTCAAACGTCCGCGACGCATTGCGGAGGCTGCTACAAAACCTGTGAGACCAACGTGGGCACGACCGGGAACGTGTGCGTGAGCAGCGCCTGCGTGCCAACTTGCGCGAACGGCTATTTCGATTGCGACGGGAACCCTTGGAACGGATGCGAAACGAACTTGGCGGCGGTCACATTCTGCAACATCGTTTGTAATGGCAGTGACGCAGCGTGCCCTGCGGGTTTCTTCTGCAGCGGTGGCACGACGTGCGAGAAGAAGCGGACGACAGGGTCATCGTGCACCTCGGGCAACGAATGCGCGCTCGGGTTTTGCGCCGACGGCAAGTGCTGCGACAAAGACTGCTCCGGGCCCTGCCAATCGTGTGCGACGGGGGCCTGCTTGCCTTACGCGCTTGGAACCGACCCGGAGGCCGAGTGCGCGAGTCAAGCCGCGAGTTCGTGCGGCTCGACCGGTATGTGCGACGGAAACGGCGCGTGCCAGTTGTATTCGGCGAGCACGGAGTGCGTCGCGCAGTCATGTTCCGCGGGAGTTCAGTCGAACGCGCGAATGTGCGATGGCGCGGGAACGTGCCAGACAGGGACGCAGGTGAACTGCAACGGGTACGAATGCAGCGGGACGGCGTGTCGCACGAGCTGCGTAAACGACACGCACTGTGTCGCCGCGACGCACCAATGCAAGAGCAGCATCTGCAAGAAGCGCGCTGGGCAGTCGTGCAGCGTCGGTACCGAGTGCGCGAGCGGCGCGTGCTGCGGACTCGTTTGCCGCGACACACAGACCGACGTTAGTTACTGCGGGAACTGCACGACCGCCTGCACGAACGCGCACGGCACGACGTCGTGCGTTTCGGGCGTCTGCACGCCGGTGTGCTCGTCGCTCTACATGAGCTGCGACAGCAATGTCGTCAACGGGTGCGAAACCGCGGTCAACACGACGACGGATTGCGGTTCCTGCGGGACGACGTGTTTACGCGCGAACGCGTCTGCATCGTGTGCGACGGGGACTTGTACGCTCGGGAGTTGTTATTGGGGTTACTCGAACTGCGATTCAAATTCGGCGAACGGTTGCGAGACGCAGCACAGGGACCATAGCAATTCGTCGCCAGGGTCGAGCCTCGGAACGTTTGACGGTGATGCGAGCGGGTGCGTTTACCGCGGCGGAACGACCGGGACACAGGGCGGTTTCTTTTCGTGGGTCATTAAGGAAGGCTCGGATTGGCCGTCCGATTTGGCTGGGAAGATGTTGCTGGTGGTTCCCGCGGGGACCGAATACGACCTCTTCGTGACTGTGTCTGATTATTCGTGTCAGAAGTGGACCGGCTCAAGCTGGACGAGCGGGTCGTGTTGGGGAAGCCAAACAACGTACGGCGCCGACGAAGCGGTCGAGATCTTTAAATCAGACAATTGGGGCTCCGATGACTCGCGAACTGTTTTAATTGATATTCGGTTCTACGGCGGAGCGAGCTGCACGCCGTGGGAGTTGAAGATTTACTCGGGCGACGGTTGCTATTCGTCGAGTGCGCCGTTCTAGTTTGATTTGTGGGAAGAGCGCTCCGTGATGACGCGGCGGACGTTTCTCTCCATAAACATCTCTTGCCCACGCCAAAAGCTGTACGGCGGCGGCAGTTTTAACGTCGACAATATCTGCTCGACGGTTTGGCCTTGCGCGGCGGCGCGCTCAACCGCGCCCGTTAGGAACTGAATAAAGTCGCGAAACCGCGCGACGTCTCGGGAATCAGACGGGACACCGTGCCCCGGTACGACGACGCGCGGCTCTAGCTCGAGGACGCGGTCGAGTGTCTTTGACCACTCGCGCGGGAAGCCGTCGCCCCAGTAGCCGATGTGATCGCGCACGAAGAGGTCACCCGCGAAGAGGACGCGCTCCTTCGGCATCCAAAGAACAAGGTCGCCGTCGGTGTGGCCGCGCCCGAGGTGCAGGATTTGGAATTCGCGCCCGCCCATGACGAGCATGAAGCGGTTTGGGACGGTGCGCGTCGGCTGGCAGTTCTTTGTGCTCGCGCCACAAACGGCCTTGAGGCGCGCGGCGGCGTTCGGGTGCGCGACGATTTCGATGTCGTGCGGGAATCCAAAGCGGCCGCCCGTGTGATCGACGTGGTGGTGCGAGAAGACGAGCCACCGCACGGGGCGATTGAAATGTTTTTGCAACTCGCGGCCGAGTGCCTCCGCGGCTTCGACCTTAAAGTGCGCATCGAAGACGAGCACTTCGCTCGGTAGAACCACGACGCCGGCGTTTGACCCGGCCTTGCCTCCCGCGCGCGCAATCGCCACGTAAAGGTCGTCGCCGAGCGCTTGCCACGTCGTGTCGGGCTCGCCGAGTCGCGGGTCGGGCTTGATGGCGTCCGCACCACCCGTACACGCCACGCACGCGGCGAAAAGTGCCAACGGAAAGATTCTCATGACCCGCGAAGCATACCACAGAGCGTGTTTTACTTGACGAAGCCGCGGGTCTTGAGCTCCGACACGATGTCGTCAACGGGCGCTGCCGGAACAAAGTGGTCGTCGACTCCCTTCATGTCGCGCGCGGCAAAGAGGGCGTTGACGATCGCTTCTTCGGTTGCCTCGATGACGGCCTCGTAAAGGGGGTCGAGGCGCTCGTCGAGTAGAATCTCGATGCGCGTCGTCATGCGTTTCGTTTTGCGCGGCACGCGATTCGCCGTCGAGAACGCGACCACGATTTCACCCGAATAATGTGAGCCGTACGATCCCATGCGTCCGATGCCGAGCGCCGCGCGCTTCGAGAGGCGCGAAAGCTGATGCGAAAGGAGCGGAGCGTCGGTCGCGACCACGGTGATGATCGACCCGACGTTGACCGGTCGCTTGAGCGTTCCCGCGTATTTGGGCGCGAGCACGGCGCCGAGCGGAAAACCGGCGATCCGCAAGTCGATCACGCGTCCAAAATTCGAGAGCACGAGAACGCCGACCGTGAAGCGATTCGTTGCCGCCGCCGTCCCCGTGTCGAGCAGCTCGCCTTCAATCGTCACGCGTCGCGACGCCGTCCCGATGCCGCCCGCATACTCGAACGTCATCATCCCCGTCCCGGCGCCCACGCTCCCCTCGGCGACCGGTCCAGTCGCAGCCGTTTCGATCGCCGCGACGACGTGCTCTGGCTTCACGTGGCGCCCGACGATGTCGTTCAGAAAACTGTCGTCGCATTCACCGACAATTGGCAAGACGACGTCGTCCGTTCGCCCAATTTCTGGGTGTCGCTCCGACAGATACGCGACCGTCGCATCGGCAACTTGGCCGACGGCGTACGTGTTCGTGAGGAGAATCGGCGTTTCGATGAGCCCCCATTCGAACACCTGCATGAGCCCCGACACCTCGCCCGCGCCGTTTAGCACGAAGCCGCCGCCGATCACGCGCTCGTCGTAAATTTTCGCGCCGTTCGGCAAGATCGCCGTGACGCCCGTTCGCACCGGGCCTTTCCCGACTTTGAGCGCGCCCTCACCACGCACGATCGTCGTGTGCCCGACCGTGACACCCGGCACGTCGGTCAGCGCGTTCCACCGTCCCGGCTTGTATGTGCCGAACGGAATTCCCAGGGCGCGCGCACGAGGCTTCAACATGCGTCGCGTTTTATATCACAGGAATGATGCTTCGCGACGTGCTCGACGCATTCGTGAAGGGCGGTGTGGCGCGCGCGGACGCAGTGATCAAGGCGGACGATGTGGTCGATGCGTACGACGAGCCGCCATTGACGATCGCGACGTTGTCCACCGATATTCGCTTCGTGGAAACAAAACCAACGGGCCCGATGCGGGTTGTGAAATGGGTGCTGGGCATCATCGTCGGCTTAGCGATTTACATTGGAGTCGCGGCTTGGTTGCGTCACGGCGAGGAGCTGCCCGACTGGATAGCTTTCGGTTGGCCCGTCATTCTCGGGGCTGGCTTGGTCGCCTACCTCGTCTTTTTTCACGACGGCAACAAAAAGTAGTTTTTCGAAGCGATCAACGCATTTCGTACCGTTGACGGCCCCGGCGTCGTACCTCCATATTTGAATTGCGGTGCGAAGCGCGGTTTTTACGGGCTGCCTCTTGGGTTTTGTTGCGCTCGGTTCTTGCGGCTTTGCGTGCCGAAGCTTCAATTACAAGGGCGTTCGATGCAGCCCGGGGCCATCGGAATGCCCGCAGCCATTGGTCTGCGTGGCATCGCGCAGCGATCCGGACGCTGGTTGGTTTTGCGGAACGACGGGCGACGCGGTTGATGCCGGTGTTGATGCTGGGTTCGATGCGGGTGACGCAGGTGATGTGAGCGTCGATGCGGGCGGTTCGGGGAGCGACGCAGGTGACGCGGGAGTCACGGTTGATGCGAGTGTGGACGCGGGGATTTCAGCTTGGCAAGGCGCGCTCGTCGTTTCGAGTGATACCGGGAACCTCGCCTCTCCAAAGGTCGCTTTCCTTTCATCCGGAGAAGCCATCGTCGTGTTTCAGGGTGGCGAAGAACAAGGGCAGGAGTTCCACCAAGTTCGCGCCGTTTGGTATCGTGCCGATGGAACGTGGACGCCCACAACCGTGCTCCATCAAGACGCCGGCCTGATTACGAATCTCCACATCGCGGCGGCTTCCGATGTGATGGCGGTTTGGCGAGAGCAGCCGCAGCAGGCTGAGCAAATGCTGAGGTCGATCCGGTTCGCGAGCGCCGGCGGTTGGCTTGCCGCGGAAACGATCGTCGCTCAGGATGGCGGCTCCGCGCTTGTGCCCAAAGCTGCCATCTCTGGTTCGGGCTCTGGCCTTGTGGCGTGGGTCCGTCGGTACGCGGGTGAAACGAGCACCATCTGGGCGGGTCATCTCCCCAACGCCCCGTCCGGGCTGGTTTCCACAACACAGATATCCTCGGGAGCCGTCGACGCGTCATCTCCTCAAGTTGGCTTCGTGTCGGACGCGTCGGCGCTCGTTGTCTGGTTCGATGACAACGACAGGTGGCTTGGATGGAGTCGCTTTCAGAGCGACCCGGGGCTGTGGGTGGATGCCGGCACCGTCTCGCTTGCCACAACCGAAGCCGCGACCGATTTACAGCTTGCGACGCGTGGTGCCGGGCGCGCCGTCGTTACGTGGATGCAGGACGCGGGGATCTACGCGCGCTGGTTTAGCGAATCCGGGGAGTGGGGGACTCCGTTCCTCATTAACGGACTTGCGGGCGGGGAGTCGCCACGCGCTGCGGTCGATTCGATGAATAACGCCATCGTCGTCTGGTCAGGCTTGGAAGGAACCGCCACAAGCCTCTACGCGAGCCGAGCGATCGCGGATGATGCGGGATGGAGCTCGGCGATGGTCGTCGGGCGTAACGTGACGGGCGATGTTGCAACGCCGCGAATCGCCAGCGACTCCGCGGGGAACATGGTCGTCGTCTGGCGGGCGAAGCTTGATGCGGGCAGTCAGGCGCGGGTTGCTGCGGTTCGGTTTGACAAAAGTGTTGGTTCCTGGGGCGACGCGGGTTTTATTGATGGGCCATCGAAAAGAACGCCGACGAACCTTTCCATTGCGGCGAGCGCCACTGGGATTTTCGTCGTAGTTTGGGAAGATGAATTGGACGGCGGGCAATTAACGACGATTTGGGCCAACGTGATGCGATAGCGCCAACCTCGCTTGCGACGCCAACTACAGGCGCGCAGCGACGGCGGCGGTGAAGGTGGCGGTTGTTGCGGGTCCGCCGAGGTCGCGCGTGCGGGCGGCTGGGTCGGCGAGCGCGGCGCGGGTGGCGGATTCGAGGCGCGTCGCGGCGTCGGGTTCGCCGAGGTGGCGAAGCATCATCGCCGCCGAGAGAATGACGGCCACGGGGTTTGCGAGCCCCTGGCCGGCGATGTCGGGCGCTGAGCCGTGCACCGCTTCAAAAATTGCGATGTCGTCGCCGATGTTCGCGCCGGGGACAACGCCGAGGCCGCCGACAAGCCCCGCGGCTTCGTCGGATAAGATGTCGCCGTAAAGGTTGTCGGTGAGAAGTACGTCGAACCGCTCGGGACGAATGACGAGCTGCATCGCGGTGTTGTCGACGATAAGCTCGTTGTATTCGATGTCCGGGTTTGCTGCCGCGATTTTGCGCGCGCAATCGAGAAAGAGGCCGTCGGTGATTTTCATGATGTTCGCTTTGTGCGCGACCGTAACGCGCCGCCGTTTCTCGCGATGCGCCAGCGCGAAGGCGTACGCGGCGATGCGCGTCGACGCCGCCTCGGTCACGATTTTGAGCGTCTCGGCCACGCCCTTCGCGATGAGGTGCTCTTTACCGGCGTAAAGGCCCTCGGTGTTTTCGCGCACAATGACGAGGTCGACGTTTTTGAAAACGGACGGCAGCCCCGGAATCGAGCGCACGGGGCGAACGCACGCATAAAGGTCGAACTCGGCGCGCAGTGCAACATTGACGCTGCGGTAACCCTTGCCGATCGGCGTTTCGAGTGGTCCCTTGAGCGCGACGCGCGTTCGGCGAATCGAGTCGACGACGCTCGCATGCATCGGCTCGCCGTGCTTCGCGACGCCCGCAGCCCCCGCGAAAACCTCCTCCCAGTCGACGGCGACGCCCGCGCGTTGGATCAGCTCGTACGCGGCGCGCGTGACTTCGGGGCCGATTCCGTCGCCGCTGATGAGCGTCGCTTGGTGCCTCATTGTGCCAGACGATAATGGTTGGGTTTGCGGTCAGTCAAACGCGTGAAACAACAGCGTGCGGACAGTTCCGGTCGCGCTCTTGCGACCTTACGGCGCCGCGTTAATCTTGACGGTAATCGTCAGCGTCTTTGCCGGCGTCGCTGGACCGAACGAACGCACGTAGTCGAGTTTCACGGTGTGGCTACCGACCATCGAGAGCGCCGTTTTCGTCTTCCAGGTGAGAAGTTGGTATCCCGCGCCTCCAATGGCCGCGCCGGGAGCGCCAACATAGTCTGACTTCACCGGGTACCCGAACGTTCGATCGGTCGAGACGACCTTCCACGCATACCCGGTCGACGCGTTCGACGTCAGCTTGAGTACGAAGTTTGGACCTTCCGTCATCTCGACCGTCGAATTGTCGGCCGGGTCAACGACGACCTTATCGGCCGACCCGCCGCCTGAGCCGCCACCGCACGGTGGATTCCCTTTTATCGACACGCCCGCGCGCGCGGCATCGCACGCGTGCGGGTAACCATGCCCGTCGCAACCGCACACGGTCGTTACGAGGCCCGTTGCGGGGCACACCGTCGGCTTTCGCGTGCACTTCCCACCCCGATCATCCGCCCCGCATCCGCTGTCAAACTTACAGTAAAGCCCCGCGCGACACGGCGCGAGTCCGCGACTTCCGCAGGACGCCCCCTCATAACCGCTGCACGGCCCGCTCGACCTTACCGATACGCCCGCTTTGTTCGCCGCGCACTTTGTTGGATACCCGTGCCCATCGCATCCACAGGCTCCCGTTGTGAGACTCGATGCCGGACACGTTGTCGGCTTTTTCTTGCACTTTCCAAACTGGTCGCGCTCACCACAGTGGTTTGGCCGGTCGCAGAAAAGCCCAGAACGGCATCGAACCGCATCGCGGCCGCCACACGGCTGACCTTCACGCGCGTTCGCCGCGAACCCTGCAGTCGACAAAACCGTGGAAACGAGGCCCAAAGTGGACAGGAAAACAAATCGCTTCATTCGGCTCCTCCTTCGCGTCCACGACTTTGATGCGTGCCATCGGCCCGGGACGCACGGCGTCGGTGGCAAAGCAGACGCATTTTAGACGTAACGGGTATCGATCTTATTCAATCGGTTTATGGTCCGGCGATTCCGACGCGCGCGTGTGCATCTCGGATGGTTCGGTGGCGACTGAGTTGCCGCAGGAGAGACGAGTGGGTTAGAGAGGACCGATGCGAATCGGTCGTCGCGTTTGGATCATCGCCGTTGAGCTCGGGTGCGTCGCGACGTGGGGTTGCAAGGCGACCAAAACGCCGACGGGCGGCGCCGATGCGGGTGACGCAGCCCGCTTCCATGATACGCGCGTTCAGGCCGACGCCAGCAAGCATGAGCTTCGAAACAACACCCTTTCGTTTTCCTTTAATGGAAAGCGCGTCGACGCGCATCGAATTCAATATAAGCGCGACGGGAAGCGCGAGGTCATCGTCGGCGCTTGCACCATCGATGGCGACCCCTACGTTGTAGAGTTGACGCACGGTTTTACGTGGTCTGCGTCCATCCCACTCATGATCCTCATAAACACGCGGTCGAAGAGTGTTCTCAAGGCGCGCGGCGCGAAGCCGGAGCCTTTCCATGTGGCCCTCGCGGTTGCCGGTGAAGGTCGCGTGGCGGGCTATTTTGCTGGTGGGCTCATGGATCGTGATGGCCGAGTGCGAGGCGTGACGAACGGGCGATACGATGTCGCTCGGGCGAATGAGCCGGAGATTCGCGCAACGGCGGCGTTTTCGATGAATGGGGTGCGTGTCGAGGGCTTTTCGAGTCGGTTCATGCCGGTCGGTGGGCGATTTCTTTTTCAGGCGCTCGGGACTCCGAGACCTGGCGAAACCTTTACGCTCGTCATGCAGTTGCCATCGCTCGAACCGGGCGTCTACGCGTTTCCTGGAAGTGAAATCGATGTTCGTGTGATGCATCACAGGAAGGGCGACGGCGGACGCGCGGGTCGCGACGTTTTTTTGTTACGCCCGCCTACGGGCGCGACGGCGAAATCGTCGGCGATGGGCGGCGGATATTTCAAGGTCTCCGTCGAAGGGGCGCAAAACGGCAAGCAAGCGACGTTTGGGGGCGAGCTGCTCTCGCCGGACGGGTCTAGAAAGGCCGTGGTTGAAGGCGGCTTGATGCGCTTCGAGCCGCTCTAACGCGACTTGTCAAAACTGTTGCTGAAAACCGCGAATCCTGGTAGCTTCTCCCGTTCACCAGGAGGCCGACCCATGCGGGGCAAAGGTGTAAGTGGCGCGGGGATCGCTTGCGTTGGGATTGCGTTCGTGGCCGGTTGCTGGTCGCAGGGCGGCGGCGGTGCGTCGTTTTCGGACGGCGGTGTGTTGCAGACGCCGGAAATCGACGCGGGTGGCGGCGGTGCTGGTGGTGGCGGAGGAGGCGGCGGTGGTGGTGGTGATTCGGACGGTGGTGCGTCCGGGTCGAAGGATTGCGTCGAGGTTTGGGCGTGCGCGATAGCGTGTGATGTGCTCGGGTGTGTCGACGCGTGCGTTCAGCAAGGGACGGTGACGGCGCAGGCGTTCGCGCGGTCGCTCGCGTCGTGCTCGATGACGAATCGGTGTGGCGATGACAGGTGTTTGTACAGCGCGTGCTCGGGCGAATACGGGGCGTGTGCGCGCGATGGGAACCCGACGAATTGGCCGACGAATTGGACGGGGGGGGCGTGGAGTCGCGGCGCGGGCGGCGGCGGCGGCGGCGGTGGTGGATTTGATGCGGGCGGCAGCGGCGGCGGCGGTGGTGGTGGCGGTGGTGGTGGCGGCGCGGGAACATGGATGTGCACCGATATCATCGCGTGCGCGGCGAATTGCCAAGGCGCGCAGAATTGCCGCTCGGCTTGCATCTCCCAAGGGACATCGGCGGAGCAGGGCGCCTACAACGCGCTTTATCAATGCTTCGTCGCGAACAGCTGCTCGACGCCCGAGTGCATCGCGCAAAACTGCCCGACTCAAGTCGACGCCTGCTCGCGCGGCGGTTACACGTGCCAAGTGATTCTACAGTGCGCTGAACAATGCTCGCCGAACGACACGATTTGCGAACAGGCGTGTGTCGACGCGGCGACTCCTCACGGGCAATACCTTTTGAATGCGCTCAACGACTGCGCCATTCGGTACAACTGCACGAACGGTCTTTGCGTCGTGACGAACTGCGCCGCCGAGCTCAATGCCTGCCAAACGGGCTGACTTCCTCCGTGACATGCTCCGTGGTTTCTTCTTTTCCCGCCCACTGAGTGCGAAATTTGTTGCGCGGCGCGCAGGTCGCGTACTATAAGCGCCGAGAATGTCGTTGCGGAAAAAGGACCGTTTTTACACCGTCATGGTGGTTCCCGAGCGGTCGGGGCGCGCGCGTCGGTTTCAGGTGACGAAGCGGTCGCTGTGGTTTGCCTTCGTGTTGGGGGTGATGGGCGTTGTCGTCGCGTCGTCGATGGTCGTTCATTACCTCCACGCGGTGACGAGTCGTTCGCAGAACGTGGGTGACGTGGAGACGCTGTCCCGAGAGAATCGCGCGTTGTCGACTCAGCTCGAGCGCGAGGTGCCGCAACTTAGAGAGCAGGTCCAGTCGCTGTCGGCGGCCGTAGCGCGAGCACGGAAGCTCGAGACGCAGCTTCGGTCGTTTACGCACCTGAGCGATCCCGCTCGGAACATCGCGCTCGGGCCGGTTCAGGCGCCGGGGCACGAGGGCGACGAGGGCGTTGACGACGCGGCGGCGCTTGCGAGCCCCAGCGTGCCGTCGGATCCCGTGACGCGCGAACTTGAGATGAGACTCCTTAAGTCGCGATCGGAGCGGCTTGGGGGGCAGGCCGAGGCAAGCGAAAAGAGCCTTGGCGAGCTGCTCACCTATTTTGATAAGCAGCGCGTGCTGCTCGCGTCGACGCCGTCGAGTTGGCCGGTGCGCGGTTGGCTGTCGAGCGGGTTCGGCGTGCGGAAGGATCCGTTCACAGGGAATCGCGGGATGCACCGTGGGCTCGATATCGTCACCGAGAAGGGCGTGCCGATCATCGCGGCGGCGGATGGGATTGTCGCGACGGCACAAACGGACGCGGCGGTGAGTGGGTTTGGGCGGCATGTGGTCGTTGACCACGGTCGCGGCGTCACGACGATTTATGGTCACATGTCGTCTGTCTTGGTGAAGCAGGGCGAGAAGGTTCAGCGCGGCGCGAAGCTCGGACTCGTCGGCAGCACAGGGCGGAGCACGGGGCCGCACCTTCACTACGAAGTGCGACTCGACGGCGTCCCGCAGAGTCCGCATCGTTTTATTCTCGACTGATTCACCCCACATTCCAAGAACGCAGAACGCCGTCGGCGACTCGCGGTGTGGTATTGACGAGCCGCGGTGCAAAACGCGAGCGAACACGGCGCCTCACGAAACGCACGTCCCATCCTCCGGTCGTTTCAATCGCTTCGCGGTCGACTCGTACTCCTTGTGTTGTTCGCGACGGCGCCCGCGATCTTTTTTATTTTTTACATCGCCGTCGAGCAGCGGGAAGCGGCGCAGAAGCGTCTCGCGATCGAAGCGCGTCACCTCGCGGGGCTCGCGTCGAGAGAGCACGCGCATCAGCTCGACGGCGCGAAGAACCTTCTCGCGCGTCTCGCGCCGGCCGTCGATTGCATCCGATGGGATGATGGGGCGCGGCCGGGCGGGCGCGGTTTTGCGGGCGGCGCGTGTCCTCCTTATTTGCCGGCTCTCCTCGCCGGGTATCCGCAGTTCGCGAACATCGGCGTTTTGAGCCGCGACGGCGCCGTGGCATGCAGCGCGGTCGGATTACGCGAATCCCACGACTGGAAAGGGAACCCCGCGTTTGTGCGCGCGCTTCGGTCTGCCGACGTCGAGGTTGGCTCGTACGTTGTCGGTTCGATCGTGCGGCGCCCCGTGCTGCACCTCGCCCTCGCGATTCGCGACGCGCGCGCAACGCCGTGCGCGGTTGCCTTCGTTGCGCTCGACCTTCGGTGGATCGACCGATTCGCTCGCCAGGCAAATCTCCCGCGTGACAACTCCATTCTCATCACCGACCGTGAGGGTCGCGTCCTTGCGCACTCGGGAGCCGTGGAAGCCCCAGCGACCGATTCCAGCGGCCCGCTCCGCGTTCCTGATTTCGACGCGCTCCAGATGCGAGAAGGCGGCGCCGTTTTGACGATCGGCCCGGTCTCGCGGCTCTTCGTCGTGAGCCCGATGGACGGGGTTCCTGGCGTCTTCGTCGTCGCGGGATTGCCGAACGAGCGCGTCCAAAGCGAGGTGAACGCGGTCTTCTTTCGCGCGTTGCTCGGTCTCTTGCTCATCACGCTCCTCACGCTCACCGCGGCGGTCTTGGCGGCGGAGTTCTCTGTATTACGCGTGCTTCGCGCCCTCTCGAGAACCGCGCGCCGCTTCGGTGCCGGCGATCTCAACGCCCGCGCATCGCTCGACCGGACGCACGGCGAGATCCGCGAACTCGCGGCCTCCTTCAACGTCATGGCCGACGCCCTCGCGGAGCGACAACGAGACGCGGTCGCAGCCGAAGTCCAACTTCGCGCTTTGTCGAATCGACTTCAGGTCGCCCGCGACAGTGAAGCGGCGCGAATCGCGCGCGAGCTGCACGACGAACTCGGACAAGTCCTGACGAGCCTTAAGCTCGACCTCGCGACGTTTGAGAAGTGGCACGAGCAACGTCGGTCGGCAGGCGATGTGAAACAGGTCGCTGCGGGGATGGGCGAGAGGATCGACGCGGCGATTGATTTTGTTCGGCGGGTTGCGTCGGAGTTGCGACCGACTGTGCTGGATCGCCTCGGTTTGTCCGCGGCCATACAGGGACTTGCGCGCGCCATCGAGGAGAAATCGGGCTTGGCCGTTGTCGTTGACGTGCGAGACGTTAAGGAGCCGCTCGCGCCCGTTGTTTCGATTGCGCTCTTTCGGATCGCGCAAGAGGCGCTCACGAACGTCGTTCGCCATGCGGCCGCGACGGAGGTTCGCATCGACCTCGCTGGCACGGACGACGGGCTCTGGCTTACGATTGAAGATGATGGAAAGGGAATTGATGAGGTGGGCGCGACGCGTGGGCATTCGCTGGGAATCGTTGGGATGCGCGAGCGCGCGCGGCTCGTGGGCGGCGACTTGACCGTGTCGGGCGACACGGGGCGGGGGACGACGGTGCAAGTTGTGGTTCCGCGAATGCCGCCCGAGATTGTTGGCGTGGAGACGTGAGGTGAGAATCCTTCTCGCCGACGACCATGCGATCGTGCGCGCCGGGCTCGCGCGAATTCTCAGTCTTGAGCTCGGCGACGTGTCAATTGGCGAAGCGGCGAGCGGCGCGGAGCTCTGCGAGAAGGTGAACGCCGCGATATGGGATCTTCTCATCCTCGACATTTCGCTCGCGGGCGAGAACAGCTTGGACCGTCTGCCAGCGCTCAAGGCGGAGCACCCATCGCTCCCGGTCATCGTCCTTAGCATGTACGGCGAGCGCCAGTTCGTCGTGCGCGCGCTCTCCGCGGGCGCGTCCGGGTATCTCACGAAGGAGCAGGCGCCGGACGAGCTGATTCGCGCGATCCGCGCGGTGACGGCGGGGCGGCGCTACTTGGGCGAGTCGCTCGCCGCGGAGCTCGCGGACCACTTGGCGATGGACCGCACGGGCGACCCGCACAAATCGCTCTCGGCGCGCGAGCTCGAGGTGTTTTTGCTCCTTGCGGCGGCGAAGTCGGTCTCGGACATCGCGGAGCGGCTGCACCTTAGCGTCAAAACTGTGAGCACCTATCGCACGCGCATCCTTGAGAAGATGGCGCTCGCGTCAAACGCTGAGCTGATTAAGTACGCGGTGCGAAATCACTTGGTCGAATAGCCGTGCGAACGCTGTAGGACAAACGCCGACAACGGTTTAACGAAGTTCCTACGCGCGAATCAGAGGGCGCCCGATACCGCGATTGGGCGCACGCTGCGAGACTTTGAAGCATGGGCGCGGCGGAAAGAGCGGCGGCAGTCGAGGCGCGACCGAGCGTCGTTCGGGCTTTGGTTGGGCGTCAACTCAAGGCGCTTCACCCCGCGTACTTTGCGATGGCGATGGCGACCGGAATCGTCTCGCTCGCATCGTATCGCCTCGGTCTCATCGGTGCCGCGGAACTCCTCTTCTGGATCAACATCGCGGCCTACGCTGGTGTTTGGCTCGTGACGGCGGCGCGCATCCTCTTTCACCGCGAGGCGTTTCTCGCCGACTGGACGAGCCACCAGCGTGGCCCCGGCTTCTTCACGTCGGTCGCCGCGACGTCGGTTCTCGGGATGCAGTTCGTTGTGCTCCGCGGCGACACCGGCATTGGGTTCGCGCTCTGGGTGGTCGCGTTCGTGCTCTGGCTCGTCTGCACCTACGCCATCTTCGTCGGCCTCAGCATCCGCGAGGAGAAGCCGACGCTCGCCGAAGGGATCAACGGCGGCTGGCTTCTCGCGGTCGTCGCGACGCAATCGATTTGCGTGCTTGGGTGCGCGGTGCTCCCCGCGCGGCTCGGTGCGTCCGACCTCGTCCTCTTTCTTCTCGCGTCGTTCTGGCTTTGCGGCGGGATGCTCTACATCTGGATGATCTCGCTCATCTTCTATCGCTACACGTTCTTCAGATTCTCAGCGACCGACCTCATGCCGCCCTATTGGATAAACATGGGCGCCGTCGCGATCTCGACGCTCGCCGGAACCGGGCTTCTCGCGGCGGCAAAGACATCGCCGCTTCTCGCGTCGCTCGCGCCGTTCGTGAAAGGCTTCACCATCCTCTACTGGGCGACTGCAACCTGGTGGATTCCGATGCTCATCATCCTCGGGATTTGGCGCCACGTCGTTCGGCGCATCCCCGTCGCGTACGACCCGCTTTACTGGGGTCTCGTTTTTCCATTCGGCATGTACGCCGTCTGCACGTATCAGGTGGCGACGGCGTTCGGGTTGCCCGCGCTGGCGTGGCTCGCGCGCGGATTTGTCGTCGCCGCGCTTGCCGCGTGGACGCTCACGTTTTTCGGGCTCATGGCGAGGTTTCTTTATTTGGGGTTGCTGGCATTTCGAAGCGGAGCGCGCGGTCGACGATCGCAGGCTCCGGTCATCGAATCGCACGGTGCCGGGAGTAAGGTTTTAGGAGGTTTGCAATGACAACGAACAGCACACAGTCGGTTATGGGAAATCTGAATCAAGCGGAAACTTTGGAAGCAACGAATGCGGGGACGCACATCGGGGCGGCGCCGGTCGATCGGGGGGTGCGCGCGGAAGTCGCACAGCGTCGCGGGAAGCGGCTCATCGTCGGGGGGTTCGCCGTGATGATCGTCGGGATTATTCTTTACTGCACGGCGTGCTTCGCGGGCGGGGTGAGCGCGGAGATCGCGGACATCTTGCTCCAAAATGCGATTCCGTTCGGCCGAATCGCGCTCGCCGTGATCGGCGTTGGCGTCGTGCTGTGGCTCGTCGGGTCGTTCCAGTATTTGAAGGGCGCGATGGACGCCGACGCGCCAGGGCCGGGCAACGAAGCGCGCTGACGCGACGGGCCTGACCCACATCGATTGCGCCGACCATCTGCGTGCCGCGCCCACATGTATCGCGTTGCGCTGTGAGGCACTCTTGTCGACCCGTATACGTCGAGTGACAATCGCGCGCGACACGACCTTGAATCCTTGAATGAAGAGACTGGTTTTTTATGCCTAGACTCACGGCCTGCGAAGTGCAGCCGCATGAGGCCGACCCGGTGATGAGTATGTCCTATGTAGGACGAAGGAGGAGAAGGATGTTTAGAAGTCTATCTCGAAGTCGCTTTTCGCTGCTCGCGCTCTTCTTGGCGTTTGGCGCGTGCGGAAAGGAAAGCTCGAACACGTCGACGACCGAGAGTGACGTCCTCTACACGACGGCAAACCTTGATAACGCGCCGTCGGAGGAAGACAACAGTGGGGATGCGGGCGCGATTGTTGGCGACGAGGAGGAAGCGCAAGACTGCACGGCCAACGCCGACTCCATAGGGACAGAAGATTCGTCGGGCGAGGGCGACTCGGAAGATTCGCTCCCGCAAAATTTGGGGGTTGCGGACGCGGGGACGAAGAAACACGCGGTCGTGCAGCTCCTTTGGGGGAATCTCGGGCTCTCGACGACGATGCCGAGCGCGACGACGTGGGATGGCTCGCTCTCGGTGTCTGGCGGGACGATCAAGAAGATTCGAAAGATTCGATTCGAAGAAGGCAACGACGCCGGCGTTGAAGGCGGCGACCAGATAACCGCTGAAACCGACACGAGCATCACGTTCACGTCGAAAACCAAACCGAACTTCGACGGTCTGCTTTTCCTCGTATCGCGCGCGAGCACCGCGGCCGCGTCGAGCGTCACGCTGACGTTCACGTCCGCTGCGGTGACGACGCCGATCAGCACGACGCTCGACCAACTCGTCGGGCTGCCTTCTGTGACGACGGTCGGCACCGACGGTAACGCGGTGTCGTTCCAGGCGATTCCCCTCGCGGCCTGCAGCCACGGATTCATGCGCGGGCGCTGGAAGCGAATCGACTCGCGCGGCGGCGTTTTCCGCGGCCATTGGATTCGCGCGAACGGAAAGGCGAAGGGGTTTCTTGAGGGCGTGTGGGGAACGAACTCGCGCGGGAAACAGGTGTTCTTCGGGAGATTCCTGTCGCTCGACGGGAGGATCCGCGGGCGTCTCATCGGTCGATACAACAGCGACAAGGTGGGCGGGATCTTCATGCGGAATGGAAACGTGAAGGGGCTCTTCCGGGCGCATACCTGGGACCTCAATTCGAATGGGCGCGGACACTTCTCGGGGCACTGGATGCGCTTCTGCTCGAAGTACTTGCGGTGCCAGGATTCGGCGACGTCGAGTCCCATCGGCACAACGGACGCGGGCGCCGACGCAGGGTCGGAGTCGAGCGACTTCATCACGACCGCGTTTCAATGCGCGAGCGAGGCGACGACGCAAACCACCTGTACCGCCTGCCCGTAACGCTACTTGGAAATATAAGTCGGAATTGTTGCGCCGGCTAAACTTGCCGAAGGCTCCACTTCGCCCCAACCTTTTCGACAGCCCCGCAGGTCGCGAGCCACTGGAGCCGGTATCGGACTTGATGTTCGGTTTTCCATTCCAAGTTCAGCGTCTTCACCAAGTGCTCGTAGATTGCTGGCATTTCGGCTGGCGCGCTCTTGATGAATGCCAGCAGGTCGCTTACCCCAACGACGTTCTGTTCGAGCAGCGTGAGAAGGTAGCTGCGATCTCGCGTCTGCCGCAGTCGCGCGCCTTGTTCTGTCAACACCACGCGCTCGCCGTCGAAGTCGATGACCCCCAACGAATAGAGGACGGCCCGAAGATATGACCGCACCACGCCTTGCTTCGTGACCTTATCGTAGGAGACGAGAACCCAAGCCACCATCTCATCAAAAGTCGGCTTCTTTACGCCGATCTCGTCGAGAAAAGCGAGCAGCGTTTCGAAAAACCGCTCCTGACCACCCGGTAGAGGCCAGAGCGTTGCGCTCTTCTCTCCTTGGCCGCCCTCGCCTTCGACGACGAGGTCCCCCAAGTTCAGCTTAAGCAACGAGACACTCGTCTTCCGCACGCCAATTTGATGCTGCACGAGAAGGTCGATGAGCCGTTTGGCGTCGATGAGGCTGATGGGAGTCTTTCCGGGAGCCTCAGCTTCCTTGATGGCTGGGACAGTGAACTCCGAGGTCGTAATGATGAGTCCGCGTTGCTCAGCGACAAGGCTTCCTCGAAGTTCCCGAACCGTGCCGTCGCTCACCTTCTTGTCGGCATACCTCTTCACCTGAATGGCAGTCCTCACCTTCGTGACGCCTCCAACGGTGAGCGTACCCTCGACATCGATCCCGCCGTCCACCACATAGCGAGTTACGGCGACATCTTCAAAGCCGATGGCAAGGAGAAGCTGGCCAACAATCAGCTCGAGTTCTCGAGGGTGCATCTCCTTAAGGAACTCGAGGAGATCGTTTTCGACCTTAGCATTCTGGCGATGAATCTCGGCGTCGATCGGAGTAGCGACGGCGGTGGCGACGAGGGCAAAGTAGGCCCGGCCGGTGGGACGAAATGTTCCCGCCTCGCCGCTTTTCTCGTCGGCTCTCCGAACAGACATGTAAAGCTGCGCGCCCATCGTTGCCTCGGGGGTTTTCCCCTTGGGTTCAATCAGGCCTGCTTCCAGCGCACGGCGAGCAATCTCCTTGAAGTGAAGCGGCGTTCCGGCCTCGCGGAGAACCTTCTCTGCGGCCTCAAGGTAAGTCATTGGTTTCCCTTTCGCGTAACGCCATCGCCGATTGAAAGACATCCTATCGCTAAGCACTTCGGATGCACAAAACTACGATTCATTCCGCTCCCGCTCCCGCAAGCTGTTAGGCGAAGGCGCCGATCGCCGATGGCAAACTCCACTGAAAGGCTGATCGGCGGCGAAGATCGGCTGAAAGACGATGCAGGTTGCCTTATTTTCGATGAAGATTGCCTATCGGCGATGTAGATCGGCTAATTCGCGACCCAGATCGGCTAATTTCGGCCGTGGAAGGCATTTTTTGGCTGCGGATCGCGGTTTTTCGGCTGTGGATCGCGATTTTTCGGAGCAAAGGCGGCTGAATTGCGCCGCGGATCGGCTCTTTTTGGATGCAGGGGCCGACTTTTTGCCTGAAGGGAGCGATTTTGCAGAGGAGGGCGCGCGGTTGCGGATGCGGGAGCGGTAGCGGATGCGGGAGCGGGTGCGGATGCGGAGGCGGGTGCGGGAGCGGGCTCTGCTTTCTCCGGTTCGCCTCACTTTCGGCCCACCTTCGGTTAGGGGCCGAAAGGTTCGGCTCACGCTTTCGAAAGGAGATCCTATGCCGCTTCCCGATTCCGCAATCGCTACCCCGACCGCAACCGTTTCCGCTACCGCCTCGCT